>CALJOK010000013.1 GCA_937981555.1 uncultured Saprospiraceae bacterium
CATATTTTCTCGATCATCGCCAAGACTTTCTGTATGAGCATTTATTTCGATCTTCAATGCAGGAAATTCATTCATAAGTTTTACCAATTCTTCTAAACGAGAAGAGATATCATTTGTAATGGTATATTTTTTAGATTCAAATTTTACTTTTTCCAAAATAAAGATCATTTCATCTTGCGGAGATTGGAAGGTTAAGTATTCTCTCATTTCTGTAATATTTGCATCACCTATTTTAGTTTTATCTTCTATCGCAAAAGGAGTAGAATCTGTCATTGGTGAATCTATACTTGCTAATCCTTCTTGGAATATGTTTGATGAGTTTCCTTCAGTTGTGTTAGGCAACTCTCCATTATTAGGAACTTCAGTTTCATTTTCCGAATCAAAATATTTGATTGGCTCAAAAGGTAAATTCATGTTGTCTGAAGGAGGAGTGCTATCTTTTGTTATGACAGTTTTTGTTACCTCTTTGGAATTATCATTAGTTTTTATTTCTGATTCAAAAGATTCAAAAGATTCAATCGGATTAAAAGGCAAATCATTTTTTCCAGAAGGAGAAGAAATATCTTTAGTGACTTTAGTTTTATTTTCTTTTTGGGAAATATTACTAGAATCATTTTCTGGATCAAAAGACTTCATCAACGAGTCTTCATTATTAGTAGGAACAATTATCACCTCTTCATTGCCCTTTTCTGTGGATGTATTTTGAGAGACCAAATCTAACTCTTGTAAATCTTTGAGTTGGATTTCAAAATTATCCTCAGAGGAGCTAGTGGTATTTTCAGAAATTGGCTCTACTACTATCGTCTCATCTTCGGTTGTGGAAACTAAAATTTCTTCCGTTGCTGATGTTTCAGTAATCATACTGCTGGATGATCTATTGTACAAACCATCAATATCAAAGAAATAAATATCATCATCGCCACCTTCACGAGAAGATGCGAACATTCCTTTGGTCAAATCTTTAGAAAGATAAATTGAAACATCATCAGCAGGGCTATTGATTGGAGCTCCAATATTACTTGGCTGGCTCCAATTTCCTTTTATATCTTGTTGGCTGACAAAAATATCAAAGCCTCCGTAGGACGTATGTCCTTTTGAACAAAAGAATAACTTGCCATCAGAACTCATAAATGGAAAACCTTCATTGGCTGTAGTATTGATTGGAGCATCTAGATTTCTTGCACGACTCCATCCTTTATCTCCAAGTGTAGAGTAAAAAATATCAGTTCCACCAACACCACCTTTATCAGAAGTAAAAAATAAAGTTTTCCCATCAGGTGAAAAGGTAGGGTGCATGTGATTGGAATTGTTGTTACAAAATTCCATTAATTTTACATTTCTAAATCTTCCATCTTTTGTTATTTCAGCTTGATAAAGCATCAAGTTGTATTGATTTTTCCGATTTGAAACATCACTATTTCTTGAAAAAACTACTAACTTTTCATCAGGTGAAAGAGCGATAGTTCCTGTATTTTTATTTAGATCATTGATTCTCTTTGAGATTTGATTAGGTGATTTGAAAGTCCCATCATCATTTCCTTTACTTAAATAAATACTTAAAAAATCTCTTCCGGTGAAGCTAGATTTCTTTTTCATAATTTTAGCACCTGTTCTTCTATCGGAAGAAAAAGCAATTCCACCTCTAAAAAAAACAGGAGCAGAATCGTCCTCTTCAGAATTGTGAGCAAAGGCTTCTACATTATTTACAATATAATATGGTTCGATAGTTTGAACTTTATCAATTGATTCGATGAGTGTCCAACCTTTTGGATCACCAGGTTTCTTTTCTGTATATTTTGTTAACCAAACTTTAGCTTCCTCATATTTTCCTTGACTCATCAAACTCTCACCATAGTAATACCAGGTGATTGGTTTTGCTCTTTTATGTTGAACAATTTCGGAATAAAGATTTACAGCATTCTCAATATTATTATTGACGCGATAACAATAAGCCAATCTAACGGTTGCACTTAGGTTAGGATTTTTTTCTAAGCCTTCCTCATAAAGGGGAATTGCTTCAGCATACTTTTTAATTTGGTAACGTTTGTTCGCTTTGTCCAGTTGTTTATTTTGGGCAACCATTTGCGAACTAAAGAGAAGAATTTGAAAGAAGAAAATTACTTTTAACCACTTCATGGGAGAATACATTTTTTAAGTTTGTAAGGTCATAGTGTTAGTCGAAAATATTAAAATAATATTAATATCAGTCCTTAGATAATATGTATCACAAAAATTGTGCGAGTTTTGTGACATGTGACTTAAAGCATTACCTAGGGTCTCTATAGCGAGTGAAAGACTGCTAAAGAATTCAATAAAAGTTGTAAATTGAAGCAGCAATTGGAATTCGAATAACGATAAAATATTGATTATCAGTTCGTTATGTTTTCTTTTTCTCTAGAAAAGTAACTTGTAACCCTCACAAATTATTATTTAAATCATTATTTTCTTATTAAAATAATATACTTATGCGAAATCTATTTTTATTTATTTTTATGACATTTTTGACAACGATTGGTTTTTCTCAAATGGAAGAAATAACGGAATCAAAAGAAACAATGAAGAAAGGTACCTTTAATGCTATAGTTGTGGAGCTACCAAATGCTGATGATAAAGTAGCCTTAAATGTTTGGAAAAGCTTTATTAAAGGATATGGAGCAAAGGCAAAAAAAGTAAAAAAATCAAAAGAATATTTAGCTAGTGGTGCAATCATTGGAGGATTAAATAATTCTGAAAATGTAGATGTTTATGCCAAAGTTCAAGAGAAAGGAGATGATTCAGAATTAATTGTTTGGATAGAAATGGGTGAATTTTATGTTTCATCTGGTTCATTTCCTAGTGATTATACTGCTGCTGTAAGAATGTTAGAAGACTATGTTGTTGAAGTGGCTAAAGAATTAGTCAATAATGAAATAGAAGATGAAGAGAAAAAGATGAAGAAGATGGAAAAAGAAATGGATAAACTCCAAAAGAAAAATAAGGGTTACCATAAAGACATCGAAAAAGCAAAAGATGCTATTGCTAAGGCAGAAAAAAATATTGAGGAAAATGAACAATCTCAAAAAGAACAAGCGAGTGTAATCGAATCTCAGCAAAAAGCTTTGCAAGCACTTAAAGAGAAATTATCAGAAATGTAAAATAATAGAGATTGTTTAAATGTTTTGAATTTTTATTCTACATTTGGTGTACGATTACCTATCGTAAAAACATTTAAAACAATCTATATAGAAATTAGCCACGATTCAGAGATGGATCGTGGCTTTTTTATGCATAAAATCAAATTGTTTTTTTAAAACTTTTTGTTTAGATTTTATGTATTTTTACAAAGAGTTGAAAATGAAATCTTAATTCATTTTAGCTTCAAAAAAAACTTTTCCCCATTTTGATTTTTTTTTGAAAAAAAAGGAAACTTAAATTGAATGGTGAAAATTCACTTTCTAAGGATAGAAAAATAGAAATGAGAGGTTTTTTGTGATGATTACATATTTTTTTTTAGTCAATGTAACTAATGAAGGCGATTTTAATTTCTTTAATAAAAAAAGAAAAAACGATTTGTCCACATTTTAAAACGTTATCAACATTCTCCATCAGTTATTAACATTTCAATAAATTGTTGGATTATCGAAAATGAGTTTTATGCATTAGATTTGTCATCCTGAATTTATATGAGAAAAACAAAACAGACCATCACACAATCATCCGATAATTGATTATCGGAGGCCTAAATTTTTATAATTTTTTTTGAAAGATTAATTATGTCAAACACCAACCAAAATTCAAAAAAGGAATACCAGCTAAGGGGAAAGAAAAGTGAGCAAGGGGCAGACCTCAGCGCATTCGTATTTGGAAAAGTTCAGCCTCAAGCCATGGCGTTGGAAGAAGCGGTACTCGGAGCAATCATGCTCGACAAAGATGCCCTTCCAGTTATCATTGATATTTTAAGTAAAGAAAGTTTTTATACAGAATCGCACCAAGCGATTTATACTGCGATGCTTCGTTTGTTTGAAAAATCGCATCCAGTTGATTTGTTGACGGTGACAGAAGAATTGCGAAAGTCTGCTGAGTTAGAAAAAATTGGTGGACCATATTATTTAGTAGAGTTGACGAATCGAGTTGCAAGTGCTGCGAATATCGAGTACCATGCGAGAATCATTTCCCAAAAACACATTCAAAGAGAATTGATAAAAGTGTCTACGAATATTATTCGAGATGCTTATGAAGATACAACTGATGTTATCCAATTGTTGGATGATGCAGAACAAGGACTTTTTAACATCACTCAAAATCACATGAATAGTGGTTATGAGTCGATGGGAACTTTGGCTTCCAGAGCATTGAAGTTGATCGAAGAAGTTTCGCAAAAAGAAGAAGGATTGACTGGAGTTCC
Organism: uncultured Saprospiraceae bacterium; assembly: GCA_937981555.1. Taxonomy (GTDB): domain Bacteria; phylum Bacteroidota; class Bacteroidia; order Chitinophagales; family Saprospiraceae; genus CAJQQY01. The sequence goes on from CALJOK010000013.1 coordinate 4,385, forward strand.
AACTGGTTTTACAGCATTGGATCGAATCACTTCTGGTTGGCAACAATCGGATTTGATTATTGTAGCGGCAAGACCAGGTATGGGAAAAACCTCTTTTACGTTGGCTTTGGCTCGAAATGCAGCGATGGATTTTGGAAAAGGAGTCGCATTTTTCTCTTTGGAGATGTCAAATGTACAATTGGTGCAAAGGCTGATTTCGATGGAGGCAGAAATTTCTGGTAGTAAAATGAGAAGTGGTCAACTCGAAGATTATGAGTGGACGCAACTGAATGGTGTGATTGAAAAAATGAGTGAAGTGCCGATTTTTATTGATGATACGGCTGGGATTAATATCTTTGAATTGCGAGCAAAATGTCGTCGATTAAAAATGCAACATGACATTCAAATGGTCGTGATTGATTACTTGCAGTTGATGAGTGGAGGAGGAGACAAACAAGGAAATCGGGAGCAGGAGATCAGTATGATTTCAAGGGGTTTGAAGTCCTTGGCGAAGGAATTGAGTGTACCCGTGATTGCACTTTCACAGTTGAGTCGTGCAGTAGAGACGCGTGGAGGAACGAAGCGACCACAACTTTCGGATCTACGGGAGTCTGGTGCAATTGAGCAGGATGCAGATATTGTTTCGTTTATTTATCGACCGGAATACTATGGGATTTTGGAAGATGAAGAAGGAAATTCACTTAAAGGAACTGGTGAAATCATTATTGCCAAACATAGAAATGGAGCATTGGATACGGTTAAATTAAGATTTACAGATAAGTTTGCGAAGTTCTCAAATTTAGATGATCCTGATTTTAATGACATTCCTGCTTTACCGCAAGAAAATATTATTACTCGATCTTCTCGAATGAATGATGAAGATATTCCATTTTAGGATTTGAAATTTAGCAACAGACAAACACAGACTGAATTCCTCACAAATATATTTCTCGTGATTTTCCTTTGTGGGAAAGTCAGTTCAGTCTGTGTTCATCTGTGGCAAAAAAATAAATATGAAGAAACCATTCAAGAAAGATTTTTTTTCTAAAAAGAAAAACCCCAACTCAACAGACTTTCCAACCGATATAAATCTCGATAATCTTCGACTGAATAAATTCATGGCGCATTGCGGAGTTGGTACTCGTCGTGCTTGTGAAATTTATATCAAGAAAGGATTGGTAAAAGTGAACGATGAAGTAGCAACCGAAGCAGCCTACCGAGTGCAAAAAGATGATGTAATAACCTACGAAGGAAAGGTTTTGAATTTGGATAAAAAATACGTGTACGTATTGTTAAATAAACCCAAGAAATATGTTCCCTCATTTGAAAAATTGGAAGGTGAGAAATCATTTGCCAATATTTTTTCAGATAAAATAAAAGTAGAGATCAAACCAATTGGAAATTTAATTAAATCATCTTTAGGGTTAGTTTTGTTAACAGACGATGAAGTTTTGATAGAAAAGTTTTCTAAACCTGAACATCCAATTCGTTCCATTTTTCATTTGACTTTGGAGAAACCGATGTCGGCTGAAACGCGACAAGAAGTGGAACCAAGTTTAATTGAAAAATATCCCAACATCCATAGCTTAAGTCACGTTAAAGGAAAAGGTGAAAATGAAATTGGTATCGAATTGAAAGGGGGAACAGATGAAGAGGTGAAAAGGATATTTGATGAAATTGATTTTCCTATCGAAAAAATAGATCGAGTATTCCTGAATGGTTTAACTAAAAAAGATTTACCACGAGGACGATTTCGATTTTTAACAGAACAAGAAGCGATATTCCTAAAACATTTCTAGAATCTAACGTGGTGGCCTGCTTCAGCTGACCATAAAAAAAGAGTATAGCTATTATTTCTAAAAGAACTAAATGAGTAAGAAAGGACACTCCGAAGACTTAGGCACCAAACCCATAGGACAACTCCTCCGCTCGCAAGCCATCCCCGCTTCGATCGGAATTCTTATCATGTCAGTCTATGGAATAGTTGATACAATTTTTGTAGGTCGATGGATTGGTTCGATGGCGATTGGAGCAATCACAGTAGTTCTTCCCATTACTTTTTTGATCGCTTCCATTGGAATGTCGATAGGAATCGGAGGCTCGTCTGTCATCTCAAGAGCACTAGGTGAAGGCAATGAAAAACGAGCTTATCAAACCTTTGGTAATCAAATCACCCTTACTTTATTGATTGCGATTTCAGTAGTCATCTTTGGATTATTTTTCCAAGAAGAGATTTTGCAAGCCTTCGGTGGAAAGGGAGACATCCTTCCTTATGCCAAAATATATTTCCAAATAGTTTTATTAGGAGTACCATTTTTAGCTTGGGCTATGATGGCGAATAATGTGATGCGAGCCTTGGGACAACCCAAAATGGCAATGGTCACCTTGATCGCACCTGCCATTGCGAATGCGATTTTAGATCCACTTTTGATTGTTTATTTTGATATGGGAATGGCTGGTGCAGCATGGGCGACGACGATGGGATATGTAGCGAGTGCGGGTTTCACGATTTGGTTTTTTGCAAGTGGAAGATCGGAAATGGAATTTTCATGGGACTCCTTAAAGTTACGGGCAGATATTGTTAAAGAAATATTTTCCATCGGTGGAGTGACCTTAGCTCGGCAAGGAACGATAAGTGTTTTGGCGATCGTGTTAAATAATACGTTGTATGGTTATGGAGGAGAAATGAGTTTGGCAGTTTTTGGTATTATTAACCGAGTAATGTTTTTTGCGAACTTCCCCGTCTTGGGAATGGTGCAAGGATTTTTACCGATTGCAGGATTTAATTATGGTGCAAAAAAATATGGTCGAGTTCGAGAAGTCATCTTTAAATCAATTGGTTGGGGAACGGCTATGTCATTTATTATTTTTGGTTGCATTTTATTTTTTGCTGAAGAATTGGGAGGCATTTTTACGAATGAACAAGAAATGATTGACCAAACAGCGCCTGCTTTGATTGCGGTCTTTTTGGCTACACCGACTTTGGTTATGCAGCTGATTGGTTCGGCTTATTATCAAGCGATTGGAAAAGCATGGCCTGCGTTATTTTTGAGTTTATTGAAACAAGGGATTTTGATGATTCCATTGATCTTGATTATGCCAAGGTATTTTGGATTGGAAGGTGTTTGGTATTCTTTCCCAATTGCAGATGCAGGAACAGCGATTATTAATTTTTTCTTTTTAAGATATGCGTATCGGAAATTGACGGTGGAAGAAGCGGAGAGTTTTGAGGATGAGGAGGTGTTGGATGCGGGGGTGAAGTTTGAGAAATAAGGAGAAATACATTTTTATAAAAAAGCCTCATCAAAATAATTTTGATGAGGCTTTTTTATATTTGGAAATAATTATTTTTACTACGCAGAAAGATTGCGCACTTGCGACCTACCTTTGGTTTAAATTATTTCAAAAAGATAAAATGAAGAAGGAAATTTTTATAAATATATTTAATCAAAGCATTCAGTTTATTTCTGAAAACTGGAAAAGGCGGTGTAATAATTTGCAGCAATGGATTTAAAATTTTAAAACACGATATTTTACACCAATTGAAAAGGCAAGTAAATTTTTTATTCCAAGAATCCTTTTACTCCTATTCCAGTCAGCTACATGAAATGTTTCAAAAAATAAATTCGCTTTATTAGATGTTTTATAAAAAACACCTGCTCTAACACCAATCTTTGTACGACTAATAATTTTCTTATAATTAGGTTCTATTATTAATGGAAGAGAAATAGAGAGTTCCAATTTTGGAATTTTTTTAGAATGGAAAAGAGAACCTGGTTCTAAGGCAAAAAAACTTCGTCGTCTCCAATTTCTGACGCCATTAATTTCAGAATCTACATAAAGGCTTGTAAATTTTATCTGAGAAAAAAATCTAAACCCATCAACTCCAAATCGTGAAAACACAGAATAACCCAACCCATTTCCTGAACTAATAGGTGCAATATCATTTCTGTATTTGATCAAGGGTGAATAATCAATAGAGATTCCAATATCCATTTGTCTTTTGAATTCAGTTTGTCCATAAACAGGAAAAATTATTACTCCATGGAGAAAAATAAATAAAATCGTTTTTTTTATTGAAATGAGATTATAATATAAATTCATTATATTTTTTTAATTATTTTTCTACCACTATCTGAGTTCTAAATTCGCCTTCTTCTAACCTTCCATAGAATGGCTTCCCTTCAATTCTATCTCTAAAAAATAAATCACATTCTATCTTAAAAGTCACATCATAATATATGTTGGTCAAATCACTTCCAATATTTAAGTTACTAATTTCGAAAACCATATCGTTTTGTGATTCCACAATTGGAGATAGCCATAGATTTTCAAACGGGACGTTTAATTCATCTTTTTCCTTATAATAACCATAGCCCGGAATCCAAACGCAACCCCAACTTATACTAAAATCCCACCCATTAAATTTATCTATGTTGGGATTTCTCATAGTCAAATTACCTTCTTTAAAATACTTTTCTAAATAGTATATACCCTCAAAAGCTGTTGAGTCTAATGTTGAAGGGCTAGAAATTTGGACTCTAGGACTAAAATCTCTAGGAATGCCGATTGCATGGTCAAAAATAGGAGGAGAAATGGATAAGTCGAAAAAAGTGCTAATGTGGTTATCATTAGGATTAAGAGTTGGATTTTCAACAGAGGTAACACTTTGAGTTGCAATTCCATTATGATACCAGTACTCATTATTTGGATAAGATACACAGAAGTCTTGTCCATTGATTTTGCCTTTAAAATAAATATTTCCCAAGTCTGAACTATCGCATGTGAAAACCATATCGTTCATGCAATTTTCTAAAGTTTGTTCTCTGGTACTTAGAGTTCGATCCTCCTCTTTACATGATGGGCAGATTAATATTATTGAAATAATTATGGAAAATAGAAATGATTGATTCATATGTTTTTACATTAAAAGTAATGATGAAAATAATAAAAAGTTTAAGACTAATTATTTTTTTATCACTACTTTGATTTAGATAGAAGATTTATTTTATCCACAATGTTTTTTATGGAATCTCATCCCCATCTCCCTCTACATTAAAGGTATATGTTCTAGATTGACCTCCTGGACAATTGTTTGTGACTTGTGCTTGAATCCAACTGCTACCAACACCCCATATTACTTCAGCATATCCATCGTCTGAGTTGACTATGGTTCCATTGTTAATAAACCATTCTGTTGTGTATGAAGGATTATTATCTATTCCAAAAACATGATAATAGTAAGTTTCTCCTGGAACAGCATGATCCTCACCATGTAAAGTTAGTCCAAGTACCTGACCAACAATAGTAGCGAGATTTCTACTAAGTACAATCGTTTCAGCATCATCTGAGGAAGGAGGGCAATTTGTTGTAATGGTTGTAATTACTGGAATAGTAGGAGATGTTTGTGTAATATTGAGAATAGTTGGTGCTGCTGCTGCTACAGTAGTAGTTGCTGTAGCAGGTGTTCCTCCAGTATTTGTCCACGTTAACATAGTTACATCATTTCCAAATCCAAATGCTGTATAAGTTGCAGATGGATTACAGTTACTAAACGCTAAAGAAACTCCTGCAACACCGTTACAATCAAAGTCATCTTCACATGAATTACAATTACTACTCTCATTATTAAGCATTCCTAATCCACCTACAATTCCAACAGACATACCTGTAACCATTAAAGGAGTGATGAGAGCAGCAGTCCCTCCTGATGCAACAAGAACTGCAACTCCTGCAACAAGACCAATTATTCCTCCTATAGTAACTCCATTTAATAGACAAGGAAATAAACAATCCCATCCTCCTCCTCTTGTAGATACTTGAGAATTTGAAGAATTGTAGGCATAGTTAAATAAGTTAGAATCTGTTTTAATATATTCAAATAAACCTTGTAATGCAGCATATACTGCAATAACAGCTTTTCGTTCAGGACAAAACATTGAACTATCTGTTTTCTTTTGATCAATTAAAACTTGGAGTCCGTTAATTACTTGATCAGGATCAGAGTCTGGATTTTCTATTTCCGCTTCAATGTAATCATAAGCTACTCTTATATCATTTGCAATGTTTGTAGCAATTTGACCTTCTCCTTCAAAATAATTTAGAGCCTCATTAAGATCCATACCTTCAATCTGGTTTTTTAAAGAATTATATTCTTGAATAAATAATGCTCTATTATCTTCAGGAATTAGATCGAAAGGGCTCGAATTTTTAAGATTATATTTGATATGTTCATAAACAAAATCTTTATTAAATTCGTGTTGTTCAAAATTAGAACAAATAGAATCTTCTGAAGTGAAATCGCCATTTGAAGAATTTTGGCAACTAGAAGGAAGAATAAGAAGGAAGAATAAGAAGGAAGAATAAAGAATGGAGTTTTTAAATTTAAAGTTTTTCATAATTAATTTTTTTTGATTATAAAATTATAGGAAATATCAATCATCAGAATAATAATGATTGAATGAAAAATACATATTGATAATTATGTAACCTGTAAATCTCTTTTAAGATAGGAATAAGAAATAAAACAAATGATTTGAAATGGTATAGCTTTATCTTATAGAGAAATTTTAATCCTCAATAGTAAGATTTTTTTTTACACAAACCAAACGTTTGCAATGAAAACATACTTTTTATTTTGAAATTAAGCTTTATGGCGATTTATTGTATGGATATTTTATTGCATTCTTTTAATGTTTGAATATTAATCAACATTACTTTTCCCCGTTGGCACCCTAGTTGTTGAATACATCCCAAATCTACAAATTCTCTACTTTCTGCTCGTTACTAGTTTTGCTGGTACACGGACTAAGGAAGCGGACTTAGTCCGACAGTCGACAAGTCCAAAAAGAGTTACAAGATTAAAATGTACTCAGATCATACCATTTCAAAAAATCGCTACGCTCATTTTTTGGCTAGCAGCTTCCATACGGATTAAAAAAAACGACCCACTACTTTTCCCTAAAAAATACTGGATTCACACATTATCTATCCGTATATTTACGTTTTAGTATTTGTTCAAAAATCGAACAGGTTTCAAAAAAACAGAATCAACACTATGAAGTATTTTACCAACCTACTGGCATTGGCCTTTACCATTCTTATTTGTACAACTGCACAGGCAAATGAAAAATCTAATCCAAATTATATTTATACCATTCACATAGGTGCATTTGACAAAGCGCAATTATCTGATTTTGATGGGATTCGAGACATTGGTTATGTGTATGCATTTCCATTGAGAGATAATTTGATGCAAGTATTTTTAGGTGGATATTCGAGTCGAAAAACAGCTCGACAACTTTTGCCAGATGTACATGAAAGTGGTTATCCAGATGCCTACGTGATGCGTCGAGCATTGGATGAAGGAGAAGAAATTGCTACGGTTCAGATTGCTTTAAAGAAGCCAGGAACAGATTTAGATTTTGGAAAATATTTGCAAGCAGGCAAAATATATATTTCCCAAAATGATAATAACCTACGCGTATTAAGTGGTCAATATGAAACAGAAGAGATTGCTCAAAAGCGTGCAAACCAACTCAAAAAAATGGGCTTTGCAGATGTGTCTGTCAAAACGATGAATACAGTTGAATTAATCAAATTGACTTCATTCGAAAGTGGTGGTGCAGTAGCTGATCCTATCGTTGAAGTGATCGAAACTTCAAAAGGTACTGAACCAGAAGTGAAAAAAGAAACTAGAAATCTTCCTGAATCCTACGATGTTTTATTTAAAAAATCTAAAAATACATCAAAAGGAGGAACGTCAATTCCCACGGATATTCCAGATAGCTTTGAAGGAAATGCAGAACGAATTAATGTTCCTGTAAAAAAAGAAGCAAAGGTTGATTTGCCAAAAATTAGAGTAAAAGTAAAACGAACTTCTGCTATCGAATTACAAAAAGTATTAAAGGCGCAAGGCGTTTACAATAGTGGATTGGATGGATATTATGGAAAAGGAACAGCGAAAGGATATGCGGATATTAAAAAAGAGAATTATCAAATTCGAAAATATTTATTGTTGTCGGAGATGATGAATGAAGGAATGAATACGGGTTTAAAGTCAAGTCGATTGCAGACGATTGTCAATAATTTATTGAGTGAACCAGCAGATGCAAATATATTGTTACAAGCAGAACGTTCACCTTTAGCAAAAGTATATCGAGCATATGTTTTATTTCAAGATGGGGGAAATACAGATCAAGTGAATCAACTTATGAATGCTGCGATTAAGCAAACCTTCAAAGGAAAGAAATTAAAAAATGCTCCACCGTTCGATTATAATGCGACTTATGCATATGATAATTTGGAACAACTTTTAAAGCATCTAAATTATATTCATGCGGTGTCGCAAGATGCGGAAGTACCTTGTTGGGTTTTTTCTCAACACCCACTTGAAGCGGCGAATGCATTTGCTTCAGGCGGTGAAAATTTACGTATGCAAAATTGTGGCGGTGACTTTATGAGTTGGGAAGAGACTAAATTATTGAAGGCGATTGCTTCGGATTTAGATCCTTCGATTGGTACTGATCAAGCTAAACTGGCAGCTTACACCAGCAAGCGAGCGAAGCTTTTTATTGCTCCGCAAAAAATGACTTCGGGTGAAGCAGCGGATGTTTCGGTTTGGCATAAAACACTTTGGACACAGATGGAATCTTGGAGCGCTGCTGATCCAATTCATGAGCAAAGGGTAACTGCATTAAAGGTTTCCTACTTTCAATCGCAGGTTCGGATTGAGGATTACTTTATGAATAAAGGGTTTACTTATAAAGAGGCTAAACCTTTGGCGATGTGTGTGTTACAGACGATTGTGGGGAAGCATTTTGCAAATTATATGAAAGGATAAAAGGTTAAGTATTTATAAAAAAAGGTCTTGTAACTATATTGTTACAAGACCTTTTTTTATTGATTCAAAATCACCTTGGTTGGATAGTGCAAGAATTAAATTTTCTACTTCTTCATATACAACTCCGCATACCTCGCAATATATTTTCCTAAAATATCAAACTCCAAATTCACCGCATCACCCGCTTTTAAATTCCGAAAATTAGTATGCTCAAAAGTATAAGGAATAATCGCAACTGAAAAAGTATCTTCCGTCGGATTAACCAAAGTCAGACTCACGCCATTAACACAAACCGAACCTTTATCCACCAACAAGTGCGCATTTTTTTTATCAAACTGAAAACTAAAATACCAACTCCCTTCTACTTCTTTCACCTCTGTACAAGTTGCTGTATCATCCACATGACCTTGCACGATATGTCCATCCAATCGACCATGTTGCACCATTGCTCTTTCGAGATTGATGGCATCACCTGTTTTGAATTTCCCCAAATTAGATCTGATCATTGTTTCTTCAATGGCAGTCACTTTATATTGAGCATCAGTTTGATGAGTCACCGTCAGACAAACACCATTGTGCGAAACACTTTGATCTATTTTTAATTCATGAGCAATAGGAGAGGAGACGGTGAAATGAACATTGCTTCCTTCCGTTTCGATATTTTCTACTTTGCCTTCGGCTTCAATGATTCCTGTAAACATGATTTTATTTTTTTAAGGTCAGATGACAGATCGCTCGTTTTATTTACTTAGAGAACAGAGACTGTCTATTATTTAAAAATTATAACACAACAATTACAAATTAGTTTTTTGCAAAAATAAAAAAAGAGAAACGAAATTTTTAATAACGGTCAATGATTAATGTTGAACGGTTAATAAAAAAGAGGAGTGATGATTTTTTTAAACCATCACTCCTCTTCTTTGATTTCTCTTTGGGAGAAAAATTAACCATTAAGAGTTAACTATTCATCGTTACCGAAGTAGTTCGATAAATCCATTTAAAATTTCAGGACTTTCAGTTACACCCGAAACTCGATTTTCATAAACTCGACAGGTGTAATAATAAACTCCTTGAGCGACATCTTTTCCTTTTAGATTTTTTCCATCCCATCCCAAATCAGGATCAGTAGTGGTGTAAACTAATTGTCCCCAAATATTAAATACATTAAATTCTACCCGATCCACAAATCGATATGGGTAAGGAATAAATATTTCATTGGTACCATCTCCATTTGGTGTAAATGCATTTGGTAAAATATAAATCGGACAATTATCAACACAAACAACATTACTAAATGCACTTTCATTTTCGAAGGTGTCAATGGCTGTAACTGCGTAACAACCTGCAATTCCAAATTCAGAATTATGCATCAAAGTCGTATCTGCTGAATCATCACTTGTATAAATCAATTGGAAATTAGTCATGTCAGTCGGAGGTGCATAATAGACATTGTAGTACACTACATCATCTGTTTCTTCGCAAAGGTTCATTGGATTTATCCAAACTAAACTATTGATAATATCATCGCCAGTCGCAAAATCTCCCACATCTTCACAGCCATTTGTAATAGCTAAAGAAGGTGGGCAAGGAGGAATGGTATCTAAAGGAGTACCACATTCTCGCTGAGAATCATTAATCAAAATTGGTAATATTCCTTCAATATTATAAGAACCATAGCCTCTTACATAGTAACAATATTCTACGCCATTGACTAAACCTTCATTGTCAATATACTCTTCTGTATTCGAAATTCCGATAGAATCATATTGAACAATAGGCTCAGTATTATTACCTCGATAAACGGTATAGGAATAATTATCCCACGGGACATCTAAGTCCCAAGTCAAGATATTAGTTTCATCAGTAGAAGCTATATTGAGGAAAGTAGAAGAAGCATCATTGGTAAAACCAAGAGATATCGTTCCTTCTACAAAGAAATCAATCCGATAAGTATATGCTTTGTTTTCAGTATCTAAACCAATATCCATATAATTAGTATCTACTGCTTCATAAAAGTTAGCAAAAGATGCAGTAGTATGAATTAATGAAAACCCAGTATTGGTAATTCCCTCAGCTCGCCAAACTTCATATTTGTAGGGACCTTCATTTTGTAAAGTATCTAAATCCTCTGGATTAGGAGTAGACCATTGGACAAATATTTCTCCACTAGAAGGATCAGTTATTTTTACATCGACATTAGTAATCAGCGGAATATCACGACTCAATTGAACACAGACTTCTTCAGAAGCCAAACTTTCTACAAAGTTGAAATTAAATCCACCTGCAGATGTTTGAGCAAAATCACCAACAATTCGATAGCAATAATTTCGTCCTCTTTCTACATCAAAATCTGTAAAAACATATCGACCGCCAGACACATCAAATAATTTATTAGCAATTCTAGTATATCCTTTTCCATCCAAACCTGGGTCACAAGTATCAGGTGGAAAGGAGTTACTGCCTAATTTTCGCCAAACGGAAAATCCTTTAAAATATTCATCTTCAACCACTTCACAATCGTAAGGTTTTTCCCAACTAAGATTTATTTGTTCATCAACGGCAGCAGCTTGGAGGTCTTCAGGTGGAGGACCAACTACTTTGATTCGAACCGTTTTAAGAGTAGACAAACCTGCTGAATCTGAACCTAGAATATAATCATCCGTTGCTTTGAAAATGACGGAGTAAAATTGATCTGAAATATGTTCGCAGGTCGTTTGCCAAGTAAAAGTACGAACCACAGGAGGGGTTTCGAATGCATTAGAATTAGGTGAAAACTGAGCAGGACTAGGACTAATCACTAATGGTCCGCCCAAGGCAGTTAATCTAACTTTTTGTCCAGGATTAGGATCGGTAGCAATTACCTCAAAATCAACTAAAGTACCAGCAACCACACAAAGCTCTTCTATCGTCTCAATCACAGGAGGTTCGTTATCACATTCCAAAACAGTTATTTGCATATCCCGAATCATCGTATCTAACGGAATTCCATTTCGCCATTCGATAATATAAATGGCAATATTATATTCACCCGGTTGTTGGGGAGAAATCCATAATAAATCACCCGTAACAGAATTGATCGACAGAATATTATCAGGATCATTGGGTGTAGGAATTTGATCAGGATAACTATAGTTAGGAACCAGCGTACCTACAGATTGCAATGGCACCGTCAATTCATAAGAAAGACTATCTCCATCTTGGTCATAAGCATTTGGATTATGAATAAATGGACGATCTACACATGCGATGTCAATAGGAGGTTGATATAAAATAGGTGAATTATTAAAACCATTAAATTGTGGATTAAAAATGGTTATCGTCGTTTCGAGATGAAAAGGAACATTATCTGAACTTGGAGGATTGACATTTAATATGCCACCATTTCGATTTGGATCAGTCATACTGATTACATAATGACCAATCGCAGGAAATGTGTGAGTAGCAGTATATAGATTTTTTTTAATGTCATTTCCCAAAAGTTGACCACTTCCATTACTTCTTTGCACCCATTGACAAACAAGGGCGTCATTGCTTTCCCAGCCCCAACAAATTTCTAAACTATCTCTATCTGCAGGAACACTACTGGCTTTTGTATAAGTCGTAATGGTTGCTGTTATAGAAAGAAAATTGGAAGTATCTGTTACGTAGGTAATTTCACCTGCACGATTATGAGTAGCTTGTACCGAACCTGCGGAAAAAATAGCTAATAAAAGAATGGAAAAACGTAAAAGCTTTGTCATATCAAAGTGAGATTTTATTCAATTTAGGAAGTTTTCATCTATTCAGGGAAATTTATATGTCAATTTAGGGTCATTTAAAAGAGTAGTAAGAAAATAACGAAAAATTGTATTCAATATTCTATTGATTAATACGCCTGAGATAGTAATATGTTTTGGGAAAAAAGTAATGTACTTCAATCGTATTGACGTTTTTTTTAAGATAAAAGGTTGCAATTTTGAGTTAAATCTTATTATCCCAAAAAAAGGTAATTCTATTATCTAAAAAAAAGAAGAAGTATCCGAGAATATCAATCCCATTTATTTATCATTCCTCAACCTCCTTTCTATCAATTTTTTCTTTTCATTGGTAGAAAAAGAAAGGGCAAATGATAAAAAATTGTACTTTTGCGGTTCAAAAAAAACTCTCTAGCCTAAACAGAATATGAATATAGAAGTATTAACTTATGCTGGTCTTTTTATCGGAAGTCTTGCTGTCTTATTGAAGGCATCAGATTGGTTTATTGATTCAGCTGAAGAGATAGGTTTGTCATTTGGTATTTCTCCATATATTATAGGTGTGACGATAATTGCTTTTGGTACTTCATTGCCAGAGCTAGCGACTTCTGTGGCGAGTGTTCTTGCAGGTGAGTCAGAAATTGTAATTGGAAATGTAATCGGTTCGAATATTACCAATATTGCTTTGGTTTTAGGATTAGTGGCTATTTATGTTAAAGAAATAAAGTTGGAAACGAATATTTGGAAAATAGATATGCCGTTCCTTTATTTTACAGCATTCTTTCTTTGGTTTGTCTTACAAGATCAGCAGGTATCTTATTTTGAAGCAGGATTGCTTTTGTTAGCACTTGTAGTGTTTTTGGTTTTTTCCTTAAAATCAGATGACGGTGATGAAAAAGAAGTACATCCAAAAGCATCTGTAAAAAGTTACATCTTGATGTTTGTCGGAGCTGCACTAGTTTGGTTAGGTGCAAAATATACAGTTGTTTCCATTCAAGAATTATCCAGTATAGCAGGAATCGGTTCTGGAGTAATTGCATTATCAGCAGTAGCGCTTGGAACTTCCTTACCAGAAGTCATTGTAAGTTTGAATGCAGCAAAAAAAGGAAAAACAGGAATCGCAATTGGAAATGTTTTAGGTTCCAATATTTTTAATACACTTGCCGTAGTTGGAATTCCAGCCTTTATTGGTGATCTAGTCATCAAGCCTGAAATCCTATCTTTTAGCCTGCCTTTGATGTTAGTCATGACCATCCTTTTTGGAGTGATGTGTTTTTCTAAAACCATCTCCCGCTGGGAAGGATTTATTTTGGTCATATTCTATTTATACTTTTTAGTAGAATTGTTTACTTAGAGGCGTATAAATAATAAGTTTTAAACATTGTTGGTAACTCATTCTATTAGGTATTCATTTTGATATACTAATAAGGTAACTATATCGGATTTTAATTCACGTAAATATATTGTTACATAAATAATTTTACATAAATGAACTGTTATGTGACTTATTTGACTTTTAATTGTCCAAATGATTGGAAATATATTTTATTTTTCCCATTTTAGAGCAACCCTTACAGTTCCAAATGAAAATAGAGAGAAAACATTTTTTTTTAAACGCAAAAATTTATTCATTATGTTAATTCTGTACATTGCAACCGGCGCGTTTATCATGGGAGGAGCACTAATTACTTTCTCCAACTTGCTTTCACAGAGAAGCAGAAAGTGGTAAAAACTTTTAAACTACAAAATCTTACTTCAGATTATTTTCCCCCGACATCTCATATTATATATCACACAACACAGGCTTCCTAAAAAGAGTCACCTTACAGCCAATTAGATTTTGCACCATTATTTTTACTTTATTGTTTATACATCACCTGTGTAACTCTTTCTTCTTATTTACTTATTTGTAAATAGTGATGACTATAAGCTGGGTGGTTTATAGGTTGTCCTTATGTAATTTATTACTCTATTGGAGTTAATGAAACATATTACATATAGTAAAAACAGAAAGTCAAAGTCTTACTTTTTTAAATATAATTTCTTAATTCGAACCATTGGGCCAGGACACATTGCTCGATGGCAATTCATACAGCTTTCTACTAAGCCTTGGAAAAGAATTTCTGTGTCTTTTTCCGAACTAACTTTTAATTGTTCCAACATATTGAGGTAAGCATCGGCATATAATTTATATTTTTTACTAGCTGCCTTTTCTGGTTCAGTTGCCTGAGCAGTATGGATTTTTTCAAACTTTGCTAGGACTTCCAATTTATCTCCACTTTCAATTTGTTCTTTCATTCGCATTCCATCATCAAACATTTCTCGCATCAATAAAGCTAATTCACTATCGCCATTTGGATTTGGTTGGATCGGTGGAAGATCAGAATTAGATTGGTCTACGTCAGAGCAAGCAAAAACGAATAGCATTAAAAATAAGATAAAAGAGGTGAGATATATTTTCATGTGATAATGGTCAAAGTGATTTAATAAAAAGTTATTGACGTAAAGATAAGCAAGCTTATTTTTTTCAAATAATAAAACGGAATTATTTACTGGTTCTGGTTGATGATAATAATCAATATTTTTTGATACACTTTATTAAATTACCCTCTAGAGATTTTATCAAATTAGAAACTAAAAATAGTTTACTCAATTTCAACGCTAATTATTATCTTAATGGTTTTAATTAAGAGAGTGAATCTAAATGTAGACTATTGATAGCCTATTTTAAAAACAACTATATATGTCAAACAAAAAAGCAAAAGAGTATTGGAGTAAAAACCTCCGCTATCTTGCTATTCTTCTTTCCATCTGGTTTGTAGTTTCCTATGTCTGTGGGATACTTTTAGTGGATCAATTAAACACTATTCGTCTTGGAGGATTCAAATTAGGATTCTGGTTTGCTCAGCAAGGCTCTATTTATGTATTCGTAGTTTTGATTTTTGTCTATGTGAATTGGATGAATAAACTCGACAAGGAATACGGCTTTGACGAAGAGTAATTTCTCCTAATTTTAAACAACAAAACGAAAAAAAAATGAGTGTTCAAACATGGACTTGGATATTAGTAGGGATAACATTTACCCTATACTTTGGAATCGCAATTTGGGCAAGAGCAGGCTCAACTAAAGAATTTTATATAGCTGGCGGAGGTGTATCTCCTCTTGCCAATGGAATGGCAACTGCTGCCGATTGGATGAGTGCTGCATCTTTTATTTCTATGGCAGGAATTATTTCTTTTAGTGGATATGATGGATCTGTTTATTTAATGGGATGGACAGGAGGTTATGTTTTGCTGGCATTATTGCTAGCCCCTTACCTAAGGAAATTTGGGAAATTTACTGTTCCAGATTTTATTGGAGATCGATATTATTCTAATACTGCACGTACTGTTGCCGTTTTTTGCGCATTGATCGTTTCCTTCACTTATGTTGCAGGACAAATGCGCGGAGTAGGAATTGTATTTTCACAGTTTCTACAAGTACAAATTCATTGGGGAGTAATCATTGGAATGTGCGTCGTATTGTTCTTTGCATTTCTAGGAGGAATGAAAGGAATTACCTACACGCAAGTAGCTCAATATTGTGTGTTGATTTTTGCGTTCATGGTTCCTGCGATTTTTATTTCCATAAAAATGACTGGAAATCCTGTTCCTCAATTAGGAATGGGTGGAACTTTAGAAAATGGAAATTACCTGCTCGATACTTTGGATGAACTGCACACCAAACTTGGATTTAATGAATATACGAGTGGTTCAAAAAGTAAATGGGATGTATTCGCCATCACTTGTGCATTGATGGTTGGAACAGCAGGATTGCCTCACGTAATCGTTCGGTTTTTTACGGTAGCAAAAGTAAGAGATGCTAGGAAGTCAGCTGGTTATGCCTTATTCCTGATTGCCATTCTTTATACAACTGCACCAGCCATAGCAGTTTTTTCAAGAACAAATTTGATTGAAACCGTTAGTGAAAAACCCTATTCAGAAATTCCAGAATGGTTTTCTAATTGGGAAAATACAGGACTCATCGCATGGACGGATAAAAACAATGATGGGAAAATTCAATATGTAGCAGGTAATGCTTTGGATGGTAAAAAACCAATATTTACGGATGAAAGAGGTGCACATGGTCAAAGAATAATTGAAAATGGTAGCATGAAAACGGCTAACGAACTTTATGTTGATCGAGACATCATGGTATTGGCCAATCCTGAAATTGCGGATCTTCCAAACTGGGTGATCGCATTGGTAGCAGCAGGTGGATTGGCTGCAGCTTTATCAACAGCAGCAGGTTTGCTCCTAGTAATTTCTACGTCTGTTTCTAGAGATTTAGTGAAGATGCAACTGCGTCCTAATATTTCTGAAAAATCGGAATTAAGAGTAGCTAGAGGTAGTATTGTAGTGGCAGTTCTCATTGCCGGAATATTTGGAATATATCCGCCTGGGTTTGTCGCCGCCGTCGTCGCACTAGCCTTTGGACTAGCTGCGGCCTCATTTTTTCCTGCGATTATTTTAGGGATATTTGATAAGCGAATGAATCGGGAAGGAGCAATAGCAGGGATGGTAGTTGGAATCACTTTGATGTTATTTTATATGATCCGCTACAAAACAGGATTGATTGGTGTAATGGATCCACGTCCTGCAAGTGAGTGGTGGTTTGGAACTTCTCCTGAAGGATTTGGTACGGTTGCCATGGTGGTGAATTTTGTTGTTTCGATGGTGGTCTCTAGAATGACTCCACCACCACCACAATACGTTCAAGACATTGTAGAGAACATTAGAATTCCAAGTGGAGCAGGTGACGCTGTTGATCATTAAATTTTATTTATAAGACAAAATTACCTTATAGTCCTTTTAATATGTGTTGCTATTTTAAGGCTAATCCATTTGAAAAAAAAATCTCAACTTTTGAAATATTTAAAAGTTGGGATTTTTTTTTGTAAAAATTAAGATGTTGAATTTCATTTCATTATTATTGTTTGTTCATTTTAAAAGAACATTCTAAGTGGAGTTGGAGGTACAACAAACTTCCTTTCTATTTTTTTAACTAAAAAATCAAGAGTAAGATGACTCATCAAATCAAGACGTTTAAAGAATATCAAAAAACTTATACTGAAAGTGTAAAAAGTCCCGAGAAGTTTTGGGCAAAACAAGCCAAGACTTTTACTTGGATGAAGCCCTGGAAGAAGGTGTTAGAATCTGATTTTAAAACGCCTGATGTAAAATGGTTTATTGATGGTAAAATGAATATCACCGAAAATTGCTTAGATCGTCACCTTGAAAAAAGAGGGAATGAAATCGCATTAATTTGGGAACCCAACGATCCTAGTCAACCTTTTAAAACATATACCTACCAAGAATTATATACGGAAGTTTGTCGCTGCGCAAATATGTTGAAAGCTAACGGAATCAAAAAAGGTGATCGAGTTTGTTTTTACATGCCGATGGTGGCGGAGTTGACGATTGCAGTTTTAGCATGTGCAAGAATTGGAGCAATTCACTCGGTAGTCTTCGCAGGTTTTTCAGCGAATGCTTTGGCTGATCGAATTAAAGATTCGTCTTGCAAAATGGTGATTTGTTCTGACTATAATAATCGAGGGACTAAAAATATTCCAGTCAAACAGGTGGTCGATGATGCTTTGAAAATGGGATGTAAAAGTATAGAAACCGTCATCGTTCATCAAAATACTGACGGCAAAGTTAAAATGAAAAAAGGTCGGGACAAATGGTGGCACGAAGCAATCGCAGGCAAACGAAAAACGTGCAAGCCAACCCAGATGGATTCCGAAGATGTATTATTTATTTTATACACTTCTGGTTCGACGGGTAAGCCAAAAGGTGTCGTGCACACTTGCGGTGGTTACATGGTTTACACTTCTTATTCATTTAGTAATGTTTTCCAATATCAAGCGGGGGATGTGTATTGGTGTACGGCAGATATCGGTTGGATTACTGGTCATTCTTATATTATTTATGGCCCACTTTTGACAGGGGCGACGACGATGATGTTTGAAGGGGTTCCGACTTTTCCAGATGCAGGACGGTTTTGGCATATTTGTGAAAAACATAAAGTCAATCAATTTTATACAGCACCAACTGCAATTCGAGCATTGATGGCGATGGGCGATCATTGGCCGAGTCACTATGATTTGAGTTCTTTAAAAGTACTTGGAACTGTTGGCGAACCAATCAACGAAGAAGCCTGGAATTGGTACAAAGAAAAAATTGGGAAAGATACATTACCCATCGTTGATACTTGGTGGCAAACAGAAACTGGCGGAATTATGATTTCTGGCTTGGGAGATATTTCTCCTCAAAAACCAACTTACGCAGGTTATCCTTTGCCGGGTATTCAAATGTGTTTGGTCAGTCCAGAAGGAAAAGAAATCAAAGGAAATGGAAAAGAAGGATTGCTCTGCATTAAATTTCCCTGGCCATCGATGATTCGAACGACTTATGGAGATCATGAAAGATGCCGACAAGTTTATTTTTCTGCTTTTGAAAATATGTATTTCACAGGTGATGGAGCACGTCGAGACAAGAATGGAATGTACCGAATCATCGGACGTGTAGATGATGTTATCAATGTATCTGGTCATCGAATGGGAACTGCCGAAGTAGAGAATGCGATCAATGAGCATGAAAATGTTATCGAGTCGGCGGTAGTTGGTTATCCGCATGACATCAAAGGACAAGGCATATATGCTTATGTGATTGTCAACGGAAATGTAAAAGATGAAGACACTTTTAGAAAAGAAGTCCTCAAAGTTGTAAGGAAAGAAATTGGACCTATTGCAAAACCTGATAAAATTCAAATCGTTTCTGGTTTGCCAAAAACTCGTTCAGGAAAAATTATGAGAAGGATTTTGAGGAAAATTGCTTCGGGTGATACTTCCAAATTGGGAGATGTAAGTACATTGTTAAATCCTGATGTAGTGAAAGAAGTGATGGAAGGTGCATTGGTTTAAAAATAAGGTTTCGATTTTAGGAGGTTACTTCAAGTAACCTCCTAAATTATTAAATCTTAAGAGAAAAAATTTAAGAGGTTACTCGAAGTAACCGCTTAAAATAGCTCGACACAATTTTTTGTCTAAAACAGAAACGATAAAAATGAGTTATTCCAATATTTATAAAACCAGTCTCCAAGATTCAGAAAATTTTTGGAAGCAACAAGCCGAAAATATTGAGTGGTTTAATTTTCCAAAAAACATTTTGTCTTATGACGAAGATGGTTTACCACGATGGTATAAAGGGGGAAAATTAAATACTTCATATTTGGCTTTGGATTATCATGTCGAACAAGGAAGGGGGGAGCAGGTCGCAATTATTTATGACTCACCAGTCACGAATACCAAACGACAATATACTTATCGAGAACTTTTAGATAAGGTTGCGACCTTCGCTGGCGTGCTAAAAAAACTCGGTGTCGAAAAAGGAGATCGAGTAATTATTTATATGCCGATGATTCCTGAAACAGTTGTCGCCATGTTGGCTTGTGCGAGATTAGGAGCAGTTCACTCGGTTGTTTTTGGAGGGTTCGCTGCGCATGAATTAGCGATAAGAATTGATGATGCACAACCTAAAGTTTTACTGACCGCTTCTTGCGGAAAAGAAATTAACAAAGTAATTCCGTACTTACCAATTATCAACGCAGCCATCGAAGAAGCCGATCATCAAGTAGATGCATGCGTCGTTTTTCAAAGAGAAATTTTTCAAGCAGAGTTAAAAGAAGGCAGAGATTATGATTGGGAAACGATTGTAAATAGTACATCCCAGCATACTTACGTAGAAGTAGATGCTACTGATCCGCTTTACATTTTATACACTTCAGGAACGACAGGACAACCAAAAGGAATCGTAAGAGATAATGGTGGACATGCGGTGGCTATGAAAAATACGATGTCTTGGGTATACGGCACTCAATCTGGAGATGTGTATTGGGCAGCTTCAGATGTAGGTTGGGTGGTCGGACATTCGTACATTGTTTATGCACCGCTAATTCATGGATGCACGACTGTTTTGTTTGAAGGAAAACCAATTAAGACGCCCGACGCAGGAACATTTTGGAGAGTAGTTGATGAATATAAAGTGAAAGTTTTATTTACCGCACCAACGGCATTTCGAGCAATAAAAAAAGAAGACTCGAATGGTTTGCTCCATCAAAAATATGATACCTCTAGTTTGAAATATATTTTTCTCGCAGGCGAACGAACAGACGAAGCAACTTACGATTGGTTAACAAAACTCTTACAAGTTCCAGTTATTGATCATTGGTGGCAAACAGAATCAGGTTCGCCGATGTTGTCAAATTTGGCTGGAATAGATTTGAAAAAAATAAAACCGGGTTCAGCTTCACAGTCCGTTTTTGGTTTTGATATTCAAATTTTAGATGCTGACGGAAATTCTTTGCCGCCAAATACGGAAGGAGCAGTTGCGATAAAATTACCATTACCTCCTGGCTGCCTTCCTAATTTATGGAATGATACTAAACGATTTAAGCAATCTTATTTATCTCAATTTGAAGGATATTATTTTTCAGGTGACGGAGGGTATGTGGATGAAGATGGTTACTTTTTTATCACGGGAAGAATTGATGATATTATCAATGTGGCAGGACATCGACTTTCGACGGCAGAGATGGAAGAAGTTTTAGCTTCACATCCAACAGTTGCAGAATGTGCGGTGGTTGGAATTGCAGATGAATTAAAAGGACAGGTTCCGGTTGGGTTTGTGGTTTTAAAATCAGGAGTAGAAATATTAGAAGATGATTTGGAAAAAGAACTCATCCAAATGGTGAGAGAAAAGATTGGTCCAGTTGCTTCTTTTAAAAGAGCGGTAGTGGCAGCTCGTTTGCCAAAAACTCGCTCTGGGAAAATACTGCGAAAAATCATGCGGCACCTAGCAGATGGAAAATCTTTTAATCCGCCTTCAACGATTGAAGATATGAGTGTGCTTGATGAAATTAAAGATTTATTGAAATTGAAAAAAGTGGGAATAGAATATCAAGATCGTTAACGGGTACAAGTCTACCGATTTTCATTTTTTTGAAGTTAGAAATAGAAGACCTTGTAAATGAATTATTTACAAGGTCTTTTATTTTCTAATAATTCTATTTTACCAGCCCAACAAATAACCAAAAATTAATGGCGCAACAATCGTTGCATCTGACTCAATGACAAAAGTCGGCGTATCCACATCTATTTTTTCCCAAGTAATTTTTTCATTAGGAACGGCACCAGAGTAGGAACCATAACTTGTTGTCGAATCTGAAATTTGGCAGAAGTAAGACCAAAATGGCGTGTCCTCCAATTCCATATCTTGGCGTAACATGGGCACTACACAGATCGGGAAATCACCTGCGATTCCTCCTCCGATTTGGAAAAATCCAACTCCTTTGTCACCGGCATTTTCTCGATACCAATCTGCCAAAAACATCATGTATTCAATGCCAGATTTTACGGTGGAAGGTTTGTATTTTTTCATCATGCAATGTGAGGCGAACATATTTCCAGTCGTCGAATCTTCCCAACCAGGAACAATAATCGGAATATTTTTTTCGCAAGCTGCCATCATCCAAGAATCTTTTGGATTGATTTGCATATACTCATCGAGCGAACCGCTACGAATAATTTGATACAAATATTCATGCGGAAAATATCGTTTGCGTTCCTTCTTCGCTTTCGACCAAACATCTAACAATTGATTCTCGATGCGGCGCATAGCTTCCATTTCGGGAATGCAAGTATCTGTTACTCGATTATAATTTTGATCTAATAATGCTTTTTCATCCGCAGCATTGAGATCTCGATAATTAGGAATTCGTTTGTAATGTTTGTGAGCAACAAGATTAAAAATATCTTCTTCTAAGTTGGCGCCGGTACATGTGATGATATGAACTTTATCTTTTCGAATCATTTCGGCAAGAGAAATTCCTAGCTCTGCAGTACTCATTGCACCTGCCATAGTGATCATCATTTTATGACCATTTTTGAGTTGGTCATCGTAGGCTTTGGCAGCATCTACCAAACTTGCTGCATTGAAATGACGATAATGTTTTTTTAGAAAAGAAGTAATTGGCTTTTTCATTGTTTTAAAAATTTATAACTCAACATTTTATAATATAATTTAGCGGCTAAGAAATCAGGCGCTTTATTTTCGGGATTAGGAGCCAATTCGACAATGTCAAAACCGACTACATTTTTTTCTTGAAAAACTTGTTTCAAAAAAATAATCATTGGATACCAAGTCATTCCGCCAGGTTCAGGTGTTCCCGTAGAAGGCATAATACTTGGATCAAAAACATCTAGATCTAAAGTGATGTACACATTCTCAGTCATTTGACTCACGGCTTTTTCCATCCAATTTTTTTTGCCATGAATACTTTGAGCGAAGTAGCATTTTCTTTTTTTTAAATATGGCTTCTCTGATTTGTCCATGCTACGAATGCCTACTTGAATCAAGTTAGTATTTTGCGAAGCGTCAAAAACTGCGCAAGCATGATTGTAAGGCGAGCCATCATATTCAGGTCGCAAATCGGTATGTGCATCTAATTGAAGCACCGTTAAGTTTTCGAAATGTTCATAGTAAGCTTTGATGAGTCCGATGCTAACAGAATGTTCTCCTCCAAAAAAAGTATTGAATTTTCCTTTTTGTAACAATGCTTTCGCATGATTGTATGTTGCTTCGAACATTGCTTCAGGACTGCTTTTTTCCAAAACTGGATTCTCTATAACAATACCTTTACGGAAGACTTCGCTTCCCGTTTCGATGTCATAGATTTCCATGTTTTCGGCAGCTTCTAGAAAAGCATCGAAGCCTTTGTCGGCACCTTTTCCCCAAGTGCTCGTTCCATCGTAAGGGATGGAAGTGAGGGTGATTTTTGCTGTTTCTGGATTAGCGTATTCTGCTGGGATTCCTGCGAATGTTTTATTGATGTCCACTATTTAATTTTTTTTACCAAAATTAATAACCTAAAATTCTAAGCATATCTTCTGGCTTTTGCTCTTCCCGATAAACCTGTGAAACAAAATTTCCCGTTTTATCTCGATCAATTACAATTAACTTAGGCGAAGGAATCAAGCAATGTTTGATTCCTCCATAACCGCTAATCGCATCTTGATAGGCACCGGTATGAAAAAAGCCCAGATACAAAGGTTCTTTATCATTGTTATCATGCTTCGGTAGGTGTATCTGCTGATTTAATTCGTCAGAGTTATAATAGTCCGAATGGTCGCAACTAATTCCACCGATGTTGACACGTTGATATTCTTTGTTCCATTTATTGACAGGAAGCAAAATAAATTTTTCCAAAATACTCCAAGCATCAGGAATGGTATTCATCAAACTATTATTGATGATGTACCAATGTTCTGCATCATTTTGCTTTTTATGTTCTAGCACTTCAAAGATGACTGCGCCACTTTCGCCTACGGTATATTTTCCAAATTCTGTAAAAATATCTGGTTCTTCAATTCCTTCATTTTCGCAAGTCTCTTTGATGTTTCTGACTATTTCGTTGACGATATATTTATAGTCATAATCAAATCCTAAAGTGTTTTTTATTGGAAAACCACCACCTAAATTTAAGGCACGTAATTCAGGACAAAGCTTTTTTAATTCGACAAACATATTCAACCCTTTCTGAAATTCGCCCCAATAATAGAAATTATCTCTGATCCCTGAATCGACAAAAAAATGCAACATCTTGAGTTCAAGATTTTTACTTTTTGCAATATTGTTTTTATAAAAATCTAAAATTTCAGATGGTTGAATTCCTAGTCGAGAAGTATAATAATCAGACTTTGGTTGCAAGTCTGTTGCCATTCTGATTCCTATCTTTAATTTTACATTTAGGTCTGCGAAGCGTTTCAATTCTCGCATGCTATCCAAAACTGCGATACTATTTTTGAAGCCTAACTTGTTGAGATTTAGTATTTTATGAATATAGTCTTCTGTTTTGTAACCATTATGAACTAATACAATGGAAGTGTCAATTTTACCTTGTTCATATAATTTTAAAATCAAATCAATATCAAAACTAGAAGATGTTTCGAGGTGAACATCATGCTTTACGGCTTCAGAAATAACATGTTGGAAATGACAACATTTGGTACAATAGCAATAGTAATAATTGCCTTTGTAATTATTGGAGCGCATGGCTTTTTTAAAAAGGTTTTTAGCCTTTTTGATTTGATCACCAATTTTAGGTAAGTAAGAAAGTTTGAAAGGAGTTCCATATTCTTCAATCAAGTACTGTAACGAAACCCCATGAAAATAAAGATAACCATCTTTAATATCGAATCCATCTTGTGGGAAATAATAGGTCTGCTCAATTAAATCGAAGTAAGTATTTTTCATTTCCTAAATATATACTTTGTTTATCCTCTTGTAGTTTAAAAAGGGCGCAATCTTGGAAAAAAATCTGAATAAAATCTGAATTTTTGAGGCTTTCTAAAAACTTAACTTTTGGATGAAAAATATTATTGACCACTTTTCTTAATTCTTATGAATGATAATGTTTTAACAGTAGAATTAAAATCGTTTTAATACCCAAATGGTGAGCCATTAAATAAAGGGTATCTTGTGTCAACATTTGAATTTTCGTATGTTTTTACTATTGACGGACAGTAAAGTTAAAAAGTTAATTTTCCGGAAGATAGGATAAGCTTGCAAAGTTGGAAAGTGATTTATATCAATTCTCTATGCAAGCAATAAACTATGAAAAATAATTATTTTGAAATAGAACCGTACACCCCTTTTTCTGAAAGTCTGATTTGGCAACTCAATCGAGATTTTTATCAAGAAATTGGAGTAGAGGCATGGAGTAAAGGTACCGTCCCCCATCAAATAACCAGTAACTCAATGGTGGGGAAAACTTACGCCGAACTAATTTTAGGTTTTTTGAAAGACCTAGCTGGCAAAGGACAAACCAAAGAAACGGTTTACATTTTAGAACTAGGAGCAGGCCATGGTCGTTTGGCTTTTCACATTCTCAAACATCTACAAAAACTACAGGCTCTTTTAGATATTGAACTCCCTCCTTTCTGTTATATCCTTAGCGATATTGTCGAAGATAATTTGCTCTTTTTTAAAAATCACCCACAACTTCAAACGTATTATGAACAAGGTATTTTGGACTTTGCCTATTTTGATGCCATCGGGGGCAAAGAAATTCATTTGCAATATGCTAACAAAACTATCCACGCGAAAGATTTGTCTCAGCCATTAATAGCTATTGCAAATTACTTTTTCGATTCGCTTCCAAATGATCTTTTTTATATAAAAGATGGAGAGGTTTCAACTTGTTCAGTTGCTTTGGATTCGAAAGTAGATCCAAAAGAAATGGATACTCCAACGCTAATCAGCAACTTGAAATTAAAGTACCAAAAAACGATATTACAAAAAGATTTTTATCCAGAACCGATATTCAATGAAATTCTAGAAGAGTATAAAACATTAGTAGCGGATACCTATTTGTTTTTTCCAAAAAAAGGAATTCAATGTTTGGATAACCTTAATGATTTTTCGGATAAAGGATTGATGATACTTTCGATGGATAAAGGATTTCATGAAATTCATGATTTAAATCAACAAAAAGAACCTGAAATTATCACCCATGGTAGTTTATCGTTTTGGGTAAATTATCATGCGCTTGGTGCTTATTGTGAGAAGCAAGGGGGTAAATTTATGTTCCCTATTTTTTCTACTTTTCATATCGAAGTGGGCTGCCTTCTTTTTGTCAAAGAACCTAATTCTTATCAATATACCAATGCTGCATATCAACGAAGTGTGAATGATTTTGGACCAGATGATTTTAATAGTTTAAAGAAAATGGCCTATAAGAATGTTGGTAAACTAACAGTTACTGACCTCATTGCGCTCTTGCGTTCTAGTAATTATGATTCCACTTTTTTTATAAAAATACTGCCCTATCTAAAAAAAGGGACGAACAACATTACCACCAATCAACGGAATAGAGTCATACAAAGTCTTCATCAAGTTTGGCATTTTTATTTTAATATTAATGAGCCTTATGATTTTGCGTATGAGATAGGAGGCTTTTTATATGATCTTGGATCTTATACCGATGCGCTTACTTATTTCCAATATTCGTCAAATATTTATGGAAAAAAAGATGATATTTATTACAACAGAATCTTATGTTATTATCAACTTCGACAGGATGCACTTTTTAGTGTTACGTTAAAAGAGGCGAAGGAAAACTTTCCAAATAATAAAATGTTTGAGAAGTTAGATGCGCTTGATCTAAATGCTAAATGATAGACTTTGCTCTGATTGAAAAGTGGTGTTACTACTTTAACTTGGGAATTTTGAAGTAAAATGAATTCTCAAGGTAATATCGGTTGCAGAAGAATCAAGGTCAATTTTTAAGTAAAAAAATATTGACCAGAAGATGAATTTGTGAACACTAACATTGAGAGCCAGACGATGTAAGTAACTATAAATAAGAATCTTAATTTATTTCATTTAGGCTAAGGTTTTTTTTATAATATTTTTTCAATATACTTTTTTTTATATAATATATATATTGTAATATTGCACGTCGAAAGAAATAAGTATTTGATTTTTGTTAATAGAAGTACATAAATCCTAAACAAAATTCTTACAGAAACGACCTAATGTTATACTATTAAACCAAAAAAAATGAAAATGATTAGAGTAATTAAAAATCATCTATAAGAGATGAATTAGAGTCTGTTCTATTTTCTGAATCGGCAGAGAATATTAATAGATACCCTCCCAACGAATTAGACATCAACTTACCACACATTTCCGAAATACCAACTATCCCTCGATTAGCCGTAAAATTTCCTAGTACCCAATTTGTTGTTTTAACAAAACATAAAGATGGTGATTATACTATCAAAGCTCTAGAAGCAGGCGCTTTTGGTTTTACTTTGAATAGATTTCAATTGATGAATCATTGATTGAGGTAAAAGAAGGAATTAACGCTAATAGAAACACAAGTGCTCAAATATTTAATTGATGATTTGAGTGCTTCAGAGTTAAGGGGGAATATCAACAATGTTCACTACTATGAGAAAAATATTTATTAATTTTTTGGGTCTTTTCTTGACCTGAATTGGAGAAATTGTATCTTAATGGGAATATAAAATTGAAATAAATAGAGGGATTATTTTAGTGAAATAAATATTAAGTGGATTATATTCATTTTTTCTTAAGTTTTATAAAAAAATGAATTATCTTTAAACTTAGAATGCAATTTACATGAAAATGTATGGTTTGTGTTTTGAAGAAAATCACACACATAGAGTTAACCTTCAGAGAAATCTGACAATTAATTCTAGCACCAATTTTATCCCAAATAAGGTCGATTCTCCATTGACTCAATGCTATTAAATCCTTTTTTTAAGGATTTTCTATTCCAAACCTAAGAAGAAATAATTTAACCAACATTACACACGAGTATAAAAACTCAAATGTCAACCGAGTTATGTTTTACAATAAAACCTAATACGATTGGAAATGTAAATTGTATTACATTTTCAAGAAAAAGTATTTCGTTTTTTTGAAAATATTTGTATGTAATGATTAATTTAATAAACTAAATAAATAGAACCTTCATAATAGATTTTCTTATTAGGATCTTTTATTGTTGGAGATGATTTTTCAACCTTTTTTATAAAAAAAATTATGCGAATATTTATTTCTTGGATAAAGCTGGGTTTGATCATTTTACTAGTCGGTACTTTTTTTACTTCATGTATCAAACACTCAGAGCTGATTTCATTAAATGGAGATGATCAAGAAGTCAAGAAAGGGGAAGGAGTAGATACTTCAGTTGTGTACAATGAGCTTCATGATTTTGAGGCATATAAAGTTCAGCCTTTTGACCAACTGATGATTAAGGTAAATGCTTTTGATGGAAGTACGGAAGAATATCTTAATCGAGAATTTTCGTCGGCAAATGTTTTTAGTCGGGAGATCGCTTATGATCCTGCCTCACTTTATTTCAATAGTTATACAGTTGATGAAGGAGGAGAAATTACACTTCCTTTAATTGGAAATATCAAGATTTCTGCAATGACGATTTCTGATGTGAAAAAGCATTTGGATGAAGCTTATAAGCCACATCTTAAATTGGTCTCAACATCAGTAAAATTAGCGAATATGAGGATTACCGTCTTTGGAGAAGTCAATAGGCCAGGTGTCCAATATTTATATAATGAAAAGAATACTTTACTTGATGCAATTAGCTCGGCAGGTGATATTACTGATTTTGGAAATAGAACAAAAGTAAAACTGATTAGGATGACGGAAAAAGGATCTAAGACAGTATACTTAGACTTGAATAAATCAGGGTTTATTAACACGGAATATTTTTATGTAAAACCATATGATGTTATTTATATCGAACCTAATAAATCTAAGGCAAGAGATCGAAGTTCAAGAGTTGCAGGTATAGTGATCTCAGCAATTTCTGCTGGGGCAGTAATTTTAAGTTTTTTCATCCCAAGATAGTAGGAACCGAAACATATTGAACCACCACAAAAGAATCTAAAACAACAACTAATGAATAGTCTGAAGTCACCAAATAGAAACACAAATTCTGAAGTTAACCTTAAGATGTTATTTCGCAGAATTTTCAAAAATAAACTGCTCTTCGCCGTAAGTATAATACTGTGTCTTGCAGGAGCTTATGCTTATCTCAAAACAACCACTCCTAAATATTTAGTTCAAACTTCACTTTTAATTGATTCTAATGGAAAGAGTAGATTACTTGGAAGTTCAAGTAAGTATGTTGATGGAGGGGTTGGTTTAATTGGGATGGAAAAGAATTTATATAATGAAATGGGGATAATCAAATCTTTTAGCTTGGTCAATAAGACGTTGAAAGATTTAGATTTTGGAGTGTCATACTTCTCAGGAACTTGGTATAAAAAGCAAGAGTACTATGGATATTTTCCTTTTGTAATAAAAGTGTCAGAGGATGCTCCACAAATGTATGGGTCGTTTTTTCAAGTTATAATTCTTAATGATGCAGAGTATATCTTAAGGATCAATACCAAAGAATTTTCTATTTCAAATCCAGCGACGAAAACAAGTCGGGAGATGACTTCTAAATTTGAGTTTTCTAAAAAGTATCGTTTTGGTGAGTTAGTGAAACATGACTATTTTGAATTTAGTTTGGTGAAACCTGCTTATGAAGTGGTGATGGATGAATTTGAAGGAAAGGATTTGTTTTTTAAGATGAATAGTCTTAATGGATTGACAAATAGTTTTATCAGTAAGATGGAGGTTCAACAAACGGATATCCAAGCGAGTATTTTGACAGTTCAAACAGAAGGAACAACTGTTTCAAAAGAGATAAGGTTTTTGAAAAAGCTAAATGAAAATTTTATCCAGAACAAATTTATTGAACGTTCTGCTATTGCTTCATCTAAAGAAGGTTTTATCCAAAAACAATTGGATAGTATTAAAACAACCTTAGATGCAGCAGAAAGAAATTTGGAAACTTTCAAACGAGGAACCAATTCAGTAGATCTTTCCAGGTCAGGTGCAATGGGGTTGGATCAATTGCAAAAATTAGAAACAGAAAAAGGACAGATAATATTAAATCAAAAATACTACACCTCCTTATTACATTATATTACTATCAATAATGGTATCGAAAAAGCGGTATCACCATCTGCAGTAGGAATTGACGATCCGATTTTGAATGAGAATTTAATGGAGTTAAAAAGACTCCATGAGGAAAAAACCAAATTGTCTTTTACCAAAGGGTCTAAAAGTATGGATTTGAAATTGATACAGAAACGGATTGAAAATACTGCTAGTTCTCTCAAAGAAAATGTCAGAAACTTAATGCGTTTTTCAGATATTGCGCTTACTGATAAAACTCAAAGAATAGAAAAATTAGAGCTTGCCTTAAATGAGTTACCTGCCAACGAAAAGAAATTACTTAACTTCGAACGTAAGGCAACTCTCAACGGAAACCTTTACAATTATCTTAGCCAAGAACTTGCAAAAAACAATATTGCTCGTGCCGAAAATACGCCTGATGTAAAAGTTCTAGACGAACCTCGAAGAATGGGAGCTGGGCCAGTTTCTCCTCAAAAGATGTTAATTATGTTGTTGGGAGGAATTATCGGAGCGATGTTACCATTGGCTTGGTTGGTTTTTTCTAATTCTTTAGATAATACAATTGATGAGGTCAAGCACTTGGAAGGGGTAACTAATATTCCAGTTATTGCTAGTATTTTTCATGCAAATAAACCCATTAATTTAGAGACCAAATTTGCTGAACAATGGCAGGTTAGAGAATCGTTTCGAGACTTAGGAGCTAATTTACAATTCCTTGTTCCTGATACGAGTAAAAATGTAATTGGAATTACTTCGACCATCTCAGGTGAAGGAAAAACTTTTTGTTCTACTTGTTTGGCGATGAGTTTGGCAATGGAGGGCAAAAAAGTAGTGTTAATAGATTTGAATTTTCGGAATCCAAGTCTATGGGAAAAAACAGATAAATACCAAGGAATGGAGTTGTCGGAATATTTGACAATAAAGGATGATTCTTCTGAGAAGGTAATACATAGATATGCAGGAATTCCAAATCTAAGTATCATTCCAACATACTCAGAGCGAGAGAATCCACATAAATTATTAGGCAGCAAGAAATTGGATAGTTTAATTCAAAAAGTCAAATATGAATTTGATTTTGTTATTATTGATTCTTCGCCAGTTGGATTGGTTTCAGATTATTTATTGATTTCAAAATATATCGACGTTCATCTTTTTACCATCAGAAGAAAATTTTCTAAATTTTTGTACTTGGAAGATTTAGAAGACTTGAGCTTCCGAGGAAAAATGGAAAACACGTTTTTGATTTTTAATGATGAAAAAAATAATAAAGGGAAAAAAGGTTATTCCTATACGACGGCAAAAGAGAGTGATAAGGTTAAGGAAAGATCACCTATCTATAGTAGTTGGCAAAAGAGACTAGCGCCTGATTTAGTGCAACCGAAAAAAGGTAATTAATGTATACTGCACTAAAAGTAGTAGAAGGCCAAGTAGTAGGCATGCCATTCGTTTATTTATACTTTTTATTTGTACTCATCTTGAGTGCTTCTTGGGTATATAAAAGCGATGTGAAACACAAGTTTGAAACTTTGGTGCTATGCTTTTATTTGATGACAGGTAACTTAAATGACTTGCTCACATTTGCTATACCAGGAGTTTCTTTTTTTGAAATTCAGCCGGATAGGTTTTTATTTTTTATGTTTTCTTTTTTTTTAGTTAGACAATTTTATTTTTCAAAGGAATCATTTGAATTTAAAAACTTTTGGAAGATTCCTTGGTTCATGATCATTTTGACTTTTTATACCTTGTTTAAAATAATTTCTCTCTCAAGTCATTCTGATACCATAGAATTTCCAGAAATAATAATCAAGTCTTTGCACGTGATTAATGTCTTGGTAATCATCCTTTCCCTACGCGTACTTTTCTCACCGAAATTAATTGAAATACTTGGAAAAGCCCTTTTGGTAGGAGCCATCGCAACATGCCTAGTCAGTTTTGTACAAATTGGAATTGATCCATTGTTTGCTCGGACAGGTGATGTTCGAATTGCTTTTGGAAGTGTTTATCGAGTCAATGGAATTTTTAATGCAGAATATTTTAGTGCCTATTATTTAATTATTGCGAGTACTTGGGTATTAACCCAATATGAAGATGGGTACAAAAAACTTGGTTTAGTATTATTATATTCGATAGGAATATTTTTGACTTTTCATAGAATGAGTTGGTTGTTGTTTTTTGTGGTTTTAGCCATTTACTTTGTGGTTTTAGCAAAACCTCAAATGGACAAATTACTACTCGCAGGAATGACTGGTCTAACAGTACTTTTAGTATTGTTTTTGATTTTTCAAAGAGAAATTGTCAACTCTACTTTGGTCAAAGAAAGGGTAACAGAAACAGTAGATAGTCGCTTTGGGTATTATGATATGGTTTTTGATAATATAGGAGATAAACCTATTCTCGGCTACGGTAATCATGATAATGAAGTTTATTATTATAGTATGTTACACATCACTCGAATGAGGGAAAGAGCAACTGGTGCAGCAGGAGGAATTCATAGTGGATATTTATCAGCGATGTTTTATTATGGCATTCCAGCATTTTTATCCTTTACTCTTTTTGTGTTGTCAACAATTATCTATTTCGCAAGATTATATATAAAAACGGCTAACCCCATTTTTTCGATTGCCTTTGTTTTAGCTTTTGTTTATGGCATAGCGAACATTACTAATACACTCTTATTTTCAGAATATTTGGGAATCTTCTTTGCTATCTTTTTGGGAATAGGATTAGGTGCTCGATATTATTCTATGGAGGAGGAAAGCGAAACAACTCTTGCAGATAAACATACCCAGCAATTTTCCCAACAATATAAACACATGGTATGAGGATAAAAGAATTGTGGAACAAAATGATGGGAGAGGGACACGAAAGAACGGTCAAAGCAAAGAAAAATATTTTGCTTTCCATGATTTATAAGGCCTTAGGCATCTTGATTGGATTTGCGTATTTCCCGATTTCATTAAATTATTTGGGAGAAGAAAAATTTGCAATTTTTTTAATCATGGTTTCAATGGTTGATTGGTTTGCAGAGTTTGATATAGGAATTGGAAATGGATTACGCAACCGACTTGGTGAGTCATTGGCAGATGATAACGATGAAGAGGCAAAAGGTTTTATCAGTACCGCTTACTTTGCATTGGGAAGTATTTTTTCGGGGGTTGCATTGATCGCAATTGGTTTGAGTTTTATAATTCCTTGGGCGGATTGGTTGGAAGTAGACCCAACTTTAGATCGACAGATAATGATTTTGGCGGTGATGATGTTTGGAGCATTTGCTATCAATTTTATTGGTGCGATGATTCACCAAATATTTTATGCGTTGCAACAAACGGGAATTGTGAATTTGTTTGGACTGATAGTGAAGGCATCTTTTCTTCTGCTCATTGTCATATTGATGTACACGACGGAGGAATCATTGATACTTTATGGTGCTGCTAAAACTTTCACTTTTGCATTTATCCCTTTGGGGATTGCAGTTTATTATTTTTATTTTAGTGAGAACTTAAAAAAGTTTAAGCCTTCGCTGAAGTATGTCAAGCGACATTATTTTGATAAAATGTTTTCTCTCGGTTTTCAGTTTTTTGTGATCAAAATTTCAATGGTCATTATTCACCAAACAAATAATATACTCATTGCTAAGTATGTCTCTCCGAAAGAAGTGGTTACTTACGAAGCAGCTTATAAATTTCTCTCTATTTTTCTTTTGGTTTTTGTGATTTTCACAAACCAACTTTGGTCTGCAAGTGTTGAGGCTTATCGAAAAGGAGATTTGGAATGGATGAGAAACACCATAAAGAATGTGATGAAAATATGGTTAGGAACAGTCTTTATTACTTTTCTAATGGTTTTGATTTCTCCTTTGTTTTATAAATTATGGTTAGGCGATAAAGAAATTCCAATGATGATTACTATCGTTGTTGCCATTTCAGTTTCGATTACCAATTGGGTGAATTTATTTAATCTTACAGTCAATGGAACTGGAAAAATTAGATTGCAAATGTATGCTTGGATTTTTGCGAGCATTATCAATATTCCATTGTCAATATTTTTTGCAACGACAATGGAACTCGGTACAGTCGGAATAGTAATGGGAACAATTGTTAGTATGTTCCCGCTGGCAATTTTGTCACCGATTCAAGTAAGAAAAATATTATCTGAAAATATAAAAGGAATTTGGAATAAGTAATAACTACCGAATCTATACGGCTGAGTTTATTTATTCTGGAAATTTCAAATTAAACGGTTATCGCATGATTTCAATTTTTATTAATTCATTTACATCTGGTGGAGCGGAAAAAGTAGTGCTTACTTTGCTTCAAAAATTTGAACAAAAGAATTTGGATTTAGATGTAGTCATAATAGAGAAGGAACAATTTTATGAATTGCCGGAACAAGTTTCAAGTACATACTTAACTCAATTTGATTCGCTTGAAAAAGGGCTACTAAAAATCCCTTACCTTTTTATTTGTGCTCCAAAATTGAAAAGACATGTGGAGGAAAATAATATAAAGATTGTTCAGAGTCATTTACCAAGAGCCATCTTTATCAATGCCTTTGCAAAAATGATTGGGTCAAAACATCATGCGCAAGCGATCATTCATGCTCGTATTAATTTTGAAGATAAACCTTGGATTTATAGGAAGTTGATCAAATGGATTTATCGAAAAGTTTTATTCCAAATGGATACGGTAATTTCGATTTGTGATGTGATGAAAAATGAACAGGATGAATATTTGTTATTAAAAAATCATCCCAATCATATGAGAATTTACAATCCTCACAACCTTGCGAAGATCAGAGAAATGTCGAACGAAACGCCAACTGATTTTGTTTTTTCTCCTGAGAAAAAATATATAATTTGTGTTGGTCGATGGGTAGGTTTAAAAAGATTTGGCGATGTGATTCAAGCACTTAGCCAATTGGAAAATGATAAGGTGGAATTAATTTTTATTGGAAACGGAGAGGAAGAAATGCCTCTGAAAGAAATTGCAAAAAAACATAAAGTAGAATCTGCTGTACATTTTTTAGGGTATAGAGATAATCCATATCAATATCTTTCGCGTGCAGATATTTATGTTTTGTCGAGTGATACGGAAGGTTTGCCAAACATCATAATTGAATCGATGGTTTGTGGAACACCGGTGATTTCATCTGATTGTATTTCAGGGCCGAGGGAAATTCTTCACCCAACTTCCGATTTAACTTCTATATTAAAAGATAAAATAGAAAAGGGTACTCATGGAATTTTGTACCCTGTAGGAGAAGTTGGATTGTTGACCAAAGCCATGAATATGTTATTGGAAGATGAGGATTTATGTAATGAATTTATTCAAAAAGGATATGAGAGAATGGAAGAATTTGATGATACAAAAATAACACAAAAATATATAGATACTTTTCCTTTATAATTAAGAGAAAAGAAGTAATTAAATAGTTGAATTTTTAAAAACCAAAATGAATTTCAAATCCTTATAAAAATGCCAACCTTTTTATATCAATAAAAGAAATTTTTAAGACGGTTCTTAATATTCAAAAACAGAATTTTGAGTGTGATTTTTTTAGTCGTAAAACTAAAGTATAAGTTACCCTCGAATCATTCCATCAATAATTGTCAATCCATCTTGATGATTATACGAATGAACTCGATGTAAATTTTTATCCCAATCAGGACGGATATTGATTAAATGTTTTTCTCGATATTCCGTTTCAGAAAGGATTTCAATTTCATTAAAATTAAACCCAAAACCGTAGACTTTCGAACAATCCTGCGACGGGCGAATTAATTTGCCATTTTCAAAAAAGAGATTTCCAGCAGGACGTGCTCGACGAACATCTGAAACGATTGGATTTTGCGGATGTGCAGTCCACTCTGAAGTGAGTGGCGAATCAGCATAAAAAAGATAAAGTTCATCATCCAAACTACCGCCTTCATTTTCAACCATATTGGTGAACATCCACCATTTGTTTTGGTGAAAAAGTAAAGTAGTATCAGCAGCTACAATATTGGTCATGAGATCCATTTTGTGTTGCCATTGATTAGGGAATTGTGTGCATTCAAAAAGTTGAATGTTACGAGCCGAAAAAGATTCGGGAATCATATATAATTTTTCTTTAAACTCAAAAAGGAAAGGGTAGGAGAGGTGATAAGGCAATTCTAATACTTTTTGAGGTGGAGTAGTTTTACCATCTTTTAGAATTTCCAAAACAGAAATATATCCTTTCTCTGTAGAAAAAGGAAGTTCTTCGAGGAAGACAAAATGTTGATCTTCGTGATTCCAAAGAAAAGGATCTGCCCAGAATTTATCTTTAGGAGGAAGGAGTTTTTTGAATTCAGAAAATTCACGAGATGGACTTTTTCCTAATCGAAATAACAAAATCCATTGTCGTGTAAATTTAAGATTATCCAATTTTCTTTTAACTAAAAAACCGAAATGTAAAAAGAGA
The DNA here is from genome assembly GCA_937981555.1 of uncultured Saprospiraceae bacterium. Taxonomy (GTDB): domain Bacteria; phylum Bacteroidota; class Bacteroidia; order Chitinophagales; family Saprospiraceae; genus CAJQQY01. Next base: position 41,003 of record CALJOK010000013.1, read on the forward strand.
TTTACCACGCATTGGAAGAATGTAGGAGTATTGTTTTTATTTGAAAAATCAAAGGACGAATTGCTATCCTGAGAATTTATTTTTTTAAGAAAATCAACTTCGCCTATTTGAAATAACTCTTCCAAAACACGAGGAACAAAAGAGGAAATTTTCCATGCTTGTTCATTTTGTGAAAGAGTTAAGGAATATGCATGAGGCATTGACCAAGATTGATAAACAGTTTTTGCAGGATCATTCGCACTTAACTTTATATGCAAGGCAGCAGTAGCCGTTTCTTGTTTTTGAAAAAATGCGGAATGTCCGATAAGTTCATCACAAGTTGTTTCAAAGCCTTGTGAACCAAAAGTGTAAAACCAAATTCCTAAACGAGATCTGGAATATAAATGAGCAGGCGGAATATGTTCACTTAGCCAAATGATGACATCAGAATTAATAGAATCATTTGATGAATTGATATCAACCATTTTTACTTTTGGGAAAATTGATTGGATATTTTTTTCAGAAAAAGCATCAGGTGAAGGCTTAAATAATTTGGCATCTAACTTTCGATGTAGAAGGCAAAGTGAATTTTTAGAAAGAGTAGGTTTTGATTTTTTTAAAATAAAAAACAAAACAATTTCAGCGGAAGAAGACAATTTAATCTTTTCCAATAAAGTGAATTTCCAAGCTGGGATCTCGAGTGAATCGAGGGCAATAATTATTTTCATTGATTACAGTTCGACCGAATTTTTGAAGGTCGTAAAAATAAAAAAAAATGCAAGCTATCTATAGTTTGCTATTACAAAGATGCTACAAACAAAATTAATTAAAGACAAAGAGGCTGTTGCATTATTGACAACTCCAAGTTTCCAAAACGAATGGAAAAAATTGGCCACTCAATCCGTGGGATTTACTCAATTACAAGAAGCTGATTTCTTGACTACTTGGTATTCGAATTATAGTGCCATTTTCTCCCCTATTTTTATTTTTTCTCACAATGAAAAAGATGAAATGGTGGGGCTAATTGCTTTAGCATGGAACAAAAAAAAGAATTATCTAGTGCATGCAGGAAATGCAGAATATCATGGATGGTTGGCTACAGAAGAGGCAACGATTCCATTTTTGAAAGATATGTTCCGTATGGTTATAGATGAATTGAAAGTGGAAAAGTGGTCATGGAATTGGATGCCTTCTGGACTGAATGCGGCAAGCTTGCAAGCAGCGGCAAGTTCCGAAATGTCTCTCCTCGTGGAAGAAGAAGGTTCACCAATTTGGCAATTAGATAATGAAGAGAAACTGACGAAATTACTTAAAAGTAAATCCAATAGATCTAAATTTAATCGCTACAAAAAGAGAGGTGAATATCGTTACGAGATCATCACCGAACCTGATCGAATTCGAGAAGTTTTAGAAATTGCTCAATACCAATGTGACCTTCGACGAGAGGCAATGAACAATAGTCGGCCATTTGCGGAAGATCCATTTAAGATAGATTTTTGTTCGGAGTTGATGAATCATTCTAACAAACTTCATGTTAGTGCGATGTGGTTAGACGATCAATTATTAGCCTTTCATATGGGCGTGGAAGATGGAGAGCGAGTCTGTTTTGGAATGGTTAGTTACGATCCTTCGGAGAGTAAACAATCGCCTGGAACTTTGCTGATTATTGAATTGGCAAAGCATCTTAAAGAGTCTGGATATAAAATTTTAGACATGACTCCTGGAACAAATTCTTATAAAGATCGGTTTGCTAACTTTTACGAAACGTTGTATCGACCAACTATTCATTTTTCCAAAAAATCTTTCCTCAAAGCGAAAGTGAAAAAATCTATAGCTACGACTGGGAAAAAGATGTTGGCTATAGCAAAAGTGGATGTACCGACCATGCGAAAGTGGAAAACAAACTTAGGAGAATTACCTTCTAAATTGAAAAACACTTCTCCAAAAAGTATTTTTTCATCTTTTGGGAATGTATTGTTACAAAAAGATGTTCATTATTTATATGAAATAGATTTAAAAAACGAGGAAGCATTTTCTACAACATCTACCATCTTGAAGCAACAAGAATATCTTGATTTATTGAACTACCAAGATAACAAGCCTTTTCTGACTCGACGAGATTTGTTAATTGTGGCATTAGAAAAATTTGCTAAAGGGGATGTGTTATTTTCGAAAAAAAATAATGGAAAATTACAATGGGTAGGTTGGCTTAAGGAAGTGAAAGGACAGATGAAATTAGAGGGTTTTTCAGAGGAGATTGAATTTGGTGAAAAAACTCATTTACTTTCTGATTTCTATTTATCGTCTGATGTGGAATCAGATAATTTTGATGAAAATATTTTGAGAATGTTGCATCAGGTGAAAACATCTGGGAAGGAAAAAGTTTTGTTGTGGGTGAAAAAGAAAGATAAGCTTTCGCAAAAAAGAATAGAGTCTATGCAAATTAAATCTTATAAAAAATATACATCTTCAAGTGTATTGTATTTCTTCAAGAATAATGATGTGTCAGTTATAAATGATTGATATTCAATGAATTACCTTTTTTGATACTAATGATGGATGATAGATATTTCCTCTAAGAGAAGAAAGATTTGGTTTGTAAAGGGATTTCCTAGACCTAAAATAATCATGCAAAATGTAAGACAAAATAGGGCTAAGTTTTTTTTTTCCGAAATTAAATATTACTTTTACACAGAGTTAATTATACTTGAATAAATTGGGTTTACATCAATACAAAAAATGTCACTTTTAGAGTCTTTACTCTAATTTTATAATAGCATTGACATGAAAATAATATTTATCCCTACCGAGAAAGATTAATTATAAGGCTTTATGTTCAACTCAGTTAATCGCAAATACACATACATATAATTGAAATCGAGGAGCTATAAAATTAGAGCCTCATTCGAAACTATGTCTAGTGTTTAATGCCCCTTTATCCTATACCACACAAATAATTCATTAGAAATTATTGAGAATTTATTCTTCTCAATAAATCTAAACGAAATAAATAACAGAATAAGAACAATATCAACTTATGTTCAATTTTGATGATTGATTGGTTTTTTGAAGCCAACTTCGTTTCAGATTAAACATTTATTTTTTAAACATATAAAAATAATAATTTTATTAAAAAGATTCCATTTATGGAATAGATTGAGAATCCCTTTTTCTAACAACACTACAAAATTACCAAATGATCCCCAAGAAGCAATACCTAGTTTTTAGTCATATAGTGCTAGAGTTCATTTTATTGAATTTATGTATTTGTGCCGTTTTATTATTAAAGAATCCAGAAGCTGCATTTCAACTCACAGGAAGTATTCTGGCAAATGAATCATTCCAGTTAGTGATGATTTACAATATTGTATGGACGACAATTGTCTTTTTTAATGGAGATAAAGATTTCTATTTAAGTCAAAGTAGTCGAAAACGATTTAAGTTTTTAACCATTAATATCTTTTTATTTATTGGCATCATTTCCTCCATTGCCATTTTATTTCAGATTGAATTTTTTAATCGAACTACCTTCTTATTACCTATTTTTGTGTTTTCATTTTTAAATTTTTTCCTATTTAGTTTATTGTTTGAATATTATAAAAGGCAAAATAATAATCCTTTTAATTCAAATGTTTTGATGATAGGAGCAGATAGTCGGAAGTTTGAATTAGAAGATTTTGGGAAAAGGATAAAATCAAAAGGCTATCAAATTGAAGGGTATTTACTTGATAATTTGAATGAGAGTAATAACAATGGTCGTATTGATGTTTTAGGCGAACTAAAAGATCTTTCGCAAGTATTAGAAACGAAAAGTGTTGATGAAATTTTTATTGCAACTGCAGCTTTAAGAACTAAAAATATAAGTTCAGTTATTTCTAATGCTGACTACCATGGCGTTAGAGTTAATATAGTTCCTGAAACACCGATGTATCCTTCCAAACTTTTAAAAACCTATGACCTTGAAGGATTGCCGATTTTTCAACATCGACAAACACCTTTAATGTATGTGCAAAATGCGTTGTTTAAGCGAGCTTTTGATATTGTCTTTTCTATATTGGTTTTGACTTTACTATCACCTATATTTTTATTGATTGGATTGATGATCTGGTTAGACGGCGGTTATAATAAGTCTGTTTTTTATAAACCTTATCGGAAAGGAGAAGCAGACGAAAGTTTTAGATGTTTCAAATTTAGAACAATGTCTGAATGTGATAATCCAAAGACTGGTACTAAATCTACTGTGAAAAATGATCCACGAATAACTCGTATGGGTAAGTTCTTGCGTAAGTACGATTTGGATGAGTTACCTCAATTTATCAATGTATTAAAAGGAGACATGAGTGTTGTAGGACCACGTCCACATCGAACAAATCTTCAAAATGATTTTAGAAAAGTAGTTAACGATTATATGGTTCGACATTATGTAAAACCAGGAGTGTCAGGTTGGGCGCAAGTGAATGGATGGAGAGGGCCAACACAAACTGATACACAGAAAAAAGAGCGAATTAAACATGACTTATGGTATATCGAGAATTGGAGTTTTTGGTTAGATATAAAAATTATATTCTTAACTGTCTTCAGCCGAAAAACTCGACAGAACGCTTTTTAGAAAAGCAATAAGTTCTTGTTTATATTTATTTATAAACAAGAACTTATTACTTGCTGAAAATTATGAATCCATCTAAACTTAATATTTACAATAACCAATTTTTTTTTAACAACCTTTTTTTAAACCTTAAAAGTCTCTCAAGTTCACGCTTGTGATTTTTTTAAAAACATTCTGATGGATAATCAAAATTTAAACTTTGAAGAGTTTTTGGCTAACTATGCGCCTGAAATATCTCCAGTTATTTTCCTAGTTAATTTAGTTTTGACTGGATTGCTAGCCTTCATTTTAGGAAGACTTTACGCAAAGTATGGAAACTCACTTTCTAACAAAAAATCTTTCGCTTCCAATTTTGAACTTATTGCATTGACAACAATGATAATCATTACGATTGTCAAATCATCCTTGGCTTTATCGCTAGGATTAGTTGGAGCATTATCGATTGTTCGGTTTCGAGCAGCGATAAAAGAACCTGAGGAGTTGGCCTATATTTTCCTCAACATTGCAATTGGATTAGGTTTTGGAGCAGATCAATGGTTGATTACAATCACCGGTTTCTCTTTTATTACTGTGGTCATTTGGCTGAAAAGCATGATCAAACCTGCGAAAGAAAACAAGAATTTAAATTTCACTATTCTTTCTGAAAATCACTTAAATATTTCGTTGGAAAAAATTATTGAGACCATCAATCCTTTTTGCAAAGGCTTGGAACTCAAGCGCTTGGATGAAAATAAAAATTTCATGGAAGCCTCCTTTTTAGTCGAATTTAATGATATGAGTGAATTGAATAAAACTCGAAATGCATTGCGACAATTAGATGATTCTATTCAAATGAACTTTTTAGATCACAAAGGAATAATTTAAGCGATGAACATTAAAGAGACAGAAAAAACTTCTCATCCAATTTTTCAATCTCGTTTGTTTGAAAAAACTAAGCCGTTACTTTTAGGAGTTTTGGGTTTGGTCATGGCAACGATTTTGTTCTTTGCGGTACTTGGATATGGAGCATATCTAAATCGAATTGGAGAGTCGTCACAGTACAAGCATGCATTAGTTCGGGCAGCCGAAGGTGACTTTTCTTTTGTCAAAAATTACACGAAAGGTAAATTTTCGACTTTGGATAAAATGGATATCGATATCAAATTTAAGCACATGATGCGTATCCAATATTTGCGAGAACAAGCGGTGATGAATGATGGAAAATACATTGCGGACTCTCTTAAAGATGAAACATTTCCGGCTAAGTTAACTTACAACGGAGAACAATATAATGTCAAACTTAGTTTGACAGGAAAGATGGTTACGCCTCACTTGCAAAGTCCAAACCATTGGTCATTTCAAGTAAAAGTAAAAGGGGACAAAACGATTGACGGCATGAGACGCTTCGGAATGTTAGTGCCAAAATCAAGAGGCCATTTGACTGATTGGCTAGGGCTGAAACTGATGGAAAAAAGAGGCTTGATTACGATGCGTTCTGATTTTAAAGATGTTTCGATCAATGGAAAATCCATTGGAGTATACTACATGGAAGAGCGTTTTGATAAGCATCTTTTGGAAAATAACGAACGTAAGGAAGGTATCATTTTTAAGATAGAGGAAGACTTAAATATCTATCAAGAAAAAAAATTGATGCAGGCACCAGACACACGTTCGCAAGTAATTTTGCTACGACAAATGTGGCAAAATGTAGCAACAGGAAAACTTCCTGCTACTCAGTTTTTTGATATTGAAAAAATGGCGAAGCTTTATGCGCTTGCTGATTTGATGAATTCAAGGCATCCTTTGTTGCGAGATAATATGCGTTTTTATTTTAACCCAATTTCAGGCTTAGTTGAACCTATTGCTCGTGAATTTGAAGATCTAAAAGATAGCGATATGTCTGACATGGCTATCTTTTTGGAAAAACCGAAAACGGGAAGATGGCATCATTGGGTGAAGAATGATGAAATTTTGCAAAAGATTTTTGGCAATCTCGAATTTGAGAAAGCCTACATTGCTGAGGCAGAATTTATTTCACAAGAAGCATTCTTGGATGAGTTTTTTGTAGAGCATGAAGATAATTTAGAAGAATTGATGAGCGGAATTTATAAAGATTGGAGTTTTTATGATCTACCAAAATATACGCTATACGAACATCAAGATTATATGCGAAAGGCTTTGCATTCAGGAATCACAGGACTTTCAGCACATTTTTCCAAAGAAGAAAATAAAAATTTGCAAATAGAAATTGCGAATCAACAATTCTTACCAATAGAAATTTCAAATATCAGTTGGCGAGATTCTATCTTTTTTTATCCAAAAGAATCAATTGTTTTGGAAGGGAAAAAAGAAGAGGAGAAATGGGGAACTTACGCTTTCCAGATTTCAGAAAATATTGCGTGGGCAGATTCACTTCTACCTGAGTTGAAAATCAATTATAATTATTTGGGCATGGAAAAAGGATTGAAGCAAGCTTTAGTTTTTCCTTTTTCTAAAAATGGATCTAGCAATGCTATTACCAACCCAATTGTTCGTAATCCAAATTATGACACATTTGATTTTATCCAAAAGGTAGAAAACAAGATTTATATTCCTAAGGGAGAGTGGACATTGTCTACAGACTTAGTGATACCAAAAGGTACACATTTTGAGATTGAGGCAGGAGCAAAAATTGATATGATTCAACAGGCGAAAATTATCAGTTATGCGCCAGTCTTCTTCAACGGAACTGCCCGTAATCCTATTGTTATAAATTCTTCTGATGCGTCAGCTGAAGGCATTGTGATCATGCGAGCAAAAGAGCGTTCTAAATTATCGCACACTTTGTTTGACCAACTTTCTCGACCTGAAGAAGACGGTTGGAGACTTTCAGGAGCCGTTACTTTTTACGAATCACCTGTGGATATTACAGATTGTATTTTTTCTCAAAATAAAATTGGTGACGATTTTCTAAATATTGTTCGAGCTGATTTTACTATGAAAAATTCACAGTTTAAAGATATTTTGTCAGATGCGTTTGACTGTGATTTTTGCAAAGGGAAAGTTTCTGATACTAAATTTTTAACCATTGGGAATGATGGAATAGATGTGTCAGGAACGGAACTAATAGTTGAAAACGTTTTTATGGATGGCATCGGAGACAAAGGATTGAGTGCAGGTGAAAATAGCACAATGACGGTTACCAATGTCGAAATTCATAATGCAGAAATAGCGATCACCAGCAAAGATCAATCAACGATTTATATCACAGATTCGAAAGTCAGAGATAGCAGAATCGGAATGGCACTTTTCCAAAAGAAGCCAGAATTCGGACCTGGATTTATTGAAGCAACTCGAATGGATATGGGAAAATCTGAAATTGAATTTTTAGTAGAAAAGAATTCTCAGTTGACTATGGATGGGAAATCCATAGCACATAATAATGCAAAAGTAAAACAAATCTTATATGGAGCCGAGTACGGAAAGAGCAGTAAGTAAACCCTTGGTTTATAGGAAGGAACGAAAGTACGCATTAACTGATACTGATTTGGGTTGGGTGGAAACGGTTGTGCGAAGTCATCCGTCGATGTTTTTTCGGCCTTTTCCAGCAAGGTATATTAATAATATTTATTTCGATACGCCGAGTTATGGAAATTATAATGACAATCAAGTGGGATCACCTTTGCGACATAAATTTCGCATAAGATGGTATGGCGAACAATTTGGGCTAATTGAAAAACCTGTTTTGGAGATAAAAATAAAGAAAGGTTGTTCGGGGGCCAAGCGACACTTTTCGCTAACCCCCATTCTTTTAGAAAAAGGTATCTCGAAAACAGACCTTAAAACGGTTTTTGCAAAGTCGGATTTACCCTTGGAGATTCAGGAATCTCTAAAGTTTTTGGAACCGACTTTGCTCAATCGATATTTTAGAAAATATTATTTATCGGCCAATCGAAAATTTCGAGTAACGCTTGATACTCAATTGCGATACACTCGAATTTCTTCGCATCAAAATTATTTTTTACGTATTGCAAAGAATGATTCTGACGTGGTGATGGAAATGAAATATGATGTGGAAGATGACCAAGCAGCAGGGAGAGTGAGTAGTGGCTTTCCATTTCGATTAACGAAAAATTCGAAGTACGTTAATGGAGTGGATCATCTTGATTTATGGTAGTTATGTTAATTTATAGAGCGGCCAAATTGAAAAATAATTATTGATTTTATACTGTCTGTTGAAGCCAGTAAATATGTTTTAATCACCAAAATACGATTATAAAATGAATAACTTTTCAAGTAAAGGAATATTAAAGTCATCGCTAAAAGTGATGTTGCTTTTTATGACTTTCTACGGATGTGATATTAATGAACTTGGAGAAGGGACTTTGGTACTTGATCCACCTCCTGTGTCTACGAATACGACTACCGTAGTAGCTTGGGCGTGGGATACTATTTCGATACCTCCTTATTCTTATCCTGATGGAGTGGCATTTGGACCTGGACTTTTTGTCAATAGTGCTTACGATACGATGGGTATCGCGATTTCAGGTGATTGCATATGGTTTCACCTCGACCCACTAGATCCAGCGCCGCCAGCAGGTAGTGCGAGTCCACATAATTATCGAAGCGAAATTCATACTGATCCATGGCAAATTAATCATCCACTTGGAACAGAACAATGGATAGGATGGCGATACTTTTTTCCGAATAATTATGTAATTGATACAACGTCGCCAATTACGATTTTTCAAAATCACCCTGGGATTGGAGGATTGTCACCAATGATTGAATTGGAGATTGCTGCTCTTGATGATCCATCACCAGCGCTAGGAGGAGAGATTCAAGTAGTCAATGTCAATGATAGAATTATTTATCCAGTTAAGCCAATGGCAGGGGATACATTAGATGTGGTGATTCATATAGTCTATGGTTTGGGAAATGAAGGATTGACCCAGGTATGGTTGAATGGAGAATTATATCATGACAAAATTGAGCAGACCGTTTATACAGATTATCCATGGGGAGGAAATAATAAGTGGGGAATTTATCACCACACATTTAAAAATAGTCCAGCAGATGTGCAAGCTTCGATTAATGCGGGAGCAGGATTTGTGGATTTATTTATGGGAACGTTGCGGATGATAACAAGAGCTCCAGGTCATCCTGAATATAAATTGGATGCATATGATTTGGTAAAACCAGGTCAATAAAAAACTTCTAGATTTTAAATCTTAAAAGGATTAAATAGAAGTTCATTCTACCGAAAAAATATTGTGATCTCTCAAAACTCTAAGAACGCTTATATCCTACAAAACCAAGTAGAATAATTTATAAGTGCCGAATCGAAATGATCTATAAATAAAACTTTAGTTTCTTTTTTCTTCATTAGGAAAAAAGAAGCTAAGGCTTTGCTTATGTTAATTTCGAGTCGGCATTTACTATTTATAAAAGAAACTTTATTCAAATAACTTTTGAAAATGAGTCAAAAAGATACTAAACCTTTTCATGTAATTTATTTAGGCGAAAGCGGATTCCCTTATGGATTAGCTGCTATTCAAAAATTAATCATGATCAGCAAAGCATTAATCAGCGCTGGTGCGGAAGTAACGGTTATTAATCGAAAAGGATTTTTTGATCCAGACAAACCTGTTGATATTCCATTGGAAGGTGAGGTGGAAGGCATTAAATATATTTACACTTCAGGCACGGTTTACAAACCGAAATCATTTTTCCCTAGAAATATTCAAAAACTGAGAGGCATCATTAAAGAGTTTCTCTATTTGCGAAAACTCAAAAAGGAAAATAATCTTGGAGCAGCAATTATCTCTTGTCATCATTTTGGGCAGACCGTGTTGTATCGAATTTATGGATGGATTTTAGGTTTTCCGATTGTGCTCAATTATGTGGAATGGGCTTCTGCTATGCAGCATCGGAAAGGATGGAAGGTGCAAATCAACGATTATCTTTTTGATAATTGGTTGGTGAAAAAGATGGATGGTGCATTTCCAATTAGTGAAGTGTTAATTGATAATTTTAAAAAAATAGCACCGTCTAAACCGCAATTTAAAATTCCAATTTTATGTGATTATGAGGAGTTCAATATTCCAAGAGTAAAAAGAGAACATCCTTATTTTTTGTATTGTGGAGCATTGGTGTATAGAGAGGTCGTTGATTTTATATTAGAAGCATTTGATCAATTGCCAGCTGAACCAAGGATGGACTTGTACCTTATTCTGGGAGGAGGAGAAGAAGAAGATCTTATAAAACTTCAGACAGATATAAAGCAATTAAAAGAAAAGGATAGAGTGAAGATCTTCCGAAATATTCCTCGTGAAGATATTCCAGTACATTTTAAGGGAGCTTCGGCTTTGCTTATTCCATTGCGGAATACCATTCAAGATGCGGCAAGGTTTCCACATAAAATAGGTGAATATGTTGCTACAGGAAATCCGATGATTGCAACGAATTATGGAGAAGTGAAACATTATTTTAAGGATGGAGAAAATGCATTTATAGCAGAGAGCTATGATGTTGCTGCCTATGCAGAAAAAATGAAAGAGGTAATTGAAAATCCAAAGGTTGCAATCGAAGTTGGTCTAAAAGGACAAGAATTATGTTTGCAAAAATTTAATTATGTTCATTATGGAGAACCAATAAAAACGTTTTTAGAAAAAATGTAAATGTATTGTTAAGTACGAGTAACATTTAATAATGAAAAAGAAAAAAATAGTAATATTTGGAGTTAAATATTTTCCATCAAAAGGGGGAACAAGCCGAGTGGTCGAAAACCTATTATGGGAATTGAAAGACCATTTCGATATCACCATCTATTGCTATAAAAATGAATTGGCAGCAGATTTTATGGAAGGAGTGAAAACGATTCAGTTTTCTGAAACCCCTATAAAAGGTGTGGGTGTTTTTATATTTTTTATAAAATGTTTTTTGCATTTGATGTGGAAGGGAAAGTACGATGTAGTTCATTTACATAAGATGGATGGAGCGTTCTTTTTACCACTTTTAAATTTGAAATTTAAGACGGTTGCGACTTCTCACGGACTTCCATATTTGAATGATAAATGGTCAGGTGGTGCGAAATTTTATTTCCGAAGAATGGAGGAAATGTTTATGCGTTCGAATACAAAATTGACTTCTGTTTCAAAAACACAGGTAGAATATTTTGATGAAAAATATAAAAGGAAGATCCTTTATATTCCAAATGGTATTCACCCGATTGGAAAAGTGCAGTCTGAATTTGCTGATGAAATTTTGAAGGAAAATGAAGTGGAAGGAGAGTATTTATTTTTTGCAGCTCGTCGATTAATTCCTCTTAAAGGTTGTCATACATTGATTGCAGCCTTGAAGAAAATAAATTATCAAGGCACTTTAGTCATTGCTGCGGACATTGAACAATTGCCAAGTTACACCGAAGAATTAAAAAAATCAGCTGAAGGAATAAAGGTGAAATTCGTTGGATATGTTTCTGATTTAAAAGTGTTGAATGCGTTGATTGCGCGGTCTAAGTTTTTCGTTTTTCCTTCAGAGTTGGAAGCGATGTCAATGATGTTGCTGGAAGTAGGAAGTGTTGGGACACCGATGATTTGTAGTGACATACCTCAAAATACGGCTGTTTTAGAAAGTGGTCAAGTCTTATTTTTCGAGTCAAAAAATGCAGATGATTTGGCTGAAAAAATAAACTGGGCTTTTGATCATGAAAACGAGATGAATGGTTTTGCAAAAAATGCCAAGCAAGTTATTGAAGAAAAGTATTTGGTTTCGAGGGTGGCAGAAAAATATATTAATTTATATAATGACGTAATTTCTCATGGGTAATTTTAATAAAAAGAAAATCATATCGAAGGTTGCACCGGTTATTTCAGGATTGCAACTGCATCGACTATTTGAACCTTTTTATTCAGGGATGGGACAGATATTGACTTTCCATCGTGTGGTTGAAGATAGCATGGAAGATCGAATTCATAATCATCAAAGCCTTGAAGTTACTCCTGAGCAATTGGAGAAAACTATTCTTTTTTATAAAAAAAAGAATTACGCTTTCTTTTCACTCGATGATTTACATCGAGCTTTGACGGTAGAAAAACCAAAACAAAAATTTGTCGTTTTTACTTTTGATGATGGATATCGTGATAATTTTACGAATGCTTATCCAATTTTAAAAAAACATAATATTCCATTTTGTATTTATGTCACGACTAATTTTCCCGATCAAAAAGCAATTCTTTGGTGGTACCTTTTGGAAGATTTTTTAAAAGAAAAGACGAGCGTTAATTTTCATTGGGATGGCAAAGAGTATTTGATTTCTTCCAAAACGATTTCGGAAAAAGAAATGGCTTTTGATCAAATTAGAACCTTGATTAATCAGTCTTTTTCGAAAGGAAATTTTCAAGAGATGCTAGCAGTAGTTTTTGGAAAAAAGGAATCCGAATATTTGTCTTATGTGAAAAAAATGGCGATGAGTTGGGAGGAGATAAAATTAATTTCACAAGATCCACTCGTAACAATTGGAGCTCATACAGTCAATCATTTTCCACTTACAAGATTAGATTCGAATGATTTGGAATTTGAAATTTTACAATCAAAAAAAATACTAGAAGAATATATCCAACAACCTGTAGAACACTTTGCTTATCCTTTTGGGAAAGTATCGGAGGCTTCTTTTCGAGAATTTGAAATGGTTAAATCATTAGGTTTAAAAACAGCCACAACTACTCGAATTGGAAATGTTTTTTCTGAGCATAAAAATTACTTAGAGTGTTTGCCAAGAATTAGTCTCAATCAGGTTTCTACTTCTTCTGTTTTAAATATGCAAGCTAGTGGGATGTTGCCTTTTATTTATCACCGAGGCAAAAAAATTATATCGAATTAAGACATTATTTTGTCGTTTCTAAAACAATGAAATGCACCAAGTTGAAAAGGGATTGGTTTTTTTATAGAAATTTTTTATTTTTATATATAGACCGAAATACTTTTGAGTAGGTCTGAGAATTAATTTTAAACAACTTTATATTGTAGTTGTTTCGAAAATGTTCCACTTACCAATTAATCCAATTCAACTGTTTTATTCCTTTTGGCTGTATAGATAATTCTTAAGGAGATAGCTCAAAGGAAATTTCAAAAAGAAAATTACAGTACTTAAAAAGTACTGATAAAATATTTTATCATATGGATTATTCTATTAATCCAATTTTAGTTTAAACATTGAAAAAAAAGATCATGAATCGTTACTTATTTTTACTATTCAATTGTTTTATTTCCATTCAAATAGTTGCACAGAATTTTACGATTATTGCGATGCCTGATACCCAGCATTATTGTGATGATGGCCCTACCGCAGAGCTTATTTTTTCAGCACAAACCCAATGGATTGTAGATAATAAAGCGAGTAAAAACATTGTTTTTGTTACTGGTCTTGGAGATATTGTACAAGATGCTAACAATGAAGATCATTGGGATCTCGCTGATGAAGCTTATAGTTTAATTGAAGATCCCGTAACAACATCACTAACGGATGGTATTCCTTATGGTTTAGTAGTAGGAAATCATGATCAATGGCCTAAAAGAACAACTGGTGCTACTACCGAATTTAATACACATTTTGGTGTAAGTCGATTTTCTAGTCGTGGTTATTATGGAGGAGGTTATCCAGCAACAAAGAATGATAATAGTTATCAACTATTTAGTGCTGGTCCTGGACTTGATTTTATCATAATTCATATTGAATTTGATGAAAGTGACCCACCTAGTCAACATCAATTAGATGTACTAGATTGGGCAGATGGTTTATTAACGACTTATAGTGATCGGAGAGCTATTATTAGTTCTCATTTTTTAATAGAAAATGGAAATCAAGCAAATGGAGGAGCAGATTGGGGAGACCAAGGAGGAGAGATTTTTGATGCATTGAAGGATCATGAAAACCTTTTTTTAATGCTAGGTGGTCATATAGCAACTGAAGGGGAAAGAGAAGATGTAGGGACAAACGGTAACCCTATCTATACACTTCTTTCTGATTATCAAAATCAGGTTAATGGAGGTAATGGTTGGCTTCGAATCTTAGAATTTTCACCAGGTACTAATGAGATCACGGTTTCGACGTTCTCACCTACTATTAATCCACCAAATGGAACTTTTGGTACTGATGACCCTACTGCAATGGGAAATAATTCTAAATCGGCTCCATTTACTTTGGCATACGACATGACAGTTGCTCTGCCCGTTGAATTGGTTGATTTTAATGTAAGAAAAGAAGGTAAGGAATCTTTAATTAGTTGGAAGACTGCTTCTGAGGATAACAATAAAGGTTTTGAAATACAAAAAAGTGATGATGGAGAGAGTTGGGAAAAATTAGCCTGGGTAGATGGATTAGGTACAACCAATATTGCTCAATCTTATTCTTATACCGATACAGCTCCTCAACGAGGAGAAAATTATTATCGACTTCGGCAAGTAGATTTTGATGATACGGAAAATTATTCCGCAGTTAGAGTGGTCACTTTTAATTTTGCTTTGGAAGCTCCTGTTATTTATCCTAATCCAGTATTGGATGAATTAACTATTGAAATGCCAAGAATCAATAATGGAAAAATAACTTTTGAAATTAAAGATATTATGGGAAGAGTGGTGATGGTTGAGAAGGTAAATTTAGAAGGTGATATTCATAAAGTGAATACTAGTAGTTTGGTTCCTGGGATATATTATCTCGATATTCAATCTCAATCGTCGTTGGTCTCTTATCCATTTACTAAAACGAAATAAATAGTTGAAGAAACTTATATAATTAAATTTAGATTTTCTTTTATTTGAATACAAATAACAATGCGCTTACATTTTACAATGTAAGCGCATTTGTTTTTAACCTAGTGGAGCTGCCGGGAGTTGAACCCGGGTCCAGACAAAGCAACAGAGAGCTTTCTACATGCTTATTTTCTATTCAATTTTCGAGCGATGACAAGGAAGAAACCAACCCGCACCATCACCTTATCCTCTGAATTTCGCATTGTAGTCAAGGTATCCTACGCAACTATCCTAAGTGCTCTTTCGAGCGGGTTGATATGCGGCACGCTGTATATTAGGAGTCAAGCGCACGGCACAAAGGCATCTAATTCATTGAATTAGGCTGCCATGGCGAATCGTTGATTGCCATTTATAAGTGGTTAATTACTATTTGTTAACGGAGTAAGTAATTTTGCTCCGACATGCTTACTAACCGAAAATCTTTCCTGTCGATTCCAGTCAGCCCCGTGATAAAGAAAAAGAATACGGAATATCGAATTACAAACTCAAAATTTTCATTTTTTGTTCGATGCCTATTCCCAATTGATAGGTGGGTCAATATTCCGATTTTTCGAATTTCTTTTTACTCAAAACTCTTTTGTTTCAAGCGATTGCAAAAGTAATAACATTATTGACTAATGTAAAGTTTCGAAGTATTGCTTTTTTTATTTTTATTTCACTTTAGCTGGAAAGATATTTGGGAAATGAAGATCTAATTAAGTAATCGGTACTTAAGTAAAAGAGCAGTATTAAATATGATTGAGCCAAGCTTTGATTTTAGGAGTATTGACTTTGCTGATAATTATTTGTTCTTGAGTTTCGGGAATCGTATTGACAATCAATCGACTATTAAAATAGATACTTAAGTTTTTGATGGTTGAACGTTGAATTAAAAACTGTCGATTTGCGCGCGATACGTTGGATCCTATTTTCCCAACACAAGTAACTAACGCTTTAGCTCAATTTCGTTTTGTCTCAGAACCAACGGATGAAACTTTTCTTTCTTTCTTTCTTTCTTTCTTTCTTTCTTTCTTTCTTTCTTGGAACTTTAAAATCTTTTGGAACCTACTTCCGTCAAGGTATATCAAATCAATCAGGAATACGCGGACTTGTATGAAAACCGAGAACAAGATTCTAGAGGTTTGAATGAACCTCCATCTAATATAAAAAATGCTTTAGGGGTGTTTTCTGCATTTAATAGTCAAGAAGCATTTTTTGAAGTGGTGAAAGATTAAGCAGTTATACATTTATTCTAGAAAAGAGGTGATGTAAATTTTAGTAAATTTATTTGGCCTTAATTTTTTATAGATTTAATTGATAGTCCTGTTAGTGTTCAAAACATTAACAGGACTTATCTATTTATAAATTCATTTAGTACCTTTTTTTGAAACTAAAAAAAATGCAGAATCGTTAGCAAACCTGTATATTCGCACCCAAATTCAAAATATAAAATATGTCAGATCCAAAAAGATATTTAGTGACTTCCGCTCTTCCTTACGCCAATGGTGAATTGCACCTTGGACATTTGGCAGGTGCATATTTGCCAGCAGATATTTATGTGCGGTACTTGCGTTTGCAAGGAAAAGATGTGGCATATATTTGTGGTTCTGATGAAAATGGAGCTGCGATTACTTTACGTGCAAAAAAGGAAGGGATTTCTCCACAGGAAATTGTTGATAAGTATCATAATTTGTTTAAAACTACTTTTGAGAGGTTAGGTATTTCATTCGATCATTATCATCGAACAAGTGCGCCTTTGCATCATGAAACTGCTCAAGATTTTTTCAAAAAATTATTGGAAAAAGGCGACGAGTTTGAGGAAAAAGTAAGTGAACAATATTATGATGAAGGTTACGATCAATTTTTAGCAGACAGATATATCATAGGTACTTGCCCAAATTGTAACTACGATAAAGCTTATGGAGATCAATGTGAAAATTGTGGAAAGGATCTTTCTCCAACGGAGCTCATCAATCCAAAATCCACTTTGAGTGGCAACAAGCCAGTTCTAAGAGAAACCAAACATTGGTTTTTTAAATTAGATAAGCATGAAGCTTGGTTGAAAGAATGGGTTGAAGAAGGAACACTCGATGGCGAACCTCACCATAATGCAAAGGCTTGGAGGAACCATGTAGTTGGTCAATGTAAATCTTGGTTGGACGGAGGATTATTACCTCGTTCGATTACACGTGATTTGGATTGGGGAATACCTGTTCCAGTTGAAGGTGCAGAAGGAAAAGTATTGTACGTTTGGTTTGATGCGCCGATTGGTTACATCTCTTCGACGAAACAATGGGCTGCTGAAAATGGAAAGAACTGGGAAGATTATTGGAAAAGTGATGATGCAGAATTAGTGCATTTTATTGGAAAAGATAATATCGTTTTTCATTGTATTGTTTTCCCTGCGATGCTAAAAGCACATGGCGATTACAACTTGCCGGTGAATGTTCCTGCGAACCAATTTTTAAATTTTGAAGGAGATAAATTTTCTAAGTCAAGAGGTTGGGGAATCGAGAATGATGAATATTTAAGAGTTTTTGAAAACTTTGAAAACAAAGAAGATGCATTGCGTTATGCATTGATTCGCAACATGCCTGAGAATAAGGATAGCGATTTCAGGTGGGATGATTTTGTAGATTTTCATGATAATGAGTTGGTGGCGAATGTGGGGAATTTTATCAATCGAGTAGTTGTTTTGACGAATAAATATTTCGAAGGAAAAGTACCTTCGGTTGATATAGATTTAAAAGAGGTGTTGGCTGAGGTAGAAAACTTGACGCAACGATTATGTCAAGAAATTGAGCAGTTCCAATTCAAACCAGCGATTAGTACTTTGATGGAAATTTCGAGTTGGGGAAATACTTACTTGCAAGATGCTTCGCCTTGGACGATTTATAAAACAGAACCGGAGAGTGAAAAAATTAAAGAAGCGATGTTGGTGAGTTTGCAAATTGTAGCTTTGCTAGGTGTTTTGACAAAACCATTTTTACCATTTTCTTCTGACAAAATTCAAAAGCTTTTGAATTTGCCTGAGATTCAAAATGGTGATTTAGTTGAAATATTGGAGCGCCTTCAAAAAGGTCAAGCTATCCTTGAAGCAGGTAGCCAAATCGGCGAACCAACTTTACTTTTTGCAAAAATAAATGATCGAAAAGATTCTTCTCGATTGGATATTGTCAATGCACAAAAAGAGAAATTAGCTGCAGCTCTCGAAGCAAAAAAAGCAAGCGAGCGAGCACCAGTTAAAGATGAAATCACTTTTGAAGATTTTACAAAATTAGATATTCGAACTGGAACGATCATCGAAGCGGAGAAAATGAAAAAGGCTGATAAGCTTTTAAAAATAAAAGTCGACTTAGGTTTTGAAGAAAGAACTATAGTATCTGGTATCGCTAAATTTTTCAAACCTGAAGACATCATCGGTCAACAAGTTTTATTGCTCGCCAATCTTGCTCCTCGGAAAATGAGAGGAGTAGAATCGCAAGGAATGATTTTGATGGCAGAAAATGAGAAAGGAGAATTGACTTTTGTGAGCGCAGATAAAAAAGGAGAAGCAGAGTGGGGGAATGGATTTGGAGTGAGTTAACCCCCAGCCCCTAAAGGGGAGCCTTTTTTGTTTGACGATGTTTGCTTTATGAAAAAGAGGACTTTGAAATCTAATTTCAAAGTCCTCTTTTTTTAGGTTGATGGCTGATTTAAATGTTCTTTTATTTTAATGATGACTTCTTCATTTTTGAAGCGAATGATTTTAATATTTTGTTTCGCTAAAATATCGGTACGAATATTATCTGCTTCTTGTTGAGTTTTTGTTTCATGATATCTGCCATCTAATTCTATTCCCAATTTTTTCTTAAAACAATAAAAATCAAGAATGTGAATTCCAAGTGGATGTTGTCGTCTGAATTTATAACCATTCACTTTTTTCAATCTTAATTCTTCCCAAAGCAACTTTTCTGCCTCAGTCATATTCTCTCTTAGTTTGTGTGCATTTTCAAAAATAAGAGAATCGGCACCTTCATTCAAAATAGTTTTCTTAATTGATTTTTTCATAGAGGAGATATTTTGATTTAATAAAACCAAAATAAAAAAATGGACTTTGAAATTAAATTTCAAAGTCCATTTTTATTTCATTAAAGCGTAATTGTCAAACAAATTATATTTAACTTTTTTCCTTGCCGAAAGGCAAAGAAAAAAGGCTCCCCTTTAGGGGCTGGGGGTTTTACCTCATCTTCGGTCGTCGTCTCTTCCCACCAGGCTGCATCATTTGTCTTCGACTCTGTCCCTGTGCATTTTTCATTTGACCTCTTTGTTTAAAAGCCAAATCAAATTGAGCAATCTGATCTTTGATTTGTTGCTGCGTCACTTTAAGTTTTTTAGCATTTGTAAAATAAACCTTAGCCGCATTCCATTTTTGCTTTTGAGCATTGATATTCGCCAATTGTAATTGTACCATTGCTTTTTCATCATCAGTAGGCAAGTCGATAGCTTCTGCTTTTTTGAAATAAACTTCTGCAGCATTATTATCTTTATTATTCATCGCCAATGAACCTTTGAGAATATTGTAAAAGGCTTTATTTGTTTTGTATAACCATTCTGGTTTCCAAGTTAAATTCAATCTATTTTCCGCTTCTTCGAAATTTCCTTCTTGCACTAATTGTGCTGCGGATTGGACTGTTCCTAATAAAAGATAACTAGCCAATAATCCCAATCCAACTAAAATAAATGGAAGAGCATACCAAAATCCTTGGAAGATAGCTAACAAAATACCGCCTACTAAAAACAAGGCGATTAAGGCAAATTTGAGTTTTATATTGATTGAAAACATCGTGACATATTTTTGATTCTTAAATAAACTTTGACTTGACCACGAAACTTAATTAAGAATAATTTTTTAGAATATTTGTTTAAACCATTGATAGTCAATGTGCTGCAAAGATACAGAACTCTGCCAACTTACCTTTCAATTTCATAAAAAAGTTGAACTAAACCAGTTGAATAAGTTTTGGTGTCTGTTAGTTTTAATTTTTTTCGAATATCAATTTTTTCAAAAAGTGGTTTTCCACTTCCAAGGATTAAAGGATGAACGGCTATCATTAATTCGTCTACTAAGTTTAATTTAATCATGGCAGTCGTCAAACTTGCTCCTCCAAATAGCCAAATATCTTTGCCTTCGGAATTGACTATTTTATTGACCTCGTCTTCGATATTGCCACTAACTATTTTTGGTCCTTGAGCAGTATTTTTAAGAGTGTTGGAAAAAACGATCCTCGTTTTATCTGCAAAAGCTTCGGGAGCCATTTCTAATAATTGCTCATAACTTTTTCGTCCAAAAAAAATAGCATCAATTCGATTTAAGAATTCCGTCATTCCATAATCTTGATCCGTAAAACACCAATCGATTTCGCCATTGGCACCTTCGATAAATGAATCGAGCGTTGTGCATAAATTCAAAATGACTTTTCTCTTTTTCATAATCTTCCTTTTAAGGCGCCTTCCAATTTTTTCAAATTTTCCTTAATTAGCAAATCATTCGAATTAAATGAATCGGCTTTGACTCGAAATTCATTGGCTAATTTATATTCTTTTTTCACAAAATGAACATGTGCAATATTGATCGCCACCAATGCATTATCGGTATCAGTTCTCAAACCTAAATTGAGTGCTTGTTTTAAATGTTGTTCGGCAAAACCAGCTTGTTTTTTTTGCAAAGCCACCATACCCAAAACAAAATAATAATAAGCTTGATGAGTTTTAAGTAAAAAATCTGGACGCTTGATTTGTAAAATTAAATCTTCTGCTGCATCAACTTCTCCTTTGTTTAATTTCCCAAAAGCCAACATAACATTTCCAAATAAAAAATGCGTCGCCAAAATAATTATGCCTGCTAAATACATGTACCAAGCGGAACCGATACCCACATTGAAATGAATAAGTGCACCCAAGACAAGGATGACAATTCCAATTAAAAATCTAATTCGTGCTAAAAACATAAAAGTTTATTTATTTAACAACATCCAATTTCCTTTCACTTCCAAATAACTTCCTTCAGGAAAAACCGCTTTAAAATTTTTATGATAAAAAACTTTTGTTCTTTCGACATCTTTTGGATGGCTTGCTAAACGGTTAAACAATAAAATGCCATCGTCGTTCACCAATGTTTTTAATTTTTTCAAAAAATCATTTTCCTCAAATTCTTCTGGCACCACATCGTCTAAAAAAACATCCATGCAAATCAAATCAAATTTTTGTTCTGTCTGCATCACAAAAGCAAAAGCATCAGCGCAGATCATTTGGATATTCGATTCAAGTTGAGGCAAAGCATATTTGGAGGCAAGGTAAATGACAGATTCGTCAATTTCGACAGCGGTATAGTTATATTTTTTTTCAAAATTCTTTTCCAACATCAAAGGAATACTTCCCAAACCTAAACCTAAAATCAACACATCTTCGATTGGATATTGATCTAAATTTACTTCTTTGAATGCATCAAAAAAATTATCATACAAATCTTCAAAAGAATAAATTGCATTGGCTGTCGATAATTGATATCGACCTCGACTAAGGCTTACATATAAATGTGGATTAATTTCACTCGGTGCACTTTCGATGTGGAATTCGAAAAAGTAACTCAATATTTTTTTCCAAAAAGGAGGTTGGATTGGTTTGATGATAGTTGTTTTTTTGAGAAGCGATCTTAATTATGTTTCCCAACTTCGATTAACTGAAGTCAGCTCAAAAACTTTTTCTAATATCTTTCTTTCTACTTCGTCAAATTCAATTTTTCTACGAGCCATTACTTTTTCAGCAGTATCAAATGCTTTGTCGGTTTTATAAGTTTTCAATCCTTGCGTTCCTCCCCAAGTGAAAGAAGGAATAAAATTTCGAGGATAACCTGCTCCAAAAACATTGGAAGAAACACCTATAACAGTTCCGGTATTGAACATCGTATTAATTCCTGATTTGCTGTGGTCGCCCATAATCAATCCGCAAAATTGTAAACCTGTTGGAACAAATCGTTCGCTTGGATAATCCCACAATTTTATATTTGCGTAATTGTTTTTCAAATTAGAAGTATTCGTATCTGCGCCTAAATTGCACCACTCACCCAAAACAGAATTTCCCAAATATCCTTCATGACCTTTGTTAGAATATCCCATAAGGACAGAGTTGCCAACTTCCCCACCAATTTTAGAGTGAGGCCCGACAGTAGTTGGACCATAAATTTTAGCACCCATTTTTACCGTCGAATGATCGCATAAAGCAAATGCACCTCGAATCATAGCACCCTCCATTACCGTTGCATTTTTTCCAATAAAAATTGGACCTTCGGTTGCGTTTAGAATCGCACATTCAACTATCGCACCTTCTTCAATAAAAATATTTTTAGAATTAATTACTTGATTGGATTTAGAAATTGGAGCCGAAATTCTATTTTTTGTCAATAAATCAAAATCCTCTTGAATAGCTTCTCCATTTATTCTGAAAATATCCCAAAGGTTATTTATTTTTAAAAAAGGAGTATCTACTACATCAAACCCACCTAACTCTTCAATCTCTTCATTATTAATTAAATGCTCAAATTGATTCTCATCCAAACGAGTAGCAATCAATTCTCCATCTTTCAGTAAAGCTTCGTTAGGTGATAATTCTTGGATCAATTGAACCAACTCAGGGGATGGCAAAACAGAACCATTAATCACAATATTATCCTCCTCAATATGAATTGGAAATTTGTCTACCAAATAGTCTTGAGTAATGTGAGAAATATTATCTACACGAAGGTGGCGCTGCCATTTTTCTTTGATGGTCAAAATTCCAACACGTAATTCACCCACGGGGCGAGTAAATGTTAGAGGCAATAAGCGCTCACGTACATCGTCGTCAAAAAGTATGATATTCGGCATAGTAGGTTATGTGTGTATTTTTTTGTAAAAATATTCTTTTCGGCCACGTTTTTAGAGGATAATCGCAAATAATTTTCTCTTCTTTAAATTTTTATTTTGTGATGTATCATAGCGGAACTATTCCGACTTCAGTAAATTTCATGAAACATGGGAGAATTATTTTATAAAAAAAGACAAAAAAAAAGTCCTGAACAATGTTCAAGACTTTTTTTTCAAGTAAGAAAGAATAAGAAGTGGAAATTATTCCGCTGCATTTTCTTCTGATTCTTGAGCAGTTGGATTTGCTTCAGCAAATTTTGCGAATTTCTTATTAAATTTATCAATTCGACCAGCTGTATCAACAAACTGCATTTTTCCAGTAAAGAATGGGTGAGAAGCTGCGCTAATCTCCATTTTGATAAGTGGGTAAGTTGCACCTTCAAATTCTACAGTTTCTTTTGTATCTGCACAAGATTGAGTGACGAACTCTACATCATTAGAAATGTCTCTAAAAACCACTTTTCTATAATTCTTTGGATGAGTATCTTTTTTCATAATAATTTCTTTTTTTCAAAATTGGAATGCAAAGATAAGTTTATTAATGTTGAATTAAAATGAAAAAGGAATCTTTTTTCAAATAAAAAGCCTGAAAAATGCCTTTTTTTTCCATCTTTTTGAAAAAAATCACTTTTGCCTAATTTTAAGGCTCAAAAAATTAAATTTTATATGCAAAAATTAGTGTTCAAATTCGGGTTATTAGCAACAGCCTTATTGCTTTTAGTCAAAGTTAGCCAATATTCGATGTTAACTCATAACCTTAGCAATGAAATCTGGATTGGCATTTTTGCATTATTATTTTTGGGTTTTGGAGTGATGATAAGCCAAATTTATTTTAGGCAAAAACAACAACCTTTGGTAACTAAAAATTCCACTAATGAATCAGCTCAGCTTAATGTTGAAAAGATAGAAGAACTTAACATCAGCAAAAGAGAATATGAAGTTTTAGAGCTCATCGACAAAGGGCTTTCCAATCAAGAAATTGCTACTCAATTATTCATTTCTGAGAGTACCGTAAAAACTCACGTGTCCAACCTCTTATCAAAGTTAAATGCGAAACGCCGAACGCAAGCCATTAATATTGCGAAAAAGTGGAAGATTATTTGACTCCTACTTAAGTCGTAATCCATTGATCTTCAATTATTTGGTACTTTAGTATGAGAGAAAAAATAGCCAAACCACTTTCCTTTGAGGTATTCTTTTATCAAAAAAAATATCATGAAAAAAATTATCATTCGTTACGGCACTTATTCAGCATTAACATTAATCGTTCTTTTTGGCTTAACTTTTTTATTTGGGAAAAATTTGGGTTTTGGAGCTTCAGAGAAATTAGGTTATGCTTCGATTTTAATCGGGATGATTTTCGTCTATTTGGGCATTCGAGAGTATCGAGAAAAAATCGGAGAAGGGAAAATTTCATTTTGGAAGGCAGTAAAAGTTGGACTTTTGATTGTATCAATTCCTTCTATAGTTTTTGGGTTGATTGATGTAATATATGTGACTTTCATCGATCCTGATTTTATAGAAAATTTTTATAATCATAGTCTTGCTGAAATGAAAGAAAGCATGTCTGCCGCTGAATACGAAATCAAAGCTGCTGAAATAGAGTCTCAACGAGCCATGTTTTCAAATGTTTTTTTCCAATTTATTGTAATGGGATTGACGGTGTTTTTGATTGGAATAGTTGCTTCGTTTATTTCTTCTTTTATTTTAAAAACGGAAGATTAAACTCCAACGTGGTGGTCTGCTTTAGCTGACCTAAAAAAAGAAACAATAATTCTTAGATTTTCAATTTTAGGTCAGCTAAAGCAGACCACCACGTGTTAATTTGGAAAAAAGGCATCCTCAAAATGCTTAATCGTGAAACTTTGCTCATTTTTGTAAATAATCGAAATGATGTCAAAACGAATTTCCCAATCATGTTCAATTTTCCTCATATAAGCTGCTCCAGCCGAAGCAAGTAAATCCTCTTTTTTTTGATCCACCGCAAGTTCAGGCTCTCCGTAGTGATTATTATTTCGAGTTTTCACTTCTACAAAAACTAAAATGGAACCATCTTTGGCAATAATATCTACTTCCGCTCGGCGGTGTCGCCAATTGATTTCTAAAATTTGATATCCTTTTTTTTCTAAAAAAGAAACAGCGAGTTGTTCTCCGCGTTTCCCAAGTATGTTATTCCAAGCCATGAAACCTCTGTCCCTTAAATGGGAACGATTTTGTAAGTATTATTGAAAAAATGAAATTCATCTTGATTAAAAGTGTAAATTATTGATGCTTAGGTCAAGTCGAATATCGGAAAATATCTTTATTTTCGCCGCAAAAAGAGAGTGTTTATTTAAAGTAAGTTGTTTTAAAACATTAAAATTGTAAATACTTTTTTACCTATTTAAGAACCACATTTCAATCACTAGAAAAAGATTAACCGTTAAGCATTAACTGTTAACCGTTCAAAAAAAACATGTCGAATAAAATAAACCCCACTCAAACTGATGCTTGGAAAAAATTAAAGAAGCATCATCAAGAAATCAAGCGTGTACAGATGAAAGATTTGTTTGCGAATGATGCACGTCGATTTCAAAAATTCTCTCTGACTTTCGAAGAGATGTTGGTGGATTTTTCCAAAAATAGAATTACCAAAGAAACGGTAAAACTATTGTTGCAATTAGCGAAAGAGACCAATCTCAAAGCTGAAATCAAAGCAATGTTTGCTGGTGAAAAAATAAATGTAACTGAAGGTCGAGCAGTTTTGCACACCGCTTTGAGGAATCGTTCGAAAAAAGCGATCAAAGTAGATGGCAAAAATGTGATGCCTCAAGTAAATGCAGTGTTGGAGCAAATGAAAATTTTTTCGAATAAAGTTATTTCTGGAAAATGGAAAGGATATACACGAAAACGAATTACAGATATTGTAAATGTCGGAATCGGTGGAAGTGACTTGGGCCCGGTGATGGTGTCGGAAGCATTGAAACCATATTGGAAAAAAGGAATGAATGTTCATTTTGTTTCGAATGTGGATGGAACTCATATTGCGGAGACCTTGAAAGATTTGTCGCCAGAAACAACTCTTTTTATTATCGCTTCTAAAACTTTTACAACACAAGAGACGATGACCAATGCTCGGTCTGCTCGTGATTGGTTTTTGAAAAAAGCGAAAAAGAATGAGTTTGTAAAAAAACATTTCGTAGCCGTGTCGACTAATCAAACAGGCGTAGAAGACTTCGGAATTGCCGGTGAAAATATGTTTGGATTTTGGGATTGGGTAGGCGGTCGATATTCATTGACTTCGGCAATTGGATTGTCAGTTGCTTGCACGATTGGTTTTGAAAAATTTGAAGAATTATTGGATGGGTTTCATGCAATGGATCAGCATTTTGAGAAAACTCCTTTTGAAAAAAACGTTCCTGTTTTGTTAGCGTTGATTGGTGTTTGGTACAATAATTTTTTTGGAGCAGAGACGGAAGCGATTTTACCTTACGATCAATATTTGCATCGGTTTGCTGCTTATTTTCAACAAGGAAATATGGAGAGCAATGGAAAGTTGGTAGATCGAAATGGAAAGAAAGTGAACTACCAAACTGGCCCAGTTGTTTGGGGAGAGCCGGGAACAAATGGTCAACATGCTTTCTACCAATTGATTCATCAAGGAACCAAATTAATTCCTTGCGATTTTATTGCACCGGCCAATTCGCAAAACCCAATCGGTGATCATCATGTAAAGTTATTATCCAATTTTTTCGCTCAAACGGAAGCGTTGATGAATGGAAAAACGAAAGCCGAAGCTACGGAAGATTTAAAAGCGTCTGGTAAATCGAGAGAGGAAATTGCGAAACTTTTACCTTTTAAAGTTTTTGAAGGTAATCGTCCAACGAATTCTTTTTTAATGAAAAAAATAACACCACGCGCGCTTGGAAGTTTGCTTGCGATGTACGAACATAAGATCTTTGCTCAAGGAATTATTTGGAATATTTACAGTTTTGATCAATGGGGCGTAGAACTGGGAAAGCAACTGGCAAAGAAAATATTACCTGAATTAGAAGATGAAAATGTGGTGAAATCTCATGACTCTTCTACGAATGGGTTGATTAATAATTATAAGAAAATGAGAAATTAATATAGTGATAAGATATAAGGGATGATTTTTGGCGAGTAAGAAATTCATCACTAAATAAATAGAATTCATGAAAAAAATTTTTCCAATAAAAGGGGCAATTCAAAATTATGCTTGGGGCGGAAAAGAATTCATTCCTGATTTGATGAGATTGAGGAATGCTGATAGTCAGCCATTTGCAGAGGTTTGGTTAGGTGCGCATCAGCGTGGACCTGCACAACTAATTGTGGATGGAGAAGAAATGTCATTAAAAGATTTTTTGGAAAAAAATCCTGAGGCGCTGGGTGAAAAAGTTATTAATAAATTTGGAAAGAGATTACCTTATTTGTTTAAAGTTCTGGATGTAAACAAGATGCTTTCTATCCAAACTCATCCCACAAAAGAGGCTGCGGAAATCGGCTATTATGCAGAAGAAAAAACAGGAATTCCGATCACCGCATTTAATCGGAATTACAAAGATGATAATCACAAACCAGAAGTGATGGTTGCAATGACTGAGTTTTGGTTGTTGCATGGATTCAAATCTCTGGAGGCGATTGAGGAAGTTTTAAAGTCAGTTCCTGAGTTTAAAATGTTGTTGGAATACTATCAACGGATTTTACACAAAGAAGTGGATAATAAACTTTTTCATTTTTATAAAAATCTGATGGAGATGTCGCAAAAGACGGTGGATGAAATTTTGCAACCACTTGCGGAGCGATTGAGTTTAGATTTTGTGGTGAAAAAATTACCAAAAAATAGTCCTGATTATTGGGCAGCTTTGGCATTTCGAGATAACATGTTAGAAGGTGGTCATTTTGACCGAGGCGTTTTCTCTATTTATATTTTCAACTTAGTTTGTTTACAAGAGGGAGAAGGTATATTTCAAGATGCAGGGATTCCTCATGCCTATCTTGAAGGAGTGAATATGGAATTGATGGCTAACTCTGATAATGTTTTTCGAGGTGGATTGACAGTTAAACATGTGGATGTAAATGAATTGTTAGAACATATGACGTTTGAAGCGGTGGTTCCAAATGTTTTGACTGGAACTGAAATTGATCGAGGGGTGAAAGTGTACCAAACACCAGCACCTGATTTTGAATTGACTCGGATTTTTCTGAAAGAATTTGAAAAATATTTTTGTGAAAAGGCAATGACTCCTGAGACTCTAATAGTGATGAAAGGCGAAGTGATTGTGAAAAGTGGAAAGGAGGAATTTCGATTGGAAAGGGGAGGAGCATTTTTTGCGACGAGTGGTTCTGAGTATACTTTGGCGAGTTATAGAGGGGCAGAAGTTTTTAAAGCTGCGGTGCCATAAACTAGATTAATGTCAGGCACAAATTACTATTCTCCAAAGACTAACCAATATTAAATTTTTTCTTAATTTTACCGAATGGCTTATCAAACGAATTCTGGAAATTTTTTCGATTACCTGACACAGATGTTAGTCGAAAATAAAGTGAGCGAAACGATTCAAATCCTTTCGGACGCTTCGTCGTCTGATCCTACTTTAAATGGTGATTTAAAATTTTTGAAGCTCCGAGCGAATAAAAAATTAATGGTTCCTGCAGGCGGTGTTGGAGGTCCTCCAAAAACACAAATCCAAGACGTCATAAAGTTAATCAAGGAATTAAAAAGTGCGCACTATCGTCGAGAGGTAAAAGTGAATACTTTGACTGAGCCTTCTAAGAAGGCAATGAAGCAAATACGAAAAAACAATCCTTCTGTTAATACTGCAACCAAGAAGAAACGATCTGTATGGCCTTGGGTTTTACTTTTTTTATTGCTGGGCGGCGGCGCAGCGGGTTATTATTTTAAAGACCAAATTCTGCAAAATGAATTGGTGAAAAAAGTTATTCCAGCTGGATTTTTATCGAGTAATGAGACTCCAGAAATAAATAAAGCAAGCGCTGCACCTGAAAAAGCAAAAAAGCAAGCTAAGAAGGAAACGACTACATCGTCATCATCTTCTACGTCTTCCTCTTCTTCTTTACCGTCCTCTTCTTCCTCTTCGGCATCATTATCGTCCTCATCCAAGAAAAAAACGACTAAACCTTCTTCTACGAGCATTGGAAAATACTTTATTCAAATTGCCAGTTATACCGAACTTGATCAAGCAAAAAGTAAACGCAAACGAGTAGAAATGAGTTTTGATCGAGCGATTGTTTTGCAAAAAGATTTAGGAGGGAAACCAAATTATAAAATTGTTATTCCAGGTTTTAAGACTAGAGAAAATGCTGAGGATTTTCAAGATGATCGAAAAGTCGACAGATTATATGTTGGGGCTTTTATCCAACCTTTTAGAAGTGGTTGTGGTAATTTAACTAAGCTGGAAGAAAATGTTTATGCTTGTAAATAATTGATTTGATTGATCGGAATAGGTACTTATTTTTGGTTATAAACTCCTCTGAAAAATGAATATCGAACAACTAAAATTTCCCATCGGTAAATTTAAAACACCCGAATCTTTCTCTCCTCAAGATATTTCTAATTGGATATCCATCATCGAAAATACTCCTGCGCAAATCGAAGCAGCTGTCAAAGGATTGACTGAGGAACAATTAAATACGCCATATCGACCTGGAGGTTGGACGATTCGTCAAGTGGTGCATCATTTGCCTGACAGCCATATGAATAGTTATATTCGATTCAAATGGACATTGACGGAAGACTCACCAATTATCAAAGCTTACGATGAGAGATCATGGGGAGAATTGGAAGATGGAAAAAATGCACCCATCGAATTGAGTGTACAATTATTAAAAAGTTTACACGCACGTTGGGTCGTGATGTTGAAAAATTTAAGCGAAGCAGATTTAGAAAAATGCTTCACTCATCCTGAATCTGGAGAGCAAATTTCCCTCAATGAAATGGTTGCATTGTATGCTTGGCACAGCCAACATCATTTAGCGCACATTCAGGTGGCAATAAGTAGTTTTCAGTAAGCAGACTGCCAACTGAAAACTACCGGCTATTAGGTTTTCTCTCTACGCTTTCTTCTCAATTTTCTTCTCTTCAAATCACTCGTCGCTTTAAAAAGGTCATCGTTTATTTTTTGGACAGGTTTGGTTAAAGTCCCGTCTCCTTTATAATAATAATTGATGGTGTAGGGAAAAGGGCGAAGCGGCTGCAAGCCTTCATGAGTTCTGATGACGAATGCTTTTTTGCCTCCGATGCCAGCGACTTTTACAGGTTGTCCATTTTTTTCTACGGTTAATTCTTCTTGATGAACATATCCAAATTCTGCGTAAAATTTTTGTTTGTCGGAAAAGGATAAAGAGGAAACATTATTCAATTTTGCATCAAAAAGATTGCCGTCGAAATTTCCATTTTTCACATCGACACTTTTATCAGAATAATAATAATAAACGGGGCAAAAAGTAAAATGCTTTTCAAATGTTTTTAAAATATCAGTGTGAAATTGCGCCATCTGTGCACTTTCTTTTTTGGCCAAATCACTCCTCCCCATTGTTTTAAGCTTGGCAATTTTAGCTTCATTAGTAGGGAGCCGAATGAACATCACGCCCGATTGCATATTATTTAGTTGATCGGTGGCGGTGTCTTTTCGGAGATGGACACTTTTACAATTTGAAAAAGTGGATAGAATAAAAATGGCTAGAATGATTCTGAAAGTCATAGTTGAGTTTTTTTATAACGTGCTTTAAATTTAGCATTGTAAAAATGAAAAATTAAATATGGAAGTTAGTACCAATTGGAGGGGAAAAGTCAGTTTTTTGAATTAGACAATTTTATAAGCATTTGGAGAAAAACTTCCAAAGTAGGCATGGAAAAGATTATTCTTTTCTGTAGTATAAGTGATCCATTCTATATCTATTGTTCCTCTTAAGGTTTTAATATTTACAAAAGAATAGCCTGTCCAATTTGACTCAATGGATTTTTTTATTTTTTCCAAATCACTTACGGTGTCATCAGTACCGTCGGAAAAGATGATCGGATCGTAAAGAATGTATTTTGATTTTTTTCTGATATTGAATTTTTCACCAAGACTATTTATTTCATAAACAGTATATATATTTTCAATATTAGAAATCCAGATGCAAAATTCTTTAACTATGATAAAATGTTCGATCTTCTTTCTTGAAATAACAATTGATAATTTGAAGCTGGGATGAAAAGTTACGGTACTATCCAACACTTCTAAATTAAGCTCTGCACTAATTTTTTTAATTTTGTCTTTGTATTTTTTTGAAGTAATTGTTGGAAGTTGTTTGTCAAGAATTTTTCTAACAAAATCTTTCTTTTGTTTTTTTACCTCTTCAGAATCATTTTCTATGGAGTAATATTGAGTTACTTTATTTCTAAGTTCGAGTGCTATGTTTTTCATTTTTGTAGAATATTTAAAATGGAATCTTAAAAACTAAAGTAGGGCAATAAATTTCATGTACAAATTCTGATGATATATTTTCATCCCTTTTTCTCAACCATTCGTCTGTAAAAACTTTACATTAACGCCACAAACACTAATTTACAAACGTTTTTCGTTCTGAAATGAGGTTTTTACCACATTTACTAAGAATTATTTTTAATAAATTTTTTTATGAAAAAACTTTTTCAAACTACTTTCTTTATTGCTATTTTGATTTCAATCACAGGTTGTTTTGATGTGACTGAGGAAGTAAAAATGAATGCAGATGGTTCGGGCGAATTACGATTAAATATTGACTTAAGCCAAAGTAAAGGGAATCTTGCAGGTTACATGAACGCAGGCGAAATCAATGGAGTGGAAATTCCTTCAGAAGCTGAAATAAAATCTGAGATCAAAAAACTCAAAAAAACTTTATCCAAAATAAAAGGAATTTCGAAAGTAAAAGCTAAAAGCGATTTTGATGAGTTCGTATTTGAAGTGACGGCGGATTTTGATAATATGAAAGCATTGAACAAAGCAATTAATGCTTCCGTAAAAACATTTAACCAAACACCTTTTCCACTTCCACGATTTAAGCATTTTTCATTTAAAGAAAATAAATTCTCTAGACTTTTTAATTATACTGATGAGCGATTTACGCAAGACGAATTTGATGGAATGATGAGTGTCGTACGATATTTGATGGAATCAGCAAAGGTGGTGAGTATTTATCGTTTCGAAGAATCCGTGACAAATGTTTCGAATTCAAAAGCTAAAATTTCCCCTTCTAAAAAAGCAGTCATGCTCGAAGGAAATATTTCAGAATTTGCAACAGGGAAAAAAACTTTGGAAAACCATATTTCATTTTAGAATAAATAAAAACACCTCAACCATGGAAGCAACAAATAGAAATTATTTTTTTTACCATAAACTATTAAAAACCAATTCGATGAAATTTTTTAGAATAACTGCGCTACTATTTTTACTCGTTGTTACAGCAATGAGTGTTCAAGCTCAAAACTTAAAACAATATATTCCAAGTGATGCGACATTTGTCGTGAGTATGGATTTAGCTAATTTGGATAGCAAAATTAGTTTTGACAAACTAAAAGAATTTGACTTCTATAAAGAAGGAATGAAAGAATTCGACAAAGAAATGTCTGGAGAAAAAAAGGAACTTGCCGAAGCATTAAAGGATCCAGCTGCTTATGGAATTGATGTGATGAGTGAGACTTATATGTTTGGAGATATTTCTAAGGAATCTTCTTTCTTTGGATTTGCATTTAATATTTCTGATAGTAAGAAATTTTCGAAATTTTTTAAAGATAGCGTTTTACCAGAAGCCAAAGGTGCGGTGATGGGTATGATGGGGAAATTCCAAACGATGACGGAAGATGGAGCTACTTTCGCTTGGAATGATAAAGTAGGAATCATTGTAGGTGGAGAACCAAATGCTGGAACTGATAAATCTGTTGTGGATAGTTTTGTCAAAAAAGTATTGAATGGAACGCCGAAAAATTCTATCATGACGGATATGCGATTCAATAAAGCAACTAAAGGTAGAAAGAGCGATATGCGAATGTGGATGGATTACAATTGGGTGATGGATATGCAATTGGCTGGCAATGAAATGGCTGGTGTTCCAGGAATGGAAGCGATGATGACTGCCATGAAAGAATTGTACAAGGATACTGATTACTTGGTAGAAATGAACTTCAATGATGGAGAGGTTGTAATGGATTCTAAAATGTATATGAATCAGAAAGCAACAGATATGTTTGCCAAAATGACGGAAGGAGATTTGAATAAAAACTTCTATAAATATTTGCCAAAGAACAATTTGATGGGCTATTTTTCTTTAGCTATGAAAACAGAAAATTTTGCTGATGGAATGTTCCAAATGTTTGATCCAATGATTAAAGAAATGGGCATGACTAGAGAAGCAATGGAAGGAATGGCATTGGGTGCGGTGAATTCTATGGGCTTGGAAATGGATGCTAAAGGATTGTATGAAATCATTCGAGGAGATATGGTTTTTGCAGTAACAGGGATGCGAGAGTTTACGATTAAGAAAACTCAATACGATGATGACTTCAACAAAGTGGAAGTGGAAGCGCAACAAATGTTGCCAGAAGTATTGGCGATGATGTCTTATGGAAGAGAAGCAGATTTGAAAAAAATTATTCAAATGGGAGTAGATGGAGGAGCTTTAACTAAAGTTGGAAATGCATTTAAAGTTGCTGTTCCAATGGATGACCTTCCAATGGATATGTTCCTTTCGATGAAAGATGGGATTTTATTTATTACCAATAATACAGATTTGGCTACGGGTAAATTGAAAGATGGATATTCCAAGTCAGACCGAATGACTAAGGATCAACAAGAATTGATGAAAGAAAGTGGTGGAGCATTTTTCTGGGATATTCCTGCATCGTTGAATGCTGCTTCAGAATTTGCAAAAGAAGAGGGAATGAATGATAAAATGGCTGAGAAAATGCTTAATGTTAGCAAGCAAAGTTTTGAAAGCATGGTGATGAGAACAGATAAAAAAATCAAAGGAAGTTACAATTCTGAGTTCAAACTTAATTTTGCCAACAAAAAAATGAATTCAATGGAGCAATTATTTAATTACTTCAATGAAATGTACATGACTGCGATGAATAGCGGAGGGATGTAGTTTTTCTTTTTTTTCGAAAAAATAAAAATAGGTTGAGTGGGATTCCATTCAACCTATTTTTTTTTGGAAGAAAATAGAATCTTAGATTTTTGCTCAAATCTTTCAATGACTTCCTCCTTTTTCTAAAAAACTATTTTTCTTCCGTTCCTTATTTTAGAATACTATTGGTAATTTTACCTCCCATTTATAAAATATCTTTTTTCCCAAAAATGTAGATTAGCTGACTTTCTTAAGACGCAGATTATAGGATTAAAGCGTTCTTAGTTTCATAAAACAAAACAAACATGCTAAAAATAGGAGTGTTGGGTGTTGGTCATTTAGGGAAAATTCATGTAAAATGTATTCAACAAACTGACTGCTTTGAATTGATTGGATTTTTTGACCCAAATGATGAAAATGCAAGGCAAGTGATTGAAAGTCAAGGAGTTAAACGATTTGAAAGAGTAGAGGAATTACTTGAGTTAGTTGATGTAGTGGACATTGTAACTCCTACTATTACGCATTTTGAACTAGCCTTACTAGCCATTCAGCATGGCAAACACGTTTTTATAGAAAAGCCTTTATGTAACACAGTTGAAGAAGCGGAAACGCTTTTAGCTGCTTGTCGAGAGCATGGTGTCAAGGTGCAAGTTGGGCATGTTGAGCGATTTAATCCAGCACTATTAGCTTTAGAAAACACCAAATTGTCCCCCATGTTTATTGAAGCACATCGGCTGGCGGTTTTTAACCCGAGAGGAACAGATGTGTCGGTAATTTTGGATTTGATGATTCACGATTTGGATATTGTGTTGAGTTTGGTAGATTCGGAAGTGAAAGGTGTTCATGCGAATGGTGTAAGTGTGGTAAGTGATACACCTGATATTGCCAACGTTCGATTGGAATTTGAAAATGGCTGTGTGGCGAATTTGACGGCGAGTAGAATTTCTATGAAACAAATGCGAAAAGTAAGATTGTTTCAACCAGATGCTTATATCAGTTTAGACTTTTTAGAAAAGAATGCACAAGTTATTCGGTTGTACGATGAAGGATCACCTGATATTCCGAAAGATGCTAATTTGATGGATTTACAAACTGCGAAAGGAAAAAAGCATATTCATATTGATATGCCTCAAACGGAACCAGTCAATGCGATTCAATTAGAATTAGAAACCTTCGCAGAAAGTATATTGCAAAATAAAAAACCAAAAGTCAGTATTGACGATGGTTATCGAGCATTAAAAATGGCTCATGAAATTATTAAAACTATTGAAAAAAATGGTGGGAGATAAGAGCATGCTTATCAACTACTAAAAAAAAAGATTATGAAAAAAATAGAGCTTTACTTATTTGTAATTGTATTGTTTTTTATTGGAAGTTGTGATATCAAGAAGGAGCCTATTCCTGCTTATATTCACATCAAACCATTTAATGTCAATGTAAATATAAATGGGAGTCAAGGAACGAAGGAACAGCAGATCACAGATGCATGGGTGAGTGATGTAGTAACAGGAGATTTTTTAGGAGTGTATGAATTGCCTGCCACACTTCCGATTATTGCTGAAGGAAATACGAAGTTAGTTATCGCACCTGGGATTTTGGAAAATGGAATTCGAGTAACTCCTAATATGTATTCATTACTAACCGAATACGAAACAGAGATTGATTTAACTCCAAATGTAATAGATACGATTCAGCCAACTACTCAATATGATTCGCGAGTGTTTTTCCATTATACAGAAGATTTTGAAGGTACTAATAATACATTGGATGAGGTGATTGACACGACCATTTTTACCGAGATTAATTTTTTTGAAGCTCCATTAGCATTTGAAGGAAGCTCCATTGGATTTGTTTTGGATGAAGACAATCCGAAGATGGAAGTGGCGACTTCAACTTTTATGGATTTACCAACTAAAGGAGATTTCACCGTAATGGAAATGCATTATAAAAATGAAGGGATACTTCAAATTGCATTATTGGGATATGAAGATTATAATTCATCGCCAGCATTAACTTACTTTTTTGCCCTTAATCCTCAATCTGATTGGAATAAAGTTTATATCGATTTGACCAATCAATTAGTTGGTTTTGGGAGTCGATTTAAGCATTTTAAAGTTCTTTTTGGTGCGCAAATTCCTTCAGGAAAAACTACGTCGACTTATCTAATTGATAATATTAAGGTGCTGGAACTTCCAGATGATTAGACTTTGGAGTAGCGGCCGAATGGAGAGAGACTTGCCAACTTGGGAAGTAAATAAAACTACAAAACTGAATTAATTTTTGATTTAAAAATGAAGCAACAGCGACGCGTGGATATGTTTTTTTATGGACTTGCCGACTTTTTGACGGCAATGCTGGCGTGGGCGTGTTTTTATATTTATAGAAAAAATGTGGAAGGTGCGGTGGTGGATGCAACAATTTTCCAAGATGAAAATTTTTGGTTAGGCATCATTATCATTCCGATTTGTTGGGTATTGTTTTATTCTATTTTTGATCAGTATAATGATGTCTATCGGATGTCTCGGTTGGCTACATTTACGAGGACATTCTTCTTAGCATTTTTCGGTGTTTTATTTTTGTTTTTCACCTTGATCTTAGATGATTTTGTGAAAGATTATAAAACGTATTATAATTCATTTTTCACCTTATTATTTTTGCATTTCGGATTTACAGTTCTCCTCCGAATGATTTTATTGACTAGAGCGAGTCGTAAATTAAAAAGCGGTCTCGTCACTTATCGAACCTTAGTCATCGGTGGCAATCAAAATGCCCTAGAGCTTTATGATGAAATTACTTCAAGAGAAAAAGGCTTGGGAAATAACTTTATCGGATTTATCGACAGTAATGGAAAAAGCAAAAATGAACTCTCTGCCCATCTGCCTAAATTAGGAAAAATAAAAGACATCCGAAGTGTTCTTAACGATAGCGAAATCGAGGAAGTCATCATTGCCATCGAAACCTCAGAACATAATCGAGTCAAAGAAATACTTGATGTACTCTATGATTTTTCTGAAAAAATATTGGTAAAAATCATTCCTGATATGTATGATATCATGCTCGGGACGGTCAAAATGAATCACGTTTACGGAGCAGTTCTTATTGAAATCAAACAATACTTGATGCCTCGTTGGCAATTTTTTATCAAAAGAATTATCGATGTCGTAGCAAGCTTGGTGACTATGGTTATTTTATTACCAGTTGTCATTTATGTAGTCATTAGAGTTCGACTTTCCTCGGATGGACCTATCATGTTTTTGCAAGAACGAATTGGAATTAATGGAAAACCTTTCTTCATTTATAAATTCCGTTCCATGCGAGTTGATGCTGAATCCGAAGGCCCACAACTTTCTCACGACCATGACAACCGAGTTACGCCTTGGGGAAAAGTTATGCGAAAATGGCGATTGGATGAAATCCCTCAATTTTGGAATGTACTCATTGGAGATATGTCGCTCGTCGGTCCAAGACCTGAACGGCAATACTATATCGATTTGATTATGAAAGAAGCACCACATTATCGTCACTTACTCAAAGTACGTCCTGGCATTACCTCATGGGGACAAGTAAAATATGGTTACGCTTCCAACGTCAAAGAAATGTTGCAACGATTAAAATTCGACATCCTCTACATCGAAAATATGTCCCTTGCTTTGGATTTTAAAATCCTCTTTTATACAGGCCTTGTCCTTCTCCAAGGAAAAGGGAAATAACTTTTTTAATGGTTAATGTATAATGGTGAATGGTTAATCTCTCGTTGACCCTAATTATTTTTTTATAAAAAAAATAACACGTAAATTCAGAAACAACATCGTCAAAAAAATAACCATTCACCATTATACATTAACCGTTAAAAAAAATGGCTTACAAACAATTGAAACTTTGGTTTGATGAAGAGCTAGCAAAAATGTTGGCTGATAAAATTCAACCACTCCATCCTGAATTTAACAAAAGACAATTCATTCAAAAAGTAAAAAAAGGAGTCACACCACTTGAACTCAAAGATCGAGTAGAGTTGATGGCTGATCTTTTGCAACAATACATTTCCAAAGATTTCGAAAGCAGTTGGAAAATCCTTGAACAAATTTTAGGTGAAGAAAATGAAAAGGAAACAGGCATGTTTACCGAAGGATATTGGATTATGCCAATTGCCAAATTTGTAGAAAAATATGGATTGGAAGAATTTACTATTTCTATGAAAGCCATCGAAGAAATCACTAAACGAAATACGGGTGAATATACGATCCGACCATTCATCGAAAAATACCCAAAACGAACGATGAAAAAAATGCTTCGGTGGTCAAAGAATAAAAACAAACATGTCCGAAGATTAGCTTCTGAAGGTTGTCGGCCTAAATTGCCATGGGCTTCAAAATTGCAAATATTTATAGATGATCCAAGTCCAATCTTACCAATTCTTGAAAATTTGAAAGATGATGATTTCAAGTATGTTCAAAAATCAGTCGCCAATAATTTGAATGATATTTTAAAAAATAATTACTCTGTTGCAATTGATATTTTAAAGAAATGGACTAATCAAAATCCTACTTCTTCTCGAAAATGGATTATTAAACATGCCTTAAGAAATCAATTAAAGCAAAAGAATCCAGAGGCTTTGGAAATTATTAAACAATTAACTAATTAAAATGACTTTTTAGGAGTCGTAAAATATAATTAAATTTAGTTGGTTTAATTTACTGACAATGAGTAAGTTATGAGTTTATTTTGTGTTTTGTAAATAATGAAAGGAATCTTAAAAATGGGGTGTCTAAAAATCAGGACATTAACTTTCCTCTTATATTTGTTTTGTAATTAGAACAACATTAACCAAATGCATAACACCCCAAAAGGCTGATCCGTCTAAGAAAATTAAAGATCGCTTTAACCACGACCTTTATAAACTTCACCCTTAACTTAGACGAACTCAGTTGGAGACTCCTATTTTACTTCCCCCAGATTTAGGAGTCTCCTTTTTACCAAATGAAAGACACAGATAAAAAACCTGATTAAAAAAAAGAGCGTGTGTTAGTTACATTCAGAGCCTTTGCCATAATATATATTTGGCAAAGGCTTTTTTTTGTTACTTTTGCAAAAAGTTTTAGAACCTTTAAAGTTATTAATCACAAAAATTATATATGTTTTTACTTTTCTTTTTTGCCGGTATTTCAATTGTTTTCTCTTTTTTATGTTCTATATGGGAGGCAGTTTTGCTAAGTATTACGCCCGCTTACACCGAGATCAAATTAAAAGAAGGAGGCTTCATTGGAAATAAATTAAAAGAATTTAAAGAAAATATAGATCGACCACTTTCTGCAATTTTGACTTTGAATACCGTTGCGCACACCGTTGGAGCAATGGGAGTAGGAGCGCAAGCGGCAACGTATTGGAAAGATTCAACATGGAGTTGGGATATAAATTTCTTTGGATATTATACTTTACCAATTGGAATGGAAGCGATAGTTGCAGTTGTGATGACGTTAGCCATTTTATATTTATCAGAAATTTTTCCAAAAACAATTGGAGCAAATAATTGGAGGAGTCTAGCTCCTTTTACCGTTCGTTCTTTGAATATTATTATTAAAATTTTATATCCTTTAGTTTGGTTCAGTCAGTTGATCACTAAGTTTTTGAAAAATGATAAAAATAAAAGTGTGCTTAGTCGTGCTGATTTTACAGCGATGACAGATATTGCGGAAAAAGGTGGAGAACTCAAACAGAACGAGCATAAAATAATTCGAAACTTATTAGGCTTTAATAAAATTCTGGCTAAAGATGTGATGACTCCTCGAACCGTCGTTGTCGCTGCTGATGAAACAACTACGATCAGAGAATTTTATGAAAAAAATAAAAATTTACGCTTTTCCAGAGTTCCTCTTTTTCAAGGTACAAAAGATCAAATCACAGGATATTTTCTCAAGGATCAATTGCTTGCTTCATTGATTGAAAAAAAAGATAATGAACCTTTGAGTAGCATCAAGCGAGAATTAATTGTGGTCAATGACAAGTATCCAATTCCAGATTTATTCAATCAGTTTATGGAAAAAAGAGAGCACATTGCTCTTGTCGTGGGAGATTTTGGAGGCATGTCAGGTTTGGTTTCTTTGGAAGATGTCATCGAAACTTTACTTGGTTTAGAGATTGTAGATGAGTTTGATGGAACGGAAGATATGCAAATATTGGCTCGTCAAAAATGGGAAAAAAGAGCCAAAGAACTAGGACTTGTCGATGAAAATAATAATGAAGAAAAAGATGCAAAATAAAATTGATTTTTCTTTCTAAAAAATAAATTAGGGCTGTTAGCATTTCAAGTGCTAACAGCCCTTTTAGATTTAAATACAATTTTTTTTATTTTTATAAAAAACAAAAAGACCATGCTTCCAAAAATTGACCACCTCATTTTCGCAGCTCCAACATTAGAATCAGGAATGGACGCTATTGAAAATTTATTAGGCATTAGACCAGTTGTTGGAGGGCAACACAAGGGGAGAGGAACCCATAATGCACTTTTAACTTTTGGAGATATTTATTTCGAAGTCATTGCGCCCGATCCTGCTCAACCTGATGTTCCAAAACCACTTTGGATGAAAACCGATCAGGCAACTCAACCTAAATTATGGACTTGGGCAACAGTAAATCCAGACTTGTTTGAACTAGAAAAAGTAGCTAACCAAAATCAAATTTCTTTAGGGGAAATTGAAAGCGGTACTCGAATACAAACCAATGGAAATATTTTAAAGTGGCAATTAACTGAACCCATTTTAGAAAATGAAAATGGTATCATGCCCTTCTTTTTAAATTGGGGAGAAACCATTCATCCATCAAAAACACTACCACAGGCAGGCGAAATTTTATCCTTCAAGGCGATCCATCCGAATCCTGAATTGATCCAAAATCAACTGGATAAATTAGGGGTAAATCTACTTGTTGAAAAAGGAAATGATCCACATTTAGAAGCAACGATCCGAACCTTAAAAGGAGATATCATTCAACTTGCTTAATACTTTTTTCCAATCGTTTTTTAATCTCAATGGAAACTTTTTTTATTTTTTTATTTTTACTTCTTCGCTCACTAAGACCGGTATGCACTTTTACTTTATACCATTTTAATTCATCCTTCAAGAGTTCATTTTTTTCTTTTAAAATCATTTCTAATTCAACACGATCGGGGCAGATTTTATTTTTGGAAAATTTCTCTTCCAATTCTTTTTGCAATTCGTTAGCATGGATCTTAGCTAAATGAAGAAAATTTTCGAGACATTTAAAGTCTGTTTTATTTCGATGCATCGTAAAGG
This sequence comes from uncultured Saprospiraceae bacterium, assembly GCA_937981555.1. Taxonomy (GTDB): domain Bacteria; phylum Bacteroidota; class Bacteroidia; order Chitinophagales; family Saprospiraceae; genus CAJQQY01. Next base: position 82,678 of record CALJOK010000013.1, read on the forward strand.
TGAAACGATAATCAATCACCGCTTCTGTTTTGAAGATCACAGTATCAGCATAACATTCATAATCCAAAAAAATAAAAGTTCTGGTCGATAGATTATTCTGAGGAGGCGCCTTATCTTGGTTAATAAAAATGACCTCATCCAACTTATGACCTGGTCTGATTTCTCTTTGAGAAACTAACTCAGGAACAATTTCCCAATCCTTACTCCATCGCTCGAATCGACGTTCAATCAATAAAGCCGTTTCCCCATTTTGATTTTTAAAAAGTTCTTTTTCGTCCAATTCCTCTCTAAATTTTTGCTCATCTTCCGTTTCGGAAATCAAAAAATTTCTATTCCAAAAATATTTATCATAAGGAAAAAATAAGATTTTTTCATAGTCATGATAGGCTTCCGAAAATTCAGAGAAGAAGGGAGTTTGAAATGGTTTTTCATAATCATAAAAAACTAATTTAGTGTTTGAATTAACTTGATAAGTTTCAATTGGCGTCACCATTGTTTTTTGATCTTTAATTTGGATATAGTCAAAAACTGTTTTTCCGTCATGATATTTAAAACCAATATTCAAACTGAAATCTAAATTTGCTACTTTATTATTTATAGGATCTACCACACTTTTAAAAGGATTTCTTCTAGTGTCTTTGGCCTGCAAGGTTACTTTTTCAATTACTAGACTTGACTTTTTAATCCATACTTTTCCCTCAAAAAGAATATCTTTTTTTCTTAATGGTTCAAAACTGATTTCAAAAATGGTATCATTTTCAACAGCATATTCATTTCGAATTCTCACATCAAAATCTTTTCTTAATTTTCTCAAAGAAGTATATTCTAAAGGCGAAGCAGGTAAGAAATGAAACTCATTGGTAAATAATTTATAGACTTGCATCAAATGAGTCAGGTCGATATTGAGAAAAGAAGAATCATTGGGAATTCCAAAACGACCATTTTTTAATTGGAAAAAATCAATTCCACCGTCTCGTGTTTTTACGTTGTAGAATGCTTCCATAAATTCCGCGGGACGATTCTCTCGATAAGAATAGGTTCGCCTAAATAACTTAGATTGATGTCTAGGTTTAGCTTCTTTTCTCGATTTTTTTATCGCTTTAAAAAGAAGATTCGAGGCCCAAAGATCTTTTGCCTTTACGACAACTTCTTGCATCGAGGTGATATTTTGTTGCAGTAAAATTTCTAATGGTTTATCCAGACTATTAATCGGAACCTCCATTGTTTGATAGCCAATATAACTGACCTTTAATGATTTAACCTTCTGATTGATTTTGATTTGAAAGCCACCATTTTCATTAGTAATCACTCCATCGTAATCTGAATAAAGGACTGTAGCAAATTCAAGTGGCGATTTAGTTTTGGCATCCAAGACTGTACCTCTGATAATAGTTTGGCTTGAAGTCGAAAAATGAAAGAGTATAAGAATAAAAAGAAGTATGCTGGATTTTGAAATCATGAGGCTAATTTTTTTGATTTAAAGAGTGCTGAAAATTAAAGATTCTTTGTTAGTTTTTTGCACTAAGAAATACGAAAAGTCAGTTTTTTAAAATAACTCTTAAGAAAGAAATTTGTTCCTTTTTTTTTAAATCGCATTATGTTTTCCAAAGAGAAAAACCTTTTTTATTCAAACATATCAACAGAATCTATGTCTAGTCAAAAAGTCTTAATCTTCCTCCTTTGTATTTTTTTTGGAAAAATAGCGATAGCTCAAAGCTCTCCTTTTGATTCCGTAAATTTATTGTTACAAAAACGAGTGTATTTTGATTTTGGAAAACATGACATTACTTCTGAGTCTGCAAATGTATTAGCGGCAGCGTTAGAAATGATGGACCGCAGCAAAAATGAACGAAATATTTTTGTTCACGTCGAAGCTCATACGGATCACATTGGAACAGATGAAAACAACTTAATGCTCTCTCGTAGACGAAGTAATTCTGTTAAAGAATTTTTTTCTCAGCAAGAATTTTCCCCTGAAAAAATTTCTACATCTGTTTTTGGAGAAGCAAAACCAATTGCCGAAAATATCTCCGACGATGGTCGTCAACAAAACCGAAGAGCAGTTATTAGTTTTTATAAAAAAAACGAAATGTCCATCATAAAGGGAAAAGTGGTCGACAAAAAAACGGGCGAAGGAATGCAAGCCAAAGTTATTTTTCATACTAAAAATCATAAGGATTCTTTGGAGACTGCACCTGATGGTTCTTTCGAAAAAGAGGTAGCGGAGAATACAGTTGTGGGGGTAGATATTTATAAAAAAGATTATTTTTTTGATACACAAATGGTTAAGGTGGAAAAGAATTCAGTTGTGATGTCAATCCCACTTTTACCTATCGAAGTAGGAGAAAAGGTGTCCATTAAGAATTTATATTATGTTGGAAATCAAGCAGTTTTATTGCCAAGATCAAAACCAGAGTTGCCTAAAGTCTTAAGATTCATGCAACTCAATCCTGCCATTAAAATCGAAATTGCAGGACACATCAATGCTCCTTTTCGAACTAAAGCACAACTTCAAAAATGGGAATGGGATCTTTCTATCAATCGAGCAAAAGTGATTTATGATTTTCTTTTGAAAAATAATATTGCCGAAGAACGATTAGCTTATGAAGGCTACGGTAACACCCAAATGGTTTTTCCAAAAACGAGAAATGAAAAAGAACAATCCTTAAATCGTCGAGTAGAAATCCGAATTTTAGATACAGGAAAGGTAATTAGTGCGGCTGATGAAAAGTAGTTTTGATTTTTTTTTGCGCAGATTATTATGATCTAATATGACTTTTAAGATTTTCTTTTAAGTGTTTTGAAGGGATCATAATAATCTTAAAAATCTGCGACAAAAACCCCCTTCTTTTTTTGTAATTTCACCCGTTCAAAAAACGGGTCTCCATGAAGTTAAATATAAAAATTATTTCTGCTGGCGCTGGTTCGGGAAAAACGTATCGTTTGACTTCCGAAATGGTCGAATTGCTCAAAGGCGGTGTTCGAGCTAGTGGAATTATAGCCACCACATTTACCAAAAAAGCAGCAGCAGAATTGCAAGAACGAGTGCGGGTGCGATTGCTTGAAGAAGGATTAACCGAGCAAGCCGATGAATTGACCAATGCTTTGATTGGAACAGTTCATGGGTTGGGGGTGAAGTTGTTGCGACGATTTGCTTTCGAAGCAGGAGTGTCTCCAGAGGTGGATATTATTGCCGATGAAGATCAGCAAGTGATGTTCAATAAAAGTTTGGCGACGGTGTTGAACTTGGAACGGATGGAAAAAATGGATCGTTACAGTAGTATTCTAGGACTCAATAAAAAAGGGGAATACGATTGGCGAACTAAAGTAAAACAGTTAACTGATGTTGCTCGCTCAAATGATTTTTCCCTAGAAGTTTTGGAAAAAAGTAAAGTGAAATCTTTTGAAACTTTTGCTGCTTTTTTAGGAAAAAAATCAGACAAGGATCCTACTAAAGTTTATGCTGATTTGCAAAAAGAAATAAGCGAAGCGATTGACCGTTTGGAAAATAATCCTGACGAAACCAAAGTCACTCGTGGAGGAATTGAAACTTTAAAAGCATTTCGAAATGAATTGAACATGCGAGGGAGTTTGGATTGGCACAAGTGGGTGAAAATGTCTAAACTTAAAGTCGGCGCAAAAAGTAAAGATGATATTCAAGATTTGCAAGAGCTCGCTCGAGCGCATGATACACTTCCACAATTTCACAACGACATCGAACAATTTATCCATCAGATTTTTGACATTGCGATTGAAGCAATTCGAGAATATGAAGCTTACAAAAAACAACGTGGATTGATCGATTATATTGACATGGAAATTCAAGTCAAGCGATTGCTCGATCATCCTCATGTAAAAGAAGTATTGAAAAGTGAATTGGATTTATTGATGGTCGATGAGTTTCAGGATACGAGTCCGATTCAATTGGAGATATTTTTAAAGCTTTCTGAAATTGCGAAACACTCAGTTTGGGTAGGCGATCCGAAGCAATCAATTTATGGATTTCGAGGAGCTGATCCAAAATTGATGCAAGCCATTATGGTCGAAGCAGGCGGTGTGAAAGCTGAGGATATTCAAGAATATTCTTGGCGGTCTCGGGAAGATATAGTGAATGCAACCAATGCAATTTTTACGAAATCATTTTCTCACATTCCCAAAGAACAAGTTGTCCTCAAACCAAAGCGAACTAAAATTGCAACAGCAGAAAGTAAAAATAAAAACAGCGAACCCATCGAAGCTGGTGATGCCATTCAACATTGGCACTTCGAAGCAGATATCGAAGGCAATCGATTACCAGGTAAACCTTGGATGGAAAACTGTATCGCGGAGTCCGTAAGAGTATTGTTAGAAAAAGAACCATTGGTCGCTCCCAAAGATGGCGGGCCCTGGCGAAAGATGGAACCAGGTGATATTGCAATCCTTTGTCGATCGAATGCAGCATGTCAAGCAGTTGCTGAATCTTTGCATCGGTCAGGCTTAAAAGCTGCGATTGCTCGAACAGGTTTACTTTCAACGGCGGAGTCCAAATTGATTTTGGCTTGCTTAAAATATATGTTGAATAAAAAAGATTCTCTTTCGATTGCCGAGATATTAAAACTCGCTTCCGGTAAACACATCGAAGAAATCATTGAAGACCGTTTAACATTCTTAGAAGAAAAAGAAAACTCAAATGCTCGTTGGGCACAGGAGGATTTTTATATTAAAAATTTAGATAAATTACGTAAGGATACCGTTGAGTTGAGTAGTGCAGAATTATTGGATGTAGTTTTGGAAGAATTAGACTTGCGAAGAATCATTGCTCGTTGGGGGAAAGTCGAACAACGATTAGATAATGTGGATGTGATGCGTCGATTCGCTTTGCAATATGAGGCAGCTTGCAATCGCTTGCACACCGCTGCTTCGCTGGGTGGTTTTTTGTTGTGGTTAAATGATTTGGAAAATAATGATAAAGATGTACAAGGATCAGGAGAGGGGAGTGATGCTGTAAATATTTTGACCTATCATCGAAGTAAAGGATTGGAATGGCCGATGGTCATTTGTCATAGTTTGGAAGGTAAATTGAGGAGTGATGTTTTTGGAATGCATATCGTTTCAGACTCAGAAGGAATTGATTTGGAAAATATTTTAGCAGGGCGATGGTTGCGATTTTGGATAAATCCATACTCGGATCAAAGTGGCGGAACAGCACTTGCGGAACGACTGGAAGTGAGTGACGTGAGTAAAGTGGCAAGAGAGCAAGCCTTGCAAGAAGAAGCAAGATTGATGTATGTTGGAATTACACGAGCGCGTGATTACTTAGTTTTTCCAACTCGAAAAAAAGCGACTTTGTGGCTCAATCGAGTATGGCATGATGGAGATGAAAAGGTGCCGGCTCTAGATGAAAATTCAGGCGAGACGCAATGGGAGTGGGGTGATGTTTTATACAAGGAAACTTGGGTGCAGGCATTTCCAAAAGATATTACTCACACAGATCCGAAGGAAGAACAGATCTTATTTTTAGGTGAGCGACAAGGCAATAGAGAACATAAAAGTTATCAAATTGATTTGACCAAAGAGAAAGAGCTGCTTAATGATTTTAAGGGGAAACAAGGAGCGATTACAAATCACGGAGCTGCGTTTCAAATCACAGAAGATACCGACACCTATACTTTGTTAAAAATGACGAAAGCGTTTTTGATGGCCGATCATTTGGAATATGATAATCAATTGAGAAGGGATATGGCAAGCGGATTTTTGGAACGATTTGAATTGACGGAAACTATTACTGAGAATGCATTGTTAGATTATTCACAGAAGTTTTTGGAGTATTTGAGTGAAAATTTTTCCATTAAAAAAATACACCGAAAATATCCAATTCGACATTTTTATCAAAAAAGATTATTTGAAACAGAGATAGATTTTGTCATCGAAACAGATCAAGGAATTGTGATTATTCAAAATAGTGATTTTGCAGGCAAAGCAAAACAACATAAAAATGAAGCCTTGAAAATGACTACATGGTTGCATCTTTGCAAAACAGCCTTGCAAGTTATTTTCCAAAAAGGAAAAGTGCGAACGATGGTTCACTTTGTATTGGATGGAACTTTGATTGGGGTGGAAACGAAAGTAATAGCAGGGTGGGACAGTTGAGTTTTTAGAAAAGAGTAGCATGAAAAATAAAATATTTTTTAGTTTATTCCTTTTTGGTTTTCCACTTTTTCTTTTTGGGCAACCTGTTCCATCTTATTCGCTTTCATCTAGTGAGGAGAATATAATTGAGGGCAATTGTCAGACTCTAGATATTTGGGTTGGAGAAAATCCTAAAATGTTTTTGAATGATAAAGATCAATCTTTGACATTTTTTTTTGCGGAATTTCCTCTTGCGGTAGATACTCATTTTTTTAAAGATACAGTTGACCGTTTTTATTATGAAACAGATACAGTAAAGAGTGAGAACGAAAGGTATAATTTGATTGATCCAAAGGATGAAAAATTTAATTTATCAGAATTTGAATTGATAAAGTTGAAAGATTTTGAAGAGTCAGATTCCATTGAGTTTGTTCTTTATGAAAAAGAAATTGACTTTGTTGGCGATGCGGTAATCGATAAAATAAAAATTACTTCATCGACTTATGTTTCTAAAAATGGAGAACGCCCCCTAGTTATTGAATTTTATGAAAATAGAAATTATGAAGATTTTAAATTAGAAAACTGTTCAATTTTTTTATGGAAAAGACCAAGAAGTATTTACGTTTCTAAAAAGAGGTATTTAGGAATGTCGATAATTTTCATTTTAAAAGAAGGGGATTTAATTTATGATAACGACAATTACTTTCTAATAATTTCCAGAGATATTATTCGATGGTGATAAGGACTTAGTTTTTTACTGAATAAAATATATTCCTTTTTCCAAAAATAATCTATAATTTCACCAAATTATAAAACATACTTAACTTACACAAAACACTAAAGAACATACTATGGGAAAAACAGTAAGCTATTTTATTCTAGCCTTAGTTATTATATTAGGACTAACCTATATGGCAACTCAAGCAGAATCTTGCGCAAAAAAATCTCCAACGACTATTCATGCTAACGACCTTAGCGCTGACAACGAAGATGATAAACCGATCGAAAGTATCGAAGATGAGGATGATGAACCTATGGACGAGCACAATGATGCTAACGGTTCTACGACCTCTGATGAGGATGCTGACGATGACGAAGTTATTCCGCTAGAAGGAGATGAAGATGAAATTATTGGAAATGATGATGTGGAAGAAATCGTTCCAACTAACCCTAGAAGCTCAGGTGATTATTTAGTCATTGCTGGAGCTTTCAAAAGTGAAGAGAATGCTCAAACGGAAGTGGACAGGTTGAAAAGTTCAGGATATCCAAATGCGGAGATTGTGGAATTTGATTTTTCAGATTATTACTCTGTTTGTGTAGCAAAGTACAATACAAGTGAAGATGCTAATGCAGTAGCAAACTCAATTAAAAGTAAATCTGGGAAGAAAGCCTATGTGCATAAAAAGAGGGATAAGAAGTAGCAATTACCCCTGTTTTCTTCTCTATTTGTAGAACAGACATGTTTATAGGGGAAGGAAATTATTTTATTTTTATTTTAAAAGTGATATTGATTCATTGAATCAATATCACTTTTTTCATGTCACAAACTCTTGCAGCTTTTTTTATTAAAAAAAACTGAAAATTAGATTTCGGTATAGAATTAGTATTAAGGATTATATTAGAAACAAATATTTTCAAAACATTCGTTTTATTTGGGTTTACCTAGGAAATGAATTAATTGATAATATGTATTTCAAGTTTCTAACAACTGTTAAAAAATAACATCCTTCCCCCACCTTAAATTTCCCTTATTTTTTTAACTAATTGTATAACTAACTTAATTACACACATGCTTGACCTACATCATACCTATTCTGATACGAACGTATCAGGAAATTCCATATTGAATCAACGTAATACTCACAAAGTTATAACTGACTTACTAACTCATAATGCCCAAATGGCGGTGATAGGGCTAGGATATGTTGGGTTACCTCTTGCACTTGAGTTTGCTAGAAAATTGGACTTAGTCGGATTTGACATCAAACAGAATCGAGTGAATATGATGAATGCGAATGAAGATCCTTCAGGTGAATTACCAAGAAGTGCATTTGACAATCGAAAAATAAATTTCACAGCGAATGTAAATGATTTAGCGGATGCTAAATTTTATATCGTTGCCGTTCCAACTCCAGTTGATGCGAATAAAAAACCCAACTTAAATGCTTTGATTAGTGCGACCCAAATGGTGGGAAGTGTTTTGAAAAAAGGAGATTATGTGGTGTTTGAATCGACCGTTTATCCAGGGTGTACAGAAGAAGTTTGTCAACCAATTTTGGAAAATAATTCAGGCTTAAAAGTAGGTATTGATTTTAAAATAGGTTACTCACCAGAGCGAATAAATCCAGGAGATAAGAAACATACTTTGACAAAAATCACAAAAGTAGTTTCAGGTTGCGACCAAGAGGCTTGTGATGTAATTGCAGATGTTTATAGTATGATTATTGAAGCGGGAGTTCATCCAGCGACTTCAATCAAAGTAGCTGAGGCTTCTAAAATTATTGAAAATACGCAACGAGATATCAATATTGCATTGATGAATGAATTGTCTATGATTTTTGAAAAAGTAGGAATTCGTACGCAAGATGTATTGGATGCAGCTGGAACAAAATGGAATTTCCTGAAATTTTATCCTGGATTAGTAGGTGGACATTGCATTGGTGTTGATCCATATTATTTGGTGCATAAGGCGAATGAGTTAGGGGTAAATGCAAGATTAATAGCTGCATCAAGAGCAGTCAATGATAATATGCCACAGCATGTGGCGAATAGAATTGTTAAACAATTGCGGGAAGATGGCATTGCAAATATGGATGCAAAAGTCTTAGTGCGAGGCATTACTTTTAAAGAAGACGTTCAAGATATACGAAATTCGAAAGCAGCTGAGATGGTTCAACATCTCAAAAGCATGGGCATCAATGTAACCGTTGAAGATCCACAGGCTGTTCCAAGTGAGGTAATGCATGAATATGGAATTGAAGCTACTTCAAATCCTACTGGTGAATTCGATTGCATCGTTTTGGCCGTTCCACATAAAGAATTTAATGAAGATACGATTGATAAATATCTATCAATGAGCACAGCTCAACCATTCATTTTTGATTTTAGAAATACGATCAAAGATGTGCCAAGAGGAGTCGTTTATATGACTCTTTAATAATGTTGAAGATGAACGGTGAATGATTAATAATGAAAAAATTAATCGTTAACCGTTCATCATTTAACCTTTCCTTTCAATTTAGCCATGACAAAATAGCTTTTACAAGAGCTATGAAATACATCAAAAAGAATTAACCAAGTCGAATATTCGACGAAGTATTTTTAGTGCATTTTTGGAAACAGAAGAGCAGATAGTGTATGAGAAAATCATGGGGTCTTTTACTTTTGGGGATTTGTTTTTTTATAAATGTAAATACGATATTTGCTCAGCCTAGAACGTTGAACAAAGCATTGGAAGATAGCATTTATCAAAAAGCAGTTTTGATGTTGAATCTCACGGAGTCAACTGATAATCAGCTTGTTGCGGACGAAGAGGCCATGCAGCAGGTGACTGATTTATTGGGGTATGGTTTTACAGAAGTAGACAGTTTGGAAGAGATGTTTTTGAAGGAAAAGATGAAGGCAATCAAAAAAGATTTTGGCCTTAGTTTTTCCGCAAGATATACGCATAACGGAGAGAGAGCAGACGAAGTTTTGGAGCCAGGAACGAGATGGCGAGCAGGGGTGGAATGGGACGTTTTGAATAACGGCTATTTTGACAAAAGGAGAAAAAGTAAAACTGTTGAAGACGAATTAGCGCTCTATGAATTGGAGTCAGATCAGAGAAGAAGAACCAATAATTATCCTTTCATTTATAATAAAATTATCCATACTGGTAATCAACGAAAGATTGAATTATTACGCCAAAGGATTCCTTACCTAGAATCTTTATTGGAAATTTTGACTGACTTATATTATATCCATGATGTGAAATACACAGAAGTCTTGGATGTGAAAAAGAAGGTCGAAGAAAGTAAAGCCTTACTGAATACTTACGAAAATTTTAATCATGCATTTACTGCTCGAGTACAACAGGATACATTGAAATTAAATGCTGCGAAATTTCCCATTTTAAATATTGATATTGATAAACTGCTTAACGATAGCATTTACGAACAACTCATCAACAAGATGGTGGACGTAAAAAAAGAAGCCATTCAGAATCGAGATGCAAATGTCAACCTTCCTAATTTAAAATTATTTGGCAACTATAATTTGCGAACTCGAACTTTTGAGTACGATCGTTCTTACACAAGTTTTGGCGCTTCATTTAGTATGCCAATCGATTTTAATAAAAAAGAAAAACGGATGTCTAATTTTTTGGAGGGTGAACTTATCCAGCAAAAAGCAGATAATCAAGTTTATAATAATACACGTGAATTGTTGAATTTGTATCAGGAGTATAATTACAAAATGAAACAGTACATCGCGTTTTTACATAACAAAGCACGCCTAGAAGAATTGCTTCGAGTGGAAAGGGTTTTGTTGAATTTTGATCGGCGAGGACATTCGCCACTTTCAGCTTTGAATTATCAAGATATGATTTTGGCAGTAGATATGGAGCTGTTGGACATCCAGCAAATGATGTATCTCAACTTAGCAAAGATTGCTACAAAAAGTTACCATTCAGATTTTATGTCTTGTTTGGCTATTCGAAATTTTGAGGAAGTTGGAAAAAAATTAGAAGGAGTAAGGTATGTTTATTTAACAAAATTAGATCTCCAAGAGAACTTCACTTTTATCACAAATTATTTGCAAAAGAACGAATTTAAATCTGTCATCTTGGAGGAGAAAATTCCAATAGAATATTATAAGAAATTTGGGGATGCTGGAATTTTAGCGTTGACTATTTATGATCCAATTTTTACAACATTAGAAATAGAAAAAGTACCTATTCATAAATTTGACAATCGGAATCATTTAGAATTTTGGATTTCGTCAGCAAGACGAGCCAAATCAAATAGTGTTTTTTTGTTTGAAAGTTTTAGTGCTTTGGTTGAATTAGATAAACGAAACAAACAGATTTCAAGGAGATAAAAATTAATAATTTAATTAGACACATTGACTGTTTTAACCATCGGAAATCATGAAAAATTTTAATTTCAAATCTAAAACGAGCGTCATCAAAACGCTCAAAGAGCCGCCGAAGGCCAAGCAAAAGATCAACTGGCAAAAGTGGTCTTGGATTGGTATTCTTAGTGCGATCGTTTTATTTTCTGGATTTAGAATTTTTAATGGAGTGGCAATTTTGAGAGGAAAAGGACAAGTAGAATTGGAGAAGCAAGCGCTGACATTTACTAATGATGTAAAAATTTTAGACATCCTTGTGGAAGAAGGGCAAGAAGTAAAAAAAGGAGATACTTTGTTTCTCTATCATAATGAATATAATGACATCGGAAATTCGATTCGTCATTCCTACAATGCCAAAAAACCAATTGATTGGATTGAGCGAGAGCGATTGAATTTGAAAAAACAAATCGCTTTAAAAAATATTGAAAAGGACAACCTTTCCTCGCGACTAAAATTTAAGAAAGATGAATTTAAACATCAGCAAGATTTGGTTTTACTAGGAGTCAATGACATTGAATATACTTTGACTTCTATCGAATCAGATATTATGAGAATCGAGGTGAATCGAAAAATCTTAAAAGAGGAAATTAGTTTTTTGAGGCGGCATCTATATCGACTTCGTAAGCAAGAAGAAGAGATGCAAAAATTGGAATCAGATAAGCAAAATTTTGAGACTGTGATGATTAATGAGATTACACCTTACATTGCTTTGATCGATGGAATTATTGGAAATATAAATTTTAGTCCGAATGAAGTTTGCTATGAGAAGCAAGATGTCATGACGATTCATCAAAGGGAAAACATTAGTATTCGAGCTTATTTTGATCCAGAATTAATGGGGCATTTAGCGATCAATGATGTGATGCAAATCCAATTTCCAGATGGGATGAAAGGCTTGGGAAGAATTAGCAATATTTATATTTCCACCAAAGAATTGCCGGTAGAGTTTCAAAGTAAATATGAACCTATACAACGAAATGTAGTAATTGACATCATGCCAATTACAGAGGAAGAAGGAGCTAGATGGATTAATTTTTATAAAATGACGGTAGACGTGTCTAAATTAAAATATGAATTATAATGTTTTCACAAAACATTGATTATCAAGATGTTATAAAAAGTAATATGTTTTTTTTTAACAGTCACGTAAGTTGATTTTTTTGCAAAAAAATCACTTTAATTTATTTTAAATTAACTTTTGAGAAAACACTCAACCTCCCAACTAAAGTAACACCTGATTTAGATTTCCCCCCAACTGATATTATACACAAAAATGAATGCATTAAGAATATTACAGCGACCGCTAAGGTTGGACTTCAAAGAATTTGAAGGACTAAACTTTGCGATTGTTAAAACTGACGCAAATTTCTCAGGTCTTGACCTGACGAAAGCTGATGGAATATTCATTGAGAATGAATCTCCAGAAGTAGTTTCGAATATCATCAAAGAGGTGAGAAATTCGGAAGTCACATCTATGTATCTAAAGCCTTTGTTTATCAAATCACTTTCAATTCCTACCGAAATTGTTCAATTAACAGATGGAAGAGTGGAAGATCTTACGATGAATAAAGCGTTGCAAAAATCGCTTGAAATTAACGAAAGAGTCAAAGGAATTCAATCAGATATAAAAAACTTAAATTTCTCAGAAAGTCTAATTCTTAAAACCACTCAATACATTTATACTCGACAAAAGCCATTAGTTCCTTTTCGAAATCGAGCTTCCAAGATTGGATATTCATTTCCTTTTTTGAGTGGATATATTTCTGTAGATGATCATTTACAGATTTTAGATAACCTTTCTCAAGTGAAGTACGAAGAGTATTTCAAATTCAAAACAGTTGATAAAGTAAATCTATGTCATGAGTGTGAAGGCACTTATATGAATTTTAGAGAGGTCTGTCCGAGTTGTAATTCTTTAGAACTGAAATCGGAAAATTTGATCCACCATTTCCGATGTGCTTACATTGGACCTGAGTCAGATTTTAAGCAAGATGAAGATATGATTTGTCCAAAGTGTGATAAAGTTTTACGTCACATTGGAATTGATTATGACAAACCATCAGAGATCAATCAATGCCAAACTTGTAATCACCAATCACAAGATGTCAACATGAGAGCTTCCTGTATTGACTGCGGACATGATATGGATTTGGAACATATTGCAAATCGAGCTGTCCAAACTTTACAAATTACTGCAGCAGGGGAGAAATTGGCAATTCGTGGTTTTGGTAAAAAAGTAGCTGCCGCACCTACGTATGAATTTAAGACTACTAAAAATTATTTTGGATGGGGATTATTCAAAATTCTAGTAGGACAAGAATTGACTAGATTGGAGTTGCGAAGTCATGAAAGTCATTTTGGAGTCATTCAGTTGAACGAAGAGAAATTTGATTTCTTAGATGAGAAAACTAAAGATGTTTTACAAAAAGAAATACTCAATATAGTATCACAATACTTGCGTCCGGTGGATTTGATTTCGTATAAAAATTTCTCAATGTTTGCCTTTTTAATGCCAGAAAGTGATCGAAGGTTAGCATCAGAAATGAAAGATATGATAGATTATAATTTGAAAAAATTGATAGGAGATAATATTGAAATGGGTAGTGGAAGATTGTTAGAAGTAGAAGTATTAACGCTCGACCCCGATGACCATAGTATTTTACAAATGTTAGAATGAGCCCAGAATTAAAAAATATTTTACCAGAATATCTGGAATATTGGTACACCGTAGGTATTTGGAATTTTGTCCGAGTATTTTGGTATTTCGTTTTGCTAGAGTTAACTCGGTATATTTTTGCAGATTTTGCTATAGCTGGGTGGTATTATCTTTTTAGAAACGATAGGAAAAAAAAATGGAATAAAGCTCGTAGTGATTTTTGGAATGAAAACCCATTTGTGTCCGTAATTATTCCTGGAAAAAATGAAGGGAAACACCTTTTTAAACTCACCAAATCTTTAGCAGAACAGACTTTTCAAAATTTTGAATTAATAATTGTTGATGATGGCTCAGATGATGAGACTCCTATCATTGGCCGTAATTTGCAAAAACGAGGATTGATTGATTTATTTTTGCGAAATGACATGCGGGGTGGAAAAGCCTCTGCTGCGAATCTCGCTTTACGGTTTTCAAAAGGAAAATATATTGTTCATTTGGATGCAGATTGTTCGTTTGACCGAGAGGCCATTGAAAATATTTTGATTCCATTCTTTATGGATGAGAAAATTGGAGCAGTTGGTGGAAATGTAAAGGTGAGAAATGCAGATGAAAGTCTTTGCGCGAGATTACAAGCAATTGAATATTTGAAGACCATTTCTGTGGGGCGGATAATCGCTTCTCAACTAGGAATCTATAAAATTATTTCTGGAGCATTTGGAGCATTTCGAGCGGATGTAACTGATGCCATCAAAGGGTGGGATATTGGCCCAGGACTAGATGGAGATATCACAGTTAAGATTAGAAAATCTGGTTTCAAAACAGTTTTTGAACCATCAGCAGTTTGTTTAACAAATGCACCTTCGAAGTTTAAAGTTTTGACGAAGCAAAGATTACGGTGGGACAAATCTATTATTCGATTTCGGGTCAGGAAACATAAAGACGTATACCTTCCGAGTGAAAATTTTAGTTGGCTTAATTTCTTTGCCCTTTTTGAAAATGTATTTTATAATGTAGTTTTAGATATTCTTTGGTGGGTATATATTATTGATTTGGTAATGAATTTTAATGATTCATTGCAATATGTAATTCCAATGAATTTTACTATTTATACAGTTGTAGGTTTCATGCAAATGACGAGTACCTACATTTATTCTGAACGACGAAAAGAGGAGTTGAAGTTGTGGCCTTACGTTCCTATGATGAGTATTTATACCGGAACCTATTTGAGATTAATTCGATCGGTGGCTTATATTCATGAATTCGTTTGGAAAAAATCATATGATGATCCTTGGAATCCAGTTAAGTCGAGTAGCCAAGCTAAGGCTAATGGATTCTAGAAATTCGATATTATAAATTTAAAAAAAGCGGTGTTAGCCTTTAAAAGGTTAACACCGCTTTTTTATTTTATCCAACTAATTAAGTTAGAACTAAAACAGCTCTAATCTCCAATTCCAAAAAAGTGGTTAATCCTACCAATTTCAGTATTCTACTTACCAATCATCGAAAATAGCTTAGGAATTCTGACTTCTGCTATACATTTGTAATCACAAAGACGGAGCAAAAGAAATAATGATACTTAACACTCCTCTCAGTATTGAAACACTATAACCCTTTTTTTTAGGGAAAAAAGTAATTGAGATTATGTAGTTATGTTGTGCAGAGCTTTTTAGCTCTGCACATTTTTAGAAAAGAATAACGAAGTGCTAAAAAGGTACGATAGCACCTTCGTGAGGAAGATAACCAAGATTTTATTAAGGCGTGCGTTAGTTATTAAATTGTGTGGAGCTAAAAGAAGCTCTGCACAATATTTAAAAAAAAATAACAATGGACTACTCAAAAAATACAATAGCATTTTAGCTAGAGAGAATAATCAAGATTATTATTAAGGCGTGTGTTAGTTATTAAATTGTGCGGAGCTAAAAGAAGCTCTGCGCAATATTTTTAAAACTAATGAATGGCCATCCCAAAGATCAATAGCAAATTAGCTATAGAGAAACTCAAGGTATTATTAAGGCGTGTTTTAGTTATTAAATTGTGTGGAGCTAAAAGAAGCTCTGCACAATATTTTTAAAACAATGAATTTGATTAAGGAGTAAAAATTTAATTATTTAGAAACGAGGTTTTCCTAAAACTGAATTTTGCTCATTGCCTTTTTTGTAATTAAATGCCTAGTGCAAAAAATGTATCAGATGATGATATGTGAATTAGACTAAAATATATTTAATCGAGCTATTATTTATTAGCCAGACAACCCATCATTTTCCCATAATTAACTATTCAAAAACCGATTTAATTTCATTTATCTCAGAACTGTTAAGGAAGTCCATTAGTGGTAAGATTACCACAATGGCTTCCTTTTTTTTATGTTTTTCTTTTCCTTTTTTTTTATTACCTTATTTTTTCAATTTTGAACACTCTATAAATTGAGATATCAGATATATAGTTTTAAATTTACATATTATTTCATGTGGATTTAGATACCTAATTCTTAGGAGGTATAAAATTTTTTCAAATATATTATCATTATGAAAGGAATTGTTTTTACTGAGTTTTTGGAAATGGTAGAACAAAAGTTTGGTTATGAATTAGTGGACAAGATGCTAACAGAGAATGATTTAGAATCAAAAGGAGCTTACACTTCAATTGGAACTTATAATTATTCTGAGATGGTACAACTCCTAGTAGATTTGAGTGCTCGAACAGAAATTGACATTCCTACTTTGTTAAAAGAATATGGAAAATATTTTTTTGATATATTATATAATTCCTATCCTCAATTTTTTAACACAGTTCCTAACTCGTTTGTTTTTTTGGAATCCATTGAAAATCATATTCATATAGAGGTGAAAAAAATATATCCAAAGGCTGAGTTACCAACTTTCGAAACGAAAATGATTGATCAAGATACTTTAGAAATGATTTATCATTCCGAACGAAAAATGGCAGATTTTGCAGAAGGTTTAATTTTAAGAACATTAAACCATTTCCAAGATCCTTGCACGATTAATAGAGAAAATATTAAAGAAGATGGCTCCATTGTGAAATTTTTATTAGTCAGAAATAAAAAATAAGATGGAGGAATTGGAAATATTAAAGCGTAAACTGAGGAGGGAGAAGGCTGCTAGAAGAGAAGCAGAGTCTATCTTGGAAAAAAAGGCAATAGAGTTATTTAATGTTAATGAAAAATTACGTAAGATTAATAATGAGTTGCAAGAGAAATTAATTCTTGAGGCGGAAGAGTTGGTGCGAAGTGAGGAGAAGTATAGAGGAATAATCGAAGGAATGGAGTTAGGTTTGTTGGAAGTCGATTTGAACCATAATATTGTTAGAGCATATGATTGGTTTTGTGATATGACAGGCTATCCTGCTGGAGAGTTAGAAGGGAAAAATGCGCTTGAAGTTTTTGTGGCGCAAGAGGATCTCACAATCATGGGTGAACAAGATGAAGTAAGAGAACAAGGGCAGGCAGGAGTGTATGAAATGAAAATTAAAAAGAAGAATGGCGAATATATATGGGTGTTAATTAGTGGAACTCCACTTTATAATTTTGAAGGAAAGGTAATTGGTTCGATGGGAATTCATTACGATATTTCTGATCGAAAGAAAATGGAACAAGAACTTCAACTCTCCCAAAAAGCAGCAGAGGCAGCAAGAGATGCAGAAAAACAATTTTTGGCAAGAATGAGCCATGAAATTCGAACACCGCTTAATGCCATAATCGGAATGGCTCATTTGCTGTCAGCTACTTCTTCCACTCCTGAGCAAAAGGATCACGTAAAAAGCATCAAAACATCGGGAGATTTATTACTTAAAATAGTTTCGGATATTTTAGATATATCAAAGATAGAAGCCAACGAAATTAAAATCCATAAAGAGACCTTTAACCTTCGAACATTAGTTATTTCTTTACAAAAAACTTTTCAAGTAAAAACAGATCGAGATCAGGTAAACATTTCCTATGAGATTGATAAGGGGATTGAAAATTTATTGATTGGAGATGAATTATTATTGACTCAAATCTTGATGAACTTGATTAGTAATGCGGTTAAGTTTACAAAAGTTGGGAGCATAAAAATAGGCGTAAAATTACTGGCTGTTGAGGAGGGAAATTACTTTTTAGAATTTGAAGTTTCAGATACAGGAGTAGGTATAAAGAAGGAAAAGTTGGATTTGATTTTTGAAAATTTCAAACAAGCCGACGAACAAGTTAGACATGAATTTGGAGGGACTGGTTTGGGGTTAGCTATTTCCAAAAAATTCGTAGACTTACAAGGTGGAGAAATTTGGGCAGAGAGTGAGTTTGGGAAAGGGACTAAATTTAAATTTAGATTGCATTATATTGATAGTGGTGAAAAAGATAAAAAGGAAGACGCGAAAGACGAAGAAGCATTACAAATAGTTTTTGAACCATCGGAATTATTCATGCTAATTGTTGAAGACAATTTTATGAATCGGAAATATATCACCACTTTACTTCGAAAATGGGGGATTTATTTTCATGTTGCTATCAATGGGAAAGAGGCAGTTGAAATGACTAAAGAGCATCATTATGATATGATTTTTATGGATATTTCAATGCCCATTATGGATGGATATGTGGCAACTAGATTGATTCGGAATGAGGAGAATTTAAATAATGAATCACCTATTGTCGCACTCACCGCTTCTGCTATATTATCCAAAAGAGAACAAGCAATGGGAGTCGGAATGACCGATTATATTGCAAAGCCATTTGCTCCGACTCAACTATTGGAGGTGATTAGAAAATATACTACTCGAAAAGAAGAAAGCGTAGCATCGACTTCTGTTGTTAGAGAAGAAGAAAGTATAATTCCAATCTCTACGGATACAGAAGAGGAAACTTCAGTTGATGATATTTTAGATGTTTCTTACTTGCAAAAATTTTACGGAGGAGATCATGAACATGCTGCAGATATGTTTGAAATATTTTTAGAACACACAGTTAAGGATGTACCACAATTACGGAGCTTTATTGAAAAAGAAGATTGGGAAGCAACGAGAAGATTGGCACATAGAATAAAACCTAATTTTTCAATGGTGGGACTGACTCAATTGGAAAAGAAAATACTGGCCATTGAGAAGATGGCTGATAAGCAAGAAGATGCTAATACTTTGATTAATTTTATGAATGAGGTAGAAAGTAAATTAGCAGAAGCAAAACCATTTTTAAATGCCCAATTGGAGAAATATAGATCTCTAAAAAAATAAAAATATCATGATTTTAGATTGTATGATTGTTGATGATGAAATAATGGCGAGAAAATCTCTTGGGCGATTTTGTGAAAAACATGACAACTTAAATGTGGTGCAAATCTGCGAAAACGCCAATGATGCACTTTCCTATTTAATTGAGCACTCCGTAGATTTAATTTTTTTAGATATTGAAATGCCCGAACTTTCTGGCCTTGAATTTTTAGAGCAAGTGGTTACGTTACCTCAAATTATCTTTACTACTTCAAAGACTGAATATGCTTATGAAGCTTTTGAATATTCGATAACTGATTATTTAAAAAAACCAATTAACATTTCTCGTTTCCAGCAGGCGGTGGAAAAGGCGCTCGAGGAGCAACAAAAAAATAATGCTTATCGAGCTAATGCAAAAGAAGTTTATTTGAAGGTAGAGGGGAAATATGTTAGAGTGGCTTATGATGAGATTCTTTATTTTGAAAATGCAGGAGATTATGTAAAAGTGAAAACTACAGAGAGCAGTTATATTATCTACAGCACACTTAAAAATATAGATGCTAAATTAGATAACCCACAGTTTCTAAAAGTCCACCGTAGTTTTATTGTTAACCTTAATAAGATCAAGGATATAGAAGAGGGAACGCTAGTTATTGAGAAAAAAGTAATTCCAATTAGTAGAGCAAATAAATCAATCTTAATGAACAAATTAAATATCCTTTGAAAGAATTAATCTAAAACCCACTCATTTCTTCCAAAATAATTCCATTCAATTTTCGCTAAGTCGACATCAAATTTAAATAAAGGTTTTGCCTTGTTTCCATTTAATTTCACGCGACTCGTTTTACAATATATTTCAATATCGGTCATTCCTTTTTTAGCATATTCTTTCTTTAATCGTTGAACAAATTGATAAAGGAAATCAGGTTTTGTCGCTAACTCTTTGATTTGATCTTTAGTCAAATATTCTTCTTTTTTGATGAATATCTTTTCTTGAGTTTTTGGATTAACTACCTCTAAATTAATAGCACCTTGCTTCGTTCGCAACATCATTCTCCAACTCATTCTATGACCTTCTTCTCGCCAATTTACATCTCCTGGGATGAAGTGATGGCGCAAGGGCAAAGTAAATTGGATAGCGAAAAAAACCATCAAAATAGAAAATGTAAAAGTATTGTTATTTTGTTTTTGGAAATCTAAATCTGAAACGTGTGTATATTGTTTTTTTGGAAAAAATAATTTCCTAATTGTTTCAGCTTCAAAAAAGAAAACGGTCAAAGCAATTACGGTGTAAGGGAAAATTCCAATTTGAAAAACGGCAGAATTGAAAATATTAAACATAATCAAACCGATAAAAGCAAAGAATCTAGTTCTTTTCCAAATCAATAAAGGAATAATAATCGCATCAAAAATCACCCCCGAAAAAGTAATAAATTGTTGAAACCATTCCTTGCCAAGAAGTGGACCAATCAACCAATAATTTGTCTTGTGAGAAAACGAATTTTTGATAAAGTCACCACTCCACCAACCGGGGTAAAACTTTGCAACTGCTCCATAAGTGAAAACTAATAACAATAGAATTATAAAAAATAATCGATTCCAGTTTGGGCAAATATGATCTTCGGTTTTTGTTCTTTTTGCATCCAATGAAGCGTAATGATGTGGATTCATAAACACCATTCCCCAAGTCAATAACATCACTAAATAATAGTGATTGTTGTACGAAGTTTTTTGCATGAAATAAGCTCCAGACCAGAGCACGGCTAAAGCCAAAATATTTAATTTATATCGATAGCCAAGCATCACCATCAAACTCACTATTCCCATCAAAATAAAGTAGAAATACATACCATTGCCAGGCAAAGGTTGCAGCCATTCAAAACCGAAAAAACTAAAGGTAAATTGAGGATCAATCAAAGTCTTTTTTACCCAACCAGTTGCAATCGCACCAAAGGATTCCAGCACCATTAAAAAGCCAAAAAGCATTCTGAAAAGAACAACCTGACTATTGTCAATTGGCTTAAAAAAATATTGTTGAACTTTTGAGAAAATCAAATTTGTAAGAATTTTTAATTTTTAATAAAACAAACTTACGTTGATTTTTTCCCAAAAAAAAATCCCACATTTCTCATTAAGTAGAAATGTGGAATAATTTTTTTTCAAAAAAAATATTGAATTTTAGTTAAATATTTGAACCTCTGTTAAGTGGAGAAAATTCTTTCCTGATAATTGAACTCTA
This sequence comes from uncultured Saprospiraceae bacterium, assembly GCA_937981555.1. GTDB lineage: Bacteria > Bacteroidota > Bacteroidia > Chitinophagales > Saprospiraceae > CAJQQY01. The sequence goes on from CALJOK010000013.1 coordinate 103,995, forward strand.
ACATATCGTCCTTGTCGATTGAGGCTAATCTCTGTGAGATCTTGAGCGGAACCGGTGAAATGAAAATCACTAACTCCAGATTGATTTATAGTCTCGTTTATATCTGTACTATTGAAAGGTACATCTGAAACGAATACATGGAAATCATTCAATCGACTTTGACAGCAATTTGCCCTATTAAAAACATTTATAGCTGAAAGATTATAGATTTGTTCTAAATCAACTTCCCACCATGCATTTTGATTTTTCTTAGTATGATTGAAATTCTGTCCGCCAATAATTCCGTCTATTGCTTCTGAAGCAAAAAACTGTGAATTACTATATGAGGATGATTGTGTAGCGGTTTTCCCTTGAGCAATATTTTGAGTATTTGGAGGTGGAGATGATGCATTTACAATCGGATAAGCTGTAACATTAATTGCAGAAGCAGGATGTACATTTATTTGAAAGATTGCGTCATTGAAATCATTGTCACCTGTTCCTACTACTTGATCATCAAAACAAACTACTAATTCTTCACATTCAGGTTCGTACAAGATCACACTTTGTCTTCCATTTGCATTGAATGCTGGGTCAGAATAATGAGCAGCTATGCCTTCTGAAATTGTCCCACTTCCTTCATTCCATCCATCTGAATTTAAGAAAAATCCAATTACGGTATTGGCTTTGAAATTACCATAAAGTGAGACTGTACTTCCTTCGAATAATCCGCCACCTGAGCCTTGTGCTGAAGCATTAGGGAACGCAATTAATTTGATAATATCATCAACACTAGTTGGTGGATTATCTGCATTATAATAATAGTATCCTAAAACATTTTTATAACCTGCTCCTTCATCAACAAAACTGATAGAGACCTCTGCATCTTCTTCGATTAAGATATTATAAGGGACAGAATTATCAAAATATTCAGGATGAGCAGTCATTGCATTTTGCCCATCAGGAAGAGATAGAGAAAGGATGTTAGAAAGTAAAGCATCACATATTTCTATTTGCTCTACATTATCTGGGACACCTTGATTATTGAAACTACTGATTGGTAAATAATCACCTGGTTGCGGTCGTCTTAATATTTTAGTACCTCCTAATCCTTTGGCGATTAGAATCCATTCTGTAGATCCATCTACTTCAATAAAGTTGGCTGACGCTGCATCTGGTTCATTCATATCCCAAGTGAAAACTAACTCCGGATCAATTCCTGGAATTTCTGGTTTGGTAAAAACTGCTAATCCATCAGCACCGTTGGCAGCATAAATGAATTGATCATCAGAAGTAACACCATTAGTATTTCCAGTAGTTAACATGTTATTATTTGATGTCCAAGTTTCAGCACCTGTATGAATATTGTACGAAGCTAAACCATGTTTTCCTTTAGTGATGTAAACATTGTCAGGATCATTATTGACGAAGTGAATAGTACTTTTTCCTCTACTATCAGTATCTACATTTTGATGTAAAATTTCTCCAACATTATATTCATTTGAAAAGTGAAAACTTCCAATATCTTCTACTCGAAGTGAACTTGATTCTCCAGTTTGCAAACTGACTACTTTGGTTGCATTGTCAGGTGTTCCATTGACATCGATGTATTTTCCATTTTCAAATTCTACACTTCCAAGCACCTCTAAAGTTTCAGCATTTATACAGAAAGCACCTCCATGTGTTTTTCCACTTGAAACATATAAATAGTCACCTGAATAAGTAACTGAATTAGCGGAAGAAGATATTCCTCCATCAATGAAATTAGAAAGATTTACGATTTGGAATCCAGAGTAAGTTGTTCCTCCTGCCATAGTTACTTCGCCGAGTACCGCACCTTTTTTACTATCAGAAAGACTTAACCAAATTTTTACATCATTTGAACCAGGTAATTTTCCAACTTCAATTGCATTAATATCGGCGCTACTTAAATAACCTCTAAAAGTAACAATTGGATTATTTGGATCAGATAAGTCTACTACCTCAAGCGCTCCTAAATGATCGACACCTCGTTTATGATAACTGATATATGCTTTGTCATCTAAAAAAGCTATATGAGTTGCACTCAATGTTACTCCATCCAAAACATAAGGCTCTATTTCACCTACATGCAACCAGTAATAATCGGAATTAACTATACCATCTCTAGTATCCACTTGACCAGAAGTAAGGCTATCACTATCCGTATTATTTTTAATAATGATGGTCTCGTTTACTATTGTAATTCGATCGCTAAAATTAGAGTTAGAACTTAAAGATTGGAAATAATTTTCAGGAACAGGACTCGTGGAGCTAGAAGTATTTTCTGAGTCTAGGGGAGTAAGGTTATCTTTTTTACAGCTTTGTGTGAGAGCCAAAGCTAAAGCAAAGGCGAAGTAAATCACTACTCGATTTTTCATGTATTAGTTATTTTAAAAATTGACGTATTGTTTTTATAGGCATTTTAACCTATTTCAAATACCAAACCGAGGTAAGTCAAAACTTCCGTGATAATTTAAAAAATGTGACACTAATTATTTTTTTATACAAAAAAAACGTGATATGAAAAATGAATAAAAATCATCTTATTTTGCTATTTTCGACCAAAGTCAGCAGGTATTTCACCCCATTCCTTAGTTTCCCACTTCAAAATAGGATTTGTAATTGGGTTGTTTTTTAACCAAGTTTCGGCTCGATTCATTAGCTGAAAAAGAATAGCATTATCTGCTCTTTTTTCCAATTTGGTATTGGCTCTCTTCTTTTTTACCCAACCGATAGCGATTCGAGAATCTGAATAAATGGGCAAATTAGGACGATTTTCTTTTTGTAATAAAGCTAATGCGTGAACAAGCGCGAGAAATTCCCCAACATTATTAGTCCCTCTTTTGAATGGGCCTTGATGAAAAAGTTGCATTCCTGTTTTCGTATCCACACCTCGATATTCCATCGCACCAGGATTACCGCTGCACGCTGCATCGACCGCAATGCTTTCCCAAACGATTTTTTCACGAGCTTCAGCACTAATCTTTTTAGTTGTAGGTTTTTTATTTTTCCCAATAAAATCTGCAGCACTTCCTCCACGGTAAGCTTGTTCGGCTTCTTCTTCAGAGGGAAATGATTTATACTTTGCATTTGGATAACCTTTGATGTGAACTTGACATTCTTTCCAAGAATCGAAAACTCCTGTTTCGTTGCCTTCCCAAATGACGTAATATTTTTTCTTTTTTGCCATACGTAAAACGACTTTCCAAGTCGTAATTTTTTAATATAAAATTCACCAAATAATTATTTACTCAAAGTCAATATCTTTCTCGCACCTTGAATCACCAAAACAAAAACAATAGTTCCAATAATTAAGTCAGGTAAATTTGATTTAGAGAAATAAACTGAAACTCCAGCGATGATAACGCCCAAATTTATAATCACATCATTTGAAGTAAAAATGAGACTTGCTTGCATATGTGCCTCTGTGCTTTTAGATTTTTGTAATAAAAATAAACAAATACCATTGGCAATTAGTGCAAAAGTAGAGACGATAATCATCGTTGAAAAAATTGGAATTTCAACTTCTCCAACGAATCTACGAATAACTTCTAAAAATCCTAAAACAGCTAAAATGATTTGAAAGTAACCTGCTGTTTTTGCAATGTTTTTTTTCAAACCAATAGTTCCTCCTATCGCTAAAATACTAATACCATAAACAAAAGCATCCGCTAACATATCCAAACTATCTGCCATTAACCCCATTGACTTGGAGAAAAAACCTGTCGTACTTTCAATAATGAAAAAAGCAAAATTGATGAGCAAAACAGTCCAGAGTAATTTGCGTTGTTGTTTATCTTCTGAAAATTCTTGGTTTTCAACCTCTAAAGTTTTCAGATGTTTCTCTCCTAACTTTAATTCAGCTAAGGCACTTTCTATTGTTTCTTTTTTAGAAAAATGAAAGATAGTCAACTTTCGATTTGGGATATCAAAGTCTAAATTTTTGATTTCAGTAATATCAGCAAGCTTCAGTCGAATGAGATTTTCTTCCGAAGGACAATCCATTTGCGATATTTCAAAAATTGTTTTTTGCATGATGTATTTTACTTTTTCTAATAAAAATAAAAATAATCAATATTCACACACCAAAAAATCTACTTTTTTAATCTAATTAATAAAGTCTGGAAAAGCAGTTATGCAGACAGCAGTTGTTTTTTGACTTTTATTAGAAAAGTTTAATAAATAAAACGAATCCAATTCACTACTTTTGTTCTTTTCAAATCCAAGGTAAATGGAGCCTACCCCACGGAAATGAGGTTATTTTATAACAGAGGACAATGTTAGTCGACACACATACACATATATATTTAGATCAGTTTGATGAAGATCGAACCGAAATGATGCAGCGTGCAAAAGATAATGGAGTAGAAAAATTCTACTTACCAAATATTGACAGCACTTCAATTGATGCGATGCTAGATTTAGAAAAATCAAATCCAGAAACATGCATTGCCATGATGGGATTGCATCCTTGTTCGGTCAAAGAAAATTATCAAGAAGAATTAGCCATCGTAAAAAGTTGGTTAGACAAACGATATTTTTGTGCGATAGGAGAGATAGGAATTGATTTGCATTGGGATACTTCAACTTTTGAAATTCAAAAAGAAGCATTCCGTACTCAGATCAATTGGGCTAAAGAACTCGATATTCCAATTGTGATTCATTCTCGAAAATCGACTCAAGAGGTCATTGATGTTCTGCGTGAAGAAAAAGACGAACGATTACGAGGAATTTTTCATTGTTTCGGAGGATCAATTGAAGAAGCCAATACGATAATTGATTTAGGATTTTATCTAGGAATAGGAGGAGTGGTGACTTTTAAAAAATCAGGTTTAGATAAAACGATGGAAGAAGTTTCGTTGAAAAATGTAGTTTTAGAAACGGATTCACCATATTTGGCACCGACACCATTTAGAGGAAAAAGAAATGAAAGTGGATATGTAAAATTAGTTGCTGAAAAATTAGCAATGATCAAAAATATAAGCTTGGAAGAAGTCGCAAAAATCACTTCTGAAAATGCTTTAGACGTTTTTGAAAGAAAAAGAAAGGAAATAGTCTAATTTTTAAGAACTAGAAAAGTAAATATTTTAAAAAATATATACTTTGAAGCTACATAAATAGCTGATAATCATGGTTTTTAGAGGAGATAGTGTATTTTTACCAATAAAATACATTTTATATGTATGGAGTTTTGGAAAATTTTGAAAATTTAATTTTATTTACATTTTATGTGAATAGCCAAATACCAAAGGGTATTACCAAATGGCAAAAAAATAAGGACTTAGACTTTGCTTTAAGCATGAAATAGGGAGAGTTGGCCGAGTGGCTTAAGGCGCACGCTTGGAAAGCGTGTATACTAGAGATGGTATCAAGGGTTCGAATCCCTTACTCTCCGCTGAACTTAAATATGTATAATTACTGATCGCAAGTTGTATAGTTGATAACTGATTAATTTTTGAACAGTTTGAAAGTTGAATTTAAAACAAAACGAATCAACCAACTAATTATCAACCAGCAACAATTCCGAGGATTTCGGAATAAAATAATTTAATTTTTTAACTAAAAAACAATCGTAAAACCTTTTGACTATGCGAAAAATTATTGCACTTCTGCTTGTATTCGCTCTATGTATGACTACTGGAGCATTTGAAATGTTAGCTCAAAGCGGCGCTGAGGCTGCTGATGATGCTGGTGGATTTCAAATTTTGAAAAAATACTTCATTGATGGAGGTTGGCAGTTTATGAGTTTGGTATTGGTTTGTTTAATCTTAGGATTAGCTTTCTGTATCGAAAGAATTATTACACTTAACATTGCTAGCGCAAATACTGACAAATTAATGTCTCAAATTGATGAGAATTTAAAGTCAGGAAATGTGAATGGTGCTATGGAAGTATGTAAATCAACTCAAGGACCAACAGCAACTATCCTTTATGAAGGATTAAGGAATGCTAACAATGGCCCTGAGGCTGTTGAAAAAGCTATCGTTTCTTACGGTTCTGTACAAATGGGACTTTTAGAAAAAGGACTAGTTTGGATTTCTCTTTTTATTGCGATTGCACCGATGCTTGGATTTATGGGTACGGTAATCGGGATGATTGGAGCCTTCGAAAAAATCGCAACAGTAGGTGAGCTTTCTCCTGCAGTAGTTGCCGATGGTATTAAAGTAGCCTTATTGACTACTGTATTTGGTTTGGTTACAGCAATTATTCTTCAAATCTTTTATAATTACATTATCTCTAAAGTAGATAGTATTGTTGGAAAAATGGAAGATGCTTCTATTTCATTAGTAGATGTTATGGCTAGCAACAATGTTTTTAAATAATCAACTAAAACGAAGAATAATATTATGTATAAATTTTTAACCAAAAATGGGCAATCTATCTCGTTTATTGTTGGTGCACTTCTCGTAGTAGCTTTCTATGCTTTAATCGTTACAAGTAGCGATTACGAGACTTTCACAGCGATGGATGCTGATGGTATAAAAGACAAAGCAAGATACGGATTTGGCTTGTTTGACTTCGGAATCGGAGTTACAGCGCTTCTGATTGGAATAGGAGCTTTTTTGATGTTAGGATTTGGATTATTCCAATCTATCACTAATATCAAAGGTTCACTAGGAGCAGTAGCAGGATTAGCTTTAATCGGGATTATCTTTGCTATTGGATACTCTACAACTCAATTGGAAACTTCAGGAGCTGTTTATGATGCAGCTATGAAGTTTGAATTGGCAGATGGAACTAGAAAATTTGTTGGAGGATCAATAATGACAGGTGTTGCTTTGATAGGTCTTGCATCTTTAGGAATTGTAGTTTCAGAAATTCGTAACTTCTTTAAATAATTCAACTATGTTAAAGAAAAAAGGAAGCAAAGGACGACAGTCCAACGAAATCAATGCGGGTTCTATGGCGGATATCGCTTTCTTACTCTTGATCTTTTTCTTGGTAACTACTCAGATTGCTGAAGATAAAGGAGTGTTAACTACACTTCCACCTTGGTCTGATGATGAGCCAGATATTACTAAGCTGAATGAGCGAAATGTATATGCAGTTTTAGTAAATGCTAATAATGAATTGTTGGTCAGAAATGAACCAATGAGCGCAAGAGATTTAAGAAAGAATGCAAAGGAATTTATTTCTAATCCAGAAAATAGACCTGATTACGCAGAGAAACCTGAAAAAGCAATTATCTCTTTGAAAAATGATAGAGGAACGAAATATGAAACCTATATCGAAGTTTTGAATGAGTTAAAAGGAGCTTACAATGAATTAAGAAATGAAATGTCTGAAAGAACACACGGAAAACCGTATGAATTTTTAGACAGAGCTGACCAAAAAGTCATTAGGAATAAAATTCCTTTGATTATTTCTGAAGCTGAACCTACAGCATTTGGTGAAGAAGGTTAGATGCTTTACTAATTTTTTTAGTAAAACTTAATCGAAAAACTACCTTATTTATTCACCAATCTTTTTTTAACGAAAGATTTAAATTTTTTAATTATGGGTAAATTTAATGAAGGTAAAGGGAAGGAGATGCCAGCTGTATCTACAGCTTCACTTCCTGATATTATTTTTATGTTGCTTTTCTTCTTTATGGTGACCACAGTACTTCGTGAAAATACTCTCAAGGTAGATGTGATTACTCCTCAAGCAACAGAGTTGACAAAATTGATACATAAGACTTTGGTTAATACAATTCATGTAGGAAAACCTAAGGAAAATTATCAAGATGTATATGGTACAGCACCTATGCTTCAGTTAGGGGATAAAGTTTCTAGTCCAAAGGATATTCCTTTGTTCTTGGAAAATTTTAGGACGAAAGTACCTGAGAAAGACAAATTACGAATTATTTCTTCTTTGAAAGTAGATGGAGACGTTACGATGGGAATCCTTCAAGACATCAAAACTAAACTCAGACAATCTGGTCAACTCAAAATAAATTATTCTGCTAAAACTAAAGAGGCTAAGTAATAATTTATGATATAAAATATAAAAAGGTCATTTCGAGTAATCGAAATGACCTTTTTTCGTAGCCACCAACTTTAGTCGGTGAGTAAATCAATTTATCTCAAACGATCTGCCGAGCGAACTATTTTTTCATCCTTAGAAATTCCTCGTTGGGCTAAAAGTGCAAAAACAATAAATAGAACAGGCAGTCCAACTCCCATTTGTTCATTTACTTCAGCAGCTCCCGCCTGTGCTCCATCTTGGTACAAAAAAACGAGCACTAAAATAATCCCAATCACATTAGCAATAATGGCAAATCTTCCCATTAATAATTGTTGCTTTCTATTATTAAAAAGAAAAATACTAATCAAAGCCAAAGCTCCTGCTGCACAAAAAAGTGCTAAAAGAGCTGTATGATCATTGATATTATAAATACCATCAGCAAATAAAGAAGTGGCATCAGCATTTTGAGTAGAGGTCGCAAATGGAAGACCAAATAACCCAAATGCACAAGCTGCAGCTAAAGCCAAATAAATAGTTTGAATTCGTTGAATCATAACACGTCAGTTTATTTTTATTAAGATTTAATATTTTTTTGCAAATATAATGAATTTCAAATCATAGACCAGTTTCCATTCATGTTATGGTTTTTCCTTGAAATTTACTTTTAACATTGTCAAATCACTTAGTTATTTTTGCAAAAATATTTTTTATGAATTTAAGCTACTGGGAGAAAGAATCCTTTTTTAAAAATATTGATATCGCAATTATTGGTAGTGGAATTGTTGGATTGAGTGCAGCTATTCGATTAAAAGAATTATCTCCGAAGTTGGAAGTAATGATCTTGGAGCGAGGTAGCTTGCCCATTGGTGCGAGTACCCGAAATGCAGGTTTCGCCTGCTTTGGCAGTATGACGGAACTGTTAGATGATTTGAAAACTCAGTCGGAAGATGTGGTTTTTTCTTTAGTGGAGAAAAGGTGGAAAGGACTTTTGAAATTAAGAAATAGGGTAGGAGATGCGAATCTGAGATATCAAGAATTGGGTGGTTATGAATTATTTCGGAAAGAAGATGTTTCAGATTTTCAGCAATGCGCAGACCAAATTGATTTTTTTAATAAAAAACTGAATTCAATTATTGGGGAAAAGGGAGTTTATAAAATCGCGAGTAGAAATATCCCTAACTTCGGTTTTGAAAAAATTGAACACTTGATTCATAATCAAGCGGAGGGTCAAATTCATACTGGTGAAATGATGAAAACTTTGCTTAGAATTGCTCAAGCAAAAGGTGTGAAAATCTTAAATGGTATTTTTGTAAAAAAATTAAATGATGTCGAGGATGGAGTTGAATTGGAAACGGGGAGCGGGTGGAATTTGAAATTTAAAAAAGTACTTGTCGCTACAAATGGTTTCTCCAAAACATTAATCAAACAAGGTGAGGTTGTTCCTGCTCGAAATCAAGTTTTAATTACCAAACCATTGCAAAACAACCCTATTCAAGGAACATTTCATTATGACAAAGGTTATTTCTATTTTCGAAATATTGACAATAGAATTTTGCTCGGTGGCGGTCGAAATCTAGCAAGAGAAGAAGAAGAGACTCCTGAATTTGGTACGACAGAGATTATCCAAAATGCCTTAATAGCTTTGTTGAAAAACGTAATTTTGCCCAATCAAAAATTTGAAATAGAAAGCACTTGGAGCGGAATTTTAGGGGTTGGGAATACTAAGAAACCAATTGTTCAAACTATTAGCAAAAATGTGTCAGTTGCAGTTCGACTGGGAGGAATGGGGGTAGCGATTGGAAGTTTGGTAGGAGAGGAAGGAGCAGAATTAATTTTTAAGAAAATTTAAAATTAGATGTTATTATTTCTTTAAAATGAATAAAATGACTCACGAAGACGAATAATTTTCGTTTTAAAAAAAGAACTTAACTAGGTTTTATTATTTCCAAAATTCATTGATAATTAATGATTTATACCTCAAGATATATTAAATTTTTATTCACAATCCTAACGATGTTAGTACTTCAAGTATTAATACCGCTAAACTCTTCTTCCCAAATCCCTCCTCCGAAACCTAAAGTCAATCCTCAAAATGTCAATCTCGAAGAACTAGAAGAAGAAGCTCAAGACACCTTGGAAAAAGATCTAGTGATTATCGATCATGCTGATATTGCGATTGGAATTACTGGAGAAGGCCGGCAATTATTTAAAGAAGTTCGGCAGGTGGAAATGCGACAGGGGGAAACTTATATGTATTGTGATAGTGCGTTTTTGTATGATAATAATAATGTTCGAGCATGGGGGAATGTGATTATTCAGCAGGGAGATTCGGTTAATATTTTTTCTGATTCTTTATTTTATAATGGTTTTGAGAAAAAAGCAGATTTCTATAGCGAGGTTGTTTTGGAAAGTAAACAACAGAAATTATTTACAGATCGACTCAATTATGATTTGAATACAAAGATTGCAAGTTATTATGAAGGAGCAACATTGACTAATGACACGACTCATTTGACAAGTAAAATTGGTTATTATTATGTTGGTGATAATATGGCATTTTTTAAAGATAGTGTGGTGGTAGTTGATCCTCAATTTGAACTAAAATCGGATACCTTAAAATTTGATACAAAAGAGAAAATCGCTTATTTTTTGGGACCAACTTTGATTAGTCAGAATGAAGGAAAGATCTATTGTGAAGATGGATTTTACGATACTAAAAATAAAGTAGCCGAGTTTAAAGAAAATGCACAATATCAAAAAGGGGAAGAAAAAGCTTGGGCAGATTTGATGACTTACGATGGTAATAAAAAAGAAACCACTTTGACCGGTAATGCCCGATTCATTGATGGACCAAAGCAAGCCAAAGCTGATGTCATTCGCTACGAGGAGGGAAAAGAAATTACCAACTTGGAGGGAAATGCTTTTTATAAAGATGAGAAGCAAGAGATCCGTTCAGAGCGTATTCGATACGATAAGAAGAATGAAGTTTATTCGACAAAAGGAAGATCAAGAATGAGTGATCCACCACAAATATTAGAGGCAGATAGAATTGATTTTGATGGTAATATTGGGTTTGCTGTGGGAGATGTAATTTGGCGAGATACCGCTCAAAATGTTTCCATAAGTCATTGTGATTCAGTTACTTATCTTAAAACTGAGGATTTCTTAAAAGCCATGGGAGGGCGACCATTGATGACGACCTTGATGGATGATGATACATTGTTTTTAGCAGCAGATACTTTGATATCATTCAAACAAAATCCAGATGATTCTGTGCGGACATTACTTGCTTATCCAGATGTCAGATTATTTAAATCTGATCTACAAGCGGTGTGTGATTCTTTGGTTTATAGCGAAATGGATTCTATTTTTAAGTTTTATGATGATCCAATAATTTGGTCAGATACCTCTCAATTTTCCGCTGATACTATTCATATTCAATTGGTGGAAAAAAAGGTTAATCGCATTTATTTGTATAGAAATTCTTTTATGATAAATTCGCCTGATGAAGTTTATTTTAATCAAATCAAAGGAAAAAATAATATTGTATTTTTCGAAGATAATGAAGTTCGACGAATGAAAGTTGATGGCAATGCAGAGTCTATTTATTTTGCTTTAGATGATGATGAAAAATATATCGGATCGAATAAAACAGTTGCGAGTAGTATGCTTTTATACTTTGGGAATAATCAGATAGATAATATTAAGTTTTATACTCAACCAAAAGCTAAATTTACACCTATGAGCAAAGCAGCGGGGAGTGATGAGAAATTAGATGGATTTAATTGGGATACTTCAAGAAGACCAATGACGCTGGAGGATTTATTTTTTGAAAAAAATAAAAGCAAAGTGGAAATCAAAACGCCTCTACCTCCAAATGATAAAACAAAATTAGAGAATAAGCCTGAAGACAAATCAGGAACCAAACCAAAATCTGACTTAAAAACAACTAAACAATGAGAAAATTAATTTCCCTGATTTTCTGTATTTCACTATTCTTCACACTAGCTTCAGTTGCTCAATCTGAGGAGCAATCTACCTTCCAATCTGCTAGTGAAGCCTTTTTTAATAAAAATTATGACCAAGCGATTCAATTGTATGAATCAATTGTAGATAAAAAAATTCAATCGTCAGAATTATATTTCAATTTAGGAAATTGTTTTTTCCAAAAAAAGGAATGGGGTAAAACAATATTGAATTATGAACGAGCTTTACTTTTGACTCCTAATGATACCTCAATTCTCCAAAATCTATCTTTAGCAAAAGGAGAAACAGTTGATGAAATTGCAGTTTTACCTAACTTCTTTTTAGCTCGATGGTGGACTCAAATTCGAAATCTTACCCATTCAGGAATTTGGTCTCTCCTTGGAATTCTTCTGTTCTGGCTAGGAATAGGAGGAATCATTTTATGGATTTTAGGAAAAGAAAGGAATCAGAGAAAGCAAGGATTTTTAGGTGGAATGATAACTTTAGGATTGAGTCTATTGATTTTTGCATTAGCATATAATAGTTATCAAATACAACAAAAAAGTGGCTCAGCAATTATCATGAGCAAAGAAACTTCGTTAAAATCTCTTCCAGACGAAATAAGTAGTGAAATTTTACCTCTTCATGAGGGAACAAAGGTCAAAATAACAGAGAAAATCACATCTTGGTACAAAGTTAGATTAGATAATGGAGAAGTCGGTTGGATTACCGAATCGGCTCTTGAAGAGATTTAATTTATAAAGAAATTTATAGAAATCTCTCGTAAAAAAAATACCCCCTGATAGCTTACCCTCCCTTAGTCTAAACTAATTTTATTCGCCAAAAACCGACCGTATGATTTTTAAACAAAAATTTCTTGCTCATCTATTGAGATGTTTAAAGGATTCAGAATATTTATTATTTGAACATTTTGCTATTCATAAATCAGTCTCAGAGATTCCTTTTAATATTTTACTTCGCAAAGATGACCATCAACAAGTAATCGATTCAATTAAAGCTTTTTCAGAAATAGGGATTGTTAATGCTTCTCAGACAGATGCTTGTACTCAATTTCAAATAGTATTTAAAGAAGGAACGAAGATAGAATTGAATATTTGGGAGAATTTATCTCACGGCAGTATGATTTTTATGAATTCAGAAAAAGTCTTTTCGAAGAGGCAGCGGTCAAAGTCGGAATTTTATATGCCTAATATTGAAGATTTATTTGAGTTTGCGGTTTTGCATCATTATTTGAATCATCAAGGTTTACCTATTCAATATTTAAATTATTTCGAAGATTTCCATTTTTTCGTAAAAGATGGTTTATTAGAATTCTTTAATCATAAATACCAGACGAACTTTTCGAATCTAGATGAATTGTCCAACTTTGATTTAAAAATCAAAGAATCGATAGTTGATGAGTTAAAGAAAGCACCTAATAATCAATTTCTCAAAAAGATAAATATACAATGGAGGAATCTTTGGGGAACCACTAGTGCTTAAAATGAGGCTTTTATAATAATGTTTTCTTATGAAAATTAAAAATGCACTTTAAGGTAAAATCTTAAAGTGCATTTTTAGTTTAGAGTTGGTTATATGGACTATAGGGCAAAATTTGATTAATTTTTGAATAACTATAAGTTATTCAAAAAAAAAGCCTAATCGGAGAGATTAGGCTTAACAACAAAAAATATAAAGCTATGAAAACTAAAACTATTCTAATTCAAATTTGATAATAACAAAGTTAATAACTTTTATTAAAAATGACCAATTTTTTTTAATCATTTTTAAAACGTTTTTTTATGCAAATTCAGTATTTATAATTTAACTGAAAGTCAATTATAAGACTTTTTGCAAAAAATAGTTACTAAGCTTCTTCTCCAACTGGAGTAATATGTACAAAAGTTCTGTTTGATCTTTTTTTGTCAAAAGTAACAAAACCATCAACTTTTGCATGGATAGTGTGATCTTTACCCATATAAACATTGTTTCCTGGGTGGTATTTAGTACCTCTTTGACGGATGATAATATTACCTGCAAGAGCAGCTTCACCGCCAAATAATTTTACACCCAATCTATTACTATTACTGTCACGTCCGTTATCCGAACTACCTACACCTTTTTTATGTGCCATGATATTTTATTTTAAATCACAAAATCAATTGTGAAAAGTTAACAATGAATAAAGATTAAAGACTAATTCCGTCAATTTTGATCTTTGTGAAAGATTGACGGTGACCGTTTTTAACACGGTATCCTTTACGTCTTTTCTTTTTGAAGACAATTACTTTATCTCCTTTTTGATTTCCCAAAACAGTTGCGCTTACTGAAGCGCCACCTACGTTTGGTGTACCGAGGCTAACATTTCCGCCATTATCTACCAAGTGAACTTGGTCGAAAGAAACAGAATCACCTTCTTTTGCATCCAGCTGGTGGACAAAGATCTCTTGATCTTTCTCAACTTTAAATTGCTGACCAGCGATAGTTACAATTGCAAACATTGATTATATTATTTAAGTGGTTTAAAAAACGAGTGCAAAGATAACTTTAGTATTTCAAAAAACCAATGTTTTTAAAGGATTTTCCAATGGAAATAAAATTTTTCTACCATTTCACAGAATAACTAAAAGAGGGTAAAATTGGTAAAGAATAGACCGTTTTAATCGTGCTAACTTCTTCCCCAAATTGATTAACAGTTACCTCAGGATATGCGAAAAACACATTCTTCCGATTGTAAGCATTGTATATTCCAAGATTGAAATGATGCTTCCACCTCTTTTTTCCAAAGTGGATATTCAATCCTAAATCTAATCGATGAAAATTAGGAAGTCGATCAGAGTTGCTGGTTAAATCGGAAGTATTGAGCAAATCGATGACAGAGGGAGGAACATCGCCTTCAGCAAACTCTGAAGAAGAAAATGGACGTCCAGTTTGGAAAAGCCAGTTGGCTGAAAAATTAACATTTTTATTTAGGTGAAAAGTAGTGGCAACAGAAGCACCATGACGACTATCAAAAGAAAAAGCAGTTTTTTGGTTTTTAAAATTTCTATTGGTTTTGGAAAAAGTATAACTTACCCAACCTGTTAATCTTCCTTTTTGTTGCTCTACGGTTAATTCAATACCTGCGGCATCACCATTTCCTTGCTCTACAAATAATTCCCAATTTTTGGTATCAATTTGTAATTCTTGCAAACTAGCAGAACCTTCTGGAATCTGGCTTTGATTAATTCTAGAAAGGTTATTCATTTTTTTCCAAAAACCTTCGACACTCCAATTGGAGTATATTCCTAGTTGTCCTGAAAGCTTACTTGTAATTTGCCAAGCATTTTGCGGTGTAGTTTTAGAACTTGCAGGAACCCACAAATCATTCGGTAATCCAGAATCTGAGCGGGTTAGCAATTGTAAAAATTGAGCAGTTCGAGAAGCAGTTGTATTGAAGTTTAAATATTTATTGTAATGATAATAAATGGCTAATCTTGGTTGAGGAATAATATTTAATTTTCCTTGTTGAGCAAAAGCAGATAAACGGATACCTCCATTTATAGTCCAATTCTTTTTTTGAAATTCTTCTTCTACATATAAATTAAATTCACCCGTTCTGATTGCTTCATTGTCATCAAAATTATTTTGAATAAATTCTGGAATACTATCTAGTTCACTTCCTGAAGAACTAAATTCGGACAAGCCGGGAATAAAATTTCGTTGAATTGCATTCGCTCCAAAACGTAATCGATGCTGATGATTAATAAAATAATCAATGTCAGTTCGGATAGAAAAATCAGTTATAGTTGAACTATAAAAAGATGCGTTTCGAAAGGCTTGAAAATTATCATCAAAAATAGAAAATTGAAGTTCAGCGGCATGTTCACTCGTATATTGAAATTTACTATAGGTCGCAGTTGTATTTGAAAATATTTTATCATTGAACAAATGATTCCAACGAAGGGAGATGATTTGATTTCCCCATTCTATAGCAAAACTATCCTTGGAAAGAACTGAAAACCCGAAAGGCGGTTGATTCGGATCCATTCCCTGATTTTCATCTTTAGAAGAACGATCAGATAGATCATCTTTTCCTGCATAAAAACTTAAATAGATTTTATTTTTTTTATTTAAAGAATAATTGGCTTTGGCATTAAAATCTGCAAAAAGATAATTCATTTCACCTTCAAAACCTTGTTCTTCTTTTTTCTTTTTGGCTAAAGGTGAAAGCCATAAATCTAAATGTGTTCGACGACCTGCTATCAATATGGAACCTTTCCCTTTATTTAAAGGAATCTCAATCAAGCCTCGTGTTGCCATGGTTCCTGCGGAAAACTCTCCGGAGAAACTTTGTCCATTCCCTTCTCGAGTTCGCACATCTAAAACTGATGAAATTCGACTATCATATCGAGCAGGAAATCCACCTTTATAAAACTTGACACTTTTGACAATGTCAGGATTGAAAATAGAAAATAAACCAAAAGTATGGGAAGGATTATAAATCGGCACATCATCAAATAGAATTAAATTATGATCGCTATTCCCTCCTCGTACATGGAGACCGCCAAATCCATCTGCTCCACTCTGGACACCAGGTAAAAGATGAATAAATCTCATTATGTCAGGCTCTCCTCCTGCCGTTGGTAAAAAGGAAAGTTGATCTAATGGTAAAGTGGTTTCAGTTCCTCTTGGATTGGCTAAGACACTATCTGTTTTAGAAATAACCACAATTTCTTGGAGGGTGAGCGAAGGTTCTAAGGCGATATTTATTTCTTTGGGTCTACGTAAATCAACTTCAACGATTTTCGTTTGATAACCTAAATAAGAAACTTGTAGTTTGACTTTTCCTTGCTTATAATTTTGACTAAAAAATCCATAGGCATTACTGGTGTTTCCTTCCAAACTATTCAACTCTATAATATGTGCACCGACCAATCTTTCATTTGTTTTTGCATCGGTCAAATATCCGCTGATGGTCATTCTTCGAATTGGTTTTCGAAATAAAACAATGCCTCCTTTTGACAACCTAAAACCAATATTTGTTTCTTTTAAAAAGTTCTTTAAAACTTTTCGAAGTGGTTCTTCATAAGCCTCAATACTCACTTTTTTTTCTTTTTGGAAAAACTTAGAAGAGAAAGTAATATTTACATCTGAAACTTCACTTACTGTAAAAAGTGCATCAGAAATAGGCGTGTCTTGAAGGGAAAAACTAATAGGCTTATCTAGCAACGATTGTGCAGATAAGCCTATTTGAAAAAATAAAAAGAGAAAAAAAATAGATATTTTTTTAGTCATGGTTTTTTAACCTTTCATCATTTGTAACGCTTCGCTAACGTATTTACATTCTTACTCACAGGCGCCTCCAATCAATTCATATTCTGTTTCGCTTAATTTTTTTACTTCAATTTTTTGATTAGAAGTTAAGTCTCTTAATAAGTCGAAAATAGGAGTTGTAGTTTTGTATCGCCCTGAAATTGAACATTTTTTGAGACCTTTATTTTCTAAGTTGATATTTATATTAAATTGATTTTCCAAAGTTGAAAGTGCATTTTCCAAAGTTGTATTTTGAAATTTTAAACTCTTTCTTTTCCATGAGATCGCATTTAGATTTTTATCATTCACTTTTTCTAACGAATCATTTTTCTCATCATAAACTGCTTTTTCATTTTTTACTAAAATGACTTTTTGACTTGATTCATTTTTTTGAACTCGAACTTTTCCTTCTTGCACAGCTACCTCAAAAGTTTTTTCGTCAGCTATATCTCGCACATTAAATTCTGTTCCTAAAACAGTTACCGTCGTTCGATTTGTCGTCACCTGGAAAGGACGATTGGCATCTTTACTTACTTCAAAAAATGCTTCTCCAGTTAATTTTATTGGACGTTCCGTTGCTGAAAATTCAGCAGGGTAGGAGAGTGTACTTCCAGCATTTAACCAGACTTTTGAACCATCCGCTAATTGCAATTCTTTAATCTCAGAATTGGCTTCAACAAGTTCCCATTCGGTCTCATCTTGAAAATAATTTTGGAATGAAAAAGTCGCTCCTAACAATACAATTACGGCAGCAGCAACAGCTTGTAACCAAAGTCTTCGAGGACGCATGGTAACAACTTTTGTTGGAGTATTGGAAGTCGTAATTGTTGATTTCATTTTTGCAAAATCAGCCTCGTGATCTAATTCAAAAGGCAATTCATAATTTTCACTTTCAATCCAAACTTGTCTGATTTCTTCGGAAGTTATTTGATTTTCAGACGATTGCTTTTCCCACGCTCGCAAGTCTTTTGTCTCTTCCTGCGAGATGATGCCTTTGAGTTCTTTGTAAATTAACGATATGTAGTAGTCTGAATTCATGATTTTTTTTTTATGCTTTCTAAGCATTAGTTATTTAGTTGACAAATGAAAATAGCGTTCCCCCTAAAAGATTTTAAAAAAAGTTTAAAAGAAGAAAGATAAGTAGGGCGGTTTTGTAAATCGCTTTTCGAAGTGCTTTCAATGCGATGGTAATTTGATTCTCAACAGTTTTGGGAGCGATACCTAGAGCTTGAGAAATTTCTTTGTGTGATTTTTCTTCGTAGCGGCTCATGCAAAAAATTATTCTACATCTATTAGGTAAGTTATCGACGACTGCTTGAATTGTTTTTTGCAAATCTTCTTTTTCTAAATGATGAATGGCATCAATTGACGTGGTCATTTCTGGAAGTTGAGAATTTTCCGAAAAATCTATTCGTTGTTCTCGTCGCAAATGGTTTAAACATTTATTAACGACCACTTGTCGCAAATATGGTTTTAACCCCAATCTGATATCTAAATCATTTCGATGATTCCACAAAACGACGAAGGCTTCTTGAGCAAAGTCTTTTGCTTTTTCTCCGTCTTTTAAATATCGATAAGCAATGGCGGTGAGGTACTTATAGTAGGTACTAAATAAAGTTCGAAAAGCGGCATCGTCGTCTTGTCGTAATTTATTGAGTAGGTCTTTTTCTTGTTCTGAAGTAATAACTTTCATGATTTTTTATAAAAGTAAATAGCTTATGTGTGTGATAAAGGTACGTAGCAAACGGAGGAAGTTTATAAAATGTTATTTGCAAAAATTGATTGTGGCAAAGAGGCGGCATTAATTGTAATAGGAAGGAGATCTTAATTACAAAAGTATAAAATATTTGCAAGAGACGCTAGGATAGATTTTTATAACAATAGTATTACATGTTTATTGTTTTCTGATTTATGTGTTACGGAAAATATTAAATGTAATTTTTGTAAAATATTTCCCCCATTGTAAAGTGTTGATTTGCAGTATGTTATGTGTTGCGTTTTTATTTTTTCATAAAAAGTAAAATAAAAATTGGGGGGAAGCTCTTTTTCATTTGTCACTTATTCGAAGGCAGAGAAATTTATGTATCGAAAATAAGATCCTCTAGCCTAGATTAAATATTTTCAATTTAATCTGTTTTAAATCAAATCATTTTAAAGAACAATTTCCCATGGTCAATTGACTTTTGGGAAAACAAAAAAACCTTTGCCTTATGAGTAAGTTACTTAAGTTAAGTTTTCTTTTTGCGATCGTCGCACTTTTTATGACATCATGTAATAATGATAATCCGTTGCAAGATAATAATGTAACACCTGACCCACCTGTGGTTACTCAAAACCAACAACAAATTAGTAGCTTGGTTACTTCAGATTCTGCAGGATGCTACGAAATTGTTTTTCCAATTACCTTTATTATGGATGATGGAACTTCAGTTACGGTTGACTCTGAATTAGACTTAGATGATGTTTTTGCAGCACCACCTTTTCCAGTAAATTTAGGATTTCCAGTAAATTTAACAGACCCTGTAACTGGAGAAAATGTAGTAGCTAACGATGAAGCGGAATTAGGTACATTCTTATCAGAGTGCGATTTTGGACCTGATCCAGGAGTTGGAATTTGTGATAGTTTAGATTTAGAATTTGGGTTTTTTGGCTGTTACGATTTGGAATATCCAGTAAGTTTTGTACTTGAAGATGGATCAACTGTGACTGCTAATTCAGTTGACGATTTGTCTACGATCTTTACTGCAAATAATTCAATAGTGGATTTTGCTTATCCATTGAATTTAACGCATATTGATACAGGTGATTCTGTAACGGCTAATAACGAAGATGAATTAAATGACCTTCTATTACTTTGTGATGGTTTCGGAGGTGGTGGACCAGGTAATGGCGGCGGAGGAATTTGCGATAGCACGAATATTAATTTCGGATTTATCGGTTGTTATGATTTAGTTTACCCTGTAAGTTTTACTCTTGAAGATGGAACTACTGCAACTGCGAATTCAGTTGATGATTTACCAACAATTTTTACCAATAGTAATCCACCAGTAGATTTTGCTTATCCATTAAATTTAACAAATACTGATACTGGAGCTCCTGCAACTGCTAATAGTGAAGCTGAATTAGGAGATCTATTATTGCTTTGTGATGATTTTGGTGGCGGCGGAAGCGGCGGTGGAAACTGGGGACAGAGTGTGGTTTACCCAATGACAATAATTACAGCGATTCCAGATTCTACAGGTTTTCCAGGATGTTATGATTACCAATATCCAGTAAGTGTAGTTGATATTGATGGGAATGTTTTGACAGCAAGTGATGATGATTCAATGATGGGAATCGTATTTGGCGCTATTGAGATAGCGGATTTCGTCTACCCTGTTAATGTAACAGATACTAACACAGGCCTAACTTTGACTGCGAATAATGAAGGAGATGTAGTAGCGTGGTTGGATGATTGCGATTAAAGATTTTTTAAGAAAGTTTAGGTAGATGAACGTTTCATCTCAATTTGCCGTCCGATTTTATCGGACGGCTTTTTTTATTTTGAGGAGTTAGTTTTTAGGTTGGTCGAGAGTGCAGTGTACCTGACTCCTTCTATCCAAAGGTGACATTTAAAACTAAAATAATTGCAAATGCCAAGACCGAAAGTATTCCCGTCATCGCTGTCCAACTTTTTAAAGTTTGTACCTTGGTCATGATCCATTTTTGTTGGTCGTTTTGATTTTTTCTAAAATTTGTAGATGTATTGTTTTTGGATCATCTTGAATATTGAAAATCCATGCGTCTTTAGGTTTCTCTAAAGTGTCCAATTGACTCTGTAAAAGATGGGCAGGCATGAAATGTCCAGCGCGTTGCTCCATTCTATTTTTGATTAATTCAAATGATCCTTCGAGGAAAATAACTTGCAAAGGGTTGGAAATCAATGAATTAAGAGTGTGTCTGTATTTTTCTTTTAGCGCAGAACAAGCGAGAACGGCTCCGCTCTTTTCATTTTGAAAAAGTTCTTTTGCTAAATTTTGTAGCCACGGTTCCCGATCATTGTCATCAAGAGGTTGACCATTTTTCATTTTTAAAATATTGGCTTCAGGATGAAAATCATCTGCCTCAATAAATGGAATTTTTAATGTTTCGCTGAGTACTTTTGCTACAGTACTTTTTCCACAACCAGAAACTCCCATGACTAAAAATAATGGTGAATGGTGAGTGGAGGATGGTGAATTTTTAGACATGTGTGAGATACAATTATTTATTTTTTGGATAAAAATATTTTAAAATAGTATAGAGCAAAAATCCAACTGGGCCAAGCATCAAAGTAAAAAATAAACAAGGAGCAACGAACCATTTTGAAATTCCATTTTTGACAGCATCCAAGGCAATCCAACGACCAGTCAATAAATCAAAAACTAAATAATGAACCCAGCCTGCGAGCACCGCTTTAGGGTTTTTAAATAAGATCATCACCTCTTCCAGACTTCCAAATCCACCTTCTTCCATTTGGAGAAATGTGGGAACCATACTCGCATAAACTAATGCTAAAATTATGGCAACTGCGGTGATTAATTTTTTTACCAATTTATGTTCAGGCGCAAAAATGAGTGCCAGCCAAAAAGGTAAAACTAAAGTATTGCAAATTTTGAAAAGTAAGTTAACGTCCATTTTGTTTTGATTTTTAAATTAAATCTCGAAGTTTAAATCGTAAAATCATAATTTGATCACCTCGTTTAATTTTGACTTTAATTTTTTTACCGACTTTTTTAGTCAATTTTTTAGACACCCCTTTGAGATTTAAAAATCGAGTAGGTATTCCATTGACAGAGATAATTCTATCTCCCTTTTGAAAACCCGCATGATCAGCTGGGGAACTTTTGATCAAATTATAAACAGTAATAGTTTTTAATTTTTTTCCAGATACAATTAATTCCAAGCCACTTCGATCATATTTGAATCCTTTATTGTATCGCCGATGAGGAAGTAGGTAAAGTTTTTCTTTTGGATAATCGATGATAACATTAAATCGACTGATCAGCGCATGTCCTAAAATTCCATTTCTATTTGAAATAGATTCAATGCTGATCGCTTCTGAGACATCTTGATAATTTGTAATGATGTTGTTAAAAAATAATCCTCCAAATTCTAACCGATTGACTCTCCCTAAATATCCTTCTAATATTCCTCCTAACCCTCTCCCTACACTTCCTTGAATGATATTTTCTGGAAGTTGAATGTCTGTACTTGTATTCGTATGTAATAATAAGGATAGACTGGCACCAGTATCGATCAATAATTTAATCTTTGCTTTTCGATCTCCAAAAGTTGCTTGGGCTAAAATATACGGTTTGTTTTTATCAATAGAAACAGGAATCTCTTTCCATTTTCTTTTGGGAGTGCGAAAGGAGGAAGTACGTTGGATATAAATACTATTGCGTTTGTAATCAATTTTTAAAACTAAATTTCGAAATAAATCTGCTCCAATGATCCCATGAATTTCTAGACCTACATATTCATCTAGTTTAAAATAATCATCAGATAAAATTAAAATATCCTGAGATGATGCAATGGCATCTCCCACTTTTATATGCACATTATTGGAAACATGTGCGATTAATTCTTGATTAAGATCTGCACCAATTAATCGAATGGGCCGATCATAAGTAAGTCCGAGAATACCAGCAAAAATATTTTTACTCAAAATAGTATGCTCTGCTCCAGTATCGAAAATAAACTTGAGTGGGAGAGAATTATTGATGACGACTTGAACCACCATAAAATTATTATGGATTTCAAATGGGATTTCAATAATGTCTTTTTCATTTTCAATTTGAAAACCAAATGATTGTGCATTCGTATAAATGAATGAAACATTAAAAAAGATAAGTAAGATGATTCTTTTCATAAATGGTTTTGAGTCAGAATTAGTAGTTCTTCTCTCAAAAGAATTTTTTTATAGCTTCTTCTTTTGGTGATGAAATTAGATTTTTTCTAAATCTGAAATTAGTTAATTTTGCGCAATGTTTTTATTTCAATAAAAGAGAATTGATTTTTTTTTAATTAAAAAATAAATAATGAGAGAAGTTTTAATTGCTGGGTTTGCCTTTTTGATATTTTCTATGACGGGATGTCAACAATCTCATAACCCAAATTGGGAGCAAGACGCTGCCAAGGCCGATTATATTCATAGGAGTATGAAAAAATTGACCGATGTCATTGTTCATGATATTATTTCACCTCCCGTGGCAGCGCGTGATTATGCTTATCCAAGTATTGCAGCATATGAAGCATTGCTTCCAGCTTTTGATTCACATGTTTCCTACGCAGGACAATTGAATGGATTGACGGCAATTCCACCGCCTGATGCGAGTAAAAAATATTGTTTTCCATTGGCGAGTGTACATGCTTTTTTAAAAACGAGTGAGAGTTTTATTTTTGATGTGACTCAAATTGAGGACTTTCGAACAGAGTTATATTTGGAAATGGATTCTGTGATCAACATGCCTCTTGATGTAAAAAAACGATCGATCGAATATGGTGAAATGGTCGCAGCACATATTTTGGATTGGTCGAAAACAGACAACTATGCGGAGTCCAGAACTTTCTCAAAATATGAAGTTCCTTTTGATGATCCTTCTAAATGGAAACCAACTCCGCCAGATTTTATGGATGGAATCGAACCACATTGGCGAACGATCCGTTCTTTTGTTTTGAAAAAACCAGATCAATTTAAACCCAAAGCACCAACGGAATATAGTACAGAAAAAGGAAGTCAATTTTATAAAGAAACGATGGAGGTATATGAAATTGGGAAAAATAAAACACCTGAACAAGTCGAAATTGCAAAATTTTGGGATTGTAATCCTTTCGTATCTACTCACAAAGGACATATGATGTTTGCAACAAAAAAGATTTCTCCCGGAGGACATTGGATTGGAATTACACAGATTGCGGCAAAGAAGTCTAACTCGAATATGATGGAAACAATTGAAGCATATTCTTTGGTTTCGATTTCATTGTTGGATGCATTTATTAGTTGTTGGGATGAAAAATATCGAAGCAATTTAGTCCGACCAGAAACGGTGATTAATACTTTTATTGATGAAAATTGGTTGCCACTTTTACAAACTCCTCCATTTCCAGAACATACAAGTGGGCATAGTGTGATCTCCTCTGCGTCAGCTTTGGCGTTGACAAAATTGTATGGTGATAACTTTGCTTACACCGATGATGTGGAAGTAGAATATGGATTAAAAGCGAGATCCTTCACGTCATTTATTCAAGCATCTGAAGAGGCAGCGGTCAGTCGATTGTATGGAGGAATTCACTATCGACCTGCGATTGATGATGGAGTAGCGCAAGGAAGAAATGTGGGGGAATATGTTTTGGAAAATGTAAATACTCGGAAAGCAACTGGTAAATAATTTTTACTAGAAAATAAAACGAAAGCGTCAACCCGTCCATTGTAAAATGGATGGGTTTCTTTTTTTTAGCAACACTCATTTTTTTTTCTATTTTTACAATGAACAAAACGAAAAACATTTTACAAAAATGAAAAATAAATTATACCTGCCTATCCTGTGTTTGGTCATCATACTATTTTATGGATGTGAAACTGCTCCTCAAAAAACACCTCCCAAGGAAAAAGAAACTTCTGCTACTACATCAGCAGAAAATAAATCAGCTGCACCTTTTGCTCGTTTCCAAAATGAGATCGATAATTTTCTTGAACAAGACAAAGAGAATAATTTTCCAAAAAATGGAGTGATGATGACTGGAAGTTCTAGTATCAGATTTTGGAAAACAATGGATAAAGATTTTCCAAAGTTCCCAGTTTTAAATCGAGGATTTGGAGGAGCGACGATTCCTGAAGTTTTGCATTTTGCAGGTAAGTATATTTTTCAGCATGAGCCACAGATTATTGTTTTTTACTGCGGAGAAAATGATATTTCAGAAGGCGCTACGCCTGAAACTGTTTTTGCTTCTTTTAAAACTTTTGTAAAAATTATCGAAAGGAGATTGCCTGAAACTAAGTTGGTTTATATTTCAATGAAGCCTTCGATAGCTCGTTGGAATCTATGGCCACAATATCAAGCGGGAGAAAAACTGATCAAAAATTTTGTAGATGAAAATCCAAAAATAGAATACATGGATGCGAGTATTTCGATGTTGGAAAAAAATGGAGAAGTGAAAAAAGATATTTTTGTAGAAGACGGATTGCATATGAATGCGAAAGGTTACGAAGGATGGAGGGAACAATTGAATCCGATTTTGGAGAAAATTTACGAACCAAAATAAATGATTATTTTTAATTGAAAAACTAAACGCAACGTATGAGAATAATTTTTATAAGCCTGATTTTTTTAAATTTATTAAGTTCTTGTAACAATAATGATTTGAAAAAGCAAAATGGAATTTCACTTGATCAAATTGAATCAGAAGAAAATGGGAATCTAACTCAAGCAAAAAAAGAATTGCGAACAAGGCCCAGTAATGTTTTACTAACAGGCAATACTGATCATAGATTGGTAACAGTTTATAAAATAAATTATAACACAAGAACGGAGGCGTATTATACAGGGACTAATAATTTTCTTCGGGACTATTCATATAGTTATGATGATGATGATGCTTATGATGGCTATGGCTCAAGTACCCGAGTGAAAAAGTATCAATTTTTTATGCCTGGGATTGAAGCGGTATCTGGATATAATATGATGAATGTATCACATTATGATTTCAAAACAAAAGAGAAAAATAATCTTTTTGAAAAACCGGTTTTAGTCAACACGCTATATTATCCTTGTTTGAAACAAGATTCATTGAAAGGGCAACCGATCAATAGAGATTATTATATGGTTTCAGTTTTTGATGAAGATACAAATCAAGATAGTCTGATCAATAGAAATGACTTAAGACGATTTTATCACTTTGATATGGATGGATTGAATAAGTCACCATTAGTTCCGTTGAATTATTCGGTGATGAGTTCTGAGTATGATGGAGAAAATGATGTCATGTATGTATTTGCAAAACTAGATGAAAACATGAATGGGAAAAAAGAAGAGGAAGAACCGATTCATATATTTTGGCTAGATTTGAAATCTCCAAAAATGGGAGAAAGGCTTTATTAAATCTGATTTTAATTAAATGAAACAAATGAGCAAACTAAAAAAAGAACTCAACCTCTACGGCTTAACAATGATCGTCATTGGAGCAGTTATCGGAGCAGGAATTTTTAGAACACCATCTGAAATTGCAGGATACTTAGATAATCATTTATTGATTATTTTAGTTTGGGTACTTGGTGGAATCGTTGCATTGACGGGAGCGTTAACATTTTCTGAATTAGGAGGAATGTTTCCGAAAGCAGGAGGAGTTTATGTTTTTTTAAGGGAAGCTTACGGGCGACTAGTAGGGTTCTTATATGGATGGGTTATTTTATTAGTGATTACTACAGGTGCATTAGCTGCATTAGCAACAGCATTTTCCAACTATATGGAAATCTTTTTTGAAATGTCAGATATGGAGCGAAGCATATTGTCCATTGTGGTTATAGTGGTGCTTACCTTAATCAATATTATCGGAGTCAACATCACTCAAATTTTTGCTAATGTATTTACAGGTCTGAAATTAATTGCAATTATAGCCATCATTGCAGTAGGGTTTTTATCTAGAGATCCTGAGATCACGTTAAATTTCACGATGGAAGGAGCACCTGATAATTTAGTCGCGATGATGTTTGCTGGCTTGACGGGAGTGTTTTTTGCAATAGGCGGTTGGCATCACGCCAGCTATTTGGCAAGTGAAACGATAGATGCCAAACGAACTGTTCCGAGAGCAATGGTGATCGGAGTGACGGTTATTATTGCGATTTATGTAATGTTCAATTTTGCATTGATGTATCTCTTGCCATTAGAAGCAATAGAGGCTTCCAAAAAAGTAGCGAGTGATGCAATCGCTTCAGTTGATTCTATTTCGTTTGGAGGAGAAATGGTTGCAATCGCGATAGCCATTTCGATTTTTGGAACGATTGGGATTTATACGATGACTGCACCTCGCATCTATTTTGCTATGGCAAAGGATGGAGTATTTTTTGAAAAACTAGCCTACATTCATCCCAAATATAAAACACCCATTTATGCAATGTTACTCCAAATGGTTTGGGCATGTGTCTTAATTTTACTTTGGGGAAGTTTTGGAAAATTAATTAATTATGTGGTGTTTATGGATATTGCATTTATGATGTTGGCAGGGGTGAGTATTTTTATTTTTCGGAAAAATAGAAAAGATGCAGAACGACCTGTGAAGGCTTGGGGTTATCCAATTGTACCTTTAATATTTGTGTTGCTTTCTTTTTCGTTTGTTGTAAGTACATTGTTTGGAAAAGATACGATGGAGCAAGCATTGGCAGGACTAGTAGTACTATTGGTAGGAGTTGCGGTTTATTATTTATTAGGTTTTAATAAAAGTAAATCTTAAGAATTCGCATTTGTTAGATTCAATTACTTAAGCCTTTTAGAAAATAACTAATCATAAGTCCTTCCAGTTTTTTAGAAACTGGAAGGACTTATTTTTTCAAAAAAAAAGAGCTGGAATCATTGATTCCAGCTCTATGAATAAACCTCATGAAAATCAAGACGTTAAATAAACATCTTGAAAGACATCTTTTATTACTTCGCTATTGTAATCTCTACTCTTCGATTTGCAGCATCAGCACCATTAGCAGTAGTTGGTGAAGTTGAACCATAACCTTTAGCTGAGATTCTACTTGCATTTACACCTTGAGCAACTAATTGAGCTTTTACAGCTTCTGCTCGAGCTTGAGAAAGTGCTAAGTTTTTATCAGCAGATCCAGAGCTATCTGTATGACCTCCAACTTCGATATTGATGTTAGAATAAGCATTCAATACTTTTGCTAAATTATCTACTTCAGCCATATCCTTAATAGCAGCTGAACCACTTGCGAAAGTCAAATTGTTAAAACGGAAAGTACTTTCTCCACTTCTGTCACTTGCCAAGAAACTACTGAATTTCTCCCCAACAGAACCTGCAGCAAAAGTTACTCCTGCCAAAGCTTCTTTAGCTTTAGAAGCAATTGCACTAGCAGCATCACTTGCCATTTCTCCAGCAGCATTAGCAGCATCACCCACAGCACCGCCAACAGTTGAAGCAGCATCACCTACCGCACCACCAACAGTTGCAGCAGCATCTCCTACTGTTTCTCCAGCAGCATTAGCAGCATCACCTACAGCATTTCCAACAGTTGCCGCAGCATCTCCTACTGTCGAAGCAGCATCTCCTACTGTTTCACCAACAGTTGCCGCAGCATCACCAACCATTTCCCCAGCTTTACTATTGGAGAACCAGTTCCATCCAAAGAATGCTAATCCAAGTAAAAGCAATAATGGAAGTACTCGCTTCAAAAGTCCACTACCTTCATTGGCAGTTTCTGTAACAGTTGTCCGAGCGTTAT
The DNA here is from genome assembly GCA_937981555.1 of uncultured Saprospiraceae bacterium. Classification (GTDB taxonomy): domain Bacteria; phylum Bacteroidota; class Bacteroidia; order Chitinophagales; family Saprospiraceae; genus CAJQQY01. The sequence continues at coordinate 132,667 of CALJOK010000013.1, forward strand.
TAGCAGCAGTTTCTACTCTGTCTCCCATTCCTGAAGTATTAAAACCTAAAAGGCTGCCCATTCCAGCAGGAAGTGCACTAGCCACGTTTTTACTTTGAGAACCTAAAAACTTACTCAAGCCCATTGCATCGAGTGCTTTACTTTTGACATATTTTCCAACCATACCCATAACTAATGGTGCGGCCATACTCATGATGGAAGAAGAAGATCCTTTGTTAAGACCACTTACTGAAGAGATAATATCTACAACGGAACCAAGTTTGTTTCCCATCAAAGATTTAAGAATACCGCTTCCTGAATTTAAGAACCCACTAGTTGTATCACCACCTCCAAGTACACTTCCTAGATTATCGAAAACACTTCCATCGTGTCCTCCTTTGGTGATCATATCTATCAATCCTTTTGATCCTTGATTAGTAGATCCTGATGCGATCATACTTCCAAGAATAGAAGGCAGGGCTGCGCCCATTGCAGATTTTACACCTGAATTATCAGCGCCTAAAAAACTTCCAGCTTGTGATAATACAGCATCACCAATCTGGCCTTTTAGCATGTCTAATAAATTAATTGCCATTTTTATTAAGGTTTTGTTTGAGAAAATATCTATTTGATAATAATCTCATGAATTATAAAATAAGTAATAATATTACAAGTTGAGAACTGTTCTTTGGGAAAGATAATTTGAGTAGAGAGGTCGAATGTAATGAATGTTTAATTGTTTTTTATGAAAACAATTAACATTCGTAAGTTGATTTGTTGATTGAAATAGTAAATGATTTTGTTTTAATATGTTCCCTTATTTATACGTGATAAAAATGAGAAGTAACATTTTATTTTTTTATGTTAATTTAGCCGCTAGATATTAGGCGGGTTTTTACTATGTAAAAAATCAAAATTGCCCATTCAAAAAAATCAATTATTCTCTATGAAAAAAATATCCATCTTCTTTTTCGGGTTTTTATTTTTAATCACAGCATGTGCTCAAGATATAAAAGTAGATCCAAAATTTGCGAACACCGCACGAAAATTAGATACTAAAAATACCCTTCAAACGATCGCTTTCGGCTCTTGCAATAACCAAAGTAAAAGTCAAGAAATGTGGAAAAATGTTGTGGTCAATAAACCTGATTTGTGGATTTGGCTAGGTGATATTATTTATGCCGACACAAAAAATATGCAAGTGATGGCTGATAAATATTCTGTTGTGAAAAACAATATTGATTATCGTCGATTGTTGGCATGTTCACCTGTGGTTGGAATTTGGGATGATCATGATTTTGGATGGAATGATGCAGGGAAAGAATATCCAATGAAAAGAGAAAGTAAGAGACTGATGTTAGATTTTTTGGATGTGCCTAAAAATGCTTCGGTGCGAAATCGAGAAGGGATTTACCAATCTTACGTTTTTGGAGAAAGTGGAAAAAAAGTAAAAATCATTTTGTTGGATACTCGGTTTTTTAGAGATCCTGTGGAACGAACGAGCGGTAGGAATAAAAAATATTTGCCGAATCATGATGGAGATGTTTTAGGTGAAGCACAATGGGCTTGGCTCGAAAAAGAATTGGAAAATAGTGATGCTCAAATTAATATCATTGCTAGCGGGTATCAAATTATCGCCAAAGAACACCGATTCGAAAAATGGGGTAATTTCCCAAAATCAAGAGCACGTCTATTTGAACTTTTACAAAAAGTAAAACCTGCAATGCCTATTTTAGTGAGTGGCGATCGACATATGGCTGAACTTTCTAGAACGACATTGGTAGGTTTAGAAAATCCACTTTTTGAAATTACATCGAGTGGGTTGACTCATACTTGGAAAGAAAAAAGAAAAGAGGCGAATCAATATCGAGTAGGGGACTTAGTCATCGAAAAAAACTTTGGAGTGTTTAAAATTGATTGGTCAGGCAAGCAGCCAAAGGTGATGGTAGAAGTGAGGGGATTGAAGAATCGATTATTTTTGAGAGAAGAACTGTTTTGATTTAAAGAAAAAACCTCGAAGTAATTTACTTCGAGGTTTTTTTAATTTTATAAGGTCTCAATTAAAATTTTCCATTATTATTTTTCCATTCAGATTTAGGAGCAATGGTTTCAATAATATCCCAATGCTCAATAATTTTTCCATTTTCAATTCTAAATAAATCATAGAACGAAGTTGGTTGTCCACCAAATTTTCCTTCAGAAACTGTGAGTACAAAATTCCCTTCACCAACTACTTTGTGAATTTTATGGTATTCCATTGTGATACCAGCTTTGCCCATTTCTTCCAATGCTTTTCCCAAACCAGAAAGGCCATCACCAATCGCAGAATTATGTTGAATGTAATTGTCGCCATCGAAGTAGTTTCCTAATTTATCAAATTCACCATTCTTTAAAACCGTTACGAGAAAATCTTTTACGAATGATTTATTTGTATCAGTTTTGTCTAAATCTTGAAGAGTAGTTGCGCCATCAACTTGAGTACGACCACTAGGGTTAGCTGGTGTAATTTCCCCTAAGTTATCCCAATGTTCCACAATTAATCCACCTTCAAATCGGAATAAATCGAATCCAATTTTTGGACCGAAGAAATCATAAATAGTGTGAGTAAAAACAAAATCACCATCTTCGAATGCTCGAACTACTTTTGCTTTGAAACCACCTTCAGGGGCATGCTGTAAAACTGCACCAAACCCTGCCAATCCATCTCCAACTGCTAAATTATGTTGAATATATTTATTTGGGTTGATGTAACTGATTGGAGTTTTATCTCCATTTTCAAGACTTTCTAAAACAGCGACTGCTTTTTGTTTGTTTGATAATTCTGTTGTTGAACTCATTTTTTTATCATTTTTTTGGTTAGAAATATTAGATTGATTATTTCCACAACTCATCATAAATAGGGTAGCTGTGGCAATGAATAAGATTAAACTTCTCATGTTTTGAAAATTTGTTTTGTTTGATAATTGATAATACAAAGGTGGGGTATCCTCGGTGGGGAGAATAGGTTAATCTTATTTTAAAAATGGTAAATGTCTAACCTTTTTACTTTTTGTAAAGTTTTTTGAATTGGGAAGGAGTCTGGTGAGTATGTCTTTTAAAAAATTTGATAAAGTTGGTGGGTTCATCAAACCCCATTTGAAAGGTTAATTCTTTTATAGAAATATTCGAACTAGCCAAATGCCGTTTGGTTTCTAGAATTAAATATTTGTCAATAAATTCTTTAGCAGTTTGCCCTAAAACCGCTTTGCAAATATCATTTAAATGCTTGTAAGAAATATTCATCATTTGAGCATAATCGCTAGCATTTCTAGTGCTTTGATAGTTTTTGATTAGTAAGTTTCTAAAAGTACTAAATGGCTTAGCTAATTTTTTTTCTCTTTTTGAGTCTAAATCTTTTCTAAAGATTCGTTCCGCCTTAAGGAATAAGAAGTTCATTAAAGAGCTGATAATTTCTTCTTTTGCAAAAGTATCAGGATAGGAATATTCTGTATTAATTTCATCAATGATGGAAAAGAATCCGCTGTCAGGTATATCCTTTGGATTTAGTATAGGAGATTTAGAATGATAATTATATAACATTGAATAGTTGAGCGACTTAGAAAAGTCAACCGTATTCCAGATGAAATTTTCTGTAAATAAAATAATAAAACCTTCGGTGTCTGATTTTAAATCAAAGGATTGAACTTGTTCTTTGGCGATAAAAATGATGCTTCCTTTTTGAAAAGAATATTTTTTAAAATCAATAAAATGATTCCCTTTTCCTTTGGTAATAAATATGATGAGCGAAAAATTTACGCGGTGAGGAAGAGAAATAGAATGATCTAGGAGACCTTGATCTCTTTGATGTAATTCTTGAAGTGGAAAGATTTCAAATTCTAATCCATCCGCTTCTTGCTTCTGAAAAGGAACTTGGGGAATTTCATTTTTCATCTTGTAATAAAATTAGCGTTTTAATTCGAAGATCAAAAATGGGGATTTTATTTTTTAAATTATAGTTGTTACACAAAACAAAAGCCTTCGAAGTAATAAACTTCGAAGGCTTTTTTATTAAACTAATTTTGTTCTATTTTCTATTAATCAACATCAATCCTCGATATGCTAACCAATACATTACTGGTACAACCACTAAAGTTAAAAACGTAGCGAACACCAATCCATAGATCACCGTCCATGCCATCGTTCCCCAAAATTGTGCATTGTCACCACCCACAAAATATTGTGGATCAAGATCAGAAATCAACGTAAAGAAATTAATATTCAAACCAATCGCCAATGGAATTAATCCTAAAACAGTTGTAATCGCAGTCAACAAAACTGGACGTAAACGACGACCACCACCTTCGATAATCGCAGCTTTGACTTGCTGTTTAGTCAGTTGACTCATTTTCTCAAAACCTAATTCCTCTCGTTTCCTTTTGATGACCAGATTAATATAATCGACGAGTACGATAGCATTATTTACAACAATTCCTGCCAGCGAAATAATTCCAACACCAGTCATCACTACGACGATATCCATACCTGTAAATACATACCCTAAGAAAACTCCAATGGTACTAAATACCACCGAAAGGATAATGATAAATGGCGAAACTATACTATTAAATTGCGCCACCAAAATTAAGAATATAGCAAATAAGGCAATTGAAAATGCACCACTTAAAAACGCCATTTCTTTAGCCATCTCTTCTTGTTGTCCACCAAAGGCATATTGATAACCTACGGGCATTGGGTAATCTTCGAGTAAGTTTTTAAGGTCTTGAACAATTTCATCTCCATTGTATCCATCCAAAATATTTGATGTAATTCCAATGTTACGTTCTTGATCTTTTCGATTAATTAAATCATAACTCGACGTAAATTTTATATCTGCAACTGTTGAAATTGGCACTTGTGCAATTTTTCCATTCGCAGGATTTCGGAAAGTAATTCTTTGATTTAAAATATCTTCTTTGTCATATCGATACTCTTCTGCCAATCTCAAATTAATTGGATATTCATCTTCTCCTACTTTGAAGGTGGAAACCTCTTTTCCAAAAACTGAAGTACGAATCGCATCAGCAATATTGAAAGTCGAAATCTGATAAGTTCGAGCAGCTTCTCGATCAATGGAAATTTCCATTTCTGGTTTTCCAATTTTGACACTTGCTTTTAATTCTTCAATTCCAGAGATATTTTTACTTTTGATAAAGGCAATCAAGTCTTCTGAAAGTTGAGCTAAGGTATCTACATTTTCACCGGTCAGTTGAATGTCAACTGGCTTCCCTTGTGGTGGGCCAGATTGTTCTCGGTCTACAACTATTTGAATACCCGGAACACCTTGAACAGCTTTCCGAATATCGCTCATTGCTTCTACTGTTGACAACCCATTACGATCTTGAGAAGGAACAAATGAAACGGTAATTCTTGCTTTGTGCGGTGAAGTTCCGAAACTTGGACCAGCATTTGGATCACTAGTGTTTTCTCCAATTTGCAATAAACTCGCTTCAATAATCGGTTCGTATTTTTCCATCGCCACATTTACCTTTTCCTCTAATTCCGTTAAAACCTGATTGGTCACTTCAATATCTTTTCCCATTGGAAGTTCGATAAATGCATTGACGTACAATGGATCTGCTTCAGGGAAAGGAATCATTTTTGGCATATTGGCTCCTAACAGAGAAATAGAAAAAATGAGTAAAGCAAAAGTACCAAGGAAGATGAAAATTGGAGCAAACTTATATAGCACTTTTCCAATAAACCAATTGTACCCATCTTCTAGTTTTGGTAAAACTGAATTTTGGAAAACAAATGACATCGGTCGTAGTGCAAAGAAATTAAGCAAGGTAATTCCAGCTGCCATCGTAAATAAATTTCTCACCCAAAAGGTTTCTGAGAAATGTCCCAGCACCGCAATTGCTAACATAATTAATGCACCAATTAATATATTCCTCACCTTTCTTGCTCGGACATTTGAGTCATCAGCTTTCTCATCCACTTTCATAAATACAGAAGTCAAAACTGGATTAATCACCAAGGCTACAAATAACGATGAAGACAAAACAATAATCAAAGTCTTCGGCAAGTAACCCATAAAACTTCCCATCAGTCCAGGCCAAAATGCTAAAGGAACAAAGGCTGCTAAAGTGGTCAATGTCGAAGCGATAATAGGCAAGGCAACTTCTCCTGTTCCATGCTTCGCAGCTTCGATACCTGAGTAACCTTCTTGCATATAGTTATAGATATTCTCCACCACTACAATCGCATTATCCACCAGCATTCCGAGGGCAAGTATGAGTGAGAAAAGTACAACCATGTTCATCGTGAAACCCATGATATTCATAATCATAATTCCCATCAACATCGACAATGGAATCGCTAATCCAACAAACATCGCATTCCGTAATCCAAGGAAAAATAACAAAACCAAAACCACTAAAATGACTCCTGAGATAATACTGTTTTCCAAGTTGGAAACCATGAGTCTAGTCTGTGTACTCATGTCATTAAAAATAGAAACGTTAATGTCTTTTGGAAAAATTTCTTTGATCGCTAAGTCAACTTCTTCTTTAATTTTATCAGATGCGACTAACAAATTTTCGCCACTTCGTTTGATGACATCTAGTGAAATAACTGGCAACTTATCAGAACGTGCGATACTTGTTTTTTCTTTATCGCCAAAAGAAACAGAGGCAATATCCCGAAGGAAAATTGGCGCATTGTTTTCATTTTTGACAATCATGTTTTCCAACTCCTTTGCATTTTTGAATTCTCCCAAAACCCGAATCGAACGTCGAAATCCATTGGTCAAAATTTCTCCTCCAGACATGTTCATATTTTCAGATTTTACGGCATTCTCGATGTCCATAAAACTTACTTTCATGGATTCCATTCGAGGAAGATCAACTTCGATTTTCATTTCTCGATCAAGCGCACCTTTTAAGTTGACTGCTTGGATTTCAGAAATGTCTTCGATTTTGTCTTGTAAATATTCTGCATAATTTCGAAGTTGTTCGTTCGGATAGCTTCCAGAAATATTCACCGACATCACGGGCATTTCTGAAAAATTGAAATCAGAAATATCTGGTTCAGAAGGTAAATCTTTTGGCAATTCTGCTTTAGCTTTATCGACTGCATCTTTTACTTTTTGCAACGCCTCTTCCACATCGACATCCATTCCGAATTCCGCAATGATGATAGAAAAATCTTGTGCGGAAGAAGATGTCAATTCTTTGATTTCTGAGATACTTCCCAGCTCTTTTTCAATCGGTCGTGTCACTAAGTTTTCAATATCCTTCGCCGAGTTTCCAGGGTAAACGGTATTGATAAAAATGTTGGGCATAGAGATTTCAGGGTAGGCTTCCTTCGGCATACTGTTGTACATCGAAGCTCCAAAAATCATAATCATAAACGTGAGCACAAAGACACTCGTTCGATTATCGACTGCGAAAGTAGTCAACCCAAATTCCCGCAATCCTTGTTTTACTTTATCTATTGTTTTGTTGGACATTTTCTTTTTTTTAATTCAAATTTAGCTAGGTATCGGATACCACCTTAAATGTACCCGATACCTAGGCGAAAAAGTGAAAATTATTATTTTTGCACTTTGATCAAAGTATTATTTGCCATTCCTCTGGCACCCGTTACGATCAATTCTTCGCCTCCTTTCAAGCCTTCTTCAATGATGATGTTGCCATCATAACTTTCGCCTGTCGTGACATAAAACTTCTCAGCCATTGCTCCATCTGCTCCATCCTTTTTGACAAAAACATAATCCTTTCCACTCACTTCTTGCTGCACCAATTCCAAAGGAACAGTAATCACATCCTTTGCAGAAAAATCATTCAACAACATATTCGCAAGTAAGTTTGGTTTGAGTAAACCTTTTGGATTGGACAAGTTGACTTCCACTTTAAAAGTTCTGTTGGCTGGATTAATTGTTCGTCCAAGCATAGTTACTCTTCCCTGTGTTTTTATATCCAAAGCAGGAATTTCGATAGACATCATTTCGCCTTGTTTGACATTTCTCAAAAACTTTTCAGGAACATTCGCCGCCACCTTTACTTTACTGGTATTTAAAATTTGAACGATAGGAGAACCAGGTCCAGCCATCTCGCCAGCTTTTGCAATGACCATTTCGATCACACCACTTTTAGGCGCGTAAACATTTCCTTTCGTCAATTGATATTGAACAGTTTCCAAACTTTTTTCCAAACGTTCTTTACTATTTTTCGCTTGCAAAAATTGAATTTCAGAACCAATGTTTTGATCCCACAATCTTTTTTGTCGGTTAAAAACATCAACAGCTAATTCCAATGTTTTTTCAATTTCAGCAATAGATTTATTGACTTGTTCCAAATCCGTTGTAGCGATCAGTTGACCTCGTTTTACATATTGTCCTTCCTTCACTTTGAGGGAAGTAATTCGTCCGCCAGTTTCGCTACTAGCCGCCACCATATCTTCTGCTTCGATTGCCGCTTGCAATTCGATGAATCGATTAAAGTTAGTTCGTTCCACATTTTGAGTAGTTACTAGCGTTCGAGGTTTTTCTTTTTTAGCATCAGGATCGATTGCTTCAATTTCAGTTTCAAGTTTTGCAATTTCTTTTTGCAAATCTCTCAACTCAGTTTGCTTCGTTTTGAGATAAGTTTTTTTCCCTTTTAAGTCAGTTGGGATTTCTTCAGCTTGTTGGCAAGATGCTAACAATAGACTTGCAAGGATGAGTATGTTTAGAATGTATTTCATTGTAAAAAAAGTTTAACCCCTTGGCCTCTAAAGGGGAGAACGAATAGTTGTATTTATCTACTTTCGTTTTCCCATTGAGGAAGGAGTATTGTTAGAATATTATTTTTATTTAAAAAGAAAACTTCTTTTAGTTTTCCCTAAAGTTTATTTTTTCGTTCCCCTTTAGGGGACAGGGGTTTTACTTCCCTAGTGCTTTATCCAAATCCACTTTTGCTAACAAAAGTTCATATCTCGCTTGAATAACATTTTGTTGCGATTGGAAAAGTGCTTGCTCCGCTTGGGTGATTTCCAAACTTGAGCCGACGCCTTCCTTATATTTTATTTGTGTTGTATCATAAATTCGTTGTGCTAAATCCAAGTTTTTTTGCTGATCAGCAACACGTTGAAGTGCATTGTTATAAGCAATTCTTGCATTACCTATTTCCATCCAAATCACTCTTTCCAAAGACTTGATTTGATTATTTGCTTTTTCCAAATCTAGTTTTGCTCGATTCAATTTTGCTTTTTTTGCTCCACCGCTATAGATAGGCACATTCAATTTTAAACCAACAATTCCAACATCTGACCAGTTAGGATTTTTAAATAAATTATCCCCTTGTCCTACTTGTTGATATTGAGCGAATCCCGCAAGACTTGGATAGTAAGTAGATTTCATATAATCAACATTGAGTTCTTGCAATGTTTTACCTACTTGAGAAACACGATATTCTGGACGAGATGAATAATTAATCTCTCCTTCCAAATCAGCAGCTTCTGCATTGACTAGTAATCGATCAATATTATCTGAAATGGAAATAGCTTGATCCATCGGATAGTTCATCGTGAATTTTAAAACATTATAAGCCAACTCTTTTTGACGATCGAGATTATCAACTTCTGTTTGCAAATTAGCTAAAGACAATTCTAATCTGTCCACATCTAACTGTTCCACAAATCCTGATTTATACATCTCTTTTGTTTCAAAAAATAGTCGTTCAATATTGGAAATGTTTTTCTGTAAAGTCTTTTTACTTTCTTCCAAAATCAAAGAAGGCAAGTAAGCTTGACGAACTTGATTTTTAACCATCATTTCTGTTCTATACCGATCTTCCAATGCATAATTTTTAGCAGCTCTGGCAGCTTTTAATGCGGTTAAATAACTATAATCGAAGATCAAAGATTGAGCAGAAATGTTAGCCGTCAAATTATTTTTAGTACCAAAGGCAACCTCTGCAAATTCTCCTGCCATACCACCAAAAAATTCTGCTGGAACCAACGAGACAGGTATTTTAAAATAGTAGGAATAATCTAAACCTGCTGAAACAGTAGGTAAACCAAATGCTCTGTTTTCATTAATCAATTGGTCTGCATCAGCAATTCCAATTTGAGCATTTTTGATGTCGAGGCTATTGCTAAGTGCATAAGTGATAGCTTCATCCAAAGAAAATGATTTGATGTTTTGAGCACTTGCAGAGATACTGAACAGCAAAAGCAAGAGCATCATAAAGTTGTTTCTCATGATAATTTTTTAAAATGTTTTTCGAGTAATTTCAAACCTTTCGAGGTAGCAATTCCTCGAATATGATATTGAATATGTTCTTTAAATAAGTTTTCTTTGTTGTAATTTTTTAGTGGGAAAACATCTTCGTCAATCACGACCATTGTTTTTCCAACATATAATTTTGCAATGATTTCAGGGTGGAATTCTTCTCGATAAATTCCTTCCTCGATGCCTCGTTCGATATTCTCTTTGATCACTTTGAAGATTTCTTGTTGATTAAAATCTTGCATGAGTTGCCAAACCTCTCGATAATACTTTTGCATATCAAAGAGAATCGTTGGCGTTATTTGTCGAAGCGTAGGAATGACATGTTTGGCCACTTCTATCATTTCGTCAATTGCATCCGCAGCTTCTTGTCGAATATGAATAATTGCTTCCACCTCTTTTTGTGCATGATTTTGAAAAACCTGCAAGACCAAATCTTTTTTATTATCCACAGATTGGTACAACGTCTTTTTGGAGATACCTAGTTCCCTAGATAGGTCATCCATGCTGATGCTTTTGATTCCATATTTGAAAAAAAGACTTTCAGCTTTTGTGAGTATCCTATTGTCTAATTGCATTAAATTTTATCTATTACTTTGTTTCGGACTACAAATATATTCCTTTTTTACCTAATGGAAACTTTTTTTGGGTGAAAAGTTTCCAGAGTTTTTAAGGTTTCCGATGAAGTAACAGAAAAGTGGGATGAAGGTTTAAAATGGAGAGATGAATTGTAGCAATAAAATATAGCAGACTGCTATATTTTAATCTTTAAGAGAGTTGTTTTTTATTTTTTTCCAATCCTCCTCTGTATCAATATCAATTTTTCCTTTTTCAAAAATAACCCGTTCTACTCTTTCTAAGTTATTTGTTATCAATGCTTTAGCTCCCTTTTGCCCTTCGAGTGTTTTTAATTTTTGGAAAAAAGAAACATCGAAGATCGCAGGAACTCCAACTTTACCTTCGTACTCGGAAGCAAGAATAGGTAATTCACTCTTTTCAAAAACTGAAATCATTTTTTTCAATAAAATAGCATCCACAAAAGGTTGATCACAGAGCATGATTAAAACAGCTTTATATTTTTCTTTTTCCAAACCAGACATTCCGACTCGAATAGAGCTACTCATTCCCTCTGTAAAATTTTCATTTAAAAATATCTCGATTGGGAAATCTAAAATTGTTGAGCGAATCAATTTTTCATTGGCACCTAACACTACAATTACATTTTTTGAAATGTTCAATGCAGCATTAATAGAATTTTGTAACAATGTATTTCCATGGAGTTCTAAAAGCTGTTTTGGACGACCCAAACGGGAAGACGAACCAGCAGCAAGAATGATGATGGCAATATTATTACTTTTCTGATTCATCAATTCGATTATATTTTTTTAGAATTTCTAAAACCTTTTTGATTGGCAACGCTTCAATTATTTTTTCTTTTCCTTTCATTTTTGAAGTCATTGTTTCTGCTGCAAAAAGTGAATTTAGAATCGCTTCTTCTGTCGCTTCATTCGCAGCCATAAATAGGGGAGACATTTCATCATTTCGCAAAACCTTTTGATTTTCAAATTTCGAATCACTTTGATATGCAACGCGTAAATCTTTTGCGGTAGAAAACGCAATCACATAATCGCCACTTCCATTGGAAGCAATGCCGCCCGTTTTTCCCAAACCTAAAAAAGCACGTTTCGCCAATCGTTTGAGATTACGTGCATCGAGTGGCGCATCAGTTGCCACGACAATCATGCATGATCCATCAGGCGATTCATTTAGTTTATCTCTGAGGTAATATTTATTTAATTCTTTGCCGATGGGAACGCCATCAATTTGTAAGACACCACCAAAATTAGTTTGGACTAAAACCCCTACGGTGTAGCCGCCAAGATTTTTTGGAAGTTTTCGAGATGCACTTCCAATGCCACCTTTGAAGCCAAAACAAACCGTTCCAGTTCCTGCGCCGACATTACCTTCTTTTACTTTTTCGGAACTCGCATTTTTGATAGCTTCCAAAATATGAGTTCGTTGCAAATGCCTTCCTTGAATATCATTAAGTCTCGCATCATTAGTTTCTCCAACTAATGGATTGACGGAACGGATGTTATTTCCTTGGATAAAAATAGTGTAATCAATCAACGCATCGGCAGCGGTTGGAACGCTCAAAGTATTGGTCAAAATAATAGGCGTTTCGATATTCCCCAATTCTTCCACTTGACTGATGCCCATCAATTTTCCAAAACCATTTCCAATGTAAATAGCAGCTGGAACCTTTTGTTGAAAGATGTCTTCATTGTGAGGCAAAATAGCAGTTGCTCCTGTTCGTATGCTATCTCCCTTGATGAGAGTAAAATGTCCAACTTGAACATTTTTGACATCTGTAATAGTATTGTTTTTTCCAGTAGATAAAACTCCGATTTCGATTCCAAAATCACGGAGTCGTTTTTTTTGAGCAGTCATTTGAAAGCAGATAAAAAGTGAAAAGAAAAGAAGGAAAGTTTTTCTCATGATATTTTTTTGAAATCTTTTTTTTGAAATCTAAAGTTAGAAAGAAAACTTTAAACTGCATGAACTCTAAATTTCAACATTTATCGTACTTTCGCTTTTATATTTTTATAAAAAATTAAAAGACTTCAAAATGAGAATCTCAATTGTTTTTGCATTTATAATAGCTGTGGTATTTTTTGCTTGCGGAGGTGGACAATCTGCTGACGGAACTAAAAATGCAAGTGTAAAAAATGGCGCAGATCAAAATCAAGTGGATCAATTAAAAATTGGAAGAAAAGCATTCAAACGATTTTGTGTGGCCTGTCATGGTGCAGATGGAAAATTAGGAATTAATGGCGCAAAAGATTTCGCGCAATCGGATTTGAATCTAGAAGAACGAATTGAAGTGATTACTAATGGTCGAGGAATGATGACTCCTTTTAAAGGAATTTTAAAACCTGAACAAATCAAAGCGGCAGCAGAATACACAATTCATTTGGGCAAGCAAACGGAAGAATAATGATTACTAAAACTTACCATGCAATCGGTTTGATGTCGGGTAGTTCGCTTGATGGATTGGATATTGCTTTCTGTAAATTTGAAGTGGAAAATGAAAATATTTCAGCTTGGGAATTATTGAAAGCGGAGACGGTTCCTTTTTCTGAAATGTGGCAGAGTCGCTTAGCTCACCTGCCTACTCAGAGTGCGTTGGTTTATGCTAAAACGCATGCTTATTTTGGACATTATATGGGCGAGTTAGTGATCGATTTTATGAGTCGTAACAGTATACTTCCGAATTTAATAGCTTCGCATGGTCACACTATTTTTCACCATCCTGATAAGCGAATGACAGCCCAAATTGGAGATGGTGGAGCATTGGCAGCGACGACTGGTTTGATGGTGATTTCAGATTTTAGAACACAAGATATTGCAATAGGTGGGGAAGGAACTCCTTTGGCGCCTGCTGCTGATAAATACCTTTTTGATGGGTATGATTTTTATCTAAATATTGGAGGTATTGCTAATGTTAGTTGCAATGTCAATGGAAAAATGATTGCATTTGATATTGGTGGAGCGAACCAAGTTTTGAATGGTTTGGCTAATTTGGCGGATCAAGATTATGATGATGGCGGAAAAATAGCGGCAAGTGGAGAAATTGTAGATGTATTGTTACAAGAAGTGAATTCAATAGATTATTTTTCTAAGAAATATCCCAAGTCATTGGACAATCAATGGGTGGTTCAAAACCTTTTGAAGAAGTATCGGGAGTTTCCTGAATCTGTTGAAAATCGGATGCGAACAGCAGTTGAACAATTGGCGGAGCAAACTGTTTTGTCAGTACTTCAAGTTATTGAAAATGAAGGACTTACGGGTGGAAAATATCGAATGCTTGCAACAGGTGGCGGTGTTTTTAATTCATTTTTGATGCAACGAATGCAAGAACTCTTTAAGGAAAAAATTGATCTTGAAATTGTAATTCCAAAGCAGGAAACGATTGAATTTAAGGAAGCAATATTGATGGCACTTTTGGGTGTGTTGAGATTGGAAAATATTCCAAATTGTTTGGCGAGTGTGACAGGAGCGAGAAGGGATACTGTTGGGGGAGCGATTTACCAAGGAAAAAATAAAAAGAGAAAATGAATATGGAACACTCAATAAGGAAATTGATTATTCTTTGTTGAGTATTTCATATTCATAAATATATATGGACGTCAACAAAAAAATATTAGTCACCGGAGGAACTGGATTTTTGGGTTCTTATCTTTTGCGTTACTTGGTGCAAAAAGGTTATAACAATATATTTGCAATTCGAAGAGCGACTAGCAAAATGGACTTGGTGAAACCGATTGAAGATAAAATTCAATGGGTGGAATGTGATATTTTAGATGTGAAGGGTTTGGAAAAAGCGATGGAAGGGGCGGGACAAATCTATCATTCAGCAGCAATGGTTTCTTTTGAAGCCAAGCATCGAAAAAGAATGCATCAGGTTAATATTCAAGGCACCGCAAATGTGGTGAATTTGGCATTGGAAAATAATATCGAAAAGTTGGTTCATGTCAGTTCGATTGCGGCACTTGGTCGACGAAAAAGATTGAAAGTAATTACTGAAAAAACGAAGTGGGAGAAAAGTAATTATAATTCAGAATATGCAATTTCGAAATATTTGTCAGAGCAAGAAGTTTGGCGAGGAATGGCAGAAGGGTTGCGAGCTTGCATTGTTAATCCTGCGATTATTTTAGGAGCAGGATTTTGGGAGGAAGGTTCGGCTAGTTTTTTTTCCAAAATAAATGAAGGCAATAAATTTTATGGTGTTGGTGGAACTGGCTTTGTTGATGTTCGAGATGTAAGTCGCCTGATGATTGAAATAATGGAAAGTGAGATGATTGGCGAAAAAGTGATTGCCAACGGAGAGAATGTGAGTTATCGAAAAGTATTCGAAATGATTGCTGATTCGATTAATAAAAAACGTCCAAGTATAGCATTGAATCCGCTGTTGGGAGCATTGGCTTGGAGAGCGGAATGGCTTCGTTCTAAAATCACAGGTTCCTCAGCTATAGTGACCAAAGAAACGGTAGAAAATTCGTTTCGAACTTGGGTTTACGAAAACCAAAAGTCAATTGGCACATTTAATTTTAAATATACCCCCATCGAACAAACGATAAAGGAAACGGGTGAATTATTTTTGGAAACACTCCAGAAAAATAAAAAATCAACTTACTTACCTGTAAATCAATTAGTTACGAATTAATATTAATTCATGTTTGATAACTACCTTTAATTTGGTATTTTTTAAAATAACCTCTTTAAAACCCCTGTTTGGCTAATTATTTGTATTGTCACAGTTGATTATTATCTCTCCAATTACTAATTTACATTCCTCCCTTTTAAGATTAATTTTAAACGTGACAGCCTAAATTCCCTCTACCGATTGTCAAGAAACTTTCTAACAATATATCCATGGGAACCAAAAATTACATTTTTTTAACTGTTGTATTTACTTTTGTTTTTCTTTCTTCCTGCAAAAAAGACTCACCGATTTCTTCTGGGCCTATTGACGACCCAATAGTTGAAGAACCCGTCGAAAAATTTAAATATATTCCACCTTCTAGTCAGAGAAATGGCGATGCAGCTGCGGGGTATCAATATTTAGTTTACGGAGATTATATTGATAGCGGAGTACCGGTAGATTTATATTTGGGATTTACTGGGCAAGGTTCAAATCGACTAAATCGAGAAGGAGATAATGCCAATATCCGATATTCTGAAACAGCGGTAAATGCTCCAAATGGACAACGCGTAGTTACTTCAAATTGTCTTACCTGTCATGCTCAAACTTTGAATGGGCAATTAGTTATGGGATTAGGAAATACCATTTCAGATTATACTGTTGATCAAGCTACGAATGTTAATTTGGTTGATCAGACGATGAGACTTTTATATGGAGAGACTTCTGCTGAATGGGAAGCATATGAAACATATAGTCGAGGAATTCATGCAATTGCTGATGATGTAATAACGGAAGTACGTGGAGTCAATTCTGCTGATAAATTAGCGGTTGCACTTGCTTCTCATATTAATAAGCATGACTTAACTTGGTTAGATGAACCACAACTTCCAGTTGCCGATGAGGTGATTCCTACGGATGTACCAGCTTGGTGGTTATTAAAAAAGAAAAACACCATGTTTTATAGTGGATTAGGACGTGGCGATTTTGCTAGAATTATGATTGCTTCCAATGGATTGGCAACTACGGATTCTACGAAGGCAAGAGAAATTGATAATAATTTTGATGATGTGTTGGCTTATATTTTTTCATTAGAAGCACCTGAATATCCAGAAGTGATTGATGCAACAAGAGTATTGGCAGGTGAAAATTTATTTAATGAAAAATGTGCGACGTGCCATGGTTCTTATGGCGATAATGAAACATATCCTAATTTATTGGTTTCGGTTGATGAAGTGGGGACTGACCCACATTTGGTGAGTAGCAATTTTGCTTATTCCTATTTTGTGGATTGGTATAATACGAGTTGGTTTAGCAAAGGCGAAAATAGAGCTTATTTGAAAGCAGAAAATGGATACATGGCTCCACCACTAGATGGAATTTGGGCGACTGCTCCATATTTACACAATGGCTCTATTCCAACTTTGGAAGACTTGTTGAATAGTTCGCAGCGTCCCGAAAAATGGAAAAGGTCTTTTGGGACATCAGCTTCGGAATATGATAATGAAAAGGTAGGTTGGAAATATACAGTTGAGTCTATTAGTGGAAGTTCGTTGATTTATGATACGACCTTGAAAGGTTATGGAAATGAGGGGCATACTTATGCCGATGATTTGACGGAGGAAGACCGGAAAGATTTGATTGAGTATCTAAAGACGCTTTAAGTTTTTTAAAGTGAAGAAGGGCTGTTAGGGTTTTAAGCGTTAACAGCCCTTCTTAGTTTTAGAATTAATTTTTTAATATTTTTTTCAACAAAACAATCTGGCCTGAGTGATAAATATCATGTTGAATCACGCCATGGAGTAAAGTGTAAAAAGTAAATTTACGCTCGGGAACAATCTCTTCTAATTTTGAATCATCAATAGTTTTAACCGCCTCTGAAAATTCATCCGTACTTTTTTTATACAATTCCAAAGCAGCTTCCCAAGCTTCTTGTGAAAAATCTGTGATCGTAGTCCAATCCTTTTCTGTATTCAAATCAATGATATAAGGCTCATCATCTAACAAGGTTCGAACAGCATATTCTCGCCAATTAATAATATGTAAAAGATAATCCCAAATGGAGTGACTCTCAGGAATTGGATGTGCCGCAGCTTCTTCAGCAGAGATCTTTTCTAAAATTTCCCAAACAGATTTTCCATGCCATGTCTTTCCATGAGCAGCTGCACGAAACATTTCAACAAGTCTGTTTATTTCTTTTTTCACAAGTATTATTTAGCGATCAACTATGACTGAGAATTAAAAACTGAATCAAACTAAATCATTCCCCCTTTAGGGGACAGGCTTTTACTCCTCTTCACTTCCCAACTGATTATCCTTCTCCAATCGCTCAAACAAATCAGAAACTCGATACATTTCATCTAAGGTTTCATCAATGTAAAAAGCAACATGTGGCATTCGCCGAACTTTTTTTCGAATCCGAGCAGCTAACCCAGCTTTTAGTCGACTAGTTTCTCTTTCCATCAGCAAAAGAACCGCTTGTTTGTTTTCAGTATTAAAAATGCTGAGGTAAATTTTTGCTAAACCAAAATCGGCAGTTACTTTCACTTGAGTTACCGTAACCATGATTTCATGTCCATAAATATAACCACCCAACTCTCGCAGCACCACGCTAAATTCTCGTCGAACCAATTCGCCCATTTGTTGCTGCCTTTTATTTTCTTTTTTCATTATTTATCATATTTGAGTTTTATAACGAATTTTGTGTTTTAAGTCAGAGAAAAATAGAATTCAATATTTCCTTCGGTCATTTTTGAATTCGATTTTTCTCTGACCACAAAATTTGAGATAAAACATAAGTTTCTTTTTCAATAAAAAAACCTGCAATCGTGCAAGTTGTTTAGGTGAAAAAATTAATTTCCGCAAAGATATTGATAACCTAACAGGAAACCAATTTTGAAAGTTCGATAAACCTCTTTTTATTTGCAGACGTAAATCGGTTTTCCAAAACCAATTTGCAAGCAAAAGTGTTAGATTTTCCATAATAAATTAAAAATAGGCGATTTTTGAAAAACGCCTTACCAGTATGAGCAATCTTCGCAACACATTAGATAGTCCAATCGAATACCTCAAAGGGGTAGGTCCGGTGAAGGGTGATATGCTCAAAAAAGAATTGGGTATTCATACTTTTGGTGATTTGTTGCGACACTTTCCTTTTCGTTATGTGGACAAAACTAAGTTTCACAAGATCCGAGACATCAATAATGAAAGCAATGCAGTGCAACTCAAAGGTGTCCTTCGACGCTTGGAAACGAAAGGTGATGGTCGAGCAAAAAGATTGGTCGGACGATTTCGAGATGATACTGGAGTGATCGAATTGGTTTGGTTTAAGGGAGTTTATTTTTTGGAAAAAAACTTAGTGATAGGGAAGGAGTATGTTGTTTATGGAAAAGTAAATTCTTTTCGAGGACAGGTGAATATTCCGCATCCTGAGATTGAAGAGTTGAATGTAGAAACTGCTGACAAAGCCAGTTCCTTTGCACCCGTTTATCCAAGTACAGATAAATTAAATGCCAAAGGTCTGGATGCCAAAGGTCGTCGAAAATTGATGATGACTTTGATGGAAAAGATTGCTCCGGCAGATTTACCTGAAAATTTACCCGACTATATTTTAGCGAAATTTAAATTCCCTCCACACTTCAAAGCGCTAGCCGATATTCATTTTCCAAAAAATCAAAGAGACCTTGATCGAGCAATAAGTCGATTGAAATTTGAGGAGTTGTTTTTTTTACAATTAAGATTGTTGCAAATTCGGAGAAGACGAAAAGATGCCGTGCGTGGTCATGTCTTTGCAATAATTGGAGAATGCTTCAATCGGTTTTTTAATGAGAAACTTCCCTTTGAATTGACAGGGGCGCAAAAACGAGTCTTAAAAGAAATCAGAAAAGATTTAGGAGCTGGAGTACAGATGAATCGCTTGTTGCAAGGTGATGTGGGAAGTGGGAAAACGATGGTTGGGTTGATGTCAATGTTGATGGCGATAGACAATGGATTCCAAGCTTGCCTGATGGCGCCAACTGAAATATTAGCTCGCCAACATGAAATTGGAATTACCGAATATGTCGAAGGTTTGGATATCAAAGTTGGTTTTCTTTCTGGAACGGTCAAAGGAAAAAAACGAGTAAAACTCCTTGAAGAGTTAGCGGCTGGTGAAATTGATATCTTGCTTGGAACACATGCACTTATTGAAGACCCTGTTGTTTTTAAAAATCTAGGTTTAGCCATTACAGATGAGCAACATCGATTTGGAGTAAAGCAACGAGCGAAGCTTTGGGCGAAAAGCCAACCTTGTCCACCGCATATTTTGGTGATGACGGCGACGCCAATTCCGAGGACTTTGGCGATGACTTTATATGGTGACTTGGATGTGTCGGTGATTGATGAATTGCCGCCAGGAAGGAAGTTAGTGACAACTGTTCATCGAACAGAAAATCATCGGATGCGAGTTTTTGGTTTTATGCGAGAGCAGATTCATTTGGGACGACAAGTGTATATGGTTTTTCCTTTAATTCAAGAATCGGAGAAGTTGGATTTAAAAAATTTGGAGGAAGGTTACGAAGTAGTTTCGAGAGAATTTCCCATTCCTAAATATCAAATCAGTATCGTTCATGGAAAAATGAAAGCGAAGGATAAGCAATTTGAAATGGAACGATTCGTCAAAGGGGAAACACAAATTATGATTGCCACCACGGTGATCGAGGTAGGTGTAAATGTACCGAATGCTACGGTGATGGTGATTGAAAATACGGAACGATTTGGATTGTCGCAATTGCATCAGTTGCGTGGTCGAGTCGGTCGAGGGGCGGATAAAAGTTATTGTATTTTGATGTCGAGTTTTAAGTTGACGACGGAAGGTCGCGAGCGAATTCAAACGATGGTGAATACGTCTAATGGTTTTGAAATAGCAGAGGCAGATTTGAGATTGCGTGGTCCTGGAAATATTGAAGGGACGCAGCAAAGTGGGATTTTAAATTTTAGAATTGCGGACTTGGCTAGAGATGGTCGTATATTGCAAACGGCGAGGGAAATTGCTGCTAGGATTTTGGATGATGATCCGCAATTTGAGCGACCGGAACATGCAAGGTTGAGATTGTTTTATGATCAGAATGCGAAGCAGTTTAGGGTGTGGAGTAGGATAAGTTAAACCCCCGCCCCCTAAAGGGGAGTTTTGGGTTTCCCTTCAAAAATATATTTTCTTTAATTGATCTGACATTCTTCTTTTGAAGAAGATTGGGGAACTATTTTTTACAAATAGTTCCCTTGTTTTTATAAAGGCATTTCCATAAATAAATAAATAAATAAATAAATGAAAGAAAGTCGTTTCCCAATTGAAAGGAAAGTCAAAATTCTCCTTTAGGGGTTGGGGATTTAAAATTGTGGTTGTTTCACCAACGTTTTCCCATTCTCAAAATCATACAGCGTCAAACTCCTCAACTGATAATACGAAGTCCAATAAGCCCTCAATGATCTCATATACGCAGCCAACGCTTCATTCTTTTCTCGGATCGCAAGATTTAAATCAATCACTTCAATTTTTCCAATCAAATATCTTTTACGGGTGATGTCTTCTCTTTTTTCTGAAATTTCAAAAGCACGGAAAGCAAGGTTTACTTGATTTTTTATCATATCAAATTGTTGCACATTCAGTAAAACTTCTCTTTCAAAATTGATGCGCTCTTGTTCTACATCCATTGTGATAAATTCTCGATTTGCTTTCTCAATTTCTTGCCTAGCTTTCGCTTTTCCCCAATCCGCAATTGGAATATTTAACCTTATTGCAACTTCCTCTCGATCTAAAGGATTTTTATAAACTTCACTAAAAGAGGTACCCGTTTGCGAAAGTCCAATCAATCCAGTTACGCTTGCATTAATTCCAGCTTCACTTTTTGCTTGTGCCAAACGCATTTCTGCTTCCATTAATCGACGAGTCAGTTCGACAGATTTACTTCGGTTTTTCTTAGCTTCTGCTAGCGCTTTAGTTGCGTCAACGGTAAAGTCAGGAAGATCGTCAGGCGGTGATAATTTGAATTCTACTGCTTCTCGAATACCTAAATAATTTCGTAGTTGTTCTGTACTAGTTTGGTTTTGTAACAATGCATTTGCAAGTGCTGCTTCGGCATTTCGTACACTCAATTCTATTTGCAATAAATCCGTTTCTGCGATTCTACCTACGCTGTATCGACCTTGCGCCACACTATATAAAGTGTCTGCATTGGTTTTATCTAACTGACTACTTTCCAAATTAATTTGTGCAATGTAAACATCAAAAAATAATTCAGTAGTCACTCTCGCTATCGTTTCGGTTTCTTCTGCAAATCTTTTAGTTGCTTCATTGTAAATTAATGGTTGGATTTTTTTATTCCATTTCATATCATTAAATCCAAATAATGGTTGACTAAAACCAACGAAAATTGGAGTCGCAAAATAATTGGAAGAACTAGGTAAATTATCAGATTTGAAATTGTATAAATAATCTAATCCTGTTCCCGCAAAAACTTGTCCTCCTGTTCTAGCGATAGTTTGACTCGCTCTAATATTGACAGAAGAATTTAAGTTAGTCGTTCTCAAAAATGTTCTGGTTCCATCAGGATTTAGAAATGCAACAGGTGATCTTGATAAATCAGCAACAGTCGCATTCAAATCAATCTGAGGTTTGAAGTCCGCCAAAAAAGATTGGTAACTCCAATAGTCTGTAGCTAATCGAGTTTTCGCTAGCAATACATTTGGTGCATCACTTTGTGCCAAAACGATCACATCAGAAAGACTCAATTCTAGTTTCTTCGCTTGAGAGAAAACAATACAATTACAAAAAAGGAGAAAACTAAAAACAATAAACCCTCTGGTCCCTAAAGGGGAGTTAGATTGTGGCGAATTTTTAGATTTTCGATTCAAATCAACATTTATTTTATTCATAACAATAATAAATTCAATCAATTAAATGAGCTAGCTCAATCAGTTTAAAACAATGATAAATATTTCGTTCCCCTTCAGGGGACAGGGGCGTACTAATCTGTTCGTAACGCCTTAATCGGATCTTGTCTCGCTGCTTTCTGTGCTGGAAAAATTCCGAAAATAATCCCCACAGAAACCGCCACTACAAAGGACAACATCACCGCCCATAAAGGAATAATCGTCGGGATTCCATAATTCGCATCAATAAACCAAGCAGCACTCACACCTAAAATGACTCCAATTATTCCACCAATCAAACTGATGAAAATCGCTTCAAATAAAAACTGATAAACGATATCATTTTGCTTTGCACCAAGCGAACGCCGCACACCAATTTCTTTAATTCGTTCCATCACCGTCGCCAACATAATATTCATAATTCCAATTCCACCGACCAACAATGAGATGCCCGCAATAAATGCCAAGACATTATTCCAAGTATCTTGACTGTCTTGTTGCGCCTCTAATTCTTTTTCAGGAACTCGAATTTCGTAGTCGACAATCTTATGTCTTCGCTTTAAAATTTTCCCAACTAAATCTCGTGTTGCTAAAATTTTATCAGAATCAGTTACTCTCAAAGTCACCTTGTCGAGTTGGTGGTAATTTTCATCTTTGTTGTCGCCGTCATCCCAATCGCCTCGTTTGATATCGCTTCGAGTGACGAGTGCTCTATTTTTAAATCGCAACAAAGCAGTCGAAATTGGAATGTATACATCTGAATTATAATCTCGAATTCCTAAACTTTCCAAGTTCTCTTTCGAGGCATTTCGACGTTCCAAAACTCCGATAATTTTTAACCAAGTGTTTCCACATTTGATTTTTTGACCAATTGGATTTTCATCACTAAAGAATTTTTTCTGAATACTTTTTCCAATAATGCAAACCGGTTTCCCTTGTTCGATATGTTGCTCATGAAAGAAAAGCCCTGCGGATAAACTTAAATTATTGAGTTCGAAAAATGCATTGGTTACTCCAATCGCTTTGGCTTTTTCTAATTTAGCAGATTGAATGATGGTCGTTTTTATTTCCATTTCAGGACTAACTTTATCGACCGTCGGTAAGATTTTCAGCATAGCTTTTAAGTCCTCCATTGTCAATCCTGGAGACCATGGAACTTTTTCTTCTTGGTTGCCAGCTTGAGCATTTTCTTCGGGTGAAGGAATGATGGAAGTCACTACAATATTATTAGTACCAATCAATTTCATTTGTTCCAAAATGGATTGCTTGGCACCTGTTCCAATCGCCAACATGGTAATCACGGCAGCTACTCCAAAGATGATTCCGAGGGCGGTCAAAAAAGCACGAAGTTGATTGGAAAAAACGCCTTCCAAGGCGAGGTAAAAATTAAATAGAATTCGTTGCACGATGATAGATTTAGAGGATTGAAAAATGAGGATTCATGATTATGGATTTCGATGACCGTGGGTAAATCCTGAATCCATAATACTACATCACCATCATTTAATTAATGATAATCATTCCACCGCCACCACCGCCTGAATCGCTCGAAATATTTTCATCCTTCATGTTTTTTAATTTCTCTTGCATCGCAGCTTTTCGTTTTTCACGTTCTGCAATTTGTTTTTGCTTGATCTTCTTTTTTATACCTTCATCAACAGGGTAAAATTTTAAATCTTGCGCATTGTCAGGAATCGACAACCAATAAGTATCGCCTTCGGTCAAACCATGATCGATCACAATTTCATCGTTATTTGAAACTCCAGTAATCACTTCTTGCTTATACACTCTTCCATCTTTTTCCAGATAAACAAAAGACAAACTGTCGCTGTGTAACGCCTCCAAAGGAATGGAAAGTACATTGTTATAAATGTCAGTTACGATTTCATTGGAAGTCGTCATGGCAGGTCGAAGGATAGAATCCATCTCATTTACTTGCACCGTCACCTCAAAAACTTTAGCATCATAATTCCGCAATTGCTCACCTATATTTGCTACTTCAAGAACTGAACCGGTGTACTCGTTATCCGGAAATGCATCCACTTTCAATTTTACTTCTTGTCCTTTTTTAACTCGACTAATATCTACCTCATTGACAAAAGTCTTAGAAACCATATCAGTCAAATCAGGTAATTCTGCCACAATCGGATTCCATACACTCACCTGCGAACCAGTAGCCACTTTTCCATTCCAACTTCGATGATAAATGACCATTCCATTTTTAGGAGCTTTGATGGTTAGTTCGTCACCGAGTTTTGCGTAACGATCTCTTTTGGAATTATTTTGTTTGAGGGAAGCATTGATTTCAGAAATTTGGGCTTCTGATTTTTCTTTAGTCAATTCATATTTACTCAATAATTGATTGTAATCTCTAGCAGTCCTTTCCAAATCGATTTGTACTTTTTGGATGACCATCGGAGCTTCATATTTACTTTGCTCGACTTCGAGTTCTTTTTCTTTTTTGGAAAAATTAAGATTGATGAGTTGATCTCGAATACCTCTTAATTCTATGGCTGTATCAATTTCAGTTTGAGCGAGTTGCGTTTCGATTTTCTCAATTTCAGTTTGGATATCTTTTAGTTTAGTATCCAATTCTGACCGATCGAGTTTGGCTACATAATCACCTTCTTTGACAATCGTCCCTTCGGCTACCATGTCAGAAATAGTTAATTGGTAAATATTCGCTTGACGTAAACCTTGAGGGCCACGAATTTTTTCGGAACGCTTGGCTTTTAATTCACCGGTTGCAGTTGCTTTAACGGTGAAGTCAGCTAACTCTAAGGTTTTTTTGATTACATTAGATTGCTCGGCTGTTGCATCTTTTTTAGTAAAAAAATAAGCACCTGCAAGTAGTGCAATAATGGCAATGGGAATAAGGATTTTAGGGGAAGACATATTTAGATTGTTTTAGTCTGTATATTTCGTTTTTAAAAAATAGTTACACATCAATTCGATGGTAAAATAGAAAAAGTATAGTTAGCTTTTTAATTTTAACTGTGTTTAACACTCGGTTAACACCTGTTTAACAAGTATGATAACGATGAATCTCTAATTGGTAACATCTCCAATATTTTCTTTAACTGAAAATGGAAAAGAATGGCATTAGATGTACTTTTATATAGACATCTTTTGTTACTATTCAGCATGGATATAGTACAGGCGAATTCATTCGCCCATCACTATTAGTTTAAGCTATAGGATTCATTAGGCGAATAAATTCGCCCGTACTTTTCTCTCATGCTGAATAGTTACCATCCTTTTTTTGAAGAAACTGCTTTCTATGTTATAAAACAAATAACCATGATTTCACCAAAAGAATATTTACAAAAAGTAATTGCATTCTTCCAAGAAAATGGTAATCCTGAGATTGCAGAAGGACAAATGAATTACATGCGAAATAAGTTTGAATTTTATGGAGTGAAAGCTCCAGGTTGGGTAAAGTTCTCGAAGGAGATCATGAAGTCAGAAGGTGTTTTTCAAAATAAAAAATTAAAAAAATTTGTTCGTTTATGCCTGAATGAGGAACATCGCGAGATTCATTATTTTGGAATTCAGATGGTTGAAAAAGCAACTAAAAAAGAAGCGGAAGATTTTATCGAATTTTTAGAAGAACTAATTTTGACACATAGTTGGTGGGATTCGGTGGATTGGATTTCGAAAATGGTGGGTTGGCATTTTATGCGATTTCCACATCAAATTTCTGCTGTTACAGAACGATGGATTTCAGCTGATAATATTTGGTTGCAACGCATGGCGATCATTTTTCAACGATATAAAAATTATCCAACGGATGAAAAAATGTTATTCGACTATATTTTAAGAGCGAAAAATTCGGATGAGTTCTTTATTCAAAAAGGGATAGGTTGGGCTTTGCGTGACTACTCGAAAGAAAACCCAGAAGCGGTAATTGATTTTATAAAAAATAATGAATTGAAGCCGTTGTCGAAACGGGAAGGGTTGAAGTGGTTGAAGAAAAATGGGGTTTTGTAAATTAGAAAAAGCTCATTCGGAATTAATCGAATGAGCTTTTTTTATGATAAAACATTTACTTGTTTCGCAAGATATTTTGGCACTCGAATTATTTTTCCATTCATCTCTACTTCCACCGATTTTTCTTCTATTTTTTTAATTGTAAATGTAGTGTTAGGTAACAAACCTAATTTCCAAAGTTGTGCAGTAATATGTTCGTTGACTTGTTGTTGCGCTATTTTTGCATTTTGTAAAATGGGTAAATTGATCAATGGGAAATCAGGAATTCCTAATTTCTTTGGAATCGGAGAACCGTGTGGATCAGTCGTTGGAAAACCTAATTTCAAATCTACTTCATCCAATAATTCTTCCGTCAAAAGGTGTTCAAGTTTTTCTGCATCTTCATGAATTTGTTCTTCCGTCAAACCAATTTCTTGAACCAAATAAGTTTCCCAAAGTCGATGTGCTCTAACCATTTTCGTCGCTTCTTTTTGACCAGAAGAAGTAAGTATGACTTGGTTGTTTTCCATTTTTACAAAACCATTTCTTTGCAAAGTTTTTAGACGAGTTCGAAGAGCAGATTTATTGAAATCTAATTTGTCCAAAAGAGTAGGGAAGGAGAGTTCTTCTTTGCTATGGAGTTTTAATGCTTGCTTTAAAGTATCTTCTAATTGAATTTTTTGTTGCAATTTTCTTTTTCTGAAAGTTCGGAAAACCAAACCTTTTTTAGGAGCAAAAAGTGCTGCGATTAAATAGAACAATGTAGCAACCACAGTCATGGCAGGTCCAGGAGTTGTATCTAAGAGTACCGCTAAAATAAATCCGACTACTGTGGAAAGTACACCCACAATTCCAGAAATAGCTACAGCCCAATGTAATCGATCTGTCAATAATAAAGCGGTCGCTGCAGGGGTAATCAACATGGCTACCACCAAAATAACGCCTACCGTAGTCAACGATGCGACCACCGCTACGGACAATAAAAGCATCAAATAATAGTGAATAACTTTAGTAGAAATACCCATCGTCTCAGCGATGACAGGTTGGAAAGTTGTCGCAAAAAGGTAGCGATAAAAAATGACGATACTCAACACGACATAGATCATAATTCCAATCGTCAAATTCACATCTTGTGTCGAAACACTCAACACATTTCCAAATAAAAAATCAGTCAAATCGGGAACATGAACACCACTTTCTTGCTTGCTGATTCTCGAAATTCCCATGACTCCCATCGCGAACATAGCGGTAAAAACAATTCCTATCGCCGCATCATTTTTAGTGTTGATATTATGTTGTAGCCAAGTAATTCCGACGGCTGCGACTAGCCCTGCGATAACTGCTCCGGTGAAAATTCCTAAAGCGGTATTTCCAAAAATTACAAAAGCTACGACTACTCCTGGCAAAACCGCATGCGACAAAGCATCTCCAATTAATGCCATATTTCGAAGAACAATAAAACAACCTAACATTCCGCACATCAATCCAACCATCGCAGATGCTGCTAATGCTCGAAACCCAATGTCCATTCTGAAAAAATCACTTAGGACATTGAAGATGTCTTCTTGAAAAAAAACGTATACTTGCTCCATTATTTTTAAAATGATTTTGACAAAGATAAACATTTTTTACTAACCAAAAATATATTTTTAGATTAGTCTAAAAATAACATGATTTATGAAATACGATTGGCTACTTTTTGATTTGGATAATACGATTTTGGATTTTGATCAGGCGATGGTTTTTGCTTTTAAAAAAACGATTGTAGATTTTAAAATTCCTGAAAAGGAGGAACATTTTTTTATATATGATACGATCAATAAAAGGTGTTGGGAAGATTTAGAAAAAGGAAAAATTACTCAAAACCAATTGCGGACGCTTCGCATGGAGCGATTTTTAAGACATATTGGTTCAACTGAAAGTCCACTTCATTTCTCTGAAAGATATCATGAAAATTTGTCTGCAAAGATTTTTTGGATGGAAGATGCGAAACCTTTAATTGAAGATTGGAGTGAGCAATTTAAAATGACTTTGGTGACAAATGGCTTGAAAGAAATTCAGCGAGCACGATTGGCGAAAACTGATTTGGAAAAACATTTTCAACATATTGTGATCTCTGACGAAATTGGGGTGGCGAAACCTCATCGTGGTTTTTTTGATTATGTTTTTGAGAAAATTGATTTTCCTAAAAAAGAAAAGGTATTAATTATTGGGGATAGTTTGAGTTCAGATATTCGAGGTGGGAATAATTATGGAATTGATACTTGTTGGATAAATTTGAAAGGGAAAGTGGCGCACGAACATAATACACCTACTTTTACGATTGAGAAATTGGAAGAGTTGAAGGGGATTATTTTGTAGGAACAAATTGCACGTGGCGGTCTGCTTCAGCTGACCTAAAAAAGAGCGAAGCGATTTTCACGAAAGAATACATTACACTATCGACTTTAAATAGAAGAGCTGTTACCGCTCGAAGCGGTAACAGCTCTATTGAAACAAAATAGGTCAGCTAAATCAATTACATATCTTGCCAAGCAAGAACACCTCCGAGTACATTCCGTACATTCTTATATCCCTTCGCTTGAAATAATTGTTGTGCCATTCCACTTCGAGCACCTGATCGACAATGGATGATAATTTCATCATTTTCATGTCCTTCATAATCATCGATTGAATTCATTACATTTCCCACAGGAATCAATTTTGCTCCTAAGTTAAATGCTTCATATTCATGTGGCTCTCTGACATCGATAAAAATAAAATCATCTTTTCGATCTAATTTTTCTTTTAATTCTTGAACTGTAATATCCATTTCTAGTGCGTTTAATTATTTATGTTGAAATATTTTTTATAATCAAATCGGAAACGTCAAACGATTAATCCTATTTTACTAAAATAATTTTCCGATTAATTACTTCATTTGTTTTATCATTTTTTATTTTGATAAAATAAATTCCGTTTTGCAAGTGACTGATATCCAATTGGTTCGTTAACCGATTTTCGCCAAGCATTTTTCCAACTGTATCAAAGAAGATGTAGGAGAATTGGTCAAGATTTCCTCCTTCGATTTCAATATTTAAGAAACCAGTTGTTGGATTTGGAAAAATACTTAACTGTGTATTTTGAGTTATTTTATCCGTTTTAGAACTTTGCATTGGTGTTCCTTCGCCGACCATTGGACGAATCATCAAGGTTCCTTCGAGTGTCGGATCAGCTGTTCCAACATTTTCCCAATCTACTCCAAAACCAAATCCATCAAAGAAAAGATTTTGCATTCCATCTATTTTACTTTTGTCTATTCCGACTGCGATACATTCATTCAAGGAGCAATTAGAAACTTGTTGCCAGCCTACATAAAAATCTCCAGCAGGAATGGCCAAAGGAGTCAGTTCACCTGTATTGGCATCTTTTAATACATAAGTTGTAAACCCATTTAAGGAATCTAAATAACTGTCAATGTAAAGTGGTTTTTGCAAAAATCCTTCATACTCAGGTGTATTGTCTAACTCACCAATCCAAACTTTTAAAGTGAAATTTTGAGTAGAAGTATTGGCAAAAATATGTGGGAAATTAATCTGAACAGCCTTCAAAGAGTCTGCAACATTCGCATGAAATTTAAGCGCAAGTTGGACATCCTTCTTAGTGGCTTCGATTCCACTTTCCGCAGTACCATCATCGTAAGCAAAGTAATTATCAAAGATGGTGGTGTGCGTGACGATGTTGTTATCTTCAACGGTAGGATTAAAATTTGGATTCTCTTCTGGGACTTCAAAGGAGTAGGTTTTTTGAAATTCCAAATATTTTAAATCATCATCAAAATCACTATTCAAAGACGCAGTAAAGGCTGGATAAGTAGCAGCAATTGGAACTGGAAAATCAAACAATGCAGGCCCAGGAGGAATATTTCCATCTAAACCATCCAATAATCCCAAGTCATAAACCTGAGTTCCTGTTTGTAATTCTGTTAAATTATTATTAGTATTTTCTGTTAAATTTGTTATGTCTTCATGATTGTATAAACCTGCTTCGATAAACATATCTTCCGTCGGAATTTCACCATCAATGTCTTCGATAAAGTGCCACCAAGGCATGCTTGTATATTCTTCTAAGATTGGATTAGGAACTTTGGTAAAAGCAATATCTTTCAAAAATGGATCACCATCACCAATAACCAATCGTACATAATCCAAATGCCAATGATCTAAATTTCCACTTCGTAAAGTGTAATTGGTAAACCTAAATTGGAAACCATCAAATAAATATTGATTCTGATTTACAGGATAAGAATGGAAAGTAAAAGCATCAGTAGTCAGAGTATTTAAAGTTGTAAATGTATCGATCGTATTCCAATCTCCTGCTGAGTTTTTAAATTCTAAAACCAAAGAATCTCTCGCACCTGGTGCATCAGCAAGCCCTTGAGGTTCTATATAAAAACTTAACCATAAATTACTATTTACATTATAAGGAGCCATTTCTAGATATGCTGAAGTAAGATAATCAGCAGGGCCATAACCTCCGCCATAAGCCCTACCCATTCTATCTAATCCATCAAATGTAGCTACTCCAACAGATACGGGATCAATTGACATTGTGTTATTCACAAACACATTTCTATCCACCCATTTTTCATTTGGATAAGGTCCCGAATAGGAAAAGTCATCCATGAATGGGAGATCAATGGTATCTTGAAGAATTAGAAAAGGAATCTCATAAGTATCACAAACACAGAAAGCATCACATATTTCAAAAGTGACAACATCATTTCCTGAAAAACGATTGGCTTCATAAAATATACAACTTCCAAATGAATACACATCTCCAAATATTGGATTATTTCCGAATAAAGTTGCGCTAGAATAAGGACTAGGAAGTACATCCGTATCTACACAAATTGTGATCGTATCTTCTGCATTTAAAATGGTAGTAGGAAGAGTAATGGTATTTTCAGGACGATGAACATAAATTGGATAAATCGTTGTATCGCAAGCACCACTATTAGTATTACATACTTTCATCGAAATGCTATCAATGCCAAAATCAACTCCTGCATCTGCCACATAAATTATACAAGTCGAATCTAAACTAGCTGTTCCAAAAGCTAAATCTCCAAGATCAATTAATTCGAAACTGGTAGAATCTCCAATATTGGTCGTATCAATACAAGTGATAAAAGTATCTTGAGATTGTAGACAAATCCAATTTTTGATAATCACATCTCGATTCTGCACATTGGTCGGAAACAATTCCGCTTTTCGCTGAGTCAACATTGATTGTATTTGCTGTTCTTTGACCGCATGTTGTTTTTCGAGAATCGGATTAGTGGCGAGTGGAACTTCGTTGATTTGGGCTTGTGCAATGGTTGTTGTAATTATAAAAATTACGATAGCGTAAATTCTTTGCATAGTTGAATAAGGTTTATGGTATTTTCTTAAGTCCAGTTTTTTTAAAACAATCTGAACATAAACTTATCTTGGGAAAAACGCATAATTGAAATCTTTGTTGTCGATTTAGAAGTGGAATCTTGAAAAAAGATGCGTTTTGGAAGAATCTATCTATTGGTTGATCAGTTAATTAGGAAATCAGATTTATCAGGTAATTAGGAATCTCAAATATCAAAGTCCTAATTACCTACTCGCCAGAATCGTCGTCCTCATCGTTATCTCTCGGTGCTTCCAATTCATTAATTGCATCATCACAATCATCTGGAAGATTTTGAGTCAAACGTAATCTTACTTGCTCACCAAATCGAATAGACGAACCTTCTGCAGGATTTTGCAACCAAACATAGGCATTGTCTTTATCAACCACCGTTTGATCTGCTTCAAAATTAATGGTTAGGTTACTATTTTCTAAAATCAATTTTGCTTCACTCAATGTTTTACAAACAACATTAGGAACATTGGTATTGCCATATCCTTTTTTGGAAATGACGATTGTTAATGGTGTTTGAGAGTATTTTGGAAGTTTATCATATTTTCCATCTCGAACTTGATCGGTAATTTTTTGACCTTTAAATTCGATATCTAAAATAGTGTTTTTTGCTACTCGACTATCCACTCTGTAAAGGCTTGTATAATTAATACCTTTTAGCATCAGTTGTTTTTTATAAACATCAAAACTTTCATTACTTCCATCCAACTGAGGAAGTTCAGCATATTCAAAACCTGCTTTTTTTACGGCCAAATAAACCGTTCGTTTTTCTTTTACCAAAGCATCAGGCTTTGGATCTTGATCGAGCACGGTCAGAGCAGGTAAGTTTTTATTTCCTTCAGTATTTCCAACTGAATCCACTACGATTTGAAAACCTTTTTTCTTCGCTTCATTTTTTACATCCAATAAGTTTTTTCCAACATAGTTAGTCATGTGAATTGCTTCGCCATGATTCGTATAACATTTCAACCAAGTCGTGGTAAAAAAGAAAAGCACGATCAGCATACCAATTACTCCAGCAAAGTTTTTGATAAAGACTTTACTGGTGATAAAGGCAAACACTTCCAAACTGAAGTGTTTAATCTTTTCCCATATTTTGCTTAGGTTCTCTTTCATAGATACTGAGTTCGTTAATTTGCCGCAAATTTAACTAAATTATCTTTAATCTTGAGGCATATAATATAATGTGATTTCACCATAGATTTTTTTTGGAAAAAAATAATCTGAGTTAATCTGCGGTGAATTTTCGGATATAAATTAAAATTAGAAAATACCGCTTAATTTTGCACCTGACTTTGAGTATCTGCAATAGCTCAAATATTATTCGTTAAGTTTTCATTTAACCTTTATCATTAAAAAAAGTGAACAAAGAAATCCTCCGCCTCGCCATTCCAAATATCATCAGTAATATTTCCATTCCATTGCTGAGTACCGTTGATACGATGCTGATGGGGCGATTGTCAGAATTGCATCTTGGAGCAGTTGGTATTGGTGCGATGATCTTTAATTTTATTTATTGGAATTTTGGATTTCTACGGATGGGAACAACTGGGATTACCGCTCAAGCATTTGGGAAAAAAGATGATTCCGAAATTATGCAGACTTTAAGTCGAGCACTTTTGGTTGCATTAATTTTAGCGGTGATGATTTTCTCCTTGCAAATTCCTTTTGGAAAAATGAGTTTCTATTTGATGAATATTTCTTCGGAACAATATCCTTTGGTGGAAGAATATTTCTATATCCGAATTTGGGCGGCTCCTGCCACACTTGGATTGTTTGCGATGATGGGGTGGTTTTTTGGAATGCAAAATGCCATCTTTCCACTCATCATTACCATTTTTGTCAATCTTGTAAATATATTGTTAAGTTACTTTTTTGTCAAAATATTAAACTGGGATGTCGCAGGTGTGGCATGGGGAACGGTCATTGCTCAGTACGCTGGAATCGTATTGTCGTTTTTTCTTTTTTATGGAAAATACAAAACTCACCTTGCTCAATTTAGTCAAAAAGCGATGCTACAAATTGATGCTTTAAAACAATATTTAACCATTAATAGAGATATTTTTATTCGTACATTTTGTCTCACTTTTGCTTTTGGTTTTTTCTATAGTCAATCTTCTGTGGCAGGAGAAACCGTTTTAGCAGCCAACGTAATTTTGTTACAATTCTTAAATTGGATGTCCTATGGCGTTGATGGATTTGCTTTTGCGAGCGAAAGTTTGGTGGGGAAATATGCAGGTGCGAAAGATCAGACTAACCTCAAAAAAGCGATTCGTTTATCTTTCGTTTGGGGGATGATTTTGGCGGTTGGATTTAGTTTGACCTATTGGATTTTTGGAAATGAATTATTGTACATATTTACTGACAAAGAAAATGTGATCGAAGCAAGTTTGCCCTTTTTATTTTGGATGATTGTGTTTCCTGTGATCAGTACGCCGTGTTATATTTGGGATGGAGTGTACATTGGATTGACCGCTTCGAAGGCGATGCGAGATACGATGTTGGTGGCTTTGATGATCTATATTTTGTTTTATTTCTTATTGAAAAATGGATATGGAAATCATGGATTGTGGGCGGCATTGTTGATTTTTATGGGAGCGAGAGGTTTGATACAATGGATTTATTATGCACGGAAATTGAGGGTGAGATAGAACGCGAATGATGCGGATCGAGCTAATATCAGCTCGATCCGCATCATCCGCGTTCCATCAAAAAAAAGAAACAGGTCATTCTCAAAAAAGAAAATGCCTGCTTTCCAAATACATTGTTAGTGATAATCTTTGGTTGTTTTATTTACATCGCAACCTTATGTTTTAATAGACTCAAAAATGGAACTGGAGCTTTATATCCTTTGATAGAACCTAGACTGTTTAAATTTTCATCCAACAAAACGAAAGAAGGATAGCTGGCAGATTTTTCCATTAACTCAAAAGCGAGTCCATGAATTCCTCTTCTTCCAGTTGGAATAAATTCATATCTTTTTCCTTTAAAGTTGATCGCTTCTTTTTGTTCTGCATTGAATTTTACGGCATAGAAGTTTTCATTCATATATTGAATAACTTCTTTGTCTGTGAAAGTTTTTTGATCCATTACTTTACACCACTTACACCAATCGGTATACATATCAATAAAGATCTTTTTATCATTTTTAGCTTGAGCTGCGAGAGCTTCTTCGAGGGTATACCATTTGATTTCTGAAGAACTAATTTCTGTTGTTGGACTAGCTTTGAATCCTAAGAATGTGATACTTAAAAGAACCATTCCAATGGTGGAGAAGAGTAGTAGATTTTTCATGTTTAAAATTTTTCTGATTAAAAAAATTAACTGTCGGTGAATACCAGCAGCTATTTGACAAGTACAAATGTACCAGCAGAATGATCTAAAAAAAAGAAAACATGGATGGATAAAAGGGCTAGTTTAAGGTGGAAAAAAGGACTAGACCCTAGGCTGAAATGCCCGTTTTGCAAGGGTTTGTGCTTCTTTTCGATTTGAGGCACCAATTTTTGAATATATTTTATTGATGTGAGTTTTGATGGTACTCAATTCAACAAAGAGAGCACTAGCAATCTCTTTGTTTGATTTTCCTTGGCTGATAAGTTGGAGAATCTCTTTTTCTTTTTGAGTTAAAAGTTCATCTATAGAAGGCTTTGGAGTATCGATTTTAACAGGGGCAATCTTTTGATTTTCAAGAGTTTGAATTCGATTTTTGTACTGGTTTAATTTGGCGAAAAGACCAATTAAACTTAGTGAAAGAAAAGCTAAAAGGAACTTGGCCCAATCTGGTAAAAGGGTCTCCTCATTCGCATAATATTTCACTTTTAAATCATAATTTTTAGTATAAATCGACTTAGGTAAATCTGTTTTTAAACGAGTTTTAAAGTCTTGATAAAAGGCTGGATTTTGATCATAATACTCGTCGAAATCAGTATTGTTAATAGCAGCCAAAGCGACCAATGTACTACTACAAGTATCTGCAAATTTTTTCAGATCAGTATGTAACTTATCTTCTGAAAATTTAAGTTCCGTAGGGAATTCTATACGGTGAAAATAAAAACGAGGATAAACGATATTCGACAAAGTTCGCATCAAGTGATTCTCTTTTTGTCCTACGATTTGATATTTCTCGAAGGGAGCATTTTCATTTGGGTCGGCATTAATTTCTACCTCTTCTCCATTTCCTAACAAGATGTGCACGAAATTATGATCGTCCCCTCCGACGTACAAACAAGCATCATAATCTGAGTTTTGTTTTTTCATCAAATACAATCGATAAAATCTTTTTTCATTCGGCAAGTTATCTCCTTTCAAAATGAACTTTCCATTCGCATCAATTTCTGCTGATTTGATAATCATGTCAGGACTCGTTCGATAGTAGTCGCTTAATTTATTGACCGCAGCCATGTAAATTTTAGGTTGCCAATTTTCATTAATATTGACTTGCCCCTTGACTGTGTATTGAGCAAACGATACATTTGCAAAAAATAGAAAACTGAAAAAAAGGATTATTCGAAGTAGCATTTTCTTTTAAGTTATATTTTTTATTATTACTTACGTTCTGATATTTCAAAAGTCGGTATTTTTTTGGAAAAAATTAACAGATTCCAATTTGATTTTCGGAAGGGAATATTTATCTTTAAAAATTACTAGAAAATGATAGTGTGATATAAATATTATATATATCCATTTGATAACCAATAAATTAGACAACGTACTTTTCAACATATGCTTACCTCAAGTTCAAAATTCAAACATTGGCGCTTTATCGTTGCCAGCAACAAACGATCATTTACTGATCCAATTAGTTGGATGCTATTTTATTTCTTGACAATTGGATTTTGTACACTTCACTTTTTGAACATGTATTATCTGATGGAGAATC
Organism: uncultured Saprospiraceae bacterium; assembly: GCA_937981555.1. Taxonomy (GTDB): domain Bacteria; phylum Bacteroidota; class Bacteroidia; order Chitinophagales; family Saprospiraceae; genus CAJQQY01. Next base: position 169,285 of record CALJOK010000013.1, read on the forward strand.
CAGAATGTGGATTTCTAGAGTTTGTTACTAATTTGGAGTGTGGCGAAGGTGTGACAAAAGCGACACCACTTAATGCGTTTTTAGTCATCTTGAAAAATAGTTTGGTGTACACTTTATTTATGATGGTGCCGATTTATTTTAATTTGTTTGTTCTCAAAAGGTATATTATTGATCCGAGCGGTGGAACACTTATATCCTATGTTCCTTATCTTTTTGCAGTTTTGGTCAATGCTTTGATTTTTGCATTGTTGATGAATATCATCTACAATAATTTTCCCGGTTTTATGAAAGTAAAATTTCGATACTTGGTAAATGTGTTGACGATTTTTGGAACTCAATTGGTGGCGACCGGTTTGCTATTTCGAAGAGAGACTTTGGAGTATATTCGAGAATTGGAAAAAATCAAAAGACGAGAGCAAAGATTCAAAGAAGAGAATGTTCAACTCAAAGAAAAATTGCAAGACATCGAAATTAGTGGGGATAATAATTTGCTAAAAGTTGGGACAAAAAAATCTTATAAAATTATTCAACTCAAAAATATTCTTTATCTCCAAGGAGATGGAAATGAGCCTTTAATTTTTACGAATGACGAAGTTCGAAAATATCGTGGCTCCAAAAGTATGAGCGATTACAAAGAGCATTTGCCTGGCGATCAATTCATCCAAGTCCACCGAAGTTACATCGTTGCAAAAGATAAAGTGATCGGTCGAAAAGGAAGTGTTTTGATCTTAAAAGGTACTTCAGAAGAAATTCCGATCAGTAAATCCTACGAAGAAATGGTTGATCGTGATGAATATTTAGGCTTTCAACCTGACATTGATAAAGTGATTTCTGCGTTGAAAAATGGTGAGTAATCTTTTATTAGCTCATATATATATTATTTTGTAAGTTGCTGATAGTTAGATGTTTACCGTAATTCTTATCAGGCCACATTAATAAAAGCATACTTTTTCAACAATTTTAAAAATACAACCAACGTTTTATTCGCCTCGAAACGTTTTTATAAAAAACATGCTTCACGAAGGAATCTAATCATTAAAAATTTTCAAACGAGATTCCATTTTCCATACACATTTATTTATCGCAAACTTTTTGAAAAAACCTTAGCTCACAATATGTAAATGTATTGTTAGATAATATTGTTTTTTTGAAAAAAAATTAAAAATCATTTTTTAACTCGGGCAGTCTGTGTCAAAAACAGGCTTAGGCTGTTTATTTTTTTAACAAAAAATAGTGATAAGCTATGAGTGATAAACGATGAGTTCTGCTCGTCAAAATTCATCACTCATCACTTCTAACTCATCACTAAAAAAAAGACTAGCTATGATTTATTTAATGTTTGCGATCAAATTATTTTTATTGATTCTCTTGACCGATTTTGTAACTGGGTTTGTCCATTTTTGGATCGATCAATATGGACGAGAGGAGATGCCAATTGTTGGCAAAAGTGTCATTCACCTAAACATCAATCATCACAAAAATCCGATGGATATGACCAATCGGAGTTATCTACAATTGACTTGGAGTTCGTGGGTTTTAGGATTTGTAATTCTATTGTTATGGTTTTTGAGTTTTGGAAAATTAGATTGGGAAATTGTTTTTTTAGTGGTGTATGGTTCGCAAGGAAATATTATTCACAAGTGGGCACATCAAACTAAATCTCAAAATGGTTCCGTAATTACATTGTTACAAAAATGGAAAATCATTCCAAATAAGCACCAACATCGTCATCATCACAATGCACCTTTTGATACTTTTTTTTGTGTGCAGACGATTTTTTTAAATCCTGTTTTGGAAAAAATAAGATTTTGGGATGGGTTGATTTGGGTGTTGACAAAAGTTGGGTTTCCGCCTGCGACGGTGGGAGAGGAGCGAGGTGGATTTTAAAAAAAGGTATTTAGTTTTTAACCAATAAATAATTTTAGATGAAAAATTCAAAAAATGAAAGAGTGCTGACGTCAAAGCAGTTTTTTAAAAAGATCAGAATCGTAATGAATCTTCAAGTGAGAAATCCACAAGCCAGATTTGGTTTACCAATTTTCAACTCGATTTAATTTTTTTGAAAAAAAAAACAAAAGTAAAAATGCAGGAACGCCTAGGAAATACCACCAGTTATTTTTTTGTGGAGCATATTTAAAAGTAATTGGGCCGGTATTTCCGATGGCTAAAAATGATCTAATTTCACTCGAACTCCAAAGAGCTAACCGACTCTAAGTTTTTTTTTTTCTGTAAATCCTTCAACCCTTTAACTTGTTCCTTTAATATTATGACTTCTTCTTTCAGTCTAAACACCAAAGTATTATTAGAAAACACTTTACTGATGAGTACATCCTTACTTTTGAGATTGTAGTAAAATTTTCGTTATTTAGTGATAATAGAAAAAGAAATTCCAAATTAACTATACTCAAAAAAAAGCCAAAATATGAAAACCATTTAGCCTTTACCGAGAAAACGATGCTTGATCTACAATAACTGAATGCGCTCTAAAGCCTTCCTTAGTTCATATTTTATTTTTATCGATATTTATTTTATGTAAAGGAGTAAGCCTTTAGTCCCGTTTTCTGTATGCCTTAGGTCGTTTAAACCTATTATGTATATGGCAGTAGGATTTATATTTCCCTTGAATCTCTCTAAGTAAAAATGGAAAATGATGAAAACCCACAACCAGAGCAAACACGATTATTTCTTACTGAAGAGAAAACAATTTTTCCATGGTATCAATTCTAAATTAATTTTCCTCCTTCCTTTTTTTTATGTTTTTAGCTTTAATATTTTAGCACAAAATGTTAGTCATCAAGCAACTGCTGATACCCTTACTTTTAGTGGAAGAATAGCTCAAAATTGCGCTGAAGGAATTTCAATATTTAAAGATACAAATGCGCTAAATATTGAACAGATAGGTTTACCATCTTTCCAATCTAATTTTAAAAAATATACTGACGATGAATATTTAGAAAAAGGAGGAGATTATTGGATGAGAATTACTTTTAAAAATGAGTATAATCCATATGAAGTTCAAGATCGTTTTTACTTTTCATTTTTGAGACTAAGTGATACCATCGAGGTTTTTATTCGGGATATAAAAAAGGAAAAATACATAATGAGACAGGGAGCTTTGCGTGGGATTTCAGAGGACATAAAAAGAAATGGATTATATTTTTTACTCAGAAACTATTCGTTGGTAGAGATGCCAATTCTTGAATCTGAATATTTGACCTATTTTATAAAAATAGAAAGTAAGAATAAGATTAAAATTGGTAGATTAAAAAAAAGGATTAATGCTACAAATTTGGAACAACTTCAAAAAGGATTTAAAAACACATTTGTTCAAGAATTAATTTATGTAGGATTTTTACTCATGATCTTTATCTATAGCATTGGATTATTCAGTTTTATGAGGGAATCTGCCTTTTTCTATTATTCATTATTTTGCTTGAGTATGTTAGTATATACTTCTCATTCATTTGATGTAGTGGATTTTGTTTTATCATATTTTCCTTCCATACCAATTTATCATTATGATTTAGCTTTTCTTTCTATTTACATCGTACTATTTAGTTTTCTTTTTTTTGTGTTGAGTTATTTAGAATTATATAAACATTATTCTACATGGAATAAAATATTTAAGAGTCTTGGTTATTTAAGTTTAGCCTTGATGATTTTAGAAATCTATTATCATTATTTTGATGGAGTATTTTTAGGAAATTGGTTGGAAGATTATTTTAGAAATTTAATTTATCTATTAATCATTAATGTCATAGCTATTTTAATTTTTATGGTTCCATTATGGAAAATGAAAACTAAGAAAAAGTATTTTTTGTTTTTTGGTATTGTTAGTTTACTTATAGGTGTCATCTTTTTAATTTTTAAATATTTTACGACTGGAACCATTTTGCAATCGGACTATCTTATATATGTATATTTTTCAGGGGGTGAAATTATATTATTTGGACTTGGACTTGCCTATCGAATTAAGGAAAATGAAATAGATAAACAACAAGCCATGCTCCAACTTCAAAAGGTTGAAAATGAAAAACGTATCAATGAATTGGAAAAGAAAAATCTTCTGGAAATCAATTTGCAAGACCTGCCCAAAGGATTTTATGTTTTAAAAATAGAAGGCAAGGATAAAATTATTTCTAAAAAAATAATCAAAGAATAATTTTAAGATTCTTTGATGAGATATTAATGTTTTTGATAATCTACATTTAAGTGAGCCACTTCCGAAATTTCGGAAGTGGCTTTTTATTCTCCAAATTCTGGCGCAACATCCGATAGCATATAGAAGAAACCAACGGATGCTAAAAACAAAATCAGTTCTAATAAAAATAACGGAGTAAGCCAAAGTTGGTCAAATGGATTTTCGCGTTTCTGATTTTTAAAATGTGTAGGAATCAAAAGTATCCCCTTACAGATAAAAATTACAGATGAATATAAAATGTTCGTTTGTGTAATTTTATCTGGGATAAATTGCCATAAACTAAGTTCAATTAAACTGATAAATAGCAATAACCAAATAGATAAATAAATATGCCACGGCCAATTAATAAGGGTTTTAGTATTTGAAATTTCTTCCTCTTGTTTTTTATAAGGTTCTAAAATGAAAAACCCAAATGCGACGAAAGAAATAATAAAATAAAAACCTGTCGTGAATACACTTTTGAAAAAATATCTTTTGAAGAAAATTGGGTTGCTATAAAAATCACATGAAATCAAAAAATGGATTCCAAAACTTAAAAGAAGTGCAAAAGCAACTGAAGCAAACTTGGTAGTTTTCATATTCTAATATCTTTCCAACATTTGTTCATTTCTAAAATCTGCATAATTCCAGGATAGCCAAGTGTACTTATCTTTTTTCTCTTCAATCCTTTTCCTCTTTTTATTATAAAACTTATTTAAAGTAGTTTGCGTGTAGCCAGGCGGCAATTTTTTAACAATTTCATCATTATATTTTTTGAGTAAAAAAAGATTTTTGTCCGAGACACCTTGAGTTAAAAATTCAATATCAAGTGGTCTTTTTGTTTCGGCTAAAATATTATAACGAGTAATTGCTACATCCCAATTTACCAAACTTGCCAAGCATAACAAGATGTACACAGCCCAAGCATTTCGATTAACGAGGTAGTAAAGACTTCGTTGCTCTTGCACTTTTTTAAACATAGTAATCAATCCAAAAATAACTGCGATCAAAAAAATAACGACACCAATTCTTTTGTACGCCAAACCATGATATTCGATATATCGAAAATTTCGCATGCCCACCGAGTAGGCTAAAATGGCATTTTGAAAAATCCAAGCGTAAGTAAAATATTGCAGCGTTTTATTTTTGGAATAAAAATTTAAGTTGCCACGAAAGTAATAAATGATAATACTCATCGCCAACATAATACTAGCGATCAAAAGGTAGGTGCCTTCATGAACATAATTTTTCAAACTGTAAGCTGGCTGCTCTTCAAAGTCAAACCACACAAATCGTACATCAATCACATTGACCAAAAGCAACAAAATATTTAACATGCCCATCATCAGCACCGCTGTTTGAAATTCCTTTTTTAGCAAAAGCATTTTTGGATTTAGATTAGGGGTTTCTCTTTTTCTTCTTTTTCGAAAAAGCGTTTCGGAGTGCGAATTATTTAATCGAGTCAGATGTGGAATAACTGTTTTCCAAATCGCAGCTCCAACGATAAATAATCCAAAAAGGAAAAATAAAATACGCTCAAAAGAAATATTCCAATGAAAATATTTGAAAAATAAATCCCAAGTTTGATCTGAAAGGTTAGCAAATTTTGGATTGGCGGAATAATATAAAGTGTAAAAAACGCCCAAGACGATCAAAGGTAAAATGGTGATTCGAGCATAGACTAATCCACGTTTCCAATTACCCATCGTTTGTTCGAGTTCATCTTTTTTCCCAAACAAACTTCTAGGAATAGTTTCAAGGTGGAGTAAACTTTGGAATGGTCCGTAAAAAAAGAATTTCAATTCTTTTTGATGGACAAATCCAACCATCGACATAAATGATATAGCAAACATCACCATACTCAAAATCGAATTATTGATGAGCACCATGGTTGCCATGAGCAATGTAATAATGGATGTCAAAACGGCTTCTTTCGACAACTCCTTTTTATTGAAAATAAAAAAGTAAGTGCCTAAAATGTAAGTGGTAAATATTAAAACATTTACACCCATTTTTTCTTTCCAAAAAAAAGTATGAAAAAGGATCGCACCGATCAAAACAAAGCCTGTTGTTATTTTTTGCTGATTCATTTTTGATATATTTAAAAGTACTTTGAATTACAAAGTAAAATTAATTAAAACTGTTTTGCAAGTATTTTTTGAAATAAAAAAAATGGGGAACAGGAAGTGATATCGTAAGGTGTTGATTTACAGAGGTTTAAGTGTGTAATATTTTTTCGTAAATATTTAAATAAATTTTGATTTGCTTTGGACTATTTTTCTTTTTGTATTTTTCGTCTTGAAGAATACGTTCAGTTTTAAATGATTTAACAAAACCAATTCAAAATGAAATTTTATTTTTTACTTCTCAGTTTTTGTTTTCTACTCTTCACAACAACTCTTTTTTCTCAACTTCCGAGTGATGGTGTTTTCGAAAAATATGCGAAAGAATCCTTTCCACAACTCAAGGAATTACTCGCCATGCCTAGCGATGCGAATTTCCCTGAAGACCTAGAAGTCAATATAAAATGGAGTGAGAAACATTTTGCAAAAAGAGGATTTACCACCACTCGATTGGAAACAGAAACAGTTCCTATTTTGTTAGCAGAAAAAAAATGTAAGAATAAAAATGCAAAAACGGTTTTGATTTATTTGCAAGTCGATGGACAGCCAGTTGATCCAAGTCATTGGTTTCAAAAAGATCCTTACGAAGCCACGTTAAAAGAAATAGATCCTGAAGGTGGTTGGAAAACGATTGCTTGGAGTTCACTTTTTGGAAAAAAAATAAATCCCGATTGGCGGATTTTTGCTCGTGCTGCATCTGATGCGAAGGGACCAGTAAATATGTTTTTGACCGCTATCGATATGATGATAGACAAAAAGGAATCACCTAATTTTCATATGAAAGTGATTATTGATTTTGAAGAAGAACTAGGTTCTCCTCAGTTGCCCAAGGCGGTGACTAAATATAAAAAGCAGTTGGATTCAGATATGTTTATCATTTTCGATTTGCCGATGCATGCTTCGAATGAACCTACCTTGACTTTTGGTGCAAGAGGGATTTCTACGATTACCTTAAAAGTTTTTGGACCAGTATTTCCGCAGCATAGTGGGCACTACGGAAATTGGGTGCCGAACCCTGCCGTGCGATTATCGCAACTCATTGCAAGTATGAAAGATGTGGATGGTCGAGTGACGATTCCTGGATATTATGATGGAATTGAAATTAGCGATGAGGTAAAGAAAATCTTAAAATCTATTCCTGATGATGAAGCTTACCTCAATGCAAAAATAGGAATTGCTTCAGGCGATAAAGTAGCACCAACTTACCAAGAGTCTTTGCAATACCCTTCCTTAAATGTGCGAGGCATGTTGTCTGGTTGGGTAGGTTCCGAAAAAAGAACAATTATTCCTTCTTCAGCTGTAGCAGAAATTGATGTGCGATTAGTACTCGAGAGTGATCCTGATCGATTGATTAATTTGATCCGTGAACACATTGTTAAGGAAGGCTATCTCGTGCTTGATCGAAAACCTACATCGCAAGAGCGAGCGAAGCATCCTCGTATTTGTCAATTTACATATAAAAATGCCTACTTGGCTTTTCGAACTGATTTTGATTCAGAGGTAGGATTATGGTTGAACAAAGCAATGATTAAAGCTTTTGGAAAATCACCGATTCGAGTTAGAACGGCAGGAGGGAGTATTCCAATTTCTCCATTTGTCAATCAGTTAGGTATTCCTGCGGTTGCTGTTCCGACGGTAAATCGAGACAATAATCAACACAGCCCAAATGAAAATATTCGAGTAGGAAATTATATAGATGGAATCAAAACGATGTATTCGATTTTGACGGAACGGTTGGAGTGATCTTTATTACATTTTTTTATAAAAATAATCAATGAAAAATTAGGGAGACATTGTAACAATATAATTGCATTTTTAATTTTTTAAAAAAGGTTAATTGTCGAAGGATGATTAACCTTTTTTTTATTTGAAAATAAATAATACTTATGTGATTGATATTACATAAGTTTATTTTGAATCTCTTATTTTTGCAAAATGAATTTAAAGTCATTTTTTCCAATTTTAGAAAATTTTTCAACTCATTCTTCTCAAGATTGGAGAAAAGATATTATTGCTGGAATTACCGTAGCAGTAATGCTAGTCCCTCAAGGAATGGCGTATGCAATGCTCGCAGGAATGCCTCCAATTTATGGATTGTACGGTGGATTGATTCCACTTTTTTTATACGCTATTTTAGGAACCTCTCGTCAAATCTCGATTGGACCGGTGGCTATCTCAGCGCTTTTAGTTTTGGCAGGAGTCAGCCAAATCGCTGAACCAATGACGTCTGAATATATTTCATTAGTGATTTTGACTGGACTACTGGTAGGGATTGCTCAAATGTTATTAGGAGTATTTCGATTAGGATTTTTGGTTAATTTTATTTCACATCCTGTGATCGTTGGATTTACTTCTGCGGCAGCGATTATCATTGCAGTTAGTCAGTTAAAAGATTTGTTAGGGATTTATATTCCAAGATTTCCACATGCTTATGAGACGGTCGAATATGCAATGAACCATTTTTCTGAGATTAATTGGTTGACGGTAATCTTATGTTTTGGAAGTATCATTACCATGTTAATTTTAAAAAAAATCAATAAAGCCATTCCTGGGGCATTGTTAGTTGTGATTGTCGGAACCTTATTAGTTTATTTTTTAGGAGAAGAAAAAATGGGTGTAGCAATAGTAAATGAAGTGCCTCAAGGATTACCTGTTTTTCAAATGCCAGAGATGACTTGGGAGAAAATACAAATATTGGCTCCTACCATTTTTACGGTAACCATTATCTGCATTGTCGAAAGTATTGCGATTGCAAAAGTACTTCAATCTAAACACGGGAATTACCAAATCCGAGCAAATCAAGAATTAATAGCACTCGGTATTTCAAAAATCGGCGGTGCATTTTTTCAATCAATTCCGACTTCAGGAAGTTTTACTCGTTCGGCAGTTAATAATGAAGCAGGAGCACAATCTGGTTTTGCATCTATTTTTACAGCCATCCTAATTGGGATGACTTTGGTTTTTTTGACTCCTCTTTTTTACTATTTGCCGAAGGCGATCTTAGCCGCAATTATATTGTTATCAGTCAAAAGTTTATTTGATTGGAAAGAGGCAAAACATCTTTGGCAGACGCATCGCTCGGATTTTTATATGATGTTGACGACATTTATAGCGACGTTGACTTTTGGAATAGAGGAAGGTGTTTTGGCAGGAGTAGTGTTATCGATTTGTATGGTTTTATTTCGAAGCTCCAAACCGCATATTGCTATTTTGGGGAAATTACCGGGGTCGATTAATTATCGAAATATTGATCGTTTTGAATCAGCAAAAGAACCTGAGGATATTTTGGTGATTAGATTTGATGATCAACTTTATTTTGGCAATGCTGCTTATTTTCAAGAAACGATTCAAGAAATAGTCAATGAAAGGGAAATGAAACTCAAAATGGTTTTACTCGATGCGAGTAGTATGCATGATATGGATAGTACTGGATTTCATACTTTGGAAGAGATGCAAAAATATTTAAATAATAAAAACATCACTTTTTATATTTCAGGAATGATTGGGCCGGTGAGAGATTTTGCGACTAAATGTGGAATCATCGAGAAAATGGGAGAGCAAAAATATTTTTTAAATATTCATCAAGGCGTAACTCATTTTAAAAATATGCAGGAAGGTTTGGAAAAAACTTGGACGCCGAATGCGTTGCAATCGAATATAGATGATGATTAATTTTATGGGGTATTTGACGTGAAGTTATCCTTTGAAAAAATTAAAAGGACTCTGAAATTATGATGTTTTTTTCTTTTGACAAATACTAGCATAAATTTAATTGGCTTGCATCTTTCCGTTTTTTAAAATTGTCTTTAGACCTAAAGACAATTTAAGTTTACCCCCAGATTCATTTTAAGAAAAAAATTGCACTTCTATTTTGCGTGCAAAAAATCGAACTATTCAGTCTATTTATTAGAACCAGATAAAATCCTATTTTTCACGAAAAACTATCAAAATTGAAAAAGCTAATTGTTACATTCTGCATATTAATTATTTGTTTTACTTCTCTATTGAGTCAAGATTTTAAAAGAAAATCATATACAACAAATCGAGTTCAGTCAGAAGCTCCAGTTATCGATGGAGTGGTAAATGATGACGAATGGGCTGATGTAGAATGGGGAGAAGACTTTACGGTTCTTGAACCAAATAATGGAGATAAGCCAAAACAGCAAACGAAGTTTAAGATAAAATACGACAATGATAATTTGTATGTAGCTTATTATGCTTACCATGATGATCCATCAAAAATAGAAAGTAGATTAAGTCGAAGAGATAATTTTCCAGGTGATTGGGTGGAGATAAATATCGATAGTTACTTCGATAAAAATACGGCTTTCTCATTTACACTTTCTGCTTCGGGAGTAAAGGGAGATGAGTTTATTTCTGGAAATGGAGATAATTGGGATACCAATTGGAACCCAATCTGGTATGGAGCAACTAAGATAGTTGCTGATGGTTGGACGGCTGAAGTAAAAATTCCATGGAGCCAACTTCGTTTTGCGGATAAGGCCGTACATACTTGGGGTTTCAGTATTATGCGTCGAGATTTTGGAGCAGATGAAAGGAGTACTTTTCAATTTGTTCCTCGAAATGTGTCTGGTTGGGTCAGTAATTTTGCAGAACTTCAAGGCATCAAAGATATCAAACCCAAGCGCCAAATTGAATTGCAACCTTATGCCGTGAGTAGTTTTAATTTTGCAGAAAAAGAAGAAGGTAACCCTTTTGCAAAAGGAACCCAAATAGATGTGAATGTAGGATTGGATGGAAAAATAGGAGTGACGAATGACTTGACTTTAGACTTTACGATCAATCCAGATTTTGGACAAGTAGAGGCAGATCCTTCGGCATTGGCATTGGATGGTTTTCAAATTTTCTTTAATGAACAACGGCCTTTCTTTATTGAGAATGCTAATATTTTTAGTTTTGATGTTGCTAATTTAGATGCAGGTGGTCCTTTTGGAAATGATAATCTTTTTTATTCAAGAAGAATTGGTTCATCGCCATCGGGGAGTGTTTCGATTGCAGATGGAGCTTATTCTCAGCGACCTCGGTTTACTAATATTTTGGGTGCAGCAAAGTTGAGTGGGAAAACCAAAGATGGATGGTCTATCGGTTTATTGGAAAGTGTTACTTCAAAAGAGCATGTAAAAATTTCATTAGATGGAGAGGAGACACAAGAGTTAGTTGAGCCACTTTCCAATTATTTTGTTGGGCGTGTTTCCAAAGATTTTAAAGAGGGTGCTTCGCAAATAGGAATTTCATTGACACATGTCAATCGGTTCATTGACGATACTAATTTGATTGATCAATTTCATGATCAAGCTTATTCGGGAGGAATTAATTTAATACATACTTGGAAAGAAAGAGAATGGCGAATCAATGCGAATTTTATTTTTAGTCATGTGACAGGAACTGCGCTCAAAATAAAAGAAACGCAAGAATCCTTTGGTCATTATTTTCAGCGACCAGATGCGACGCACCTTTCGGTTGATGATACTAAAACGAGTTTGACTGGACAAGGAGGAACACTTTCAATTGGTAATTATGGAGGGAAAGATAATTTGAGTTTTCAGTCGGGGGTGACTTGGCGTTCTCCCGAATTGGAATTAAATGACATTGGATTTTTAAATACCGCGGATCAAATTGATTTTGTGAATTGGGTAGGTTATCGTTGGCCAAAACCATTTTCGATTTTTAGACAATTAGGCGTAAATCTTAATACTTTTTCTCGTTGGAATTTTGATGGAGAAAATATTTATCAAGGAATCAATGCTAACTTTAATTCTTCCTTAAAAAACTATTGGAGCATTGGAGCTGGAGGAGTTTATGAATTTAAAGACATTAGTACAAAAGCGCTTTTTGGTGGGCCAAAGCTTCGACAGTCAAGTGGGATTTATAATTTTGTTAATATTGGATCAGATTCTAGAAAGAAAGCTCAACTGTTTTTGAATGCCGGAATGTTCAATGGAATTGGTCAAGACAAAGGTTCAGTTACGGTTAGGAGTTTGAGTGGAAATGTGAGTTATCAACCTATCAATGCACTTCGACTATCGCTCAACGTTTCTTACTTTCAGCAAAATCGAGTGATTCAAAATGTAAGTTATGATGTTTTTGAAAATGAAGATCGTTATATCACCGGGACCATTTTTCAAAAAACATTTTCTACCTCCCTTCGAGTAAATTATAGTTTGACACCAAATTTATCATTGCAATATTGGGGACAACCTTTTATTTCAAAAGGAAATTATTCGGATTTTAAATATATTACAGATCCTACTAATCGAAATTTTGAGGAACGGTATAATTTATATGATAACGATCAAATTACTTATTCAGATGTGGATGAGCAATTTATCATTGATGAAAATAAGAATGGAATAGAAGATTATAGATTTGGACAACCAGATTTTAATTTTATGGAATTTAGATCAAATATGGTTATTCGATGGGAGTACAAGCCTGGGTCTGAATTCTTTTTGGTTTGGACACAATCGACAACTAGTTTTGGTGATCCACAGAATGATTTATTTCCATCTTTAAGAGATGATTTATTTGAAAATCGAGCGGACAATATTTTTCTAGCGAAATTGACTTATCGGTTTTATTGATTTACGACTAATGTTAGGTGCGAAATGTAAAAAAAATCAATTTTTTCAGCATTAAAAAATTCGGGATAACTCATGTGTACATTTTGTGAATGTATTGTTGAGAAATATTAAAAAGTATATTTCAACATCAAAAAAGCAGTATGTGTATTTGAACCTAACCCTAATTCTTTAGAAATTCCATTTCCTATTTCATATTTTAAATCAATGGTGAAATTATTAAAGAGGTAGCCCAAACCAGTAATAAATCCTATTTCATATTTTCGATAAAAAAGAATAGAAGGAACATCACGAGTGGTAACTTGACTAAAGAATTTGTCAATTGAATTAGTATTGTTTTTATTTTTGAGAGCGTAACTGTTAGAAAAGCCTGCAAGAATAAATAATGATTTCTTTTTTGCTTTAAGTTTCCATTCACCAATATTGTAAAATCTAAGATAAGCAAGATCGAATTCTGCGGTTAAAATGGAGTTTTGATCCTCGTCAATAACGAGCGTAGTTTCATCAGATTGCTTATAAGGTTTGAATAATAATTCATTTCGCAGGGTGAACCTTTGATCAAACCTTGGAAATACAATATCGACGGTTCCTCCCACAGCATAATTAACAGAAGGCGCTAAATTGATGAATTGAGATCTAGCAGGATTACTACCTCTAAAATTTAATTTAGTCAAAGTGACTCCAGCTAAAACTCCGAATTGAAATTTTACTTTCTCTTTTTTTTGTTTGAATGTAACTTTTTTTGGACCGAAGCAATTATTATAAGTAGTGAAAATTTTTGTTAAAGATTGTTGTTTATACTTAGCTTTAGCAATTAACGGGCGAACATCAGGACAATCGTTTAGATATAAATTGAGTTGTCCGATATAGATTCTCTTTTCTCGGATTACATTGTGTCTCTCAAAATGTCGAATGAATAGTAATTCATTTATCTCACCATCCTTCTCAATGAAAAAGTGTTTTTTACCATTTTTATCCCAAAGTAAATAGAGTGGAACGTTACCTCCTACAATTAATTTTAGAAATATATGTTGGGTAATAAATTGAGGTTTTTCTTCCCAACTAACAGTTTGGTCTTTTATAGGAAGTTGGTCTGCTTCTACTTTTTTGCTTATGTAAATCGATTCGTTATTGATTTGAAATGAGTGGATGTCGGCAAATGTATATTCTTTTACTTCAGTAGAAGTATTCGTTTTAAATTCAATCTTTTCAGGGGTGATTTCCCATTCTTTATTTTTAATTAAACCTCTAAGTGTATCGAGGTTATTGGTCACGATGAATCCTTGTTCGAATTTGTTTTGAGCAAATGTAGAGTTGATGAAAAATAGAAATAAAATAAAGGAGAAAAAGAGCGTTTTGTTTTTCATGTTTTTTATTATTTTGTAATAATAAATTATTTACAATTTGGAACCTTCAATTAACCAAATTGCAGTTTTTAATTCTAAACTGTCTGTGTAAGTTAAATCTACCCCAAAAAAACCTTGAGAAGAAGATTTTCCATTTTTTATTTTCAAATCTTCATTTATAGTTAAAGGGAATGGTGCAATTTGTTTCCATGAATTTGTTTCCATGTCAAAGCACCACCACTCTTGTGCATTTGAATTAGATGAAAATGAAGGACCTAAGATTATTTTATTATTGAAATTAAAATTTACTATTGTCGAGCCAATAGAGAATGGAAGTGTAGAAACTTCCTCCCATGAACCTTCTTGCATCAAATCATATTTCCATAAAATATTATCTTCGGTTACAGCAATAACTGAAGAGATTGATTCGATAGGGTTAAGCGATATAATTGTAGGCGAAGAAGGAATAGGATTAAGTTCTTCCCAAGAATCAAAAGGGCTAGATACAATTGTTGTACTTGATTTAAGAAAAGTATTTTTATCCATAACGTACATTCGGTCATTAAATGAAAACCCTTGAGATATATAATCTAATGTGCCAGTTGGAAGCGTACCTGTTGAGACGGAATCCCAAGTATCATCACTTTTTTTATAAAAATAAAATTTAGTTTTTTGAGTGTTCCAAAAGTAATTTCTATCACCTAATGAAAAATTAACTACTTTATTACTAGATAATGGAGATAATGAAACGTAAGGATAATCTTCTTTTTGCTCGAAACTATCTCCATTTAATTTAAAAAAGCCACTATTGTAGAATAGAGCATAAACATCATCTTGAAAAGAATGTAATCTGAAAGATACCTCAGATGGATCAACTGCGGAGATAGATGTTTGGTAAGTATTTAACTTCCAAGGATTTTTCTGTGTTCCTTTTGACGTAAAGATATAGGGACTCCCCAAAACAATATTATTTCTAGTTTTTGCAAATACATTTATTTGATAGCGAAAATCTGTTGCAAAATGAGAGTCAGTTTTAAAACTAAATTCATTTAAAGAAGGAGATTCTTGTACAAAAAATGTGTCGATAAATATTTTGTCAAATCGATCATCTATTACTTTCCAAATAAATCCATGACTTAATATTTCTTCTTCTCCTAAGGACAAAAAATTTCCTGAAAATTCTATAGTTGATCCATCATTAGTAATCAATTTTACAGGAGAAGTAAATGGATAAAAACGGTCAGTTGGTAATAACTCTTTTTCACAACTAGAAGCAATGAATAAAAATATTAATAAGAGTAAATAATTTAATTTCATTTCTTTTTTCTTTTAAAATTATTTGTTGTTAGCGTATGTTTAAAATCATCAAGAAGAATATTCTAAAAACTAAAAACTAAAACCTAAAAGGAATTCAAATTCTCTTTTTCTAATTTCGTATTTAGTTGCATTTATTCCTGTCGATCTAACATACCTCATTTCGGCATAAATTGCAGATCGGTAATTAATGAAATATCTAGCCCCAACTCCTAATAAAATAGAAAGGTCAGAGGTGTTGGTTAAATTTTCGTCTGGAATAAATTCAGAAATTAAAATAGTTCCAGGAGTCTCAAAATTTGAATTGTAAAATTTATTTTTTACATCAAAACCATGATAATAATTGAAACCTGTATTGAGGTAAGGAGAGAAATCTTTATTAAAAATATAATAACGTAAAATCAAAGGAACTTCTATTTGTTGGTAGGATACAAGGAAATCTAATTTTTCTTTAGTTCCATCTGTGAAATTAGAATATTTAAAATAACTCCATTTAGCTTCTAAAAGGAGACTAATTTTTCCCGAAGTATTGAGCGGTAATTCTGCAAAGCCTCCTAGTACAAATCTATTATGAATTTTTTTATTTTTAGTATATAAAATTCTCAAAAAGTTATCAGAATAGGA
Organism: uncultured Saprospiraceae bacterium; assembly: GCA_937981555.1. Taxonomy (GTDB): domain Bacteria; phylum Bacteroidota; class Bacteroidia; order Chitinophagales; family Saprospiraceae; genus CAJQQY01. Next base: position 185,471 of record CALJOK010000013.1, read on the forward strand.
TCCAAAACTTATCCCGCTTAGCAATCCTGCTTTAAAAAAACCAATTCGATTTTTCCGAAGTATTCCAGTCTTTGGAAGTATCTTTTTCAATTTTTTGATTTTGCCTTTAGCTAATAGAAAAGGATAATCGTCTTTGTCATAATATTTTAGAAGAAAAATTTCTAATTCTTTTTCATCTACTTCATCTTGAAGTACTCCTTTTTTATTGAGCTTATAAGCAACAGAATCACCTATATTAATATATTCTGTAACTTTATCTTTTTCGTATAACAATAACCAATTCGGATCTTTTTGAAGGGCGAAAAACAATTTCCTTCCATCAGTAGTATTTTTGTTTACAAATTTTTTCCCAAGCGGTTGTATGTAAAATTCAGAGATTTCTTCAATGCTATATTCTACCAAAATGTTTTGGCCATCTTTTTTAAAAAAAACGACTTCAGGGTTAAAGTTGCTTCCATCGTATTGGATGAAGCCATAAATGGTTTCATCATTAATTTTAATCCAGTCTTGTTTTTTGTCTTGAGCAAAAATAGAAATAGGGAAAAGTAATAGAATTAAGAGAGAATATGCGTTCATTCTGATTTAGTTTATATAGCCGAAAATAGCAATTAATATATTTTTATTAAAAGTAATAATTAATCTAGAATTAACAAAAGCAACGGTATAAACTTTATTTTCGTACTGGCTGAAATGATAAAATTCATTTATTAAAATCATAATCTAAGTACCGATTCACAAATATCTATAAGAAATTTTAGTTTGTTTTTTCCTCTGATTTCGTTAAAAATACTCATCTTAACTCAGACTATGATTGCGTTTTTTGTCTCATCGGAGAAAAAAATAATTCTAAAATTTTAATAATACATATTTATGATTCGGCATTTAGATGGAAAATTTATAAAACTTAAACTATTTTTATCCTCACATTCACATAAAACTGACAAGATGAAATTGAAAATTCAATTAATCCTTATCGGATTAATTTCTTTTATTCTTTTTTCAAAAGATACTCAAGCACAAATCATTATCAATGAATTAATGGCTTCTAATTCGAGCGTTATTTCTGATCCAGATTTTGATGATACAGGAGACTGGATTGAATTGTATAACAATACAAATTCTGCGATTGATTTGTCGGATTATTCCTTGACCGATAATTTGGGAGAGGCTGATAAATGGAAATTTCCAAGCGGAACTCAGATTGGAGCAAACGAACATTTACTGATTTGGGCTGACGGAAATGATGTTGGACTGCATACTAATTTTAAATTATCAGGGACAGGTGAGGAAGTTGGATTGTACGACGAACAAGGAGTTTTATTAGATTCAATAATTTATAACAATATATTGACGGATATTTCTTTTGGCCGAAAAACAGATGCAAACATCTCGTGGGGTTTTTTTCAAACACCAACGCCAGGGACTTCTAACAATACATTCCCAAGTGACGGAATCGTCTTTTACCGACCAAGGTTTTCTGTACGAGGTGGTTTTTATGACAATGGTTTCGAAGTGGAATTAAGTGCGATTGATGGACAGATTCGATATACGGTTGATGGTTCTTTTCCTTCATTAGCGTCTCCGATTTATACATCCCCGATTTCGATAAATAACACCACAATTTTGCGAGCGGCTGTTTTTTTGCCAAATTATATTCAAGGGAAAACCACTACTCAAAGTTACTTCGTCAATGAAGATTTAGAAGTTCGAAAATTACCAATCGTTTCTATCGCTACTAATCCTGAATATTTTTGGGATGCGGATATTGGTTTGTATGTGCAAGATTTTAAACCGGAATGGAAATACCCAATCAATATTGAATTATTTGAAAATGACGGCAGCGATCGAGCAGCATTTAATGAATTAGCAGGTGTGAAAGTGAATGGATTGAACTCTTGGGTTTTGCCTCAGAAGATGTTAGGAATTTATTTTGATAATGAGTACGACCAAAATAATTTGGAGTATCCATTATTTTTTGACCGCAAGCGAAATCGGTTTGATAATTTCACCTTGCGTGCTTCTGGAAGTGATTGGAGTCAGACGATGATGCGAGATGGATTGTCGCAAAGTTTGACGATTGGAATTTCCGATTTAGGGCAAACTGGTTTTCGTGCTTCCATCGTTTTTGTGAATGGGGAATATTTGGGTATTCATAATATTCGTTCGCGAGTAGATGAAAGTTTTATCGAAGACAATTATAATTTGACGGGAAGTGAATATGATTTGATTGAAAATAATGGAGTGGTCGAGCAAGGTGATGATGTTGCTTTTATGGAATTAATGGATTTATTGAATCAAGATTTGACGGTGCAAAGTAATTACGATGCCGTTGCTGCGATCATGGATATTGATAACTGTATTGATTTTTATGTAACGGAAATGTGGACGGGTAATAGTAGTTTTGGACATAATGTTCAATTTTGGAAACCCCGAAATAATACCTCAAAATGGAAATGGATTGCTCAAGATTTTGATCGAGGCTTCGTTGGTGCGGATAGTGATTTGTTTGATTATTTTACCAATACAGATAATGGAGCCTATGGTTGGATAAATTCACGTTTTTTGAACTTGACTCAAAATCAGGAATTTGCGGACGCTTTTATTGCTCGATTTGCAGATCACTTATTTACGACTTATCATCCAAAACGAGTAGAAGAATTTATCACAAAATTTGAGACAAATATTAAAAATGAAATGCCATATCATATTGCAAGATGGTTAGGAACAACTTCGGGTTACGGAAATGCGATTCCGAGTATTGGTTATTGGAAAGATCAAATGGCACAATTGCGAAACTATAATCAAGCTCGATCGGGGGTTCTGTATGATGACTTGATTGAGAACTTTGATGTACAAGAAAAAGTGGTGCTTGGTTTGAATTCTTTTCCAGAAAATGTTGGACAGGTTTTTATTAATGATTTGGAAATTCCTGCTTCAAATTGGTTGGGGAATTATTTTACTAATGTTCCTTTTGAATTACGTACAGAACCTTTGGCAGGACATGAATTTCAAGGTTGGTCAGAAATGATTATTGATACGTTGATTGAGAAGAAAGCTACGTGGAAATATTTTGATTTAGGAATTGATCCTGGAAATGAATGGGTAACGAATAACTATAATGATTCTAGTTGGGGAGTTGGGCAAGCACAATTGGGCTATGGAGATGGCGATGAAAATACGATAATTTCATATGGAGGAAATTCAAATGATAAACATATTACTACTTATTTTAGAAAAAAATTCACGGTCACTAATGTCTCCGATTTTTCGAGCCAAATGTATTTAAACTTAATGAGAGATGATGCTGCCATTGTTTATTTGAATGGAGAAGAAGTTACCCGATCCAATATGCCAGAAGGTTCAGTTAATTTTCAAACACCGGCAATAACTTATGTTTCAGGAGATGAAGAAGATTTATATTTCCCTTTCCAAATAAATGCAAATGTATTGTTAGAAGGAGAGAATTTAATAACTGTTGAAATTCATCAAGCCTATGTAACAAGTTCAGATATTAGTTTTGATTTAGAATTATTTGCTTTAAGAAATTCAAGTACGATCATTTCTACAAATCCAATTTTGCAAGTGAATTTAGATGCTGATAAAATATTTGCAACTAATTACTTGCCGACGAGTGCGTGTGTTTTACCAGATACGATTTCTGGAAATACTACTTTGACTATTGATTGTTCACCATATTTAGTGCGAAAAAATGTAGTGGTTTTACCAAACAAAACACTTACGATAGAAGCAGGTGTGGAAATTCATTTTCCCGAAAATGGAAATTTATTAGTGCAAGGAAATTTGCAAGTGGAAGGAACAGAAGATGCTTTGGTTCGGTTTTTACCAAACGAAGCGATTGGAGCAATAGAGTGGGGGCATGTTTATTTTGAAAATACAACAGACACTTCTTCTCTTGTTTGGATGGAAATAATTGGAGCAAGTCAAGGTGGTCATCCTTTGAAGGAGAATGCTGCGTTGGCGGTTTGGAATTCAGTTTTGGAAATGAATCATGTGACGTTGGAAGATGTAGAAGGCAATCCGATTTTAGCTCGGTACTCAGATATTTGGTTGAGAAATAGTCAGTTACATTCTAAAGTTACGGGCGATTTGATTAATGTGAAATATGGTTTTGGCTTGATTGATAGTTGTGTGTTTCGAGGAAACGATCAAGTAGATACTGATGCGATTGATTATGATGATGTGAAAGATGGGGTGATTAGAAATTCTAAAATTTATAATTTTTTAGGATTTAATAGTGATGGCATTGACTTGGGGGAAGGCTCGAAAGATATAATTGTTGAAAATAATTTTATTCATCACATCACCGACAAAGGAATTTCTATTGGTCAAAATAGTACGGTTTTTTCCAAAAATAATACTTTCGTAGAATGCGATCAAGGTTTTGGAATAAAGGATGAAGGTTTTGCGAGTGTGGAGCAAACTACTTTTTATAATAATGCCAATGACATTGTTGCCTTTGAAAAAAATATAGGAAGTGGAGGTGGGTTTGTGGAAGCTGCAAACAATATATTTTCAAATACTGTTTTTTCACCAATCTCTTCTGATGCAACTTCTGACGTTCAGGTAAGCTATTCATTATCTGATACAGATTCTTTGTTAGGGAATAATGTGTTGTTGATTGATCCACGGTTTGAAAATCCGACTCAAAATAATTTTCAATTGCAAGCCACTTCACCTGCTATCAACACAGGTATGAATTCAATTGCAATAATTGATTTGGGAACTTCCAATCATTTTTATTCAGCTAAACCTTCAGTCTTAATTTCGGGCATACATTATCATCCTGCAGATACTTCTTTGGCAGAATTTCTCGAAATTTTAAATCCTTCTGATGAGACTATTGATTTAAGTGGGTACTCTTTTGTAGATGGTATTCTTTTTACTTTTCCATTGGGAGTTTCAATTTTATCAAATGAAAAAATTAGATTAGTCAAAGATTTGAATTTTCATGATGGATATTTAGGTCAGATATTTGAATGGGAATCGGGTTCACTTTCTAACAATGGTGAAAAGGTAATTTTGCAAAATGCTTTTGGAATTATTGTCGACCATGTGAGATATAATGATAAGTTGCCGTGGCCGACAGTAGCAAATGGAGAAGGTGCATATTTAAAGTTGGCGAGTGTTGACTTGGATAATCATTTTGGGGGAAATTGGATAGCTGATTTTGATACGATGGTAAAGGAGGTTGTTCCGGATAAATCTAGAATTGACATTTTCCCAAATCCAACGAGTGATTTTTTTACCATAAAAACTATTGGAAGTTGGATAGAAGAGGTAATTTTATTTGATGCTGTTGGAAGAAATTTAATGACTAAATATCCAACTGGGAGTGAAGTTGTTTTTGATTTATCCAATTTTCCAACGGGTATTTATTTTGTACAAATAAATAATTTTATTACTCGAAAAATAGTTCGAGGAAATTAAAAAAACAATAATATTATGAGTGTTTTAAGAAAATTATTTGGCCCTTCAAGAGATATAATCTGGTCTCAAATAGCAAATGATATCGGAGCTGATTATCGAGATGGAGGATTTTGGGAAAGAGATTATATTTCATATCAACATGGTGAATGGGAAATTATCTTAGATACGTATACTCAAAGTACAGGTAAATCCTCTGTAACTTATACTCGAATGCGAGCCCCTTTTGTGAATCGAGATAGTTTGTATTTTAAAATTTATCGGGCTGGTTTCTTTTCTAATATGGGGAAATATTTCGGGATGCAAGACATTGAAATTGGAGATGAATATTTTGATAAAGATTTTGTTATCAAAGGAAATGATCAACTTCAGGTTGCTCGACTTTTGGTCGGTGATGACATTAAGGCATTGATTGAAAGACATCCTAAGATTCATTTTGAAATAAGAGATGATGAAGGAATATTTACCAAAAAATATCCGGAAGGTGTCGATGAATTATATTTTCAATGTGTTGGAGTGTTGAAAAATCAAGCTCGAATCAAAGATTTATTTGATCTTTTTGCTTTTACTTTGGAACGTTTGGTGGCTATTGATTCGGCGTATGCACATGATCCGAACGGACGATTTGTGTAAGGGGAATTTCCAATACTCGACAAGAAATAACCAATATCCAAAATTAAAACTTTTTTTAAAATTGGATATTGGTTATTTCTTAGCGAAGTATATGATATTTGGTATTTAATTTTATTTCTGCAAAGTAACATCTCCAGAGAATACTCGCGTCGAACCATCCTTCAATTTTACTTCAAAGATATAGACGAAAACTGCTGGATTCATTTCCTCTCCTTTTAATCGACCATCCCAACCTAAGATTGGATCATTGGGTTGGAAGTTTTCTTTTTTGAAAACATGCTCACCCCATCGATCAAAAATTGACATTTCTAAAATCTCCTCCACTTGATCATTTGCAAATAAAGTGAAGTAATCATTGTACCCATCGAAGTTGGGAGAAAATGCATTTGGTATATAAATTTTAACTTGTGGAAGAACAATGATATTGATGACTGCTATTGCAATACATCCATTATTATCAATAATCGTGAGTTGGAAAGTTTGATCATCAAGTGCTTCGATAGTTGTGGTCAGACAAGTATCGCAAGACAAAAGTTCAGGTGGCGCCCATTGAATATAATCTAAACTGTCAATCGGAACATTGATTATCGCCTGAATAATTCCAGTATTTCCTTCCAAGATTTCGATGACTTCAGGAAGATTTAATTCAAGGTTGATACCTGGATTGATAATGAAATTATCTTCTAAAGTACAACCATTGGCATCCGTAAGTACGATGTTATAAAATCCAGCAGGGAGGTTTTCAAATTGACCTGAGTTATCAGTTGGGTTTCCATTTAGGGTGTAAGTGAATGGAGGTTCACCACCAGAAATATTAGAAATTACAATCAAACCATCATTCGCTTCAAAACAAGTTTCATCGTAAATACTCGCAGTCATTAGTTGCGGAACATTGTTATTGATGATGACTTCCAGATTATCGGTTGTGATACATCCACTAATTAAATCTTGAATGGAGACAGTATAGTTTCCAGATTGATTGACCAGAGGATTTTGATTGTTGGAACCTGAAACGATATTTCCGTTGGAAGTAGTCCAAGTGATTTCAAGATTATTTGTGGAACCTAGGATGTTTACATTTAGGTTAGTTTCCGTCTCGCCACAAAATAAAGTTACATCTTCCACCGCTTGAGTCAAAGGAACATTTAATAAACTTTCTACAAATACTGAGTCCGTATTTTCGCAACCATTCAACGTGTCAATCAATTGCAAATAGTAAAACCCACCATTGTCAACTAATAATGAATTTCCATTTTGTCCAATGATCAAATTATTATTAGCATCGTACCAATTGTAAATGATATTGACACCCAGTTGAGAGTTAGATCCATCAATTAAAGAATTTGGTTCATAGCAACTAATTGCGGAAGGAGGATCTAAATTTACAAAAGGATAATCTTGAATATCTGAAATAGTTATTTGATTAAAATTTTGACAACCAGTAATGGTATCTATGGCAATCAAGTCAACAATACTTCCTTCTGTTACCACATACTCTGATGCAATAATGGAATTCCAACTGTAAATTACATTCGGTTCATTGTCCGAAGTTAAGGTGATGCTACTGACCACACAATCCAAAATATTGTCAGGGTCAGCATAAATTACTGCAGAAGGCAAATCAGTATTTTCGAAAACTTCAACTTGATCTATTGAAGTACATCCACTTACTAAATCAGTTATTTGTAAAATATAAATCCCCGCTGTTGTAGTAGTAATTTGATTTAGATTAGAAATAAATGTACCTCCAGAAGTCGTCCATTCAAATTCCAAATTCGAACCAGTACTTGCTGCACCATCTAACGTTACTTCTGAAATATCACAATTGATAAATTGATCAAGACCAGCATTGGCGGAAGGTGTACCATTTTCGGTTGCGATAAAAACACTATCTGTTGCGATGCAATTACCTGAATAAGTTGCTGTTAAAAGATACCAACCAGAGGTAGTTGTAGTCGTTATTAAATCAATTGAAGAGAAAGAGTTAGGGCCAGACCAAAGGTAATTTCCAACTTCAGATGAAGAACCATTTAAAGTTGCAATTGTATTGTTACACGTTAACGTGCTACCAGTTCCTGCATCAATGGATTGAGGACAAGAGGAGCATGCGGTAGGAGCATTTACCAAAATAGAAGTCGTACAAGTCAACGTCGTCAAGTCTTGCAAATCAAAATTCAAATTACCATTGAAGATATTAAATGGACCAAAATTTTGAGCAGTTCCATAACTTCCAGAAATGATTCCGTTAGTTGATTGCCAACTCGCTCCAATATTTTGTCCACTCACCAGAAGATCAAAAGTAAAATTATCATCGGTATCATCATTGCCTGTTCCATTGTCATCGCAAACGATATTTGAAACAGTAGCATTGATCGAACAATCTTCATTACAAGGTTCGAGTGTTCCGATATTTTGTTGAGCGGAACAAAGAGGTTCGTCTGCATCTTGAATTAAAATCTCAACAGAAGATCCATCAGCAGGTAGATTAAATATTCCGCCTGTTGTATAATCAAAAACACCTTGCGAAATATTATTAGCAAAAATTTCAAAGCTATTTGAAATGCCAGGATTGTTTGCAGATGCTTGAATATTTATTTCATAAAAATCATCAGTAGGATCGGTGATGGTACCATTGTCATTACAAACGACATCAACTAAATCGAAATTAATTACACAAGGATCAGAGCAAGTCGCAGGAGCATTTACCAAAATCGAAGTTGTACAAGTCAACGTCGTCAAGTCTTGCAAATCAAAATTCAAATTACCATT
>CALJOK010000014.1 GCA_937981555.1 uncultured Saprospiraceae bacterium
TCTACTAGTCGTGATAATCCTGTTGCTGATGTTTGTCCAAAACTTGATAGTAAATAATCTGTGTATAAATCTAATTTATCTTGCATCTCACAAAGCTAGGCTTTCATTACTTTTTTTCAAAAGTGCGTAACTTGAGTTAATGAGTTAGAAATTTATCCTGGAGTTTGGAATGATGATGATGAATCTAAAAAATACATTGAAGATAATTACAATACCTTATTTTCTTTTTTTGAAAGGGCAAGCCAAAATAAAAACTATGTAATTGTTGAACGAGAATGACTAACAATACTCCTACAAAAATAAAAACCGCAAAAGCATTACTACTTTTGCGGTTTTTATTTTTTCAAAAAAGAAATTTCTTTTACCAGATATTTTCAATATCCTCAGTCACGTAAGCGTGATCTCGATCAACATAATAAGAATCATCTCTTCGTTTTTTCATCAAATGATCTTCTCCAAAAATTCTAGCTAAAACTGAAATTGGGAAAAGAACTACGAAAAATACCAAACCTAAAAGAATAGGTCCAGTCACATAATTTCCTAGAATTTCGGCAAATTTAAACCATGCTCCTGTGATCAAGTTCATCATAGTACCTGACATCATACTTAAAACGCCAACTACTAATGATACCCATAACATCCAATCAACTTCAAATCCTCTCCATACTCCAAAAATGAAATATAAGGCTAAAAAACCGACAACGATAGCAAGTACTGCTTCTACTTTTTTTTCTCTGTCCATGATAATGAATCTTTAAATTCCTTCGAGGAATCTATTTAGTTTTTACAAATATTGTTTAAAGGAAAAGGAAAAATTCCTTTTTCCGAAATGTTCTTGATGAAAATCCGTGCCACGGTTAGAACCATGACACGGGTTTTGTCTACTAGAATAATGTATAAATAAATGGAGCGATAGCTGAACCACCACCAATTACAATTAATACACCTAGCAAAAGGAGTAAAATAATTACTGGTGCTAACCAGAATTTTTTTCTTTCTCCCATAAATTTAAATAAGTCTTTAATAAAATCCATTTGAGTCAGTTTTAAGTTTTTCAGCGACTAGTTGGTGGCCTTTCGGATTCCAATGGCCTTCAAGTAAATAAAAATGTTTTAAAATATTCGTTTCACCTGAATCAATAAAGTCTTCTGAAAGATTATAAAATTCAATGTCCTTATCTCTAAAATAATTGTCAAAAAATGCTTCTTGTTCCGTTTGTCCACCTTTAACTCTTGCATCAATATCATGGTTTGATGGAATGTAATAGACTAAAAATTTACGACCATCTGCTTCTACTTCTTTTCTCAACTGTTCAATATAAATAGAAGTCAAACTTTTTGCTCGATCCATATCTATTCCCTCTTCGTACCTCACAATCTGATCAGGAATCAATAAGTTGACTAAAACAGCTTTGAGAAGAGAGAAAAAATGAGAATTACTAATCAGCCAATTATACATTTTATTTTTGCGCAATTTCTCTTTCGTTCCTCCAGTCATTTTTTCAAAGCTTTTTGGAGCTAAAGTAGAATCGTTAATCACATTATAATATTCATCTCGAATATTATCTGCCAAGTCATTATAATGAGCAAAATAAATAACGGTATTCGGTTGATATTTTTCTTTGTAATATTGATATGATCGTAATGCATGATCGGTTCCACGACCTTCAACTCCTGCATTGATGATTTCCACACTATCTCTTACTAGAGTTTGTTGCAATTCATAAGCAAAAGTTTCTTGATCGTTGACTCCTTTACCATAGGTAAAAGAATCACCAATAAACATTATTTTTTTATTGACAAATTTCGGTAACTCACCTTTGTGAGTAATTCGAAATCCATCTTCTCCATTTGTAAATTTAATGTTATAATTCTGAGGTCGATATTCAGCACCCTGTAAATGAGGCACATGAATTAAACCTATTTCTTTATCGTACATAAATTTCACAGGGGCTAGTTGTTGTGGTTTTACCAGACGAACTATTCCCTCGCAGACCATCAACATAATAAATGTTGAGAGTAGCATTGCACCAATATTGGACAGCCATTTTTTCATAGTATGTTTAAGTTGTTTTATGTTTTAAAAAAAATAAGTAGTCAATTTTCCCCTTTGACGCATTATCTTTTTTGCAATAAATTGTTAGTCTAAAACAAACTCATCTTTCCACTTATCTTTCTCATTCCAATCAGGTTGTTCTGTTTTTACAAAAACATAATCGCCAACTACCAAGTAATCCATTTCCGTACGCATAAAACAACGGTAAGCATCCTCAGGAGTATTTACGATAGGTTCCCCTCTTACATTGAAAGAAGTGTTGATCACAACAGGACATCCTGTTAATTTTTTAAATGCCGAAATCAATTGATGATACTTCGGATTCGTTTGTTCGTGTACCGTTTGAATTCTTGCAGAAAAATCAATGTGAGTAATCGCAGGAATTGTTGATCGAACGGTGTATAATTTTTCACGTTGTGGTAAATCATGATAGTTTGCTGGAACTTCTTTTTTGATTTTTTCAGCTACATCTTGTACCAACAACATATAAGGTGAAATACCTTTGTGGTCAAACCAATCTTCTACATCTTCAGCTAAAACTGAAGGAGCAAATGGTCGGAATGATTCCCGGTATTTAATTTTCAAATTCATTTTCTCTTGCATATCCGTATTCCGAGGATCGCCAATGATACTTCTTCCTCCCAATGCCCTTGGGCCAAATTCCATTCGTCCTTGCATCCAACCGATCGCTGCTCCATCGTCCACATATTTTGCTACTTGCTCGCACAAGTCTTCAAATTTATCATATTTTTTAAAGACAGCTTTAGTCTTTCGAGCCATTATTTCAATCTCTTTGCTCGAAGCTTCTGGGCCTAAATATGATCCTTTCATAGAATCCATCATTACGCCATTCGTTACTTTTCTTTCTTTCTTGAAATAGATATAGTTCGCCACTTGAGCAGCGCCCAATGCTCCTCCAGCATCACCTGCTGCAGGTTGGATAAAGATATTATCAAAGACTCCAGCTTTTACTAATTTTCCATTTGCGACACAATTCAACGCAACTCCTCCAGCCATGCACAAGTTTTTAGAACCTGTCAATCGTTTTGCTTCTTTAGCCATTAAAATAACAATCTCTTCTGTTACTTTTTGAATAGCCATCCCCAAATCTGATTGTGCTTGGTTCATATCTGTCTCCGCATTTCTTCGTGGGAAACCAAATAGTTTTTCCCATTTTTTATCATGCACCATTCGGAGACCAGTTGCATAATTGAAATAATCTTGATTTAACCAAAGTGATCCATCAGACTTGATGTCGATCAATTCCGTCTTGATGATTTCAATGAATTTCTTAACACGTTCAGATTTTGGATTTCCGTAAGGAGCCAATCCCATCAATTTATATTCCCCTGAGTTTACTTTAAATCCTAAGAAATAAGTAAAAGCAGAATACAATAATCCAATTGAATGTGGGAAACGTAACTCTTTCAAAATTTTGATATCCTTTCCTTTTCCATGACAAATAGAAGCAGTTGCCCATTCGCCCACACCATCTACAGTCAAAATTGCTGCATCTTCATAAGGTGATGGATAGTACGCAGAAGCTGCGTGAGAAAGGTGATGTTCAGGGAACAATAATTTCACTTTCTTTTTATCATAAGGACCAACTTTCGCTAGTTCCTCATTAATCAACCTTTTAAGAAACATTTTTTCTTTTAGCCAAACTGGAATCGAAGTGATAAAAGATCGAAATCCTTTTGGTGCAAATGAATAATAAGTTTCTAAAAGTCGCTCAAATTTAAGTAGTGGCTTATCGTAAAAAACTACAGCATCCAACTCATCAATAGTCCAACCAGCTTGCTCTAGGCAATATTTTGTGGCATGAACCGGGAAACCTGGATCGTGTTTTTTTCGAGTAAATCGTTCTTCTTGTGCTGCTGCGATAATGTTATCTCCGTCGATGACGGCTGCTGCTGAGTCGTGGTAAAAAGCGGATATTCCTAGTATCTTCATTAGAAGGTGTACATCTTGTTTGTTAAATAATAAATTTTCTGAATTAACCTTATTTTCAAGTAGGCAGACAAAATAGAACGTTTAATCGTCTTGGAAAATAGAACGGTTGTTTGGTGGGTATGTAAAATTATGTTGTAACTGCCTAAAAACTGTATTTTGGAAGTGCAAAGATAAAAAATTACTACATTATAGTCAAAGCTAAATTTTGATTATTTGTTAGGAATCTTTTTTCGCATAAATGATTGATAATCAAACATTTAGTGCACATTTCTGTATTTGGAAAACAAGTATTATATAAAAACGGGATATAAAAAATATTGTTTCTATTCAAGTGAAGAGAAATTCACGAATTACAATTTTTTTAATCGAATACTTCGAAAATTCACTTCTCCCATATTGTTTTTAATTGATATTTGATGGTTTCCTTTTTTCCAATTCAAATTTAGTTCCGAAATTTTCTGTTCAACCATTTTGTAACCATTCATCCAATGTTCTATTTTTCCATTTTCAACAATGATTCGACCGGTGTTCCAATTTCCTAATCCTCGAAAATCTCTATGCCTTCCTGGGACGCATAAATTTTGCGAAGTAACAATTCCTTTCAAAGAAGCCAAAGATTGATTTCCTTTTTGTTCCTCCTTCGATAATGAATCATTGTCAATGATTTGAAAAATATATTTTTCGTTTTTTTCATTGGAAAAATATTCAATACCACCTGAAGAATTTTTGGAAAGATTAAATTCAAATTTCAAATCAAAATTTTCGACACTTTCAAAACCAATAGACTCAGCTTCGTTGAGTTGAGTTTTTTCACTTTCATTTAAATAAGAAATATAGCCGATTTCCTTTTCACGATCACTTAGTTGATTTGGGACTAAATTTATCTCAGGTGTTTTGCGATCATCTGGCGTTTTTAATTTTTCTAAATTTTTAGTGGCGATTTTAATATTTCTCCAACGAACAGTTTTTCCAATCATGGAAGAATCTTTTCCTATGCTATGAACTTGCAAACCAATAAAACCTTTTGCAGTTAGATCGTCTCGGAGATTTGCCGTTTGAATTCCATTTACCCAAACTCGAATCGATGGACCAATTGCTTCGATTCGATATTTATTCCAGGTATCATTTTTAAAACCTTTTCGTCCTTCCGAATTTTCACAAAGCGGATAAATCCATCCTCGACGTGACTCGTCATAAATGCCTCCGCTGAAGGCTCGAGGACTTGGATCAACTTCAACTTGATAACCATGTACCGCTCCGTCATAATAAGTTGGAATAGAATTACTGCGAATTTGAATACCAGAATTGAGAGGTTGGTCTACTTTTAATTCTAACTCCAAAATAAAATTATCGTACATTTTTTTTGGACATAAGAATGTATTGGGTGTATTTAATGTTGCCGTTCCAACGAGTTCTTTTTCTTCGATAGTAAATTCGGCAGTTCCATTTCTAACTTCCCAATTATTGAGATTTTGTTCATTAAAAAGTAATTCCCAATCAGAAGATTCTGAAAATTTTCCAGATTGGCCACAAGAAAAAAATAGAACAGAAACAAAAAGTAAGAACCACTTCATTGATAATCTTTTTTATTTTTATGAAAAAATCAAAACGAGTTAAAAATCAATTTTGAAATATGATGCAATCCAAATATCTACTTTTTATTTTAATCTTTTTTATTTCTTGCCAACCAGATTTGTCTTCAGATATTTCTGAACCTAAAATTGATTTGAGTGATTTTACTTTGCAGGACAATTTTCAACTTGAACTCATCGCTTCAGAGCCTTTGATAGAAGCACCCGTTGCCATGACTTTCGATAATCAAGGAAGAGTTTGGGTGATGGAAATGCCCGACTATATGCCAAATATCCACGGAAGTGATGAAGATGTCGCACGAGGGCGTATTATTATTTTGGAAGATAAAAATGGGAATGGTCGAATGGATCATACGAAAGTTTTTTTGGAAAAACTACATCAGCCGAGAGCGATGGCATTGGTTTACGGAGGACTACTTTATGCTGAAGCACCTAATCTTTTTTTTGTAGAAATCGAAAATGATCAACCTAAGAATCGAGTTTTAGTTGATAGTCTTTACGCAGTCGGTGGCAATGTAGAGCATCAACCAAATGGCTTGATGATGAATCTGGATAATTGGATTTATAATGCCAAAAGTAATTTTCGATATCGAAGAGTTGAAGGTGTTTGGAAAAAAGAACCGACTCACTTTCGAGGTCAATGGGGAATCACTCGGGATGACTACGGAAGACTTTTTTACAATGATAATTCCAACCCATTGTACGGAGATTATGTGATGCCGAATCAAATGACTCGCAATAAATTTCTACATCCAAAAAAAGGTGTGGGGGAAAATATTTGTGCTGATAGAAGTTTGTATCCATTACAATCAACGGCAGTTAATCGAGGATATATGGATGGCATGTTGGATAAAGAAGGGAAATTGATTTCGTTCACTTCTGCTTGCTCGCCGATGATTTATCGAGGAAATAATTTTGATGAAAAATATGAAGGAAATGCTTTCGTTTGCGCTCCCGAAATTAATGCGATTAAACGAATTACCTTATCTGAAAATGATGGAAAGATAGAAGGACAACCTGCATGGAATGACAAAGAGTTTTTGATCACTAGTGACGAAGGTTTTCGACCGGTGAATTTGAATAATGCGCCTGATGGAAGTTTTTACATCACAGATATGCATCGTGGAATTATCCAACATAAAGTTTATATGACAGCTTATTTGAAAAAACAAATTGAGGAAAGGCAGTTGGATACGATTATAAATTCAGGGCGAATTTTTCGAGTTTTCCAAAAAGAAAATAAATCGGAAAAGATAGATTTGGAAAAATTAAGCAATGAGGAATTGTGTGAATTATTGAAAAATAAAAATGGTTGGCTGCGAGATCGGGCGCAGCAATTATTGATTCATCGAAATGCGACAGATGTGATTGAGAAACTAAAATCAATTGCTATGAATTCTGAAAACCATATTGCTCAAATTCATGCATGTTGGATATTAGAAGGATTAAATTATTTATATGAAGTTGCTTTGTTGGATGCTAAAAATGATTGGCATCCGAAAGTGATTTCCACCATAATTCGATTGACAGAAGATTATCCAGATAAATTTGATCTGGAGTTAGAAGAAGAAGTTTTTAAAAAATATAATCAGTTTTTTCAATTGAAAAATAAAGAAATCGATTTACAATTAGCCTTTTCAATTAATACATTTGACCGTAGACAGACTTCTACGATTGAAAGGAGGAATAATGTAAATACATTGTTATTGAAAATAAACCAACGGTACCCAAACGATGAATTATTCGCTGAAGCAATTGTTAGCAGTTTGCAAGGGGGTGAAAAATCATTTTTAGATTTTATCAAAAGAGAAGGAAGCGAAACGCTAAAAAACAAACTCAACCAAGTTCTAGAAAATATCAAAAATAATAACCCAAATCGAATTTATAAACAAGTAAAAATTGGGATGGATGACAAAACAGTTGGACGAGATTTATTCAATATTCATTGCGCCGCTTGCCATGGAATTGGAGGTGAAGGAATTCAAAATTTAGCACCGTCATTGCTTGCTGCAGACTTGGTAGAAATGGATCCTGCTATTACGACTTCAATAATCTTGCATGGCTTGCAAGGCGAAATTACAATTGATGGCAAAATGGTAAAATTCAATGCAGCAATGCCTGGACTAAAAGATAATGAAGAGTTGACAGATGAAAAAATTGCAGCAATTACTGCTTATGTAAAAAATGCTTTTAGTTTAACTCCTGAAGGGATTAAAATTGAAAAAGTAAAAGAGTTGAGAAATGAGATTCCAGAAGGTGGAGCACTATTTTCCGAAAAAGAATTATTGGAAAAATATAAAAAGTGAAAAAATCTATTGCTAAAAAAAAGAACTTCCAGATTTTAAAAATCTGGAAGTTCTAGAAGAATTAAGGTTTAACCTCTTCCGTTTTATTCTCTTTCACATGTTTATCCATCCATTCGGTCATTTCCCAAAGCATGTGCATGATGGATTCACGCGCTTGATAACCATGACTTTCATGCGGCAACATTACCAATCTTACCGTTGCTCCATGACCTTTTAGCGCAGCATAAAATCGCTCACTTTGCATGGGATAAGTTCCAGAATTATTATCGGCATTTCCATGAATCAAAAGAAGCGGTTCTTTAATTTTATCAGCATGCATGAAGGGAGACATTTTAAAATAAGTCTCAGGAGTTTCCCAAAAAGTTCGTTCTTCCGATTGAAAACCAAAAGGTGTCAACGTTCGATTATAAGCACCACTCCGAGCAATCCCTGCAGCAAATAAATCGCAATGCGCCAATAAATTTGCCGTCATAAATGCACCATAAGAATGCCCTCCGACAACCAGACGATCTTTATCCGCCACACCTATATCTACAATTTTATCAATTGCAGCTTCAGCGTCCATGACCAATTGTTCTCGAAATTTTTCATTTGGTTCTTCATCACCTTCGCCCACTATCGGCATTCCAAAATCATCAAAGACTGCATAACCTTGCGTCACCCAAAAGATTGGCGACCCCCAATATAATCGAGTAAATTCGTAAGGAGAGTCATTCACTTGACTTGCTGCATTTGCACTTTTATATTCACGCGGATAAGCCCACATGAGTACAGGTAATCGACCATCCTTTTCGGCATTATAACCTGCGGGAGTGTACATGGTTCCCGTTAGTTCGATGCCATCTTTCCGTTTGTATTTGACTAATTCTTTTTTCACACCTTTTAATGACTCGTAAGGATTTTTGAAAAAAGTTAATTGTTTATTTTCCTTTGAATTAATGTCTTTGATAAAATAATTTGGCGGTTCATCTTTAGATTCTCGACGAGTTAAAATACTTCCTTTTTCAATATCTAAAATTTCAACAGGCACTTCATAGTAAGGTGCTTCTGATCTCCAAAGTCGAGTTGGTTTTTTTGTAGCCAAATCAAATTTATCAATAAAAGGACGATTGCCTTCTGGTGATGCACCTTGTCCTGAGAGGTAAAATGTTTTACCTTCATCCGAGGTTAAGAGAACACCACGACCATATTTATTTCGATGCGTTTCGAAACCTCCAGGGCTGTTGTACCGATCTTCCCACGAACGATCGAAGATGACTTTTTTGTCTTCGTTTGGAGCGGTTGGATTCCAACTGCTTGTAATTTCTCGACGGGTTTCCCATTCCCATTCAGAAGCCATTGCGAGTCCATCATTTCCCCAAATCACACCTCCATAGCGTAGTTTCAAACTGATTCCTTCCTGCGCAACACCTTTGAAAGGAGCAGATTTGAAAAACATTTTATCTCTAATTTTTGCTTCTACTTTTGGATCACCACCATCTTGAGCTTCTACCCAATAAACAGTTGCAGGCGCATCTGCACGCCAAGTGAAACTACGTGGACCAGTTCGAGTTGCGCCAAAACCTTTTGGAATATTTTCAGCCGAAGGAATTTGTGCAAGCTTCGTCACATCGTTTCCATTTTTATCATAAATATCTATATCAAAAGGAAATCGAGCGAATGGAACGATGTAAGAAAAAGGCCTTTGTACCGTATAAACCATGACGTAGTTTCCATCAGGGGAAGTACTCATCCCTTTGACAATTCCTGTTTTTCCAAAAGGCTGAACATTACCAGTTTCAAGGTCAACTTTAATTAAGTTTGAAATAGTATAATATTCAAACAAAGTTTCATCATGTCGATTTTTTAATAAATCTTGATACGTTCGAACTGGGGCAGATTTACCTTCGTTGGCTTGAATCGTTGGGCCGATAGGTTTAATATCTTCCTTTGGAGTTAATCCCCGATTTGGGTTTATTTTTTTATAGATGATTGTTTTGTTATCAGAAAACCAAGAGTAAGGTAAACCACCCATGGCATCATTTACATTTGCATCGGTTAGTTTTTTGGCACTACCTTTTTTCAAATTAGCAGTCCATAATTCTAATCCATTTTCTTTGGTAATGGTAAAAACGACTCGCGAACCATCAGGAGACCAACTTACATTTTCCATTTTTGGATTGGCGGGCAGACCTTCAATTTCTTTTTCTATTGACCCATCCACCGATTTCATTTTCATACTATTAAAATGAGAGGAACGGCTCGAGCCATTGGTTCGTGGATTAATTCGGATACCTGCTAAACGTAATTCTTCCTGCGCTACTTCTTCAATCGAAGGCAAACTTGCTCGACCTAACAATAGCATTACATCTCCTGAAGGACTTAAACTTGCCGCTGGAGTGGGCGGTGCGTCGATTAAATCAGCAATTGCTTTGGGTGGCATTTGGTAGCCTAAATTATTTTGTACGTTTAAATTCATGGTGAACATTAAGAGAAATGAGATCCCAAAAAGGGACAGATTTTGTGAGGTTAACTTTTTTTGCAAACATAATACTGTTATTTTGTTTGCTGAAAACTCTTTTATTAAAATAAAAGAAAGAAATGTTCATTTGTATTTTAATAAAAAATGCAAAAAGCGGTGTTAACGTTCAAACGCTAACACCGCTTTTTATAGTGAAAATTTAGTGAAAATTATTCTTTTATTAATACTGCATCTTCCAAAGTATAAATCAATCGATTGATATCATCAGAATTAGTTTTTAATTTTCCTCGAAGCGTAACGGCCTCTGCAGAATATTTCACCGGTTCTTTTGCCATCACTTCCATTACCGTTTCAGGTCCGGCACCTCCACAGAAGAAGCACATATTATATGGAAAAGCGGAAAAGACAAATTCTTTATGACTTTTGTATCCTTCAACAGGAATGATATAACCTTTGATTTCAATTACTTTGTCTTCCAATGCGAGTACTTCTTTACTGAAAACAGGTTTGTCTACTTTGAAACCCATGATCTCATCATACTCTTTTTTGAAAGTAATTTTACTTAACGTTTTCCAAGCTTTAGCTGCATTGGAAGGTTCAGTTGGAGCTTTGACAGTTTGTGTTTTATCTTCCTTCGTGGAAGATTGTGCAGTACTTATATTTGAAAAAGCGGCTACTAAAAATAAACTGAATATTGCAATGGTTATTTTTTTCATAATATCTTTTTTCTTTTGGTAAAAAAATCCAAATCCCTCACTTGTCCACAAATATAACGTATTACTTTCGATGAAGTAATTTAAGACTCTGTTAAAGTTTGAGAAATATCTGTTTTAAATGCTTGAATTGCAGGAATCACAGCAGCAATAAAACCAATCAGTAATGCACCGCCGAGCAAATAAAATTCTTCTTTTAAAAATTTCGTAGCTGTAAATGAGTAGTGGTATTTATCTTCCATTTGTCCAGCAAAGATACTCATTCCCAAATGACTTAAAATAATTCCAATCACATATCCAATGATTGCTAATAACAATCCTTCAACAATAATTAGAATAAAAAGTTTGGTCGGAGTAGCACCCATCACTCGCATCAAAGCCAATTCATATTTTCGATCTCGCAACGAACTAAACAATGAAATAAAAATACTCAGCCCAGAAACGAAGACAATAATCATCGCCAAATTTCTCAAAAAACTTTCACCCAAACTCATATTATCATATAGTCGATTCAATTCAATAGCTGGTGATGCTGCCATGACTTCCGTATTTTCATTAATTCCTCGAAGCATCGTCAAGGCTTGAAAACTCTTTTTACTCGACTCTTTAAACTTGATCAAAATTGAAGTGATCTCTTGATCAACTTCTTCAATTAATGGTTTTTGTGGAGCAGGGTGATCGTGGTCATGATGATCGTGACCATCATGTGCTGCATGGTCGTGTCCTTCGTGATTATCGGTTTCAGTTTCAGACTCGGGTTCTTCTTCAGTCGTTTCAGGTTCATCATGATTACCATGCACTTCCCAAATACTTTGCGTTGTCGTCAAAATTAATTGATCGATAACGGAATTTGATTTTTGGAAGATACCAACCACTTTAAACTCTCCGTGATCATGTCCATTCATTCCATCACTCAGAAATCCATGTGTACTGTGAAAGGTGTCACCAATTTTCAGGTTGACGATCTTGGCAACATCTGCTCCGATGGTTGCTTCAAAATTATTTTTCCAAATTTTTCCTTCTCCAATTTTAACGTCATAAAGTTGTGGGTAATCCTGAGTTGTCCCGACGATTCGAAAACCTTTGTAACTATCTCCCAAGGAAAGCGGAATAGCTTTTTCGATCAATGGGTTCCTTCCACTCAAAAAAGGTTTGACATCTTTAATTTTTACATTTCCAGTTGGATCATCGACGTGATACATGTTGCATAAAATCATTTGCAACGGACTTCCTTTTGAGCCAATAACTAAAGAAATACCTGCGAGATTTTTGTCAAATTTTTCTTGAACTTGTTTTTCGATAAGAAAAATCATGGAGATCATTCCTACACCAAGTGCAAACAAAACCAAACTCAAAGCCATGTTGAGTGGTTTATTAGTTAGATTTTTCCAGGCTAATTTTAATGTACTCATAGTTGAATTTGGTTTTTCACTAAATCTTTCAATCGTCCATCATGAGTCACGATGAGTAAAGTTGCATTTGCTTCTTTAGCTTGTTGTTCTAATAATTTAATTACTTCTTGACAATTTTTATCATCCAAAGCAGAAGTAGGTTCGTCTGCTAAAATCACCGCAGGACGATTAACTAATGCTCGAGCAATAGAAACTCTTTGCTTTTCTCCTTCACTTAAATTATCAATTTTAGATTTGAATTTATGCCCAACGTTGAGTTGGTTGAGTAGCTTATAAATGTATTCTCTATTAATATCTTGCCCAGCTAATTGTTGAGCTAACATCAAATTTTCTTCTACCGTTAAGGCTCTTACGAAATAAGGTTTTTGAAAAACGATGCCAATATTTTTTCCTCGAAATTTATCCAATGCAGTTGAAGAGAGTTGGCGGGTATCTTTTCCGTCAATCAAAATTTCACCTTGCTTAGGTTTACGTAAACCACCGAGCAAATGTAAAAGGGTTGTTTTTCCACTTCCAGATTGACCAATCAAAAGCCATTGCTCCCCTCGTTGACAATTGATGTCGGGGAAGTCTAAAATGGTTTTTCCGTCGTAGGAAAATTTTAAATTTTTGGTTTGTAACATAGTTTTTCTCTAATTATTTTTTTAGCTGCCAATAAAAATTGACGGCTATAATAATGCTGCACCGAAGACTCCAGCGCTATCTCCAAGCTTCGGTTTTAAAAACACCGTATCGAACCGATTGTTGAAAACATATTTTCTTGCTTCTTCTACACCTTCTTTATATAACAAATCAACATTGCCAACTCCTCCTCCCAAAACGATTGCATCTGGATCTAAAATATTAATCACATTAGCGATTCCTTTCCCAAAAAATTCTAACATTCGTTTGACAGTTTTGGTTGCTGAACCATCTGTTCCAGCATGGTATCTTTCGACGATTGTTTTTAATTTTAAATGTTCACCAGATTGAGCTTCGTAAAATCTTTCCAAAGATTTTCCAGAAAGAACTGTTTCTACACAGCCGACTTTTCCACAATAACAATTTCCTCCCGAAACATCTAAAAAGTTATGTCCCCATTCGCCTGCAATTCCTTGTCGACCAGTAAGAGGCTTTCCATCAATCACAATTCCTCCACCAACACCGGAACCCATGATAACGCCAAAAACTACTTTAGCATCTGGCATTTTATCTTTTACAATTCCCATATTAGTTTCTGCAACTGCAAAACAATTAGCATCATTAGCAACGACAATTGGCAATTGGAGGAGTTGCTCCAAATCTTTTTGGAATGGCATTCCATTCATAATGGTAGTGTTGGAATTTTTCATCGTTTGTAAAATTGGATCAATCACACCAGGTGTTCCTATTCCAATTTTATCAGGTTTGACACCTGTCTCAGCAATCAGGACTTCAACAAGTTTTGCAATTTGATCTAAGATATGTTGGTATCCTCTGTCTGCTTCAGTAGGAACTCTTAATCGTTTTAAAGAAACAGGATTATCGCCACCTTCGAGTACGACTCCTTCAATTTTAGTTCCTCCTAAGTCAATGCCCCAATGTAAATCCATAATGTGATAAGTTATTTTAAATCCAATTTCGGAGTTTTTTTTTTATAAAAACAACCAAAAAGGACAGTTGGTTTTGAAAAAATAATGACCTTGATTTTATGCAAAAATACTGCTACATTTGTCCATCTTTAAAAAGAAAGAAAAAAATAACATGAAATTTTACTCAAATATAATAATTAGCATCATTATCATTCCGCGATTGCCAGACAATCTGTAGATGCTACATTTTTTATTTGAAATAAAAAGCTCTGACAGGTTGTACTGTCAGAGCTTTTTGTTTTTTTACTTAAGAAATTAAATTAAAAATTGTTTTAACATTTTATCTTTGTGCTCGTTTTAAAAAATGTGTTTTAGGTGAAAATAAATATTATGGAAAATTTAAAACACATAATAGAAGAGGTTTACGCTAAAAAAGAAAATAGGAATAAATTTACTTTTTTGACAGGAGCAGGAATTTCTGCGGATAGTGGAATTCCAACATACAGAGGAAGTGATGGAATTTGGGTAAAAGGAACAAAATATCATAAGCCTGAAGAGTTTGGAACATTTAAATATTTTTTAAAAAATCCAAGAGAGGTGTGGCAATACACTTTGTTTCGAAAAAAGATGTTTGAGGAAGCTCAACCAAATTCGAGTCATACTGATATTGCAGAGATAGAAAAACTTTTGGGAGATCGATTTCATTTAATAACTCAGAACGTAGATGGTCTTCATCCAAGATCGGGAGTTAAAAATATTTATGAGATACATGGAAATTATAGAGAGGTAAAGTGTTCAGCAGGTTGTGATGATATTTTTCCAACACCAACTATTTTAAAATCAAAGAGTCTAAAAGAAGATCTTACTCAAGAAGAAGTTAAAAATTTAAAGTGCCCAACTTGTGGTAATTGGTTAAGACCTAATATTTTGTGGTTTGATGAATATTATAATGAAAAAACGCATAAATATTTTAGTTCTCTTAGGGTCGCAAAACGTAGTGGGATATTGTTCATATTAGGAACATCAGGAGCAACTAATTTACCTATTGAGATTACAAGAACTGCACTTAGATATGGAAACTACATTGTAGAAATAAATATTGAAGACAATAAATTCACAAAATTATTAGAAGGAAAAAAGAATAAATTAATTATTAGAAAAAAGAGTAGTGAAGCTCTTTCTGAAATAAAAAAAATGATAAAAGATTGTATTGAAAAATCGTAATCGATTTCGATCCAAATTTTTTAATAAAAAGTACATTAATAAATTTTTAATATGTCAAACGAAAAATACCGTAAAGTCAAATCCCTCAATCTCCCTGAGATCGACAAAGAGATACTCGCTTTTTGGAGTGAAAAGAAAGTGTTCGAAAAAAGTATCGAGGAAAGAAGTAAAGACAATTCTTATGTCTTTTATGAAGGCCCGCCTTCGGCAAATGGAAAACCTGGAATTCACCACGTGATGGCTCGAACGATCAAAGATATGATTTGTCGACATAATACGTTGAAAGGGAAAAGAGTAGAACGAAAAGGTGGTTGGGATACACATGGTTTGCCAATTGAATTAGCAGTAGAAAAAGAATTGGGAATAACTAAAGAAGATATTGGGACTAAAATTTCGGTAGAAGAGTATAATACGAAGTGCCGTGAAACAGTCATGCGTTACAAAAGCTTGTGGGATGATTTGACGGTGAAAATGGGATATTGGGTTGATCTTGAAAATCCATATGTTACCTATGAAAATGAATATATAGAATCTGTTTGGTGGCTATTAAATCAGTTGTACAAAAAAGACTTGTTATATAAAGGTCTTTCCGTTCAACCATATTCACCTGCAGCAGGAACTGGATTAAGTACAGCGGAGTTGAATATGCCAGGTTGTTATAAAGATGTAAAAGATACATCTGCTGTAGCGATGTTTAAAGTGGAGCGAGATGAAAAATCTGATTTCCTTTTTGAAGGAGATGATGAAGATGTTCGACTCATTGCTTGGACGACGACACCCTGGACTTTGCCTTCAAATACTGCCTTGACGGCAGGAGGAAAGATTGATTATGTGAAAATAAAGATGCTGAATAGTTACACAGATCTACCTGTAAGTGTAGTGATGGCAGAAGCATTGGTGAAGAAATGGTTTGGTGCAAAAAACCAACCTGAGATGATCGAGCAAAGCGAATCTTTTAAAGGCGCTTTGATGGACGGAATCCGATATGAACAATTATTAGATTTTGGAAATGAGATCGAAGAGTTGCAAGGTAAGACTGATGCTTTCCGTGTAATCTTAGGAAATTTTGTAACGACGGAAGATGGAACGGGAATCGTTCACACCGCTCCTTCGTTTGGTGCAGATGATAGAATGGTTGGTGTGCAAAATGGAATTGGTGCATTGACTTTGGTAGACAAGCAAGGAAAGTTTAAAGATACCGTTGGTGAATTTTCAGGACGATATGTGAAAAATTATAAAGACAATCCTGATTATGTAAATGTGGATATTGATATCTCCATTAAGTTGAAAAAAGAAAACAAAGCTTTCAACGTTGCGAAATACGAACATAATTATCCGCATTGTTGGAGAACAGATAAACCGATTTTGTACTATCCTTTAGACAGTTGGTTTGTCAAAGCTGCTTCGATGAAAGAGCGAATGTCAGAATTGAATAAAACGATTAATTGGAAACCTGCTTCGACAGGTGAAGGTCGTTTTGGGAAATGGTTGGAGAACTTGCAAGATTGGAATTTGAGTCGTTCAAGGTTTTGGGGAATCCCACTTCCGATTTGGAGAACGGAAGATGGAGAAGAAGAAAAATGTATTTCTTCCATCGAAGAATTGACAAATGAAATCGAACATGCAAATAAAGTTTTAGAAAAAAATCAAACAATTCCTGAAGACTTGCACAGACCATATATTGATGATGTAATTTTGGCAACAACAGATGGTCAACCAATGACACGAGAGTTGGATTTGATTGACGTTTGGTTTGATTCAGGTTCGATGCCTTATGCGCAATGGCATTATCCATTTGAAAATAAGGAAAAATTTGAACGGAATTATCCAGCAGATTTTATTGCGGAAGGAGTAGATCAAACGCGTGGATGGTTTTATACTTTGCATGCAATTGCCACGATGGTTTTTGATTCTGTCGCTTACAAAAATGTGGTTTCGAATGGTTTAGTTTTAGACAAGAATGGTATTAAAATGTCTAAGTCTAAAGGCAACGCTGTTGATCCATTTGAGGCACTTGATAAGTATGGCGCAGATGCAAACCGTTGGTATATGATTGCTAATTCACCGCCGTGGAATAATTTAAAATATGATGGTGATGGAGTAGATGAAAAGCGTAAAAAGTTTTTCGGGACACTTTTTAATACCTACAATTTCTTTGCAACTTATGCGAACATTGATGGTTTTGAAATGGACGAAGCGAATGCAACTCCAATATCGGATCGACCTGAAATTGATAAATGGATTATCTCAAAATTGAATTCATTGATCAAAGAATATACGGATGCGATGGATGATTACGAAGCAACGAAAGGTTGCCGAGCGATCGAAAATTTTGTATTAAATGATTTGTCGAATTGGTATGTGAGATTATGTCGTCGTCGTTTTTGGAAAAGTGATTCTGACTCTGACAAGCGTGCTGCGTACGAAACGTTGTATGAATGTATGGTTGTCGTTTCACAATTGATGTCAGCAGTTGCACCATTTTTTGGTGATTGGTTGTATCAAAGATTGACTGATCCAATTCGTAAAAATGAAAAAGCAAATGATGGACGATGGAAACATGATTCTGTTCATTTGACTTATTTGACAAAACCGAATGATGACCTGATTGACGCAGCGATGGAGGAAAGAATGGATTATGCTCAAAGAATTTCTTCTTTGGTTTTATCTATCAGGAAAAAAGAAAATCATCGAGTACGGCAGCCTTTGCAAAAAATATTATTACCAGTTTTAGATACTACTTTCCAAGCGCAAGTGGAAGCGGTGAAAGATTTGATTCTGTCAGAAGTTAATGTAAAAGAGATTGAATATTTGACTGACACAACTGGTTTTATCAAAAAGAAGATCAAAGCAAATTTCAAAACGCTAGGGCGTAAGTTGGGTAAGAATATGAAAGCAGCAGCAGCTGTTATCGGAGGTTTTACTCAAGAAGATATTTCTGCTGTTGAGAAATCGAATAGTTACGAATTAGTTGTTGGTGATGAAACTTACGAATTGACTTTGGAGGATTTTGAAATTACTTCAGATGATATTCCAGGTTGGACAGTAGCCAATGATGGCGCCTTAACAGTTGCTTTGGATGTGACGGTTACTGATGAACTTTTGGCAGAAGGAACTGCTCGAGAGTTAGTTAATCGTATTCAAAATATTAGGAAGACTCGTGATTTTAATGTGACTGATAAGATTGTGGTGACGTTGGAAAATCACGAAGCGATTCGTCCTGCGTTGGAGCAATTTGCAGATTATATTTGTACGGAAACTTTGGCGACTAGTTTGGATGCTAAAAGTGATGTAGAAGGAGAAGTAATAGAATTGAATGATGAAGTGAGTTTAAATATTCAAGTAGAAGTACAAAGTTAATCTTTGTGAAAAAAATAAAAAGGGCGATTCTAATTTTTTAGAATCGCCTTTTTTTATGTCTAAGTTTTTATAGTTTTTTTATAAAATAAAGGGATATGAATTTTATCAAAAATAGTTTTTACCTATTGAGCTTTATCTTACTAGTGTCTTGTAAATCGAATCAGGTTAAGAATGAAAATAGTCAATTTGTAAAAGTGAAGTTTGAAAGTGAAATGCCAATTAAGATAAATAACAATGACTTTACATTGACATTATATGGAGTAGATGATAATATGGCAGATGTATCTGCCTCTATAATTTTAATGAAGAAATTTAAGGCGGATGAGATTCCATTTGATATAAATATTCCATTTCCAAAAGATGCACATGAATTAATAGAACCAAAAGTAATTAACTTAAATGACGCAAATTATTACTTGCGTATGAAATGGGATAACAATAATAATTCAAAAGAAGACAAAGGAGATATTGTAATTGATTTTAATAAAAAGTGGCCAAATATTGATCTTGATAAAAAAGAAACTCAAGTTATTTATTTGAAAGAATTATAAAAGAAATTGATTTTAATTCAAAAAAAAATCTCACCTGTTTAATTTCAGGTGAGATTTTTTTCTTTAAAAATCATTTAGATCATAAAATTTTAAATCAGGAAAATGAGTATTAAAAAAACCTAACCCACCTGTTATATTTGTAGGAGAAGTAATTGGCTCTTTAGTTAATTCTGTGAAAAAATTACTTGATGTTTTTCGAATATCTAAAAACCTATAATAGGTTTCATTGATATTCGAAAGAGTTACAACTAACGAATCAGTAGGAGACACATTTGGTAATTCGACTGTTCCTTCATAAGTAGTTCCATTAAAAGAAATGTCATTTAACAACTCCGTTCTTTTTAAAAGATTTGACCCTGAATTAAAGAACGAATTCAAATCAATTCCTTGTTGCCCGCCATCACCATTAGTATAGAAATTTAGCATGTACCAATTGTCTTCAGGGAGATCCGCAATTTTAAAATTAACGGTCACTAAAGTATCATCTGAAGTTGTTTTTATGATAGGTATCACTTCTTCAAACTCAACTAATGGAAGCATCAGGCTTTTTGAAGAAAGTTTTTTACCTTCTTTCGTGGTAACATTAAGCGTGTATTCTTCATTGATATATTGAGGCGTTTGAAGACTCACGTATACACCTGTTCCCATGCCTGTAGAGTTAGATGGAATTTCAAAAAGTGTATCCGTTACATCACGATAACTTATAGTTACCATTGCGTCGGTTTCGAGTAAACTATTTAATAAATTTTGATTTAGAGAATCTCCTTCCTCTTCATTAAAGTCAAGTGCTGAAATCGTTTTGGTAAGCAATATTGTCATAAACTCACCAGGGATAATTTGAGAAAAAACAACTACTTGTGATTCTTGAATAGGAATTGAAATTTCTAAAGGCTCAGGCCGACAACTCCAAAAACTAGAAATTGATAAAAGAAAAAATGCAACTACGATATATCTCATGATAATATTTTTATTAAAACTTCTTAAATGTTTTTTTTGTAAAAGTATTGTTAGGTGTTTTTATTTTTTACTTCCGCCAAATTTAAAATTATAGGCAACTGAAGGAATAAATCCAAATAACCCTGGTTGAGTATATTCTAATTGGCCAGTAGTCTCATCAAGTCTTACTCTAATCGTATAGGGAGTAGCTCGGTTGTAAGCATTGTATGCGCCAATGTGCCATTCTGAACGAAATCGTTTTTTTGGATTATTTCGAAAAACAAAATTAAGATCTAATCGATGAGAAGAAGACATGCTAAATTCATTTCGTTTGGAATAAACAGGAACAATGTCGATGCCCGTTAAAGCAGCATTTGGAAATAAATATTGTGCACGCAAAGGAGTGAATCTTGCACCAGAAGAGTATTCCCAAACAGCTGAAAATGTAACTCGTTTACTAATATCCCAATTCCCTACTAAAGTCAAATAGTGCCTCCGATCATATTTCGCCCAAAATTTTTCTCCCTCATTTAATTCATCAAAGTATCGACGACTCCATGCCATCGTGTAACCAATCCAACCGTTAACTTTTCCCCTTTGTTTTCTAACTAATAATTCTGCTCCCCAAGATTTGCCTTTGCCTTGTAGTAGCAAATCTTCAAAGTTATCATTCAAAATTAGGTTACTTCCTTCTTTGTATTCAATCAAATTTTTCATTGTTTTATAGTAACCTTCAAGTGTGACAGAGACTCCAGGTTTATCAAAGAAATGATTAAATCCAGCTGCTATCTGATGAGAAGATTGAGGCTTAACATTTTCAGAAACAGGATACCATAAGTCCGTAGGTAATGCAATGGTGGAACTACTAACTCTATGCATATATTGACTCATTCTACTATAACTTAATTTCAAACTTTGATTGTCACTTAGCTCATAGTTTGCAGAAATTCGAGGTTCTATATTTGGGTAGAATTTATTTTTTACTGCAGCTCCAGTTAAGCGTAATCCAGTATTTAATTTTAACTTTTCAGTAGCAGCAAATTCCATGTTTCCATAAATAGCAGATTCGAAAGTGAATAACTTTTTACCTTCATTATTATCAATGAATTCAGAAACATCTCCTCTCGCACTCAAAATATTTGGTCGAAACCGATGAAGAATTAAACTAGTTCCAAAGCGGATTTTAGTTTTATCATTTTTGTAATTAGTGAAATCCATTTTAGCACCAAAGTCTCTAATTTCAGATTTTATCAAAACAGAATTATCAGCTACTTTTCCATTAATGTTATAATTGAAAGTAGTATGAATTAAAGATAAATTGGAAAATAATTTTGGATTATAAATATGATTCCAACGAAGGGTCTGAGTAAAGTTCCCTAATTGGAAACCAAAATCTAAACTAAAATCATCCTCGCCATCATTCGAACCTTGGACATCGTATGATAAAACATCATCCCCAAAATAACTGCTCAGAAATATTCGATCTTTATCAGAAACCTTATAATTGAACTTGGCATTTAGGTCATAGAAATAATACGGCAATTCTACTTTTGCTAATTTAAAAACTTGATCAATATAAGTTCGACGACCTGACAATAAGAAGGATGCTTTATCTTTTATAATAGGAGCTTCTACTGTTAACCTGGAAGATAATAATCCAATCCCTCCTTCTACTCGGAACTTTTGATTACTCCCCTCTTTCATTCTTACGTCAAGAACGGAGGATAGTCGACCACCATATTGTGATGGAAAACCTCCCTTGATTACCGTTAAATCTTTTATCGCATCAGGATTGAATACAGAAAAGAAACCAAATAAATGACCAATATTATAGACAGTTGCTTCATCTAATAAAACTAGGTTTTGATCAGCATCTCCACCTCTCACAAACATTCCTGTTCCACCTTCACCTCCCTTTGTAATTCCAGGCATGAGCTGCACCACTTTGATGATATCAACCTCTCCACCCAAAGAAGGAATCGTTTTAATTTGTTCAATAGGGATTCTAATTGTACTTGTTTGAGTTGACTTGATTTCTTCTTTTTCAGTATTTAATCTTTCAGCTACGACTTCCACTTCAACTAGTTCTTGACCTGCCGATTGGAGCTTAACATTAATGGTTTTTGATTCAGTCTCTTTGATGGTTCTTTCTAAAGTTGCAAAGCCAAGGTATGAATACACAATGGTGACTTCCTCATTTTTAGGTATATCTAAAGAGTAAAATCCATACTCATTCGAATTGATTCCATTGGTGGTATTCTTAATTGAGATATTTGCAAAAAGCAATGCTTCACCATTTGATGCATCAGATAAATAACCGCTTATGGTAATTTTATCCTGAGCAAGAAGTTGACTGAGGGAAAAAAGGAAAAGAAAAACTAGTTTAATTTTAGATGTATAGGATTTCATTAGTTGACTTGTTTTAGATTAAGTTGAATATGCATCAAGACATTCTTTTTAATTGTTTCCCCTATGTTCAAATGATTTAAAGTTTTCTTAAATAAAATTTCTTGTCTTCATATTTTACTTTTCAGTATTTTCTTCCATAAGGGAATTAAAGTTTTCGCAGTACTGGCAGTTATTGATGCTAATCTTTTACATGCTGCAAAATTGATGGAAGAGTATCTTGATAAGAATAAAAATGGAACAGTTGAGAATCAAGCTGTCGTAGATGAAATGGTTAAAAAAAATACATTTATAGGAATGTGGAAAATGAAAAAGATGTAGGAATTAATCCAGTTTCAGGTTGGGAAGGGCAAAGTTTGGGAAACGATGCAACTCATTTCTTGCAAATGAGTACGGACTATGCTGCTCTTGAAGAAGTGTTACATTTAATTTGAAATTAGATTTTTAAAAATAAATCCACTCATTGGTTATACTCTAACAGAATGAGTTTTAGTACAACTTCAACATTTTTTTAAAACAATCTTCAGGCAATTCTTTCACATAATCAGCTATGTTTTTCAATGCCAAATAATGATTCTCCATTCCTGGAGTAGGGTTAGTAAAATTGAAATTTCGATGCCTCCAGAAACTCATACTTGCTGCGGCATAAATTGTAAATTTTTGTAAGGCATTTTGCTCCAAATCTGTCAACTCAATTTCTTGCACATACCCTTTCAATAAGCTGGATACTTTTTCTAGATTAACTAATTCGCCTTCGCAACAGATGCCGACGATCGTCATTCCAATATCAAAAATCCGATAATAATAAGTTGCTTCCTCAAAATCCATAATGGTGATATTGCTCTCCTCTTCATCAATAATTACATTACTATAAAAAATATCACTATGAATTAACGCTTGCGGAATAGCTTGAGAAAAATATGGATTTATTTGATCTTCTATTTTTTTAAGCCAATTATGAAAAGAAGAATTTTCAGCATAAATGGCTACATCAGAAAATTGTTCTATGCCATAATTTAATTTTTTTGGAAGATAATTTGGCGCATTTATTTTATGCAATTTCCCCATCTGAATTCCAATTAACTCAATTAAATGATTGGGTAAATTATCCATTATTTTTCCTTCAAGAAAAGACTTTAGAATTACTGGCTTATCATTGTAGGTGCTGATTAACTCATTTTTTTTATTTCGAATAATCTTAGAAGTCGAAAAATTATTGGTTGCTAAATGTTCTAACAATTTTGATAAATTAATAGCTTCCGTTGTCGATTTTTGCTCACAAATAGTCAACACATAACTTTCTGTATTTGATGCGATTAAATAATTTGTATTTTCTGAACCACCACTTAGAATTTTAAAAGAAATGATTTCGCCTAGATCATATTGGTGAGCCAAATTATTTATTGCTTCAATATTTAATACGGTGTATTGCATAATTTATACGGTTGTTCCTTTTTTTAAATAGGTTGCGCTTGTAAATCAGATAATTTTGACGAGGTTATTTTTTGTCAGATTTTTCAAAAAAATCATTGCATAGCCAATGTTACGGAATTATTTTTTTGGAAAAAAATGAGAAGAAAAGAAGCCATCAAAAAATTTGATTTATAGGGGCAACCTATTTAGATCCCAATTACTTTCCATCGCATTCATCAATGCTTCTTCTAAATGTGAGTGGTCACAAAG
Source organism: uncultured Saprospiraceae bacterium (assembly GCA_937981555.1). Lineage (GTDB taxonomy): Bacteria > Bacteroidota > Bacteroidia > Chitinophagales > Saprospiraceae > CAJQQY01. The sequence continues at coordinate 24,203 of CALJOK010000014.1, forward strand.
ATGTACTTTTTCACAAAGATGCTTTGCTTTTTCAATCGAATGATGTTTAGCGGCGGCGGGTAATTTATCAGTTCCAAAAACTCGTTGAATACTTTCTGGAAACTTTGAAGGATGTGCTGTTGCTAAACAAATGATTTTTCCATCACCTAACTGATCTCTTAAATTGTCAGCAGCGACTAAAGCAACTGCTCCGTGTGGATCCAAAAGATATTCTTCCGCATCGTAAATTTCTTTGATAACCGCAAGAGTTTGATCATCTGAAGCACTATAAGATAGGTAACCTTTTGAATAACTTTCGAAAGTTTCAGCATCAAACTTTACGACACCTGTGTTTTTAAATTCCTCCATCCATGTTTTTATTTTTACTCCATCCTTATCAACACAAAAATAAAGATACCTCCAAAAATTATAAGGAATCAAAATATCAATAGCAGAAGATTCAGTTTCAATAATATTTTGTTTAGAAAATATTCCTTCTGAAAAAATACGATGCAAACATGCATTTTTATTGTTAGCAACAAGGAACGTAGAAATTGGCAACCCCATTTTACGTGCCAATGAACCTGCACATAAGTTTCCAAAAGCTCCTGAAGGAACAGCCATATGGACAACTTCTCCAATCGTATCCACCACTTGAAAGTATCCATAAAAATAATGAACGGTTTGCATCATGACCCGTCCCCAATTAATAGAGTTGACGCTAGACAATTGGAGCTTTTCTTTAAAACGTTTGTTGGCAAATAGTTTACTAATCACTAAATCCAAATCATCAGCACCATCTGGGCAATTCGAAACGCCTACGGGATGAATATTCAAATGAGGAAGCGTAGTCATTTGTCGTTCCTGTTCTTCGGTTATCATATCTTTCGGATACAAAACCCAAGCATTTAAACTAGACTTACCTGCTGCAAAATAAGCGGCAGCTGGGCCAGTATCTCCAGTCGTCGCCACAATAATTGAAAGATGTTCATTTTTTCTTTCTAGAAAAAAATTAACGAGATTTACTAAAAATGCTAACCCAACATCTTTGAACGAAAGTGTCGGTCCATAAAATAATTCCATTACATAGGTATCCTTTCTGGAGGTCAAAGGATGCAATGGAATAGTTTCTTCTTTTTCAAAAGAGGCATAGGCGTCTTTAAGTAATTTTTTGAGTTCCATTTCAGAGACAATAGATCTGTCAATGAATAATGATAAAATTTCAAAAGCAAGATCTATGTAACTTAAATTTTTCCAAGCCTTCAATTGTTCGTTTGAAATGTTCGGCAAATGTTCTGGAACATACAAACCTCCGTCGCTTGCGAAGCCATCAAGTATAGCTGTTTCAAAATTTACTGGAGTACCTCCACCTTTATTACTAATAAATTTAAGCATCGTCTACAAACTGTTTTTATGATTTAAATAAACTGCAACGGCAATCATGATGTCTTGTACCGCAACTCCTGTTAGATCAACAATAGAAATTTGTTCGTCATTTTTTCTTTGTAAATCTGGATTTTGAATCGCAGTCCCTAACTCAATTATTTTGTTTTCAGAAATTACTTCTTCTTGAGTTGCACGAAATATTTCACCTCTACTTTTACTTTGTGGAATACTGTCAGCTATGACCAAATCTGCTTTTTGTAAAATAGTACTTTCGAGTTCTTGTTTTTTATGTGTATCAGAACCTACAGCGGTGATATGTGTACCAGGTTGGATATCTTTTGAAAAGAGAAGTGCCTCTTCGGCTGGAGTGGTTGTAACAATTAAATTACAATTCTGTGCAACTTCCGATGGTGCAGTTGCGATGTTGATTTTAAAATCATGCCCCATTGCATTTTTAAAATTCTCCACATTTTCTTTATTCCTTCCCCAGACCCAAACTGAATTACAATCCACTATGTTTTTTAAATATTCCAATTGTAACTTAGCTTGAATTCCAGTTCCAATTATTCCAATACCTTTTACTTTTTTGGGTGCAAAATATTTGGCGGCTAAAGCTCCTGCTGCTGCGGTTCGGATATCCGTAAGAATTCCTTCGTCCAACAAGACCGCAACAGATTGCCCTGTTTTTTGACTAAAAACCAACATCATTCCTTGACTAGAAGAAAGGCCTATTTTTGGATTATCATAAAATCCTGTGGCAATTTTTATGACAAAGAAATCATCGTCTTTGATATATCCATATTTGATATGAGCATCGCCTTTTTCTTTTTCAAAAACTAATTCGCCAACAGGAGGGACAACTGTTTTCCCATTGCTATAATCGATAAATCCTTTTTCCATTGCTGCGATCACATCTAAGTTTTGGACAATGGACTCTATTTCTTTTTTACTAATAATTGTTGCCATGTGCTGTTAATTTTTTGTTTAAAATTAATTGTGTACTCCTAACTTACTCAAAAAAAAACTCCGTATACCGCATCAACTTTTTGTTGATTAAGGTATACGGAGTTTTTTCCATAATTAGATACTCTGGTTTTTCCAATGTCTTCCTTAATGTTGAAAAACAAGAGCGCAAAATATTTATTTTGCTACGGCTAAAGTAAAGAATGATTTGGGATTTTATACAAAACTCACCCTGCTATTTTCATCCCAATAAAAATACAAACTAAACAAACAATCAAACTCAATAACACATTTCCAAAAGCATACATCAAATTCCCACTCTGAAATAAATGAAAAGTTTCATTTGTAAAAGTCGAAAAAGTACTAAACCCGCCACAAAATCCAGTCATCAACAAATATTTTTGAATGTCCGAAGCATTTCCATTTTTCATTGTCCAGCCCACTAATGCACCCAACACAATACAACTTAATGCATTTGCCAAAAGTGTTGCGAATGGAAAAATATATCCCTGGTTTTTCATAAAAAGAGAAATTCCAAATCGACAAATACTTCCCAATCCGCCTCCAATAAAAACTAAAATGAAGTTCATGATTTTTATTTTTTATCAAAAAAACAAAAAAAGGATTGAAAGTACTTAACCTTCAATCCTCCTTTTTTAGATATTAATTTTCTTTATCAAGAAGTTGCGTTTGCGATTTTTTTCTTTTTCCGATTAACTGTCCAATTCAAACTTGCGGATAAAAAAATTGCTAACCCAATCACTAAAAATAGTAAATAATGCAATCCTATATTTTGTAAATAAAACACTAAAAACATAAATCCAACATTTACTGCTACTAAGATTCCTGTTCCTTGCATATGCGAAAATCCAAAATCCAAAAGCAAATGATGAATATGTGTTCGGTCAGGATTGAAAGGAGATTTTCCTTTTAAAATTCGCATCGTAAAAACTCGAAGTGTATCGAAAAGAGGTAGAATTAAAATTCCAATTGCAACTGCTGGAACTGCTTGGAAAGTATATTTCGCTTTTGCAGGTGTAATCAAAGCAGGATCATGAAATTCAATGAACTTGATAATCAATATTGAACTAACCAACCCAACTAAAAGAGAACCTGTATCGCCCATGAAAATTTTCGCAGGCGTAAAATTATATTTTAAAAAGGCAATCAATGCACCAGCCAATGCAAATGCAACTAACGCCAAACCAATCTCATCAATCAAATAAAACCAAGCTCCCAAAACCATAGAAATCAATGTTCCAATACTTCCTGACAAACCATTAATTCCATCAATCAAATTAAATGCATTGATAATTACGATGATAATGAAGATTGAAAGAAGCACCGCCCAGAATTCTGGCAAATCATAAATTCCAAAAATTCCATACAAACTCGTCAACTTTACATTCGATTTCCATACAATAATTCCCGCGGCAAATAACTCGCCCGCTAATTTCGTCCGAGGAGAAATAGGAACGATGTCATCTTTTGAACCAATCAAAAAGATGATAATAAATGCGCATAAAATATATTGGAGATCATCAAAAATACCGAAAGGTGTCCACAAAACGATCGAGAAAATCATACCTGCAAAAATTGCAATGCCACCCAAAGAAGGAGTGGTTTCAGTATGCGCTCGTCGCTCGCCAGGTTCATCGCAAATGCCTTTAACTTTTGCTACATGAATAATGGAAGGTATCGCAAAATAAGTCAGCGTAAAGGCTGTGATAAAACTTAGGATAATGTCAAACATAATGTATCGTGGGATGAATGCTTTAAAATAGTTTAGCTAGTGTAATGCAAAATTAAGCATTCTTTCTCTTTCATGCTCTGTTATACATGAGGAAAAGGTTAATATTTAGCAAAACAAAACTAAAATTTAGAATCATCGACCGAATCCAACCAACTTTTGATGGTTTCAATCACACTTTGTACGCAACCATCTTGAAAAGGTGACATCAAATTCGCTAATTTAACTAAATCTAAAAAAGATTGACTTCCGCCAGCTTGACATAATTTCACATAATCATTCCATGCAGTAGTATGATTTTCTTGATCTTTCTTCCAAAATTGAAAAGCACAAACTTGCGCTAAAGTATAGTCGATATAGTAAAACGGAGAAGAAAAAATGTGACTTTGTTTTTGCCAAAACCCACCATTTTCTAAAAACATATTCTCCCCGTAATTAATGTGTGGAAGATACTTTTTTTCAATTCTTCGCCAAGCTTCGTTCCGTTCTTTTGGAGTGACAGTTGGATTTTCGTAAACGAAATGTTGGAATTCATCTACGGCAACTCCATACGGCAAAAATTTAATCGCACTTGCCAAATGGGCAAATTTATACTTGTCTGTTTCATGCTCAAAAAATAACTCCATCCATGGATAAGTGAAAAATTCCATGCTCATCGAATGAATTTCGCAAGCTTCATAAGTCGGCCAATTGTATTCATCCAAACCAATATTTCGACTCGAATAAACTTGAAAAGCATGTCCTGCTTCATGTGTCAAAACATCAATATCACCACTCGTTCCATTGAAGTTAGAAAAGATATAAGGCGCCTTATATTTGCCAATAAATGAACAATAACCACCAGTTGATTTTCCCTCTTTGTTCACCAAATCCATCAATTCATTGTCTCGCATAAAATCGAAAAACTCTTTCGTTTCAGCAGAAAGATCAGCGTACATTTTGCTTGCGTGGTTCAAAATCCAATCAGGCGAACCTTGTGGTTTTGGATTGCCCGAAGCGAAGCGAAAACCAGTATCGTAATATTCCAATTTTTCCAAACCTAAACGACTCTGTTGTCGCTCATATAATTTCGTTGCAATCGGCACCACATGTTCCAAAATCTGCTGTCGAAAATTGGCTACCATTTCCGCATTATAATCTGAGCGCAACATTCGAGCATAGCCTAATTCAATAAAATTTTTATAACCTAATTTCTGTGCAATCTCATGTCGAACTTTGACTTGTTGGTCATAAATTTGTTCAAAGGATTCTGATTTTTCTTCATAAAATGCCCATTTTGCTTCGGCTGCAGCTTTTCGAGTTGCCCGATTTTTTGAAGTTTCTAGAGGAATGATCGAAGAGAGGTTATATTTTTTTTCTTCAAATTTGATTTCCGCAGTTGCTTTAATTTTATTGTAATCACTAACCAGTTTATTTTCCTTTTGTAAGTCTTCGAGGATAGTTGGTTGGAATGTTTTTAAACTCAAATCAGCTATCACAAAAAGCTGACTTCCCCATTTTTCTTCCAATGATTTTCTGAATTTTGAATTTACAATCAATTGATAAAAACGATTATTTAATGCTTCATAGGCAGGTGAATTTTCATCAAAAAAAGTATTTTCTTTTTCATAAAATTCATCTCGTGTATCAATGCTATGTCGAATCCGACAAAGACTATTCATAGAGGAGAAATCCTCTCGCATTTCATTTATTTTTTCAAAAAAATCATTTTGTGATTCCAATGAATCTGCATTCTCAAAACCTTCTAAAAGGGTTTCGAATTTTTTAACAAAAGAATCTAACTCAGGTCTTTGATAAGGGAAGTCGTGAAATTTCATATAAATAATTTAGTTTTAGACTTTTAGAAAAAGGATATGTTTAACGTACTTTTTTTGGGAAGATTAACAATGGTAATTTCTCATCAAAAATATGAGATTTAAACATACTTTAAAGAGGTGTTTAAAATTTGCGCAAAAGTACAATTGTTATCTTATTTTTTCAATAAACGGTGAAAATCTCATTAGAATAAAAAAGTATATGTAATACTTTGATTTTGCTAAAATAACTCCTTGATTTTCATTGTTTTATACGGGCAAAAATTAATGTAGTTTTTCTTACCTTTGCGTGAATTTTCAAAAAGAAGATTTTCTAAGCAAGTTTTCAAAAATGAGTGATTTAAAATCCAAGATTGATATGGACAAATTACCGCAGCATATTGCGGTGATCATGGATGGAAATGGACGGTGGGCAAAACAAAAAGGCAAACTTCGCGTTTTTGGACATCGGAGTGGAGTAAAAGCAGTTCGAGAGACGACAGAAGCAGCGGCAGAATTGGGTGTGAAATATTTGACTATGTATGCTTTTTCGACTGAAAACTGGAGTCGTCCACAAACTGAAGTGAATGCGCTAATGAGTCTTTTGATTCAAACTGTGCGAAAAGAATTATCGACATTAACCAAAAATAATATTCGATTGCAAGCCATCGGTGATTTGACAAAATTACCAAAGGATACTTACAACGCTTTGATGGAAGGCATCGAAAAGACCAAACATCATACTCGAATGACTTTGGTTTTAGCACTTAATTACAGCGCAAAGTGGGAAATTCTTGAAGCCACTAAAAAGTTAGCTTTGGCTGCAAAGAATGATGATTTGAATATTGAAGATATTGATGAATCTGCTTTTTCCAATGCTTTGAGTACAGCTGGAATGCCTGATCCTGAATTATTGATTCGGACGAGTGGTGAGCAACGAATTAGCAACTTTTTGCTTTGGCAAATTGCTTATGCTGAATTAAGGTTTTTTCCAATATTTTGGCCTGACTTCCGAAAGGAACATTTGTACGAAGCGATTGTCGATTTTCAAAATCGAGAAAGAAGATTTGGAAAAACTTCCGAACAAGTTAGTTAAGCGAAAATTACTCACAAAGTAATTCAAGTCACCTTAGTGAATAGTAGATGAGTTATTACTGGATGTAGTTCCTCAGACATTTATATGTTTTTTGGTAAAAAAAACACCAACGAAATAATTTTAACAACCGTTATAACAGAAGGGAAGCCAAAATGTAATTTCGATTCCATAGTATTTAGGTTAACATTTTGACTTTGATTAAAAAAAATATTTCTCTTTGAGAAAATTTAACAGAACAAAAAAAATGAGTTTAAAAAATATTTTACCATTTCTAGTTTGTCTTTTCTTTTTTACAACAAATGGTTTTGCACAAGTTATCGTTCCTGACACGATTCCTAATATTGATTACGCTGAGCAAAAAGAGTATGAAATCGGGGGTATTACAGTAGTGGGCGCTAATTTTAGTGATGAGAATGCGATCAAGGCGATTGCTGGTTTGAAAGTAGGAGACAAAATTAGAATAGGAACAGGTGGTTATGATATTCCAAGAGCGATCAAAGCACTTTGGAAATTGAGATTATTTACTGATGTGCGAGTATTTCAAACCAAAACAATTGGCGATATCGTCTTCTTAGAGATTTTTGTAAAAGAGCGTCCTCGATTGTCTCGTTTCTCCTACAAAAATGTCAAAAAGAAATACCACGATGATTTAAATGGTGTGGTGAATACTTATTTATTGAAAGGTGGAATCATCACAGAAAGTATCAAAACTGATGCAATTAATGGAATTAAAAATTTCTTTGAAGGGAAAGGTTATTTAGATGCGGAGGTGAAGGTAGAAGAGATTGAAGATAACACAAGTACTAACTCTGTTCGATTGGTTTTTGATGTAGACAAGAAAGAAAGAATTAAGATTAAGGAAATTAATTTTGCAGGGAATACAAATGTAAAACCTCGGAAACTTCGAAAGTTGATGAAGGAAACGAAGGAGAAAAGACGAATCTTTAATTCTTCTAAATTTATCAAAAACGATTACGAAGCCGATAAAAAAATGATCGTTGCATATTATAACACGATTGGTTTCAGAGATGCTCGAATTTTGGGAGATAGTGTTTGGAGAAATGACGATGGACAATTAGAATTACAAATCAATATTGAAGAAGGAAATCGATATTTCTTCAGAGACATAGCTTGGAAAGGAAATTCAATTTACGACACAAAAACTTTAGCAGGTGTTTTAGGAATTGAAAAAGGAGAAATTTATAATCAAGAATTATTAGAAACTCGATTGAGTTTTAGTCAAGACGGAAGAGATATTACGACTTTGTACATGGATAATGGTTATTTGTTTTTTCGAGTAGATCCAATTGAAGTTTCGATTGATAATGATTCGATTGATTTAGAAATTAGAATTTATGAAGGGCCACAAGCAACAATTGACAAAGTAACGATTGCTGGAAATGACCGAACGCATGAGCACGTAATTCGAAGAGAACTAAGAACCCGTCCAGGAGAAAAATTCAGTCGATCAGATATTATTCGATCTCAAAGAGAGATTATCAATTTAGGATATTTTAATCCTGAAACGATGGGAATCAACACACCTGTAAATCCACAAAGAGGAACAGTTGATATTGAATATACTGTCGAAGAAAAACCTTCCGATCAGTTGGAGCTTTCTGCAGGTTGGGGTGGACAAGGTCGAGGAGTGATTGGAACATTAGGAGTTTCATTCAATAATTTCTCGGTAAGAAATATCTTGAAAAGAGAATCATGGAGCCCACTTCCTCAAGGAGATGGACAACGACTTTCTCTTCGAGCGCAAACGAATGGACGTTTTTATCAATCATATAATGCTTCTTTTACGGAGCCTTGGTTAGGTGGAAAAAAAGCTACTTCATTTACAATTGCAGGTTACTACACTCGATTGACTAATGGATTAGCGAAATCAAGTCCAAGTTTTAATAGCTTAGGAATTACCAATTTTTCTATTGGATTAGGAACTCGATTAAAATGGCCAGATGATAACTTTGTATTAAGTGGAGCTATTAATTTACAAAATTTGGCATTGAACCAATGGATTAGAGGAGATTTTAGATTACAGGATGGAACAGCATTAACAGATGGTAACTTTCGTAATTTTAGTTTAAAAGGAACATTAGCAAGGACAACAGTAGTTGATCCTATTTTTCCTAAAACAGGATCGAAAGTCTCCTTAACAGTTTCCTTAACTCCTCCCTATTCTTTATTCAAAGGAGATGATTTTTACCTATTATCTGAAGATGATAGAGCAGGTAAGACGGATGCAGAAATTAATAGTATTGAAAATGGAAATCGTTTCCGATGGTTGGAATATCACAAATGGAGATTTGATGCAGAGTGGTACACTCCACTTGTTGGAAATTTAGTTTTAAAGTCTTCCATCAAGATTGGGATGTTAGGATTTTATGATAGTAATATTGGTCTATCACCTTTCGAAAGATTTGTTTTGGGTGGAGATGGATTGGCAGGACAACAATTTGGATTATTAGGAAATGATATCATTTCATTGAGAGGTTACGAAGTGAATGATTTGCCAGCAAGTAATAATGGTGGAGCATCTGTCTTTGATAAGTTGACAGTTGAGTTGAGATATCCAATTTCCTTGAATCCAAGTTCTACGATTTATGTTTTGGCATTCGCTCAAGGAGGAAATGCTTGGAATAGTTTCAAAGATTTCAATCCATTTGATGTGAAGCGATCTGCTGGTTTAGGTTTGAGAGTGTTCTTACCGATGTTTGGAACACTTGGATTTGATTATGGTATTGGTTTTGATAAACCTAACTTGATAACAAGTGGAGCAAAATGGTCAGAGTTTGGGCAATTTAATATTATCTTAGGATTTGAGCCAGACTAGAAACAATGAAAATAAAATAATTTAAGTTTATAAAAATGTAACCCATCTAAGAAAATTCTCTTAGGTGGGTTACACGTTTTTAGGCATCCCAAACGTTGTTAAATTATGATGAGAAAAAATATACTCTGGATTTTTATGGCTTTTGTTTTCGCACATTGTAGTTCAGCACAGCCCACTACGAGTGAAAAATACGTTACTCGAAAAACAGCTTCAGAGAAACTAAAGAAGACCTACAAAAAAGGAATGCAATATTCGCGAGCAGGTGAGAATGAAAAAGCACTCAAAGAATTTTCAAAAGCATTAAAAAAGGAATCTACTTTTATTGATGCTCAAGTTCAATGGTCAGCTATTCATTATGATATGAAAAATTATGAAGTGGCAGAACAAGGTTTTGAAAAAGTGATTCAAATAGATTCATTTTACAAAAAGAAAGTATTTTATACACTTGCTTTGGCAGAGATGAGAATGAAAAAATTTGATGAAGCCATTGTGCATTTTGAAAATTATTTAGCCGCTCAACCAAACAACGATATTCTCGAAAAAAAATCTAGAAGGCATATTGCAAATAGTCAATTTATGAAAAAGGCTTACGCAAATCCAGTCCCTTACGAACCTAAAAGTTTAGGAGAAAATATCAATACACCAAATCCAGAATACCTTCCCTCTTTGACTGCCGATGGCAAACAACTAATTTACACCGCAAGACTTTATGGCCAAGAAGACTTCATTATGAGCACTAAAAAAGATGGTGTTTGGCAAAAAGGAGTTCCCTTGAATGGAGTTAATACTGAGCAAAATGAAGGAGCTCAAAGTATCTCAGCTGATGGGAAATTTTTAGTCTTTACCGCTTGCAATCGCAAAGATGGATATGGGAGTTGCGATTTATACTATTCAGAAATTCGAGATGGAAGGTGGACGCCTGCAGCAAATATTGGGTCACCAATTAATTCTAGAGGCTGGGAATCTCAGCCTTCGATTTCAGCAGATGGTCGAGCGATTTATTTCACAAGTAATCGAAAAGGAGGACAAGGAGGAAAAGATATTTGGGTTAGCTATCGTCAAAAAGATGGAAAATGGGGAAGACCTCAAAATGTAGGAGACATTATCAATTCACCTTATGATGAGCAATCACCATTTATTCATGCCGATAATCAAACGCTTTATTTTATGTCTGATGGACATCCAGGAATGGGCGGACATGATTTATTTTTTGCTAGGAAGAAAAAAGAAAAGGAATGGTTTACTCCTAAAAATTTGGGCTATCCCATTAATACAGAAGCAGGTGAAGGCGCATTGGTTTTGAGCTTAGATGGGAAAACAGGTTATTTTGCTAGCGATACAAAAAATGTAAAAACGGATGAATCTGTTTTTGATAGTGGAACGAAAGGAGGACATACAGATTTATATAGTTTTGAATTATACAAAGAAGCTCGGCCTCAACCCGTGACTTATGTACAAGCCTACGTTTATGATTTAGAAACGAAAAAGAAACTTTCAGCAAATGTTGACTTTATAGATTTGAACTCTGGAGAGACTTATGCTTCATCTTTTACAGATCAGGATGGAGAGTTTTTGGTTTGTTTACCTATGGGAAAAAACTACGCATTGAATATTTCAAAAGAGAAATATTTATTTCATTCTGAAAATTTTTCTTTAGAAAAAACGCAAAGTTTAAATAATCCATTTTTATTAAAAATAGGCTTGCAACCAATTAAAGATAAACTAATTTCGACAACAGTAGAACCAGCAACAACTTCGCCTCCGGTAGTTTTGAGAAATGTTTTATTTGAAACTGGCTCAGCAGAATTGAAACCAGAATCGTTATTTGAATTGAATCAACTATTGCAATTATTGGAAAATAATAATACGCTCAAAATTCAAATTAATGGGCACACAGATGATGTAGGTTCGGGTGACAACAATCTTACTTTATCAACGAATCGAGCAAAAGCGGTAAAAGATTTTTTAATAAAAAATGGAATTCTAGCGAATCGTTTAAGTCACAAAGGTTATGGAGAAACCAAACCAATTGATTCAAATGATACAGAATGGGGAAGACAGAACAATCGAAGAACAGAGTTCGTTATGCTTAAGTAGAAGAATTTTCTAATTATTTTGATCACTTAAGTTTTACTAAAAAGATTAATATCATCCTATAAAAATTATTACAATGACTTTAAAATCAATTTTCACGACCATTTTATTTTTCACCTTATTTATAGCATCATCAGTTGCTCAATCTTGTGTTGGCGTTTGGAAAACAATAGATGATGAAACTGGAGAAGAACAATCACAAGTAGAAATCTATGAAAAGAATGGAAAGTATTACGGTAAAATTGTAAAACTACTCAATCCTACAACCGATGTTTGTAATACTTGCACAGGTGATCGAAAAGGAAAACCTTTAGTTGGAATGGAAATTTTATGGGATATGAAGAAAAGTGGGAGTACTTGGAAAAACGGAGAAATTTTTTCTCCAACAAAAGATAAAACCTATAGTTGTAAATTATGGTTGGAGGGAAAAGATATCTTAAAAGTACGAGGATATGTTGCTCTTTTTTATCGAACTCAAACGTGGCATCGAATTAAATAAGTTAAAAAATCAGTTTGTTGAAAAAAAATAACAAAAAAAGAAGGCCTTAGCAAAATATTTGCTAAGGCTTTCTAGTTTTAGTATTGAATTTTTCGCACACAACTTTTTAAGCACACAACTTATTTATTCACTCAAAAAAACTTTACATGAAGCATAACTTTACATTAAATCACTTAACTAGATTCATTTACAAAGAAACTTCGGTAGCCGAATCAATGGCGATCAGAACAGCACTTCAAGAAGATTGGAATTTATTTGAAGATTACCAAGAATTGAAAAAAGCTAATGATCAATTGCCTAAAGTTACTTTTAATCCTTCACCTGACAGTATCCAAAATATCCTTCGATATAGTAAGGAAACAGCAGTTGAAACTCAACATTAAATGAACTTAAAATCCTCCTAAAAGCCCTTAATCAATTGAATTTGATTAAGGGCTTTTCAATTTTAATCAAAGACACACAAAAGGTAATCAAGATGAATCATTTTTAATTTTGATAGACATTGAATTTTTGATTTAAAAAAACCTTTACCTATCTTGTTTTTATTAAATCTCATACTTGAAAAACACATTCTTACTCACTTTTTGTAAAACAACTTTTTACCGACTTAAAACATTTAAAACAATTTTTTTTAAAAAAAGGCTTTAAATGTTTGTTTTTTATAAACAAAATGTTGAACTTTGTATCGTTATAAACAAAAAGTTGTTTTCAAAAGATTAAAATTTTATACAATGTCAAAAGAAAAAGAAGCAAAGCTAAAAGCCCTGAAACAAACGATGGATAGGCTAGACAAAACTTACGGAAAGGGAATCGTAATGAGAATGGGTGACAAGCCAGCAGTTAATGTTGAAACTATTCCGACGGGTTCATTAAGTCTAGATTTAGCACTAGGAATCAATGGTCTTCCAAAAGGTAGAATCGTTGAAATTTATGGCCCTGAGTCTTCAGGGAAAACAACCTTAGCTATTCATGCAATTGCAGAGTGTCAAAAAAATGGTGGAATCGCAGCTTTTATTGATGCGGAACATGCCTTTGATAAATCTTATGCAGAGTCGCTTGGTGTTGATACAGAAAATTTATTGATTTCGCAGCCAGATAATGGTGAGCAAGCACTTGAAATTACTGAAAACTTAATTCGATCAGCAGCTATTGACATTATAGTGATTGATTCTGTTGCAGCCTTAGTTCCAAGGAGTGAGATTGAAGGAGAAATGGGAGATTCTAAAATGGGATTACAAGCTCGTTTGATGTCTCAAGCAATGAGGAAATTAACTGGAGCGATTGGCCGAACTGGATGTTGTTGTATTTTCATTAACCAATTACGTGAAAAAATTGGAGTAATGTTCGGAAACCCGGAAACAACAACTGGTGGTAACGCATTGAAATTTTATGCTTCGGTAAGATTAGATATTCGAAAATCAGGTTCTGCAATTAAAGATAAAGAAGGAAATGTAGTTGGAAATCACGTAAAAGTGAAAGTGGTGAAGAATAAATTAGCACCACCATTCCGAATTGCATTATTCGATATTATGTATGGAGAAGGAGTTTCGAAAACAGGAGAAATTGTCGATTTAGGTGTAGATCATGACATCATCGATAAAAGTGGATCTTGGTATGCCTACGGTGGAAGTAAAATCGCTCAAGGTAGAGAGTCTGCTAAAAGATTCTTAGCTGATAATCCAGAAGTTGCTTTGGAAATCGAGCAAAAAATTAAAGATAAAATTAGAGGTTTAAATCAACCAGAAGAAGTGGAAAGCCTTGAGCCGGAAGCGGAAGAGGCGGAATAAAATTCCACTCAAAATAATCTTATTAGAAAATAAAAATCCTTTTTTCCATTTTGGAAAAAAGGATTTTTGTTTTCATGATACTATTTCAATTCTATGTCATAAGTGTTTTAATAAATCCAATCGCTTACGAATTAAATTTTTTCCTTTAAAATATTTTTCAGCGCAGGCTGAATTTCTGGAAATTTAAATTTATATCCACTTGCTAAAATTTTCTCTGCCGAAACTCTCGCACTATTTAAAAGCATATCTGCCATTTCGCCCATCACTAATTTTAAAGCAAAAGAAGGAGCAGGAAAAGGTAACGCAAAACCGCCTCTCGCTTTTTGAATTTCTTTGACGAAGTTTTTTATCATCAATGGTTCTGGTGCAACTGCATTGTAAATTCCATTTGCCTTTTCATTTTCTAACGCCCAAATAAACATGTGGCAAACATCATCAATGTGAACCCAAGGGTAATACGCTTTTCCATTTCCAAAAGAAACTCTCGCACCAAACTTCATCGGCAAAATCATTTCAGGAAGGGCACCTCCATTCATCGACAACACAATCCCAATTCTAAAAATGGCAGTTCTAATTTTTGATTTAGCAATAGTTTTGGCTGCATTCTCCCAGGCCAAAGTGCATTCAGAGAGGAAGTCTTCTGGTTGTGGTTCAGAACTTTCAGTCATCCATTCATCTCCTCGATTTCCATAAAAACCAATTGCGGAAGCAGATAGATATGCTTTTGGTTTTTTTATTTTTTCAAAACTGTCTTTTAAAAGAGCAGCAGTTTGAGTACGACTTTCGATTAATACTTTTTTTCGATTTTCAGTCCAACGTTTGTCAACAATTCCTGCACCAGCCAAATTGATTACGTAGTCTGCTTTTTCAATTGCAGCGGAATCAATTGTTCCTTTATTTACATCCCATTGAAAAAAGCGCTTATCTGATTTTTTCTTTCGACTTAGAAAAATGACATCATATCCTTTTTTTTCCAAAAGAACACTTAACCGTTGGCCGATTAAACCTGAGCCGCCTGCGAGTAAAACTGTTGACATAATTGTTTTCGAATTTGTGGTGGTTGTTATTTATCTTTGATGTACAACACAAATACATCATAGATGTTTTTAATTTTTTTTTAGAGATACAAAAATATATAATTATGTTCCAAAGAACTTTTGCTCAAAAAATACTATTTATTTTTGCGATTATTTTATTTTCCCAAAGTTGTAAAACAGATCCAGTTGCAACTAAAGGTGGGACAACTACGGATGATTCATTTACAGTAGTCTCGCGATTGGTAGGGGAACCCAATATGCTAAATCCAGCTTTGACTACTCAGGCAAATGCTCGAGGAGTGATGAATCAAATTTTTTCGAACCTAGTTCATTACGACACAAAAACGCTTAAGGCAATGCCGATGTTGGCGAAGGAATTACCGGTCATTGAAGAAATTACAGAAGGAGAATACAAAGGAAAGTTACTATGCAAGTATGAAATTCATGAGGAAGCAGTTTGGGATGATGGAAAACCAGTAACAGGACATGATGTGGAATTTTCAATCAAGGCTATCTTAAATCCTAAAGTTGGAGCAGCTGCATATCGAGCAGTTGCGATAAGTTTTAAAGACATGATAATTGATGAAACTAATCCTAAAAAATTCTCTTTGGTATCAGATAATTATTTTTTGACAGATATCATTTTTACAGATTTACCAACTCTCCCTGCTCACATTTATGATTCAAAAGGGATTATGAAAATTTTTACGATCAAGCAATTATCTGATACAGATGGTGCTTCAAAATTAGCTGAATCTGATCCTCGTTTGCAAGAATTCGCAACTGAATTTTCTAATGAAAAATATGCAAGAGAAAAAGAATTTGTAAGTGGCTGTGGGCCATATGCTTTGGAGGAATGGATTTCAGGGCAAAGAATTGTATTGAAGAAAAAGAAAAACTGGTGGGGTGATAAATTGGCTGCGAAGTATCCATTACTTGTAGCTAATCCTGAAACGATTATTTACAAACCAATGAGTGATGTGACTACTGCAGTTACTGAACTTAAAGCTGGGTCAATTGATGTGATGCATACCATAGCTCCACAACAATACAACGACCTAAAAGAGAGCACCGAAGGACAAGAGAAATTGAATTTCTATGAGCCATTGAGATTAGCAATTTATAATATTGGAATGAATAGCAATCGACCTAAACTTTCAGATAAAAGAGTTCGACGAGCTTTGGCGCATATAATAAATCTGGATGAGATAATCAATACTACGATGTATGGATATGCTGAAAAAGTGGTTGGGCCAATACATCCATCACGCCCATATCACCATAAAGGCTTAACATTAATTGAAGAAGATATGGACAAAGCAAGAGCACTTTTAAAAGAAGCTGGATGGGTAGATTCAAATGGAAATGGAATTGTTGATAAAATAATTGATGGAGAATTGACTGAAATGAAATTGGAATATCTTTCGTCAAGAGCAGGTGTTACTGGCCAAAAAATAGGCACCATTTTTAAGTCAAATGCAAAGAGGGTTGGAGTTGATATTGAGTTAATAGTCAAGGAAGGTAACCTCGTGGTAGATTTAAGAAGCAAAAGAGATTTTGATTTATTAACTGGTGGATGGGCACAAGATCCAAATATAGATGATCCTTATCAAAATTGGCATACAGATAGCGATACTCCATCTGGTGGAAATCGATTTGGGTTTGGAGATGAAGAGTCCGACAAAATTATCGAAGAGATTAGAACAATAATTCCTGAGGAAAGAAGAAATGAGTTGTATATGGAACTACAAGAAAAAATCTATGATTTTCAGCCTTGTATCTTTCTTTTGGTTCCTTCAGGAAGGATAGCAATTAATAAAAAATTCGACTTTATACCATCAGTTAGAAAACCATGGATTTTTGAAAATGAGTTTATTTTAAAAAAATAAGTTTTCGTTTTTCAAAAAGAAAATAATGGGTAGCCAAAATCATTTTTGGCTACCCATTATTTTTTAAATAAGATTGATTAATTTTCAGTTTCGTTTTTACTTAACCCAAGAATATGTTCAAATATACTGTAAAACGTATTTTGTATTTTTTCCCAACCTTAATTGCTATTTCATTTTTGGCATTTGGATTAAGTAAGTGTACTCCAGGTGATCCTGCTAACAATTGTGAGGATTCAAGTTCATTAGCTGCAATGAATAATTGCGACATAGAGTATCAAAGGAGAGCACAACTATTTGGTTTGACTGGACCATCATTCTATTTCGAATTAACCTCAAAAGCATATCCCGACACCCTTCATAAAATTATTCAAAAAGATAAAAGAGAGAACTGGGAGACTTTAATTTCTCACTATGGAAATTGGGAGCAAATTTCCGATTACAAAAATGCCATTCAAGCAACTCAATTAAAACTATTTGAGATTCCAGATTCGATAGGAAAAGAGTCCATAAAAAAAATTAAAAAAGAACTTAATTTTCTTCCAATCTTATCTAAAGATAAAGTTATCACAAGTCGAATCAATAAAATATTAAAAACTTATAACAATACTCCTACATTAAAAAAATACTTAAGTAAAGAGATATCGGGTTTAGAAAATAGCTATAAAAACATTAAAGCAGAAGCAACCCCGAGTCAATTATATATCCCAACAATTCATTGGTATGGATTTGGAAATCAATATCATAATTGGATAACAAATTTTATAGTTGGAGACTTTGGCACTTCTTACAAAACGCTTCGACCAGTTGCGTCGGAAATTAAGGATGCTATTTTTTGGACTTTTTTAATGATGATACTATCTATTTTTGTAGCTTATCTTACTGCAATTCCATTGGGTGTTTTTTCTGCAAAAAATAGAGGGTTACGTTTTGATAAAATCACAACATTGACATTATTTATGTTGTATTCTCTCCCCTCTTTTTGGATAGCAACAATGTTGGTGGTCTTTTTTACCACGCCTGAATATGGATCATGGACAGACCTTTTTCCATCAATTGGTTTAGGCGATTTGCCTTCGGATGCTCCATTTTGGAGTCGATTCTGGGAAACGGCAAGTCATTTAATTTTACCTGTCCTTTGTATAAGTTATAATTCATTGGCTTTTATCTCCAGACAAATGCGAGGAGGGATGATCAATGTAATTCAACAAGATTATATTCGCACAGCAAGAGCAAAAGGTTTGGATGAAAATCAAGTTATTTGGAAACATGCTTTTCGTAATTCCTTATTTCCTATCATCACTTTATTTGCAAATGTCTTTCCTGCAGCCTTAGCAGGTTCAGTAGTAATTGAAGTAATTTTCAATATTCCAGGAATGGGTAAATTAACTTTGGCTTCAATTTTTGAACAAAATTACCCAGTCGTTTTTGCCATCTTGATGTTGGCTGCAGTCATGACAATGGTCGGAATGTTAGTAGCAGATATATTGTATTCAGTAGCAGATCCTAGAGTTTCATTTGATAAAAAATAGTAAATGATTTTTGGAAAAAATAAGGAGGGAAAAGTGCTGGAAATTCTTGGAGAACAGGAACAAGGGCAGAGCTATTGGGCGAGAGTCAAAAGACGTTTTCAAAAAAATAAATTAGCCAAGTGGTCATTACGTCTTTTGATTGGAATATTTCTAATCGCACTCTTCTCTGATTTTATTGCGAATGAAAAACCGTTGTATTGTAAAATTGAAGGGAAGACTTATTTTCCAATTTTAAAACAATATGCAGTTGATGTAGGATTATCAAAATGGGATACAAAGTTTTATCAAACACCTTGGCAAGATCATGATTATGAGAATGTAATTATGCCCCCAATTCCATATTCTCACTTCACTCAAGACAAAAAGAATGTGCAATTTGTTTCTCCATTTGGAAATCAAAATGTTCCATCCAATAGATATTGGCATTGGTTAGGAACCGATCAATTTGGTCGAGATGTTTTAGCGGGTATGATTCGAGGCACTAGAGTTGCGATGTTGATTGGAGTATTGTCGATGTTTATCGCCACACTTATCGGATTGTTTTTAGGATCATTGGCAGGTTTCTTTGGAGATACTCGTTTTAGAATTTCAAGGGTTCGGTTGTTATTGAATTTGATAGGAATAGTTCTCGGATACTTTTATGCATTCTCAGCAAGAAGTTACACATTTAGCGTAGCGAATGAAAAAGGAAATTTTGGAATTGAATTATTTAAAAGTGTGTTGATATTTTTTGGAATTATCTTGTTATGTAATTTATTATCAAAAGCATTTGAACGCATTACTTTTTTTGCAAAAACAACAACACTTCCTTTCGACCTTATCATTATGCGATTGATTGAAATTGTAAATGCCATTCCTGGCTTATTTTTATTACTAGCTGCCGTTACGATTTTGGAAAAACCATCGATTATTTCGGTCATGGTTATTATTGGATTCTTGAGATGGACTAGTATCGCTCGATTCATTAGAGCAGAATTATTGAGAGTGCGGTCGCTTGAATTTATCGAAGCAGCAGAGGCAATGGGGTTTAGTGATTGGCGAATAATCATTCGACATGCAATTCCAAATGCGATTGCACCAGTTTTGATCACTATAGCATTTGGTGTAGCATCAGCGATTTTAATTGAAGCCTTTTTATCTTTTTTAGGAATCGGTTTGGATAATGATGAAATTACTTGGGGACTACTTTTGAGTTTTGCGAGAAATAGTACAACGTCTTGGTGGTTAGCAATTTTTCCAGGATTGGCAATTTTTGTAACCGTTACGCTATTTAATTTAATTGGAGATGGATTGACAGAAGCACTTGATTCAAAATCACAATAATTAAAAACCAAACATTTTGTTTTCATAAAATGAAAAAAAAGCTAACAAACATTGAAAGTTAAAATATTAGTGTTAGTAACTTTTTTTTGGATAAAAACAAAATGTTTGATTTTTATAATATAAAATTATATCTTTGACTAATATAAGAGGTTTTTAACCTCGTTTCTTCTTTCGCATTTTTTTAGGGAAAAGGTTAGATTTTCCTCTTTTAGTTGAAAGATCTCCTTTTCTGTTGGTAGATTTCCCAACAGTTTCATTAACAGGACAACCTGATTTTTTGCTACAAGAAGAAACAAAAGGTAGGACCAATAGAAGGGAACTACACAATAACAGCAGTTTGAATTTTTTCATGAAAAATTGTTTTGAGAAAACAGTATTTAAAGACTGCAATTTACAAAAATAATATTACTACATTTGGCGTTTAAACGCTCAAAACCCCTGTATTTATTGGGTTTATGAATAGTTTTTTATACAATCTTATTGTATTATTATAAACAGCACATAAATTTGTGCCATTATTTTAAATTTAAACTTTTTCAAAATGAACAAAGGAGATCTTATTAACAAAGTAGCAGAAGAAGCTAACATCACTAAAGCACAGGCAACTGATGCATTAAACGCAGTTTTCAGTACTATCGGTGATACTCTTGCAGACGGAAACAAAGTTTCTTTAGTAGGATTTGGAACTTTTTCTTCTAACCACCGTGCAGCACGTGTAGGACGAAACCCTAAAACCGGTGAAGCTTTACAGATTGCAGCAAAGAATGTTGTAAAATTCAAACCTGGGAAAGAATTAGCTGGGGCGGTTAACTAATTATTGAAATACTGAAAAAATTGAAAAAAGGCAATTCGGGTTCTACCCGAATTGCCTTTTTCTATTAGAAGTTCGGAGCTGAAAAATATTAAAAATAACTTATCCATAATTGTGACTTAGAATTGATAAAAATAAATTTTTTATTTTTTTAAAAATGGATAAGATTTTGTTTTAAAATTTACTCACTTTTGCGCTTAAAGAAATAACTCATTCCTAAAGAAATCAACTTTTACTTCAACTAAATAAAAAAAACTATCATAATGAAATTTGGAACCAAAGTGATCCATGCAGGTATTGAACCAGATCCTTCGACAGGAGCAATTATGACTCCTATCTTTCAGACTTCTACCTATGTTCAAGATGCTCCAGGTAAGCACAAAGGATATGAATATGCTCGAACACAAAATCCAACGCGAAGTGCTTTAGAGAAAAATTTAGCTGCATTAGAAAATGGAACTGATGCTATTTGTTTTGGAAGTGGATTGGCAGCTATGGATGCTATCTTGAAATTATTGAAGCCAGGTGATGAGATCGTTTCAACAAATGATCTTTATGGAGGATCCTACCGGTTGATGACAAAGATCTATGGAAAATTTGGAATCAAATCTCATTTTGTAGGAATGGATTCCATTAAAGATTTGGAAAAAGCGATTAATGAAAATACTAAACTCATTTGGATTGAAACACCAACCAATCCAATGTTGAATATAGTCGACATCAGAAAGATTTGCAAAATTGCACAAGAGAAGGGAATTATGTCTTGTGTAGATAATACGTTTGCTTCACCTTATTTGCAAACACCACTTGATATGGGAGCAGATATAGTAACTCATTCAGCGACAAAATATTTAGGTGGACATTCAGATGTAGTTCATGGGGCTGTAATTGTAAAATCACCTGAGTTAGCAGAGCAACTTCGTTTTATTCAAAATGCAGCAGGTGGAGTTCCTGGACCTCAAGATTGTTTTCTGATTTTGAGAGGAATTAAAACGTTGCATTTGAGAGTACAACGGTCATGTGATAACGCGAAAAAAATTGCAAAATTTTTACAATCTCACCCAAAAGTAGATAACGTTTATTACCCAGGATTAAAATCTCACCCTAATCATAAAGTAGCTAAAAAGCAAATGAAAGATTTTGGTGGAATGGTTTCTTTCGATATTGTTGGAGGGAACTTGAGAGATGCAAATAAAGTGTTGAAAGGAACAAATCTATTTGCTTTAGCAGAATCTTTAGGTGGAGTAGAATCCTTGATTGGACATCCTGCAACGATGACGCATGCTTCGATTCCTAAGAAAGATAGATTAAAAGTAGGTTTAACTGATTCCTTGATTCGATTGAGTGTAGGAGTAGAAGATGTAGATGATTTGATTCAAGATCTAGAAGAGGCTTTAAGAAATATTTAGGAAATAAAATTCCTTAATTATTATAAAAACGCTTTTTGTGGAAACACAAAAAGCGTTTTTTCTTTTGAATATATTGTTGAGAAATATGTGAAAGAACAATATTGAAATTTGTTTTTGGAAAAATATATTTTGTGAAAAACAACTTCACAAAATGGAAGCATACAATAGAGAAAAACTAGCCATCACCGCTTGGGCAGAAGAAGATCGTCCTCGTGAAAAATTATTAAACAAAGGAAAGCATGCGCTTTCAGATGCTGAACTTTTGGCGATACTTTTAGGATCAGGATCGAGGGAGGAATCGGCTGTTGGATTAGCACAACGAATTTTAAGGTCAGTAGAAAATAATTTACACGAACTCGGTCGATGTTCCTTGGCTGAATTTCAAAGATTTAAAGGTATAGGAGAAGCTAAAGCAATAACCATTGCTGCTGCTGCCGAACTTGGAAGGCGAAGACAAATGACAGCCATCAAAGATAAGCCACAAGTCAAAAGTAGTTCAGATGGCTTCAAAGCAATTGCTCCAATTTTGATTGATTTGCCACATGAAGAGTTTTGGATATTATTAATGAACCGATCCAATTTTGTGATTGGACGAGAGATGGTTAGTTCAGGAGGTGTATCAGGAACAGTCGTTGATGCGAAAATGGTCTTTAGAAAGGCTTTGGAAAAATCAGGTGCGACGAGCATCATTTTATGTCATAACCATCCTTCCGGAAATTTACAGCCGAGTCAAGCAGATATTCTTTTGACTAAAAAATTAAAAAAAGCAGGAGAAGTTTTGGACATGACCGTCTTCGATCATTTGATTGTTTCAGAGAGAGGATATTTTAGTTTTGCTGATGAAGGGATGTTTTAGTTTTTACTAATAAGTGTTAGCGCATCAAACGCTAACACCTATTAGTAAGTCGATTCTAAGATTATTTTTTCACTAATCTTCCTACAGGATAAACTTGATGTGTCGGTTCGTAGTGCTCAGAATTTTTATAAATAAAAGTCAATTGGGCATAACCATTTTTGGCAAATTCAGGATCAGCTTTTTTCTTTTCTTCCAATTGCTTTTTCAAGGCAGAATTTTTTGCCAAAATTTCCACAGCTAAATCTTCAAAAACATAAGATGAAAAATATTCTTTCTGCTGTAAAATTCCATCAAAGAAGTTCCAAGCAAAATAAGAATCAGGAGCAGTTGGTTCGAGCGTTTCGACAATATATCGATTGGAAGGTTGATTGACATAAATGATAAAATCTCCCTTTGCATAAACTCTCTTTTGTATGAATTTTTCTACTTCAACATTTCGATGAAGGTAATGACCTTCGTAGGGATTTTCACCCGTTTTGTAATTTGTGATGCGATACATTTCGACTTCGAATGTTTGATCTTTTTCCAATTGTTCCATTTTTACATTATTCCATTTTAGGCGATCAATAACTTTTGAATAACCTTGTGGAATTAAATAGGCGATTGGTTTTTCAACGCTCGCAGTTGTTTTATAATAATTATAATGAATAACTTCTTTTTCAAAAGGTTCATTGCCATCATAGTATAATCGAGGTTCACCTGAAATCAAACTAGGTTTCTTTTTAGCGACATAGCCTTTGAAATTTACCATATCATTTTTCTCCATATCCAAGGTCCAATTGAGGTCAAATGTCTTTTGGTTTTCCTGATCTCTGATTGCTGAAACACGAGCTATTTTTATTTTTTCAAAATCATCATGCATTAATTTTAGCATCACGTCCATAAAAGTATAGGTACTTTGAACTCGATCTTTAAATGGTTTTAACATATGTGTTTCAGGCATAAATGAAATGGCATTATGCAAAGCTGCATAGCCAGAAGAATATCGAGGCAAATCTAAGAAACCTGCAAATCCTTCGTCAGGAGTTGTACGTGCATATACATAAGGAGTCATTTCCCAGTCGTTTTTTTTCATGTCAGAAAAAAGTCGTGGGAGCATTTCTTGATTCAAATATTTTGCAAGTTGTGGATCAAGTTTATTGTGTTGAGTTGGAATTAAAGTAATCGTGTATTGATAGTCTGCTCCATTAGAAGTATGGTTGTCGATAAAAACATCAGGCTGCCAATAATTATATAATTGATTAAATGTTTGGGCATTTTTAGAATCACATTTAATGAAGTCTCGATTCAAATCTAAGTTTTTTGCATTGCCTCGAAAACCATAGGATTCAGGACCATTTTGATTAGTACGAGTATGACTATTTCGATTCAAAACACCTCCTAGATTATACATTGGAATAACAACAACAACAGTAAGTTCCAGAAACTTCTCGAGCGATTTATCTTCTAAATAATCCCTCAAAATCATCATACTTGCATCCACACCGCAAGGCTCGCCTGCATGAATTGCATTATTGATGAAAAGAATATTTTTACCTTTTTTTCGAATAGAAACTGGATCAAAATCTTCGTCAATTGAAAGAACAGCGGTATGCAAAGGAAGACCAACATCAGTCATTCCATGAGTAGTCAATTGAAGTTGAGGAAATGCATCACTTAGTTTTTTGTAAAAAGAAATAGTCTCCTCGTAAGTTGCAGTAGTATTTTTATTTTTTTCAAAAGGAGTTATAAAAGTAGAGGAAGAGGAAGTGATGTTTTTTTGACCATGACAAGATTGAAGTAGGAATAAAAATAGGAAAGGTATCCAACGCATAATATTTGATTTTGATTTGAAAAATTATTCAAAATGAAAATCGAATTTAGGAAGGATTTTGGAATAAAAAAAAGAATCTATGCGAGTGCAAAGATTCTTATTCCTAAGAAGAATATTTTTCGGGGAAATGAAAATAATTCTATAATAAGTTTTCTGTGATTCAAATATGCGAATTTCTCTATCGAAATGTACGTTCAGTTGTTAAAACGGGAATGATAAGGCATAAAGTAGTGTTTTCAATTAGGGAAAGTTCGTTTTTGTGAGATGAAAATTTTATAAATTAACCAACACATTATTAATAATGTTAAAGTTGAAACTAGATTAAATTGTATGGCTGAACTCATTTTTAATGCTTTTACGGTTTTTCCCAAAGCACTAAGAATATTATTGATACCTAAAAAACAACTTACTGTAACTAAAAGGATCATGATTAAATTAGACAAATTAGAATTTAAATATTCCTTAGGAATCAAGGCAGAATCATTGACCGCCAAAATTAAAAAGATAGCGACGATGGGTAAAAGAATTCCATTAATGGCTTGAGCTGCTATGATAGCTGGAATTGGTTTTCCAATAGTCAAACCTGAAATCAAACCAATTAATAAAATAATCCCCCAAACGAGTCTGAAGTTTTTCCCATTGACCTCCCATTCTTTTTGACCTGAACCAAATAAACTTTTAGCAGTCACAGCTGCTGCTAGAGGAGCAGTTATCGAAGAGGTCAAACCTGCAGCAAAAAGTCCAAAGGCAAAAAGACTTCCTCCAAAATTTCCCATTTTAGTTTTCATCATTTCTGCAAGTGAGCCAAACGAAAAATCACCAATCAATTGTGCCCCAACCAACATGATTGCCATTGAAATTAATCCTCCAATTAAGACTGCCATAACAATACCCACACGCATTTCAGAAATGCTTTGTCCTTGAGTAATTCCTGAGGCTAAAAAAAGATTGTAAGGAACAATTGTGGTTCCAACTAAGCCGATAATTAAGAGAGAAGAACTTTCAGGAAAGGAAGGAATAATGGCAGATTGTAAAATTTCTCCAAGACTGAAATCAGTTTGGAAGGCAACATAAATAAATGCAATTCCCATCAAGGCAACGACCATTCCTAAGACATTAGCAATGCTTCGAAAATTTCCCAACATTAATATAGCGAAAGCAAAAATGGCTAATCCGACAGTTAATATTTTTGGAGAAAAATCAGTCATCAATTTCATGCCTTCGATTGCGCCGAGCATATTCCCCGCTTGATAGGCTGCACATCCAAATGCAATGGATAAAAAAACTGCCCAACTTAATTTTGAACTTGAATTCTGATATTTTAAGGAAATAATTTCACCCAAATTTTTACCAGAGGCGATGGTAATTCTAGCAGCGGCCTCTTGTAAAATAATGGTAGCAAAAGTTGAAAAAACTAAAGCCCAAAGCAAAGCTATTTGAAAAGATGCGCCTGCTTTGGAAGCTGTGGTAACAGTTCCTGGCCCTATAAAGGCAGCAGAGATAATTGACCAAAAAACAATACTTCGAAAACCTTTAGAGAAGGAAATTACTTTTGCCATGATAAAGTTGGAAGGTTGAGAAATTGAATTATTCGAAGTGAAAGTAAGCAATGAAGATTGGAATAAAAAATAAAGCCTAGCTATTGTAAGCTAGGCTTTTCTTAGAGAGTGTTTAAATGGAAACCGTGGGTTCATCCATCTGAAGATCTTTTAATTTAAAGCTTTATATTTCTTGATGTAAGGGTATTGTTGAATATAGAATCAAGGTAAAATAAGTAGGTGGATAAAAAAAGCTATAATGAGTGAACTAACCTGTGGCGATGATGAACATAACGGATGGATTATTAAAGATTAGGGATGGAGCTAGATATATTGAGTAAATTTGAGGTATTATTTTACTGAAATTTAAGTGCATAATTTGACTAAAAATTATATTCTAGTTTTCTTTATTCTATGGTCTTGTATAAGTGCGATAGGGCAAGAACCTTTTTATTGGCAATTGACTGAAGAGGATGGCTTGCCTAGTATGACTATTTACCAAGTTCATCAAGATAAAAAAGGGTTTATGTGGTTTGGTACAGAGAATGGAATTTGTCGATATGATGGAAAAGAAATGGAGACGTATTATCATCCTGATTTATTGGATAATGAGATATTGACGATACAGGAGGATTCGTGGGGGAGGATTTGGTTTAAGAATTTGGCGGGGCAGTTGGCGTTTGTTGAAGATGGAATTATTAATTTTTCATCGATTAAATTTAAGACAATTAAGGAGTTTTGTGTAGGAAATGAATCCCTATTAACTTTTCAAATATCATATTCGTCAACCAATACGGTTCTTGGATTTAAAATGAATCAATACTTAATAGAAAAAAATAGCGAGTTAATATTAAAGAAAGAAAAGAAAATAGAATATTTACCTTCTGGGCTAGAAGGCACACAGATTAAAGAAAATAAAATATTTGTTTTTGTAGAATCCTTGAATAAGGAGACAAAGATATTGGAATATGACTGTTCTAATTTTACAACTAAGTATTATTCCTTTTTTGAATCAAAAATGGAAAGACCAAACAGAACTCAAATACTCTCTGGAAATCAAATTATATTAAATGCTACGAATGGAGGAGCAAGTCAATATGAGATTAAAGGTGATTCTATTTTTTTTGTTAAAGAATATGAATATCACTCAAATGATAAATCTTTTGTAAAAGGAGAAACAATACTTGCAGGAATTAATGGGCTATCTTTTTTAGGGAAAAATGATTTATTCTTAGATCAGTTTAAATTTAATTCAATTACTGTAGATCAAGAAAAAACGATATGGTTAGGTTCAAAAAATAATGGAGTAATCATTATTCCTGATTTAAAATATGAATTATATAATGAAACTAATTCTAATATATTTGATAATTCGCTTTTTATTATTTATCCGTACGACCAGAATACACTATTTCTAGGGCATGATAATGGAAAACTTAGTATGCTTAACGAAGAAGGAGAAATTACTCAAAAGAGAATTAATGCTAATGGCAAAATTCGAGCGATGGCCAAAGATGCTAATGGGCGACTTTGGATTGGAGGAGATCGTTTTGAACTTAATATATTTTCAAAAGAATTAAAAAAGTTAAAAGTATTTAAAAAATATAATACGATTAAGCACATATCAATGGAGGGCGATAATATTATATGGTTAGGACTTTATAGTTCTGTTAATAAACTGGAAGTTGCTCCCTTTTTTCAAAATGAAAATCTAGAAGAATTCGTTTGGATTAATACGAATACATTTGTTAGGGAGAATGGTGAAATAATTGGTCCTTTTCCAAAACCTCTAAGTTTACGTACCTATGCAATTCTCCACACTTCAAAAACAAGTTGGTTAGGAACAGTCAAAGGGATCTATAAATACGAGAATGAACAAGCGATGCCTTTTCTTGAAAACGGTCAACATGTTCCATACAGCGTTTCTGCTATTACCCAATCGAAAGATTCAACTATTTGGGTTTCGACTCAAGCTCAAGGTGTACTTGGAATTAAAAATGATTTGGTCATCCATCGACTCAATGCAAAGTCAGGATTGAAAACTAATAATTGTAATACTCTTTTCTATGACGAATACAATAATCTTTGGATTGGATCTAAAAAAGGTTTACACAAGTTAGATTTAAATACATTTGAAATAAATGTCATTGACAAATATGATGGAATACCAACCAATGAAATTTCAACAATATATGCACGAGATAGTATCGTTTGGGTAGGCACCCAAAAAGGGTTGATGAAAATTCCTTATTCTTCTATTCAAAAAAATAAAACGTCACCTCCAATTCATATCACGAACGTTGCCTTCTGGGAAAAAGATACTACTCTGATTTCATTCTATGAATTAAAATATAATCAAAATAATCTCAACATTGAATTTGTCGGAATCACTTATCGAAATCGAGGAAATACTAATTACCAATATAGAATGCTCGGCGTGGATACGAATTGGGTCAGTACGACAACAAGGTTTGCACGCTATCCTCTTTTGAATCCAGGAGAGTATGAATTTCAAGTAAAAGCAATTAATGAAGATGGCGTGGAAAGTATTTCTCCTGCCAAAATTCAATTAATCATTCATCAACCTTGGTGGCAAACTTGGTGGTTTTATCTTTTTACTTTTTCAATTGGAGTTGGTTTGATTGGTGGATTTTTCTACCAAAGATTCCAACGGATTCGAAAAGAAGAACAACAACAACAAGAATTTGATGAAAAAATAAATAATCTTCGAATGATGGCATTGCAAGCTCAGATGAATCCTCATTTTGTTTTTAATGCATTGAGCGCAATTCAGAAATTTTTGACAACTAATGAGCAAGAACAAGCGATGATTTAATTGGCTCGTTTTGCTCAATTGATTCGAAGTATTTTTGAGCAATCAAAAGAGAAGATAGTAACGTTGGATGAAGAATTTGAATTTTTGAAATTATACCTTGATTTAGAAAAACTTAGATTTAAGGATAAAGAGAAAATAAATTTTGAAGTGGATAAAACGATTTCTGAAGCTGATTATGATTTGCAAATACCGCCTCTTTTAATTCAACCGATTGTTGAAAATGCCTTCAAGCATGGACTCATGCACAAAGAAGAAGGCGGTGAATTAAAAATTGAATTTTCTAAAAATGATGAATTCCTTTTTTGCAAAATAGAAGATAATGGAGTGGGGAGAGAATTAGCCAGAGAAATGGGAGAAGGAAAATTGAGGAGAGAACGACCTTCTGGATTGAAAACTGCAAAAGAACGATTGGCTATTTTAAATCAGTCGTCCTTAAAATTAAAAGACTTCAATAATTTAGTTATCCAAGATTTGGTGGATAAGAGGGGGAAGTCAATTGGAACCAGCGTAGAAGTAAAAATAAAGTATAATAATTACAACAAATGAATTTAAAAGTTTTCTTGGTTGATGATGAAGAGAATAGTCGAGTTGGTTTGAAAAATATGTTAGTCGATTATTGCAAAGATGTAACAGTAATTGGTGAAGCAGGAACCGTCAAAAAAGCGGTGGAGTCCATAAAGATACTTAAACCTGATTTGGTTTTTTTAGATATCGTGATGCCTAAAGAAAATGGTTTTGAATTGTTTAATTATTTTGACAATCCAACTTTTGAAGTCATCTTTTCTACAGCATATAATGATTATGCAGTCAAAGCATTTCAGCTTTCTGCCATTGATTATTTACTGAAACCGATAGATTTAGTTTTGTTAAGAAATGCTATTGAAAAAGTGAAAGAGAAGAAGTCGTTGGATTCTCAGCCTGAACGAATTTCTATTCTGAAAAAAAATATAAACTCCAACTTGGAGAAAATTAGCTTGCCAACTAGCGAAGGATATTTATTTGTAGAAATAAAAAACATAGTTCGTTGTGAAGCTCAAGGCAATTACACTCAATTTTATTTTAAAGATGGAAGTAAAGTTTTAGTTTCTAAAACTTTAAAAGGGTACGAAAGTATTTTGTCAGATCTTCATTTTTTTAGAATTAACCGTTCGCTACTTGTCAATTTAAAATGTATAAAGATGGTTGGAAGACAAAGGAATCCAACCGTAACTTTAGATGATGGAATTGAATTAGTGCTGAGTAGTTTTAGAAAAGATGAATTTTTCAAGAAAATGGGAAAAGGAATATAAGTTCTAGTTCATATTTATCTCATACCTATTTCGATTTTTTTCACCCTCCTCTGTCGTTAAAAAGCTTCGCCGAACCAAAATGTTCGTCTATGTTTTTGCCTAGGAGGCTAAAAAAATAACCCCGAAATAACTTATGAATAAAAATGAACTAGAACTAATGAAATTTAAGTTTGGAAAAACTCACCGCAAAGATTTACCTTTGCACCATGTCTGATAAAATTATTTCAAAAATAGATATTCGTAAGTTTGACTTGGAAGCATTGGAAAATTACTTTCTCGAAATGGAGGAGAAGAAATTTCGCGCTAAGCAAGTCTATGAATGGTTGTGGAAGAAGGGAGCTAGGTCTTTTGACCAGATGTCTAATTTGTCAAAAGGTCTTCGAGAATCGTTGGAAGAAAATTTTGTCATCAATGTAATTCAAGAAGATAAAGTGCAGCGGAGCTCAGATGGAACAATTAAGTCTCGTTATAGATTGCATGATGGACATATGATTGAATCGGTTTTGATTCCTGTTCCTTCGGACAATCGGTTTACCGTTTGTGTTTCATCACAAGTAGGTTGTAGTTTGACGTGTAAATTTTGCGCTACAGGAAAAATGAAACGAGTACGGAATTTGGATGCTTCTGAAATATATGATCAAGTCGTTTTAGTCAATCAACAAGCCATGGAAATATTTGGTCATCCGCTGACGAATATAGTTTACATGGGAATGGGTGAACCGTTATTGGCTTACAAAAGTGTGATGGAAAGTATTAAAATGATCACTTCGCCTGAAGGATTAAATATGTCTCCAAGACGAATTACCGTAAGTACAGCAGGAATTGGCAAGATGATTCGAAAGTTAGCTGATGATGAAGTGAAATTTAATTTAGCACTTTCTCTCCATGCTGCCGATGATGAAAAACGAGATGAAATTATGCCAATCAACGAGCAAAATAATTTGGCTGAAATCATGGATGCACTTGAATATTTTTATCAAAAAACAAAAAATAAAATTAGCTACGAATATATTGCCTTTCAAAATTTCAACGATACCTTAGTTGATGCAGCTAACCTTTTTAAATTATGTAATCGCTTTCCAGTTAAAGTAAATGTTATTGAGTACAATCCAATTGACGGTGCGGAATTCGAAAAATCGTCAGAAGATCGGATTGATTTATTTGCCCAATATTTACGTAAAAGGAATGTTATGATTACCGTGAGACGAAGCCGAGGAAAAGATATTGATGCTGCTTGCGGGCAACTCGCCAACAAAGAATAGTTTTTTACGATTTCATTTTTACCTTTTTGTTATAAAAAAAGTCATTTTTAGGAATGGCTTAATATATAAGTATGCAACTTTTATAAAAAGGGTTATGTAAATGTATTGTTATTTTACCTTCCTGTAAAATGGTTTTCATAACCATCTTTTCCCCTCCTCATTTTTCAACAAAAATAAATTCCTTTCTGTTTGACTTCTATTGAACAAATTATTTTTATCAAAAAAAAACTATTCGAACATGAAACGATTTTTATTTTTAATGGTTTGCCTTTTTGCAAGTAACCTTGCTTTCAGCCAAACAGCACGACTACAAGTAATTCATAATTCACCAACACCAAGTGTTGATGTTTATGTGAACGGAGATTTATTACTGGACAATTTTGTTTTTCGAAGTGCAACACCTTTCATTGATGTTCCAGCAGGAGTAGATTTAAAAGTTGGAATTGCTCCAGCGAACAGTACTTCATCAATGGATGCAATTGCAGAATTTGATTACAACTTAGCAGATGGAGGAAGTTATATAATTGTTGCGAATGGAGTAGTTGGCGGAACGCCAGGATTTAATTTAGAAGTATTTGGAATGGGACAAGAAACGGTAACTGATGGAAATGTAGGATTGTTGTTCTTCCATGGATCACCAGATGCTCCTGAAGTAGACATTACAGTAGGAGGAAGTCCGATTTTTGATAATGTATCGTACACAGAATTTTCAGGATATTTAGAAGTACCAGCAGCAGAATATCAAGTAGCAGTTACTCCAGCGAATGATAATTCAACAATTGTTGCGGAGTATAAAAAAGATTTTAGTTTTTGGGCAGGTCAGACAGCGGTAATTTTCGCTTCAGGATTCTTGTCAGGAGATAGTCCAACTTTTGAGCCATGGGTAGCTTTATCGAATGGAGGAACTTTCCCATTAGATGCAGTTGCACCAGAAGTGCCAAGTGCACGATTGCAAATTATTCATAACTCACCAACTCCAAATGTTGATATTTATGTGAATGGAGATTTGTTGTTGGATAATTTTATTTTTAGAACGGCGACACCATTTATTGATGTGCCTTCAGGAGTAAATCTAGAAGTAGGAGTCGCTCCAGCCAACAGTACCTCTTCAGCAGATGCGATTGCAACGTTCAATTATACATTGGCAGAAGACGAAACTTATATTGCGATTGCCAACGGAATTGTAGGTGGAACTCCAGGGTTTAATATTGAAGTATTTGACATGGGACAAGAAACGGTGGCAGATGAAAATGTTGGATTGTTGTTTTTTCATGGATCACCAGACGCACCAGAGGTAGATATTACTTTAGGAGGGAGTCCGATTTTTGATGATGTATCGTACACAGAATTTTCAGGATATTTAGAAGTACCTGCAACGGAATATCAAGTAGCAGTTACTCCAGCGAATGATAACTCAACCATTGTAGCAGAGTATAAAAAAGATTTTAATTTTTGGAAAGGACAAACAGCAGTAATTTTTGCTTCAGGATTTTTGTCAGGAGATGATCCATCTTTTGAACCTTGGGTAGCATTATCAAATGGAGGAACCTTCCCATTGGATGCAGTTGTGCCAGATGTTCCATCAGCAAGATTGCAAGTGATTCATAATTCACCATCTCCAAATGTTGACATTTATGTGAACGGAGATTTATTGTTAGACAATTTTATTTTTAGAACAGCGACACCATTTATTGATGTGCCTTCAGGAGTAAATCTAGAAGTAGGAGTAGCACCAGCCAATAGTACTTCCTCAGCAGATGCGATTGCGACTTTCAACTATACATTGGCAGAAGGCGAAACTTATATTGCGATTGCCAACGGAACTGTAGGTGGAACTCCTGGATTCAATATTGAAGTATTTGACATGGGACAAGAAACGGTAGCTGCAGGAAATGTAGGATTATTATTTTTTCATGGATCACCAGATGCACCAGAAGTTGATATTACATTAGGTGGAAGCCCGATTTTTGATGATGTATCGTATTCAGAATTTTCAGGATACTTAGAAGTACCAGCGGCAGAGTACCAAGTGGCTGTGACTCCAGCAAATGATAATTCAGTTATAGTGGGAGAGTATAAAAAAGATTTTGGTTTTTGGAATGGTCAGACAGCTGTAATTTTTGCATCGGGGTTTTTATCAGGAGATGCGCCAGGTTTCCAACCTTGGGTAGCATTATCGAATGGAGGAACTTTCCCAATGGATGCAGTTATGACTTTGACTAACCCAAATACTGGAAGTTCATCAAGAGTAAGCGAATTGACTATTTCTCCAAATCCTGCATCTGACTTTATTCAGGTACAAATGAATTTGGAAAAAGAATCAGATATGGAAATGTCAATTTTCAATAGCTTGGGGCAAACAGTTATGACAAAAAATTATGGCGTAACAGGGAAAGGACAAACAAGTTTTGAATTAAATGTAAATGATCTCCAAACAGGAATTTACTTTTTGCAGATCAGAACAGATGAAAGCTTTGAAACTAAGCAGATTCAAATAGTTAAGTAATTTTTTTCATAAGATCACTCATAAATATAAAAGACCGAACCTTTTTAAAAGGTTCGGTCTTTCTTTTTAGAAAAAATCTAAATATTATTTCATTTCAAAATTCACTAAACTAGAGAATTTTTTAACTCGTGCATTAATTGTCCGAGCATTTAATTTTTTCAATTTTCCAATACTAAATTCTTCCACACAAAATGAAGCCATTGCAGAACCATAGATTACAGCACGTTTCATATTTTCGAAAGAGATATTGCCAGTTTTTGCAATGTATCCAATGAAGCCACCTGCAAAAGTATCACCTGCTCCAGTTGGATCAAAAACTTCCGCCAAAGGCAATGCAGGGGCATAAAACATTTTTTCACCAGAGAAAAGTAAAGCACCATGCTCTCCTTTTTTGATAACTAAATATTTAGGTCCCATTTTTTGAATCACTTTTGCAGCTTTTACCAATGAATATTCACCTGACAATTGTCGAGCTTCTTCATCATTGATCGTAATAACATCTACATGCTTGATTACTTTCTTCAAAGCAGGCATTGCGATATCCATCCAAAAGTTCATCGTATCCAGAACGATTAATTTTGGTCGTTTTTTCATTTGCTTGATCACCTTCAGTTGAATTTCAGGAGTCAAATTTCCCAACATTAAATATTTAGAATTCTTATAACTCTCAGGAAGCTTTGGATTGAAGTCCGCTAATACATTTAACTCAGTCGCTAAAGTATCTCGCTGATTCATATTATCATGGTATTTTCCAGCCCAAAAGAAAGATTTCTCTCCCTCTTTAATCTCAAGACCTTCGAGGTTGATCCCACGTTTCTTCATATATTTTAATTCTGCTTCAGGAAAATCATCTCCTACTACAGAAACTAAATTAATGTCTTTAGTAAAATAAGAAGCTGCAATACTGATATAGGTACAAGCCCCACCAACAACGCGATCCGCTTTGCCAAAAGGAGTCTCGATAGAATCAAAAGCAACTGTTCCAACTGTTAATAAACTCATGCTCAAAAAATATTTAAAAGTTTTTAAAAAAAAGTACTACAAAGATTGCATTTTTTTTGATTAAAATATATCTTTGCGTTCGCTTTTAGAAAGATGGAAGCTTTTTTTATGTTTTTATAAGCAAATTTGCCCCCTTAGCTCAGCTGGTTAGAGCGCCGGACTGTTAATCCGTAGGTCCAAGGTTCGAGTCCTTGAGGGGGCGCAAAAATAAAGTCCTGTGATGTATGTCGCAGGGCTTTTTTTGTTTTGACTAAAACAGAAGTGAATAAGGTATAAAATGGATGAGTGATTTCTTTTGTCCTACTGGATTAGGTACAGAATGGAAAAATCAAAGAGAGACCTCAATCGAGTAAAATTATTCTTCCTCTCCTTCTTTATTTTTTTCTAAGTTTTGTTTCCCCTTCATTTCAAACAAAACTGCCGACAAAATTTCATTGTCTTCGATTTTCATTTCATTCGGTTGATTCTCACTTTCTATAAGCTCTTCTGAGGCTATTGTAGTTGCATCTGAATTTATATGATTAAAAGGAGAATCTTCTTGATGTCGATGGATAAATTTCCGAGAGAAAAATACACCTCCTAGTAATACAAAAGTTGCCAGAATCATCAACCAGTCATCATATCGCTGAAAGAGGAAAAAGTCATATAATCCATGAACGGCAACTGCCAAAAGCAGTCCTATCAAAATATGTTTAAATAAACTAGCTCGATCAAATTTTGCCAAACCAACATAGTATCCTAAAATAACTCCAAATACTGCATGTGAAGGAACTG
This sequence comes from uncultured Saprospiraceae bacterium, assembly GCA_937981555.1. Taxonomy (GTDB): domain Bacteria; phylum Bacteroidota; class Bacteroidia; order Chitinophagales; family Saprospiraceae; genus CAJQQY01. The sequence continues at coordinate 60,260 of CALJOK010000014.1, forward strand.
CGGTAAGGTCTCGAACAATCGCCAAAATAATATCATCAGGCATACAATAAACTATATTTTCAACAATCGCAAAACCCATCCCAATCATCACTGAGTAAACGATTCCGTCCATCGGTTCATTAAATTGTTTGTGGTTAAAAGGAATAGCGAGAAGAATGGTCAATTTTAAAAGTTCCTCTACTAGAGCAGTTCGGATAAAAGCAGAATAGAATAAAACACCAAAATGAGTATTCGGATCTAACTCATTTTCTTCTACAAAAGGAGTGATCAAGTCATCCATAAACCCTTCTCCAATTCTAGCAGCATAGAAAATTGCAATACCTAGTCCAAAGCAAATAGCTAATAATGGAATCGGTTCTTTTTCATGTTTGTCTTGTTTATAAATAAAATAACAAATCAATAATCCAGGAACAACTGATGCCAATAATGTTAAAATAGAAATCAAATGTTTATCTTTTTACTAATTTCAGTTTTTGAAAAATCATAACAATGTTTTACAAATTGCTTGATTATTTTTCGAGTTTCTTTTGTTGCTTCAAACATACCCATGTGTCCAACTCCTTCCAAAACGTGGATATGTGCAATATCAGGAAGTGCAGTCTGTTCCATACTCTTATCAAAAGGAATCACCTCGTCATCTTTTCCAATAATAAATAAAACAGGGCATTCTATATTTTTTAAAACGGTAGAATTATCAGGTCGATTCATCATCAATTCCAAACCTCCAATGATTCCTGCTTGCGGAAATGAACTCGCTCGGTGGATCATTTTATTGACCAAAAAATTATTGCTACTCAAAAATGCAGGTGGAAATAAATTGGGGAATAATTGCTTCACGTAATGAAAGTGACTATTCTTTTTAATGAACTCAATTGACTTTGCTCTAATTGCTTTCTTCTCTTTAGAATCAGCGTAAGGAAAGGAATGAAAAATTCCTAAACCATTCAAACTCGATGCATATTTTTTTGCAAATGCTAAACATACATAACCACCCATAGAGTGTCCGATCAAAGTACATGTTCTAATTTCCAAATGATTTAAAACTGACTTTACGATATCGGCAAATAATTCTACGGAAGGATTCTCCATAGGTTCGGAATTTCCAAAACCAGGCAAATCTATTCGGATAATTTTATTGGATTTGAAAACAGAAATGAAATCATCCCAGACAGAACTATCTTCACAGAAGCCATGCAAAAAAACAATGGCTGCTCCTTTACCTCTGGAAGAGTAGTTAACTTTTCTTTCTTTGAAATTTATTTTTGGCATAGTTTCTCTAGTCGATTGTCATAAATTGGGGCTAAAATACTCCAATCATATTTGGCAACAAAATTTTGATAATTATTTACTTGATTGATTTTTGGAAATCCGAAAATCGTATTTTTTTATTTTTGAAAATAAATCGTTCGAGGGATAAAAATGAAGAGCGTGTAATGTCGAAGGAATATGTTTTAGATAAGTTAATCTGTATGGCAAGATAGGAAAACATTTGCAATAGATTGCCTCCAAGGAAATCTTGAGTGGATTCTTTTTTAGCTAAAATAGTTTTCGCTATTTTAAAAATTATTTAAATTTCAATAATTTATTATCGCTATAAAAAAGAGAAACGATTCCATTCTCGTTTATTAAAACTTTATTGACTTTAGGAGGAGGGTAATATTTAAATTCACCAACCATGTGAATATAGTCTGATAGATTTATCTTTTTATATAAAACGAAATCGTCTTTATCTTTTTTGAAAAGTAAAAATAAATATTCATTTTTCCTTCCATTCAAATCCTTACAACAGACTCCGAAATATTGTTTAGATGAATCGGTTGTTGATAGAGAAGCATAAAATAATTCAGTCGTGAATATTTTTTGAGTGAAAATATTTTTAGAAATAGAATAGTGAAGTGATGGAAAACCACTTTCACAGATCAAATCATTGTCGTTGAATAGAATAATCTTGGAACGATGATGAAGGTTTTTACTAAAAATCATCTTGCCATTGTTCCCATCAAAGATTAATATTCTTGAAAAAGAAATGGGAATCTTTTCTACAAAAGCAATATTTCCATTAGAGGAAATTTGAGGTAAAAAATAATAATGCTTAAGATCTTTTTTTGCGAAATAAGTTTTCCATAATTGATTTCCATTTAAATCAAACTTCATTAAAAAAAGCGAATCAGAAGGCATGGTACTGATTAGATAAAGGTCGCCAGTCTGAGAGACCACAAACCACGGGTCAAATGTTTGGGCTGGAGATTCTAAATAACTTTTTAATTCATTTCCTTCCAAATCATATATGCGCATTCCATTGTACGGTCGACTAGAACCTTCAAAAGGAAAAAGATCTAATGCATAAATTCTATTAACTTCAAGATTTACAATAGCGTGAGTAAAACAATCAATAATTATTTCTTTTCCATTTAAATCAACTTTTAATGGGCTTCGAGAATTAGGAATGGTGGGGTGAGCATTGGAAATAAATTCTTTGTTTTGATCTATTAAAATTTTTTTAGTGAAAGAATCCACTTTGGTAGGATGATCTCTTGATTCAAATTTCTCTACTCCTACCAATTGCATTTCCATTGCATTCTGACCAAAAGAAAAAGTAGAAACAAAAAATAAAATTGAAAAAATAAATAGGAAAGGTGTGCTCAGTTTTTTCATTGCTTTATTTTTATTTCAAGGTAAAAAATAATTTCAACAAAAAATGAAATACTCGCCTTCCCTTTTCTTCAAATTTCCTACCTTCAACTTTCCAAAAAAATACAACTCGTGTCTACCAACCCAACTCAAAGATATCAATCTCCCAACCAACGTGCTTGGAGTAGATTTTTAAAAAACAAACCAGCATTATTTGGTTTGGGCTGGATTGTATTGTGTGTTGTAATTGCATTGTTAGGATATTTGATTTCGCCAGACTCGACGCCCAATGCAAATGATCAAATGCCAGATGTTGCTTTAAAAAATCCAGGATTTTCTATCCAAGTTTTAAAAGTCAAAAAGAATCAAACATATGAAAGTCAGAATTTTTTGACGACCATGATTTTTGGAAAATCTAATTCATATCGAATGGTACCAATCAATAATTTTGAATTTGTTGGTGACTCAATTATGGTGGAAGAATATGCCGGGTGGGATTCCGAATTCAATGAAATAATTGAAGGCACTCCTCGGAATTTTCATTTGGCAGATGTGGTTTTTCCTATCGAACCAAACAAGGTGTCTTTTCAATTTCAAGGAGAAAATATCGAATTCAAAACGATTGACGGAGCGAGTCAAAAAACAACTTTAGTTGAGTTAGAAAAAACCATTCGCAAAGATTTGATGATTAAAAAAACGTATTGGCTTGGAACTGATTTGTATGGAAGAGATATGTTGAGTCGATTACTTTTAGGCGTTCGGATTTCACTTTTGGTGGGTTTGATTGCAGTAGGGATATCCTTAACGATTGGTTTATTTTTAGGGTCGTTAGCGGGATATTTTGGAGGACGAATTGATGATTTTATTATGTTGCTGATCAATACTGTTTGGTCGATTCCGACTTTGCTTTTGGTTTTTGCAATTGTCTTAGCAATGGGGCGAGGGATTGGGATTATCTTTTTGGCAGTTGGATTGACGATGTGGGTAGATGTGGCAAGGATCGTTCGAGGACAAGTTATGTCATTGAAAGAAATTCAATTTGTGGAAGCTGCACAAAGCATGGGGTTTAAAACTTGGCGGATTATCACGCGACATATTTTACCTAATATTTTAGGACCGGTAATGGTGATTGCAGCGGCAAATTTTGCAATGGCAATTTTGATTGAAGCAGGATTAAGTTATTTAGGTTTTGGAATCAAACCTCCGACACCTTCGTGGGGAACGATGCTAAATGAAAACTATGGTTATGCGTTGAGTGGAAAACCTTTCTTAGCATTAATTCCAGCTTTGGCAATTATGTTGATGGTACTGGCTTTTAATTTAGTGGGCAATGGATTTCGAGATGCATTGGATGTGAAGAGTAGAACGTGATATTTTTTGCTGCAGATTGGGCTGATAATTATAAGTTTATATGATCCTCCTTCGCAATGATGTTTTCTCAAAAAAAACTACTCCTTAGAAAATCATATAGATCATAATAACCAGGCCAATCTACGACAATAAAAATATCAAACTCAAAAGTCATTCTCTTTCCATTTCTGAAATCATTCCTCTCTTTTTATAAAAAAGAAAATTAATACGTTATTTTTACTTCCACAAAAAAAAAGAGCTAAGAAATCGCAACACCAAAACAGTATGTCAGAATTATCAAAAATAAAAAGGGAATTGTCTCAACTCGAAAAAACAGAGCGAGAGCTCAACCTCAAGCAATTGCAAATCAATGGGCTACTAGGCATCACGCAAGCGATCAATAATAATGTATCGGCGGAGGGCTTGTATGAAATGTATGCATCATTTGTAGGTTGGGAAATGGCAGTAGAGAAAGTGGCTCTTTTGGTCAAAGAAGACTCAGGGTGGGTATGTAAAGTACACCGAGGTATTGACGAAGAATTGATAAAAATGGATATTTCTGATCGTCTACCAAATTATCAAAGACTTAAAAACATAGAGGAAGATAAAGATCATCCGCTCATCAAAGAGTTCGATGTGGTGATTCCTGTTTTGCATAAAAACACTCCTATTGCGTATAGTTTTTTTGGAGGTTTTAGCAAAGATGATGACATGTACAGTAAAGTGAAATTTATCACTACGATCACAAATATTATTGCTGTAGCTATCGAAAATAAAAGATTGTTCAAACGTCAAATCGAACAAGAGCGGCTTAATCGAGAAATGGAATTGGCAGGCGACATGCAAAAAATGTTGATTCCAAACGAGTTACCAAAAAATGAGGAATATGAATTTGCTGGAATTTATAAACCACACTTAGGACTTGGTGGTGACTATTACGATTTTTTAGAATTGGATGATGATAAATATGCATTTTGCATCGCAGATATTTCTGGGAAGGGATTGGCCGCAGCTTTGATGATGTCCAATTTTCAAGCAAACTTTCATGTCTTAATTAATCGACATGCGAATCTTGAACTTTTTGTTCGGGAACTCAATCAAGCATTATTTCGATTGACGAAAGGAGATCGCTTTTTGACATTTTTTGTAGGTCGTTTTTGCAAAAAAACAAAAGTCTTACATTACATTAATGCAGGACACACCGCACCAGTTTTGATGATGAATGGAGAGACTCAGTTATTGACAAAGGGGTGTACTATTTTGGGCTCTTTCGAAGATTTGCCAGTTGTGGAAACGGGACATTTACAATTGACTGACGATGCTTTTATCATCAGCTATACAGATGGATTGACTGACGTGCAAAATGATGAAGAGGAATATTTTGATGAAAACTTGTTAGAAGATTTTGTCAAAAAAAATTATGAACAACCACTTCCAGAGTTTAACAAAAAGCTCTATGATCATATTGACCGATTTCGAGGAGAGAAACCTTTTCCAGATGACTTTACACTTTTGACTGGGAAAATTTTTAAGTAGAAAAAATGCATTGATTCTTTTTTTGAAAAAATAAAGAATCAAATTCCATTCTTAATTTATTATAATACCAATACTAAATCTACCTTTTACCCAACTTTTCGTTGATTCTACAGTTTAAATTTTGGTAAATCTTAAATTTATCAAGATATTACCTTTTCTAAAATGACAATTAGTTATTTTTGAAAATTATAATGTGTTTATAAAATATCTTAGCGTAATAAATGGCCAATAGAAATAATAATAATTCATCTAATTTCATTTTTATTTTCATCGCTTTTGCAATGATGACAGGAGGCATGCCTGGCTTTGTAGTCCCTTTAGTTTTATTTTATATTTTTTATAAAATGTTTGCGGGTGGTGAAAAACGTCAACAAAGACGAAATGATCGAGGTCAAAGACGAGGTCAAACTCGAGATTACCGAAGACGAGATACCGACTATGAGAGACCTACTCGAGAGACTAGAAGTACTCGTACCACTCGTCCAACAGAAAGAAGAGAAGAACGATCAACTACACGTAGACCAGAACGAACGACTCGTAGCTCTAGCCGTAAGCCAGTTCGGAAATCAAAAGATAATCCCTACAAAAAAAGTGGGATGGAAAAATATAAAGAGTACGATTACAATGGAGCGATTGAAGATTTTGAAAAATCACTAGCTGTTGATGATTCAGATGTAGCGACTCACTTTAATATTGCATGTGCTTATTCGATCATGGAAAATAAAGAAAAATCATTTTACCATTTGAGTAAAGCGGTAGAATTAGGATTCCGTGATTTTGAAAAAATAAAAACACATGATGCTTTGGCTTATTTGCGAATTCAAGATGATTTTGAAACTTTTGTCCAAAATAATTATAAACTAAAAGCAGGTTCAAGTGCACAACAAGAAAAAATAACAGAGCATGGAGACCTTTTAGAACAGTTAAATAAATTAGCAGAATTGAGAGAAAAAGGATTGTTGACAGAAGAAGAGTTTGTTTTACAAAAGAAGAAGCTTTTAGGATAAGTAGAAACACATACTGAAAAAAAATATTTGATTTATACCCATTTTCGTTATTGTCCTTATGGTTTTTTTCTACGAAATTGTTAAACCATTCTATGAGATAATTAACATCTAAAATCACCTAACCACTTAACTAATTTAATCGTAAAAAAATTAAGACTGTTAACTCCCTTTGCCTTAAAAAATTGAACTTTTTATTTTAAAAAAGAAGGCCTTTCAAAATAGTTTTTCAAAAACTATTTTGGAAGCATCTATTTGTATTAAATTTTTGGGAAAAATTTAACAATCTTTTTTCAACGAATGATTAGAAATAAGCGTTCTGTAAATACTTAAACAAATATAAACGAGAATAAATATGATTGCCGGAAATTTGTTATCACATACTATAATCCCATTGCGGACTTCAGATTCAGGAGCAGAAGCACTCGGCATCATGAATGATTTTTATGTACGTCATTTGCCGATTGTCAATGACAAGCAGTTGCTTGGATTGATTGCAGAGGATGAAATTTTGGAACATGATATAGAGGAGGCTATTGGTTCCTACTCACTTTCGATGACGAAACCATATGTCAAAGAGACTGATCATCTATATGATGTGTTAAAGATATTAAGTGAATATCAATTGACAGTTGTTCCTGTTGTAGATGCTGAGGGTGACTATAAAGGACTGATTTCTCAAGATGACTTAGTTCGATACTTTGCCAATACAGGTTCATTTACAGAACCAGGGAGTATTATTGTTTTAGAAATGAATAAACGAGATTATTCATTGGCAGAGATTTCAAGAATTGTGGAATCGGAAGGAGCTGCAATTTTGAGTACATTTATTACTTCAAATTTGGAAACAGAAAGAATAGATGTAACAGTAAAAATTAATAGACAAGATATGGAGTTGCAGCGAATCATTTCTTCCTTTGCTCGATTTGAATATACAATCAAAGCTTCTTTCCAAGAAGCAGATTATTTTGACGGTTTGCAAGAACGATATGATTCATTGATGAGTTATCTTAATGTTTAGACATAAATCAAAAACTTTTTGTTCCACCGTTTAATAAAAAAGGAAAGCTCTTTTTGCTAAAATGCAAAAAGAGCTTTCCTCGTTATTAATAAAATGGTGAGAGGAACAAGAAGCCCCTGACTCCTGACCGAGAGCGCGGCAACCAACCTCAAACCTGATCCCTTTTTCTTTAATTTTTAAATCGATTTGCATTGAATCCCATGGAAACGCCAAATCGATGTCCACCTTTATTTGGGATGAAAAATGCGTTTACAGGAATATTCAAACGACCTGATTTGAAAGTTTTTCCACCTGCAAAAATAAAACCTGAAGCAAAAGCGATATCTCCACGACTATCCAATCTATTTTCAATTTCATAAGGATTATCTACATCTGGATTTTCAGCAAACCATTCATTTTCAAGATGCCAAGCATTTTGATCATCATAGTAACCATTTGCTTTTTTCAATCCATAAAAGACAGGGCCAAAAGCAAATTCCCAACCAGTTCGATTACTTCTCATTCCATTTAAAATAGAAATACTTGGAATAAATTTTCCTTGATCCAAACCCGTAACAATTGGAATAAATTCGAAGAGTGCTTGAAAGTCACCTTGATTCAAATACTTCACCTCAAACTGATATCCAAATTGAAACATCAAAGGAAATGCATCAAACCCTCCCATGTTTTTTGGATCAGAATAAATACTACTTAAATTTCCAGTAAAGGCTGTAAAACCCATTCGAGGCCCACTTAAATTAAGGCGATCTACTTCTGGAAAATTAACAGCACTCTCATAGTCAAACTTTTTAGTAAGTTTATTAATGAGATTTTCATCAATAGTTTCTTCAAACATTTTTTTGACTGTAAGGGAAATCATCGTTTGAATTTGACCGCGCAAATTTAAGAATTCCATGACCTGCGTTTTTTCAATGCTTTGTGTTCCCACGTCAATCATTCGTAAGGTAATGACAATCGTTTCTCCCAAAACCTCCGCACTTCCTGTGAGCATTTTGTCTGTTTTAAGAATCTTTCCAGCTTCGACCATACATATCTTACCATAACACTTGTCAATGGCAAATTCATTTTTTTCAATAACATAATCAACATCGTATCTGTCCATGACTTGAAAACGATCCAATTTACTCAATTCCGTACGAGCAATATTTCCCAACTGACTTGGTTCTAAAGTTAAACCTTTGGAGTCAATATTGAGAACTGCAATAACTGGCATATTAGATAAATCTTGAGCAATAGTTGTTGAAGTAGATATAGCGAAAATTAGAATAATAGAGAATAGTTGAATTAAGGATTTCATATTTTGATGTTTTGATGAAAAAATAAAATGGTTAAAAAGTTTTTTACTTAACCCATTTCTTTTGTGATAAAACAAATATCAATGTTTGGTAACTCGACATTGAATTGAATTTTACAAAAAACGTATTTAAATTTATTTCATGTGAATTACATCATAAAGCTATGGGGATGAAAAATATTTCGTATTGATTTTAGTCAAAGTTTCTATTGACTTTTGTCATTCAATCTATGTTTTTAAAGAGAATGAATCTTCTTAATTGATAATATACTTTTCGATTTTTCGTCTTTTTATTGAATCTATTTCAATAAATCGCCAAGAACTGTTTATTTTGGATTTTTGAAAATTAGTTTTACTAAAACCCACTTATGGATACTTATCAAGAAAAATCAAATTGGAAAATCTATCTCGCAATTATGGGAGTGTTGATTTTGACTGCGTCATTAATCTATACAACTTCTGTTGCGAATAAATTAAAAGAGGGAGAGCGGCAAAAAATAGAAAAATGGATTTTGGCTGTTGAAAATATTAGTGATGTAGAATATTTAGGAGATTTGACTTTGCAACAAAAAATTACAGAGAATACAATTATACCTTTAATTTTAGTTGAAGATTCAGGTGTGATTCAGATGGGATTAAATTATGGAGAAGACAAAGAATTTGATTTTGAATTTTTGCAAAAACAACTGAATAGAATCAAAGCAGGAGGTTATGCTCCTGTTCCAGCAGGGGAAGGGAATGTAGTATATTATGAAGATTCTTCTACGCTAAAAATGCTTACTTATTTTCCATTTGTTCAATTTGGATTAATTGCCGCATTTGTCGCTTTTGGATATTTCAGTTTTAGTTCGGCAAGAAGCTCCGAACAAAATCAAGTCTGGGTCGGAATGGCAAAAGAAACCGCTCACCAACTTGGAACACCAATTACTGCTATTGTTGCATGGATTGAACATCTGAGAATGATCCATGAAGACAATGAAGAAACTGCTGAGATTTTGGATGAACTGAATAATGATGTGAGTCGATTGAATTTGATTGCAGATCGGTTTTCCAAAATAGGTGCTATCCCTGAATTGAAGAAAACAAACATTTACGAAGAGCTAGAAAACATGAAGAATTACATGCAACGTCGAGCTCCTCGGAAGATGGTTTTTGAATTTCCAGGTCTAGAACAGGATGCACTTTATGCTCAACTCAATGCGCCACTTTTTAATTGGGTAACGGAAAATTTATTACGAAATGCTCTTGATGCGATGGGCGGAACAGGTAAAATTTCAGCAAAAGTTACGGAGGAAAAAGACTTTATAATTATTGATATTTCGGATACAGGAAAAGGAATTCCATCCAATAAATTAAAAACAGTTTTCAAACCGGGATACTCCACTAAAAAAAGAGGTTGGGGACTTGGTCTATCACTTGCTAAACGGATCATCGAAAGCTATCACTCTGGCAAGATTTTTGTAAAAAAATCACAAGTAGACGAAGGAACAACATTCACAATTAAACTCCCCAAAAGTTAACCATTAGTGGAAAAATCTCTAAATAAAAAACCTATCAAAACCGCCACCCAACGTTATAGAATAATTTGGGTCTTTTCTATTTTATCATTTCTCGGAATTTCACTTCCTACTCAAGCATCTTCATTCGATTTTTTTGATTTAGTAATTACTGTTACGGACGCTAAAACTGGCGAATCTTTGATTGGTGCAACTGTCGCTACTGATGATTTAGGATTTTCAGGAACGACAGATATCGATGGGAAAATTACATTGAATGGAATTGGTCATTTGGAAACAGTTAATTTTTCCTATCTCGGTTATGAAAGTTTAAGTATTCCATTTAATCGAATTCGATCGATGAATGGTAAAATCAAGATGGTCGAAGCACAAAATATTATTACAGAAGTAAAGGTGTACGGTCGGCGAGATGTGGCGAAGGAAGAAATTCCAATGATGATTGATCGGATTTCAAAAGAAAGTATTGCTTTTAGTAATTCTCAAACCTCTGCAGATGTCTTGGGGAATCATGCAGAAGTTTTTGTCCAAAAATCTCAAATGGGTGGAGGAAGTCCAATCATTCGTGGTTTTGAAGCTAACAAAGTTTTATTAGTCGTCGATGGAGTGCGAATGAATAATGCTATTTATCGAGAAGGGCATATTCAAAATTCGATTACGTTGGATAATTCTATTTTGGAACAAGCAGAAGTAATTTATGGACCAGGTTCATTGATTTATGGAAGTGATGCTTTGGGCGGAGTCGTTCATTTTAGAACACGTGATCCCAAAGTGCTTTTCAATTATGATAAAGCTTATGAATTAGAGACCAATGCTAGTGTTAGATTTTCTACTGCTAATTTAGAGAAATCAGCACATGTAGATTTTGATTATGCTACACAGAAGTGGGGATCAGTAACTAGTATTACGTATGTAAATTATGATGACTTACGAGCAGGTGACAACCGACCTGATGAATATCCAGATTTAGGAAAAACAGGATATTACGTACTTCGTTTAGAAAATCAAGATCAACGACTTCAAAACTCAGATCCTAATATTCAAAAAGGAACAGGTTATAACCAATTGGATTTTTTGCAAAAAATAAAATTCCAACCATCTGAAAAGTTGTACTATGTTTTTAATATGCAATACTCTACTTCAAGTGATGTTCCGCGATATGATATGCTGAATGATACGTTGAGTTCAGCCGATGATTTGAAATGGGCAGAATGGTACTATGGCCCTCAAAATCGGTTTTTAGGTTCAGTAAAAATTAAGAGTTTAAAGTCAACAGCACTTTATGATAAGACTACAATTATAGGAGCATACCAACGAATAGATGAAGATCGATTTAAGCGAAAATATTATAGCAGTCATCGAACTTTTAATGCAGAAGATGTTCACGTTTTTTCTTTTACAACGGATTGGGCAAAAGGATTAGGTAAAAATAAAAGTCATCTCTTTTCCTACGGAATTGATTTAGCTTACAACAAAGTTTTTTCAACAGCAGGAAATATTAACGTCAGGACTAATGCGGTGAATGATAAAGAATTCACTCGTTACCCAAGTGATTTTTCAACGATGGGCACAGGGGGAGCATATCTAAATTATAGATGGAGAAATCGAGATTCAACGATCAATGTTACGATGGGAGCTCGGTATTCATATGTAGAACTTTTTGCAAAATACAAAGAGGATGACTTAATCGAATGGCCAGCATCTTTTGTATCAGATGGAGTGAGTACTCAAAATGATGAATTCACTTATGCTGCGGGGGTGACCTTTAATAGTAAAAATGGATTTCAATTTCACTTATTAGGAGGAACTGCTTTTAGATCTCCAAACATAAATGACTTCGCAATTAATCGAGTAAAGGATGGAAACGTCTTAGTTCCTAATGTCGAATTAATTCCAGAGAAAGCATTGAATGGAGAAATTACACTTGGAAAAACTTTTGGGAAAAGAGCAGAAACAGGAAAGTATAAAATAAGTGCGACAGGATTTTATACTTATTTAGAAGATGCGATTATTCGATCTAATGCCGATTTCTTCGGGGATTCGACCCTAGTGGCAGAAGGAGAAATTAAAAATGTACAAAAAAACATTAATGCGAATAATGCTTATGTAGCAGGTTTTTCTGGAAACATCGAATTTGATTTTAATAAAAATTGGAAACTTAATTCGAGTATTAATTTTGTCAAAGGAAGAAGTGTTGTTGATAGCTTGGAACAACCTTTAGCACATATTCCACCGGTGTATGGAAAAACAAGTTTGTCATTTCAGACAGATAAAATTAAACTCGAAGGAGTGGTCAGGTTTAATGGCGTAAAACCATTGAGTGAGTATGGGCCAGCTGGCTCGTCGGATAATGATGATGAGGCAATTCCAGGAGTTGGAACATTAGCATGGACGACTTATAATTTTTATTCTTCTTATAAATTTAATGATCGACTGTCAATTAATTTAGCAGCTGAAAATATTTTGGATACCCATTATCGTCCATTTGCTTCTGGAGTGAGTGCTGCGGGAAGGAACTTTATTGTTTCCCTACGGGGGAGCTTTTAAGAAAAAAAATTTGATAAAACTAAACCTTCCAGATTCTTGAAATCTGGAAAGTTTTTTAATTTACCTACATCTCCTTCAACATTTCTTTTACAATAAGACTCATCTTGGGCTGCACTTCATTAGCCAATTGAATGACTTCTTCAACAGTCGTTTCAGTTATTTCTTCAATTGGAAAACATTTATTTGAAACGATTGATAAAACAAAAACAGGCAAACTCATATGTCTAGCAACAAGCACTTCAGGAACAGTTGACATTCCTACTAAGTCTCCACCCATTCGATGGATGAATTGATACTCGGCAGGTGTTTCTAAATTTGGTCCTTGCAGCGCAACATAGACTCCTTCATGTGCATTAATATTATTTTGCTTTGCAATTTCAAGAGCCATTGCATTTAATTTTCGATCATAAGTTTTGAGCATGTCAGGGAATCGAGGGCCGAGTCTTTCATCATTATTTCCTCGAAGTGGATTTTCAGGTTGAAGGTTGATATGATCTTTTATAAAAACAATATCTCCAGCATTATAATCTGCATTCGTACTTCCGGAGACATTCGAGATGATGAGTTTTTTGATCTCTAGAAATTTCAAAACGCGAATAGGAAAGGTAACTTGTTGCATCGAGTACCCTTCATAAAAATGAAAACGACCAGCCATGGCAACAATGTTTTTGCCAGCCAGTTTTCCAAAAATCAATTTACTTTTATGACTTTGAACAGTCGAGATCGGGAAGTGTGGAATGTCAGCATATGGCATTTCAAAAACTATTTCAATATCATCGGTGAGTTGTCCAAGACCTGTGCCTAAGATGATTCCGAACTCAGGTTGAAAGTTAGTCTTAGAGCGAATAAATTGAACAGTCTCTTGAATTTGATCGTAAAGCATTTTTTTATTTTTTTGAAAAAAAGGAATTTTACTTTTTCGCAAAAGTAATTACACCTATTTACATTTGATTAAATTAATCTTTAAAATTTCATAAATAAATAACAGTTGCACAGTATAATAAAAACTGTTATATTTGCCACACTTAAGAAAAAGAGACTCAACGGAAGAGGGAACAAAAGTTCCCTCTTTTTATTTTTAAGAAGTCTTTGAAATTTTATTTTCAAAAAATAGAACTCGTGGTCGAAAGCAAAATAGAACAGTTATTATTGACGAAATTTGAAGAAGAAGAATATTCTGATTGCTATATTATTGAGATAGTCCAGAATAATATCAAGCTTCAAATTTTTTTAGATAGTGATTCTAACATGGATTTTACGAAGTGTAGAAAATTGAGTCGATACCTCGAAGAGCATATTGATGAACATCAATGGATGGGTGAAAAATATGTTTTAGAAGTTTCTTCTCCAGGAGATCGACCATTGAAATTTCCAAGGCAATACAAAAAGAATATCGGACGAACTATCGAAGTCCTGACTAATGAGGATGAGAAAGTTAATGGTGAAATAATTGAAGTAACGGAAGAAGGGATTGTAGTGGAATATAAAGTTCGAATCAAAGAAGGTAAAAAGAAACGAACTGAAATGATGCAAACACCAATTGCATATGATAATATTAAAAAGGCAAAAATTAGATTTTCATTTTCAAAATAATAAGATAAATGTTATTACAAGATATTTTTTCGGAATTTAAATCGAACAAAAGTATTGACCTTCCAACGATGGTTAGAGTTTTGGAAGATGTATTCCGGACATTGATTAAAAAGAAATATGGATCAGATGAAAACTTTGACGTAATTGTAAATGCTCAAAAAGGAGATTTGGAGTTATGGAGAGTTAGAGAAATTGTCCCAGATGGTGAGGTAACAGATGATCGTGCACAAGTTTCTATTTCTGAAGCATTAGCGATAGATGATGATTATGAAATTGGTGAGGAATGTTACGAGCAATTGTTTTTAGAGGATTTTGGTCGGAGAGCAATTATGGCAGCTCGTCAAACTTTGATTTCTAGAATTATGGAATTGGAGAAAGACGAAATGTACAAAGCTTATGTGGAGCGTGTAGGTGAATTGATTGTAGGAGAAGTTCACCAAATCTTGAAAAGAGAATTATTGATCTTGGATGATGTGACTGGAACGGAATTAGTAATGCCTCGAAATGAAATGATTAAAGGGGACTTTTTCCGGAAAGGAGATATGGTGAGAGGAATTATTCGAAAAGTAGAAATGAAAAATAATAACCCAGTTGTTATTATTTCAAGAACAGATAGTTTATTTTTAGAAAAACTTTTGGAACAAGAAGTTCCTGAGATCGAAGATGGATTAATTGTAGTAAAGAATATTGTAAGAATGCCAGGTGAACGAGCAAAGGTCGCGGTGGAATCTTATGACGATAGAATTGATCCAGTAGGAGCTTGTGTGGGTATGAAAGGTTCTAGAATTCATGGAATCGTTCGGGAGTTGAAAAATGAAAATATTGATATTGTAAACTTTACCAACAATATTCAATTATTTATTCAACGTGCATTGACTCCAGCCAAAGTGAGTAGTATAGCATTGGATGAAGAGAAAAAGCGAGCATCGGTTTATCTTGATCCAGATCAAGTTTCATTGGCGATTGGAAAAGGTGGGACGAATATTAAATTAGCAAGTCGACTGACAGGTTTCGAGATTGATGTATTTAGAAATACAGATGAAATGGAAATCGACGATGTTGATTTGGACGAATTTAAAGATGAGTTGGATGCATGGGTAGTTGATACCTTGAAAAATATCGGATGTGATTCTGCAAGAAGTGTACTTAAGTTGAGTCGAAGTGAGTTGTTGAGAAGAACAGATTTAGAGGAAGAAACGGTTGATGAAATTTTAAGAGTATTACGAGCAGAGTTTGCTGAGGAAGAAGAATAGGATTTTGATATAAGGAAAAAGTAGTTTGTTTTTTTGAAAATATAATAAACAGGCTACTTTTTCTCAAAATCAAATATAAAATAGGTCGTATTTATTTGCCTAAGGTACTTGATTATCAATAGTTTTACAGTACCTTTGTGCTCAATTTGAACCATTTTTGGTTCTATTTTGTAACTTTTATACAAAAGTCTTTTTATGAGAATTTTTAATTTATTTTTTCAATAAAACTTATTGATACATGTAAACTTAAAATAACTTATTGCGGAAAGCTTTTGTATATCTTTTTTTTAATATAAGCCGCCACAGGATTTAAAAATTACGAATGGCAAAACGTTTAGTAAAGATAGCAAAGGAATTAAATGTAGGTACCACTACCATTGTTGACTATTTGAACAACAATGGTTTTGATATTGAGAATAAGCCTACGTCTAAAGTCTCCGATGAGATGTACAATGAGTTACTCAAGGAGTTTCAGAAGTCTATTGCTATTAAAGAGCAGGCAGATCAATTAGTTATTGGGACTCGTCCTGCAACTAAAGAAAAGGAACCTGTTAAAAAAATATTCGATACTCCCACTCCTCCACCTCCAGCTCCTCCTGTTGAAAAAGTAGAAGAAGTTATTGTGAAGCTGGAACCACCAGTTGTTGAAGAACTCAAGCAGCCAAAGGAGGATTTGATTGCAAGACCTACACTTGGGTTAAAAGTCAAAGGCAAAATTGATTTAGATAAAAAAATCAAACCTAAAGCAAAGGAGGTTGAAAAAACTCCTGAACCTAAGGTAGAAGAATCAAAACCAGAGCCAGTTGAAGAACCAAAGGTTATTGAAACGCCTAAAGTAGTTGCTGAACCAACTCCTAAAAAAGTAGTTGTTGAAAAAGAGGAAGTGATAAAAGAACCTACGCCTAAAGTGGTTGCTGAACCAACTCCTAGAAAAGTAGTTGTTGAAAAAGAAGAAGTGGTGAAAGAACCTACTCCTAAAGTGATTGCTGAGCCTACTCCTAAAAAAGTAGTTGTTGAAAAAGAAGAAGCAAAACCTGCGCCTACTAAAGATACTTTAGCAAAACCAGAAGTAAAGAAGGAGGACGTAATGATGCGTGCTAAAACACCTACATTAAAAGGATTAAAGATTGTAGGGAAAATTGATACGGAGCAATTTAAAAAACCTAAAAAGAAGAAAAAAGATACAGGTAAACAAGCTCCATCTGATAAACCAGGAGAAAAGAAAACAGAAGGAGAAGATAGCAAACGTCGTCGTCGTCGTCGTAAAAAAGTGGTGACTACCGTAGGACAAGGAAATAATAATAATCCACAAAGAAGTGGTAGCGGAGGAGGAGGTAATAGACCAGGAGGTGGAAATAGACCAGGAGGGGCAAACAGACCAGGAGGTGGGAATAGACCAGCTGGAAATAGTAACCGAACTGGAAACAATAATCGAGGCGGAAGAGGAAGAAGAGATGAAGTAAAAGAAGTTTCTAAAAAAGAGATCGAGGAAAAGATCAAAGAAACTATGGCTCGCCTCGGAGGAGGAAAAGGGCGTAAGCGGCAAAAAATCCGTAGAGAGAATAGAGAGCGTCTTAGAGAAAATCAAGAGCAAAGAGAACAGGCAAATGAGATAACATCATTACAGTTGACGGAGTTTGTTTCTGTTTCTGAGTTGGCAAGTTTGATGGATGTATCGGTGACACAAGTAATTACTACTTGTATGAATTTAGGGGTGATTGTTTCTATCAATCAAAGATTAGATGCTGAAATTATTGAGCTATTAGGAAGTGAATTTGGTCATGAAATAGAATTTATTACTGCTGAAGAGCAAATTGATGAAGAGGAAGAGTTGATTGATGATCCAGCTGACTTAATACCTAGAGCTCCAATTGTAACCGTAATGGGACACGTTGATCATGGTAAAACTTCTTTATTGGATTATGTTCGTAAAGCTTCCGTTGCAGATGGTGAGGCAGGGGGAATCACCCAGCACATTGGTGCCTACGAAGTTTTAGTAGGAGAGGATAAGAAAAAAATTACCTTCCTTGATACTCCTGGTCACGAGGCATTTACTGCCATGCGTGCACGTGGAGCGAAAGTAACAGATATTGCAATTATCATTATCTCTGCAGATGATTCAATCATGCCTCAAACAAAAGAGGCCATTAGTCACGCTCAAGCAGCTAATGTACCAATGGTTTTTGCCATCAATAAGATTGATAAAGATGGAGCAGATCCTGAACGAATCAAAGGTGAGTTAGCAGGAATGAATCTTCAAGTGGAAGATTGGGGAGGAAAATATCAATCTCAAGATATTTCTGCGAAGATGGGAACAGGAATTGATGAGTTATTGGAAAAAATATTACTAGAAGCTGAATTATTAGAACTTAAAGCTAATCCAAAACGAGCAGCTATAGGTACAGTTGTCGAGGCTTCATTAGATAAAGGAAAAGGATTCGTTACCAAAATTTTGGTACAAACTGGAACATTAAAAATTGGTGATTCTGCAGTCTCAGGAGAGCACTCTGGAAAAATTAAAGCCATGTTTAATGAGAAAGGGAAACGAGTGAAAACGGCAGGGCCATCTAGTCCTGTTTTGATTCTTGGTTTGAGTGGAGCACCACAAGCAGGGGAGAAATTCAAAGTAATGGAATCGGAGCAAGAAGCTAGACAAATTGCATCTAATCGAGCTCAAATTAATCGAGAGCAAGCGAACAGAGCGAGCAAACGAATTAGTTTAGATGAGATTGGAAGACGTTTGGCATTGGGAAGTTTCAAAGAATTGAATCTTATTGTCAAAGGTGATGTGGATGGATCTATCGAGGCATTGTCAGATGCATTAATTAAGCTTTCTATCGAATCAGTTCAAGTAAATGTAATTCATAAAGCAGTAGGACAAATCATCGAATCTGATGTATTATTAGCATCTGCATCTGATGCAATTGTGATTGGTTTCCAAGTGAGACCATCATCAGGAGCTCGGAAATTGGCTGAAAAAGAAGGGGTACAAATCAAGACCTACTCCATTATTTATGAAGTAATCGATGAAATTAAATCTGCCATCGAAGGAATGCTTGAACCAACTAAAGAAGAAAAAATTAATGCTCAAGTGGAAGTTCGAGATGTCTTCAAAATTAGTAAAGTGGGAACTATTGCTGGATGTTATGTTACTGAAGGAACTATCAAGCGTAACTCTCATGTACGATTGATTCGAGAAGGAATTGTTGTCTATCCAGTAAAAGAAGGAAAGCATGGAGAAATTTCTTCCTTGAAACGATTCAAAGATGATGCGAAGGAAGTGAAGTTTGGAATGGAGTGTGGTATCTCAATCAAAAACTTTAATGATATTAAAGTAGGTGATGTCATCGAAGGATACGAAATCGTAGAAATTAAACAAAAATTGAAGTAGCTTTTATAAAGCAACGTTCATTTAATAAATGATTTTATCAAAAAGACAGCATGAGGCAATCCATCAGAGATTGCTCATGCTGTTTTGCTTTTTACTACCTCTTCATCCTCGATTATCTATTTTAGCAATTATCCTTTTAGGAATCAATTGGTTACTGAGTGGTTGCATTTATTTTAATTTTAAATCTTTCTTATCACCACTCCCCATTCTCTTTTTTAGTTTTTATGCTTTGCATTTGATTGGTTTGATATACACGTCAAATTGGGCAGAAGGAATGCAGCGTGTCGAAACTAAATTACCTCTTCTTATATTTCCACTTATCCTCTTCTCTTTTCCCATAAAAAACAAAGAAGGGATTTTGTCCATTTTAAAAAGCTATGTTATTGGTTGCCTTATTGCAAGTGTTTATTGCTTTGTTAATGGACTTCTAAAATATTTAGAGACTGGCGAAAATTGGATGACGTATAAAAATTTAGGGAGCTTCCTAGGTTTTCATCCGACCTACTTTTCGATGTACTTGAGTTTTGCGTTTTTTATTGTTTTGTTTTTTTTATTGGAAAATATAAAAACTCATTTGACTAAGTATAAAGTAGGAAGTGGCATTTTGGCAAGTTGGTTTTTTGTTGTCATTATTTTGCTTTCATCTCGAATGACAATTCTAGCAACTGTTTCAATTTCAGGAATTTCGTTTTTGACTTGGATGTATTTTCAACAGAAACTTTGGCGAGGAATCGGAATCAGCCTTCTTGCAATTGCATTGTTATTTTTTGCGATTAAAAATATACCGAGTGTCGGAAGAAGAACTCAACACGCCATAAATAGTGCCGTTGATAAAAATTCAAATAAAATAAATAGTGCTCCTCGAATCAACTTATGGATTGCAGCTGCTACGGTAATAAAAGAAAATCCAGTCATAGGAACTGGCACTGGAGATATGCAAGATGAGTTAATAAAAATTTATAAAGACAGAAATTACGAACGAGCACTTCAAGATAATTTCAATCCACACAGTCAATATTTGCAAACAACGGCTACCCTTGGAATCATCGGAGGAGTATTGTTATTAATCTATTTGGTGACTCCGTTTTGGTTCGCTTTTCAGCAAAAAGATTATTTGTATTTACTCTTCCTTTCGTTAGTGATGATGTCTTTTTTGACGGAGAGTATTTTGCAGACTCAGCGGGGGACACTTTTCTTTGGGTTCTTTCATGCTTTTTTGGCGATGAGATTATTGGAGGAAACGGAAGTAAAAAGTTAGGGCTTATATTTTTGAAAGTTGGGTGAGTAGCCATTCTTTCTCAGTTAAAGGAGAGACCTGACTAATTTCCTCGTGTAGTTTTTCTCTAGTTAATTTACTGTATGGAGTTATTTTGAGTAATTTTTTTGTCAAGCGAATAATGTTTTTATAATTGTTCTTATGGTAACCCATTACCTTTTTTCTTTGGATATAAGTTCGCATACTTTCCAGAAGCGATTCTAAAACATCAATTTCTTCTTGTTCATAATACATTTTGGCTAACAGAGTTTTAGCTGAAAGGTTGATGATGATATCATCATAATGGGCTTCTTGAATGAGTAATTTCATCGCTTGATTATAATCTTTTTCCTCATAATACAATCGAGCTAAACTATAATAGACAAATCCTTGTCTATGTTTTTCTTCTAAAAATTGTTGGTAATCTTCCACAAAATTTTTGACCCATTTAAATTCTTTTAACTTCAATCCATTAGAGACAATATTATGAAAGGTAGCTCTGGTGATTAAATTATTTTCGATTAATATTTTTTTCTCTATGCCTTGTTTATATAATTCGAATGATTCGCGAATAAAATTTTCAATTCCACTATTAATTTTCCTTATACAATAATTGATAGTCATGAGATAGATATCTCGAATTTCACCATGAGGAAAAAAATGGCCGTGTTCTCTAATTTGTTCTTTTAGGTGGATAAAATGAGATTTATTTTCCTTTTCAGATATTGTTTTATAAATATAAAAATAGATAGCTATTGCTGGAGTTTTTATATAAGATTCAGTTTGAATGACAGGTAATAAACTTTGGAGCAACCCAATGGAATATTCTTTTTGATAAACGGCTTGATGAGAAAGCATTAAGCAGTACTGTCGCAATTTTCCTGCAAGGAAAGAAATGTCTAAGGTATTCGAAACTTTCTGAATATTTTGAGATAACTGATTGAGACTACTTAGGTAAGTATATTTTTCTAATTGTAATTGATATTCATTTCTATAAAACCTTTCATTTTGAATAATTGACTTTTGTTGTATTTGTTCTGATAGCTTAATATTTTTCTCAAAAAGTTTATTCAATTTCCTTTTTCGATATACTGATGATAAGACAATTTTCATATTGACTTCATCTTTTTGGATCTCTTGAAAGATCAAAAATTCTTCGATTGCTTTTAATAGAAAAAACATTACCTGCCGCATTTTTGCATCATCATACGTTTCCTTAGGGTATATCCAAGAGAAAACAAATGGCTTTTCCAAGTATTCATCTTTAGATAAATGATTGTCATCAAAGAAAAAATCAAATAATTGGACCACATCTTGCCTTTGATTATGAGCAGGAGAACGTAGCCATTTGCGCATTTCTCTAATATCTTTAGCTGAAAACGTTTTTAAAATGTTAATTAATTGACTTTTTTTCATGTAAAAAAATTATATATTTTCAACAAAGTTAATAAAAATAATAACTTTTTAAGTTGGTTGTTAAAATGCAATTAGTTGATTATCAGTTATTTATATTTTTAAAAATAAATTACATTCATTAAAAGAGGCGTTAAAGTTATTCAACAAATGCCTTTAAATGTCCTTGAAAAAACATCGGAACATGAGCACTTTTGTAATGTACTTATTAAGTAAACAATCAAAAAGATATTTTTTCGTGAGATCAATTAATATACATAACCTGGTAAGACTCAAAAAACTAAGTATCGTAGCAGTACTTAGTCTAGCTTTGGGTCTTACCGGTTTTTTTGAAGCTAATGCTCAAAATGTATATGGTTGGGACAAAATATATGGCGGATCAAATGGTCCCGATGAGGCGCAAGGTATAGTAGAGATGAAAGATAGAGGTTTAGTTTTAGTTGGATCTTCAAATTCCTTTGGACAAGGAAATCAAATATATACCATTCGGACAGATGTAGATGGTACTGTTCTTTGGACAGATACACTGGGGAATGCAGGACCAGAGATGGGATTGGATGTAACTGTCGCGTCTGATCAAAATGGAGTAGTCATCGTAGGAAATGGTGAAAACCTAGTAAATGGAGGAGATGATATTATCTTTTTTCGATTGGATGATAATGGAAACAAACTTTGGACAAATTATTATTCAACTAGTAATGATGATGAGGCTTTCGGAATTGCAACAACGATAGATGGAGGTTATATTATTACTGGGTATACTGAAGATGGTCAAGGTGATAAGGATTTATTATTAGTGAAAATTGACGGGAACGGAAATGAAGAATGGGTAAATACTTATGGAGGAAATTTTGATGATTTAGGAAATGCAGTTAGACAACGAGCGAATGGAAATTTTGTAGTAACGGGGTATTCGGAAGTTTCTTCAAGTGATAAAAATATTTATGTTTTAGAAGTTAATGATGACGGATCTGTAATTTCAGAAGATTTTGCCGGAATCATCGGACAATATGATGAGGGATTGGATTTGGCGATTGCGAATGACGGAACTGTATTTATTACAGGAGGAACGGGGAATCAATCAAATATTGCAGTTCTTAAATTATTACCTGACGGCAATTTTACTTTCTTTTCTTTTGGAGTTTCCAATTTGTATGAAATTGGAAATAGTATTGCAATTGCTAGTGATGGAAACTTAGTTATTGCAGGTTACAACGAAGTTTCAGCGATTGATCTTAATTTTTTCCTTATAAAAGTTGATCCCAATGGAGCATTAATTTGGGAAAAAAGTATTGGGCAATCCAATCGAACTGAACTTGGCTATGATATAGTAAGAACCTATGATGGAGGGTTTGCAATAGCGGGTTCAAAATCGTTAAGTGCATTTTCTAATACAGATATTTACTTAGTTAGAACTAATAAAAATGGAGACCTTCTTACCAATCATATTATTGGAAATGCATTTAGAGATACGAATAATGATTGTAGTTTTCAAACAGGAGAAGGTGGAACTCGAAATTGGATTGTAGAAGCAAAAGGCGTAGATCGAACTTTTTACGGTTCAGTTGATGTTGATGGAAATTTCGATGTGTTGACTGATACAGGAAGTTATGAAGTGAATATTATTGCTCCAAATGTTTATTGGGATTTGACGACTTGTCAAATGATAAATTTCCCAGTTGAGGTGGAAACTTTCGATACCGTATTTTTGGACTATCCCATCCAAACCGAAATTGACTGTCCCGTCATGGAAGTGGATGTTGCGACATCTCGAATCATTCCATGTGAGGATAATGTTTACCGAGTAGATTTTTGTAATCAAGGAACTCAGATTGCAATTGGTGGAACAGTTGAGTTGATCTTAGAAAAGAATTTAATTTACAATAGTAGTTCGTTACCTTTTATTTTCAATATTGATAGTCTTTATACATTTGCGATTGGAAATATTGATATAGGGGAGTGTGGTTTTTTTGAAGTAAATGTTACTGCTGATTGTGCAACAACAATTGTAAATGAAGCTCATTGTGTAGACGCTAAGATTTTTCCAGATGCGACATGTTTAGCTCCAAATCCAAACTGGGATCAATCATCAATTAAAGTTGATAGTTATTGCGAAGGAGATTCTGTAGTTTTTATTTTGGAAAATGTAGGGACTGGACCAATGCTACAAGAGGTTAAATTCATAGTAGTTGAAGATATTATTATGTTTCAGGAACCAGAACCTACCGATTTTTTAGCACCGGGTGAAACACAAAGAATTGCTTATAAAGCTAATGGAAAACACTACCGATTAATTGCTGACCAAGCAACTGATCACCCAGGAAGAAATTATTTCGCAACTGCTTCTGTTGAAGCTTGTGATCCAGATAATCAAGGGCCATCTCTAGGATATGTAACTCAACTCGAAGAAGCAGATAGAGACCCTTACCAAAGTAAAGATTGCATTGAGAACCAATTGTCATTTGACCCAATAGATTTTATCGGTTATCCCAAAGGCTACAGGGACACCTGTGACACTAACGCCGATTTAATCACATCCCAAACCGATTTGAAGTATCACATTCGCTTCCAAAATGTGAGTGCTGATTCTTCTCATAGAGTGGTTATTCGTGATACCATACCTTCCCATTTGGATATCACAAGCATCCGACCTGGAGCAAGTAGCCATCCTTACACTTTCGAAGCCTATGGAGATGGATTTGTGAAATTCACATTTTCTGATCTTGGGCAAGTAAATAGTATGAACAACGAAATGTTGTCCCACGGGTTTGTTAAATACCGAATTTCTCAAAAACCAAACAATCCCGTGGGCACTATTATCGAAAATAGTGCAATCGTTTTCCAAGATTATAATGTTCCGACTGATACTGAATTTTCGAGACATCAAGTAGGCGGAGATAGTTTGACTGACTTTTTATGTTTGATGACCACTTCAATTGAGAATCCTAATTTTCCAAATGTAAACTTAAATGTTTACCCGAATCCATTTACGGATTTTGCAAAAGTAGAAGTGACTGGCGAGCAATTCCAAAATATGGAATTCCATGTTTTTGATGCGTCAGGTAGAAAAGTCAGAGTGGAGAATTTTGAAAATAATGAACTAGAATTTTATCGCAACCAATTGCCACAAGGGCTATACATATTTACCATTATTGTTAAAGGACAAGTCGTTCAGAGCGGCAAATTAATTATTCAATAGAAAACCGTCCACTAGATTATAAAACTTTAGTGAGACAAAACAACAAGATACTTGGCCGTTGAAGTTGTTCCAAAAAATCCCGAAACCGTATTTTTCTTTTTTAGCCTAAAAACCGTTTTCCCAAACCGAAGTTCCCAACAACCGTTTTTTTTATCCTAAAATTACCGTACACGTATCCCAAATCCGTATTTTAAAGCTTTCAAAAACAGTTTTATTTAAACCGGTCTTCTTTTTTAAGGAGCCATCTTAAAAACCTTTTGTTTTTTATTTTTATTGCTACACTTTTTATCATCCCAAATTCACATCGAACAACATTCAACGGCCATTATTTTTTGTTGTAAAAAAAAAGTCACATCCCAGAGACTTTGTTTACAAAGTGGAACAGTAAATAAAAGCAATGCGCCCTTCCGATTTTTTCGAAAGGGCGCATCTTTTTTTGCAACTACTTTTCCGTATAATTTAATTATCTAATTTCCCACCTCGCAGTTTGATGATCTTTTGAGTCTTGGCTGCAAGTTCTAAATCATGCGTAACTAAAACTAAAGTAGTTCCCATATCTCGATTCAGATCAAACAAGAGTGCTTCTACTTTTTCGCTGGTTTCTTCATCTAGATTTCCAGTTGGTTCATCTGCAAAAAGTATTTTTGGATTATTAGAAAAAGCACGTGCGAGCGAAACCCGTTGTTGTTCTCCACCTGAAAGTTGAGTAGGGTAATGATTTTTTCGATCACCTAAACCAACTCGTTCCAACAAATCTTCTGCTCTTTTCTTTGCTCCTTTATCTCCTCGAAGCTCTAAAGGAATCATCACATTTTCTAAAGCAGTTAAAGTTGGAATCAATTGAAAATTTTGAAAAATAAATCCAACATGTTCATTTCGTACTGCAGCTCGCTCATCTTCACTCAAGCTATCTAAGGCAATTCCATTCAAAATAACAGAACCTTCAGATGCTCGATCTAAACCTGCGCAAAGTCCAAGCAAAGTTGTTTTACCACTTCCAGATGGACCGACGATGGAAAAGGTTTCTCCTGGTTCGATTTTAAAACTAACGTGATCTAAAACAGTCAGAGAGCGACTTCCACTATTATATGTTTTAGTTAAATTTTTTATTTCTAACATGAAATTATTTTTGAGTTTTGAATGACCCTATTTTGTGTGAAAAAACAAAAACGGGCTTTTGCAAATGAACAGCAAAAACCCGAAAGTGTTTTATTTTTTCGATGAAACTTTCTATTGTAAGGTTGAAACCTGTCAACGGATATTCCAATGAAAATCTTTAATTTAGAATTCTGCGCTTCCAGGAGTCCGTGGAAAAGGAATTACATCTCGAATATTACTCATCCCTGTGATAAACAAAATCATTCGTTCAAAGCCTAGTCCAAATCCTGAGTGAGGTGTTCCTCCGAATTTTCTTAAATCCAAATACCAAGACAATTCATCTTCATGAACATTCATCTCTGCCATTCGTTTTTTAAGAAAATCTAATCGTTCTTCTCTTTGTGAACCACCAATCACTTCACCAATTCCAGGGAACAAAACATCCATGGCTGCAACTGTTTTGTCATCATCATTCATGCGCATATAAAATGATTTGACATCTTTTGGATAATCCCGAACGATAACTGGTTTTTTAAATTTCTTTTCTACCAACCAACGTTCATGTTCAGATGATAAATCAACTCCCCATTCAACTGGAAATTTAAATTTCCCTTTTTTAAATGGTTTAGAGTTTCTCAAAAGGTTTATTGCATCAGTATAAGTAATTCGTTCAAAGTCATTTTCTACAACAAATTTCAACGTCTCGATTAGACTCATTGGACGGCGAAGTTCAGACTTCATATTTTTTTCCAAGTCTTGAATTCGTTTGTCTAAGAATGCTAAATCATCTGGATAGTTTTCCAAAATATAGTTGATCAAGTATTTGCAAAAATCTTCTGCCAAATCCATGTCATCATAAATATCTGCAAAAGCTACTTCAGGTTCGATCATCCAAAATTCTGCAAGGTGTCGAGAAGTGTTGGAATTTTCAGCTCGGAAAGTTGGACCAAAAGTATAAACTTTTCCCATTGCCAAAGCTCCAATCTCCGCTTGTAATTGACCTGATACAGTTAAGTTAGTTGCCTTTCCAAAGAAATCTTCTTTGAAATCAACGTTACCATTTTCATCTGTAGGAGCATTGTTAGGTTCAAGTGTTGTTACTCGAAACATCTCCCCAGCACCTTCTGCATCGCTTCCCGTTATGATTGGCGTATGCATATAATAAAAACCTTTGTCGTTGAAATATTTATTCACAGCAAAAGCAACAGCATGTCGAATCCTAAAAACTGCACTAAACGTATTTGTTCGCATTCTGAATTGAGCATTTTCCCGAAGGAATTCCATACTTTGCTTTTTGGCTTGCAAAGGATATTCGTCCAAATTATTGGCTCCTAAAATTTCAACTTGTTCTGCTTGAATTTCTACAGTTTGTCCTGCACCAGTTGATTCAACTAATTTCCCTGTAACGGCAATACAGGCATGAAAAGTGACAGATTTTAAAATGTCTTGATTCATATTTTCAGAATCTAAAACCACTTGAAGATTATTAAAAGTAGAACCATCATTCAATGCTACGAATTGATTGTTTCGAAAAGCTCTTACCCAACCTTTGACTAAAACCACTTCTCCAATCGAAGGGCTTTTTAGAATGTCCGCAATCTCGGTGCGTCTAATTTTGGAAGTATCTGTCATTTCCATTTTAATTAAAAAATTTAAAAATATGTGATTTAAAAAGAAGTGCGAAAATACTGATATTAAAAGTAAAGTTCAAGTATTTAGAGTACGGCTTTTAACGTAAGATTTTACAAAACAGTTCTAAAAGGGAAAGGTAAATTTCGATAGGAGATAATTGGAAAACAGGAAAACGATTTATAAAAATCGAGACTTTAATTCAGGAGTAGGGATCATACAACTTTCTTTTTCTCCAAACCATTTATATCTATTTTTTGCAATGAGATTATAAATGGCATCTCGAATAGGACGAGGAACGATGATGAATAAATACATCAAATTCCAAAAGCCTCCCATATTTTTATACATTCGAAGTGCTGCACTTGAACGCACATAAACTTTTTCGTTCTCAACTAAAATAACTGAAAAAATATCTTCTTTGGGTAAATTGAAATGTTCTAAGATTTGCTGTCCAGTTTCAGACTGTAAAGCGGCAAAGCGTAAAGTATTTTTTGAACCATACTTTATGACAAATTGAACTGCTCCGTTGCAAAGGTTGCAAACGCCATCGAAGAGAAGGATCGGGTTAGTTTTGGAGAGTTCTAAAATATCTTTCATAGAATATTTAAACAGAAAAAAAGGAGATTAGTTTTATTCAAAAAGCACTCGATATAATTCCTCAATTTTTCCAATGGTAATAATTTCAATTCCATAACGCTCCATGTCTAAACCTTTGGTATTATATTTTGAAATAAATATTTGTTTAAAACCTAAGCGATCAGCTTCTTGAATTCTTTGATCAATTCGATTAACAGATCGAATCTCTCCTGACAAACCAACTTCCCCTGCAAAGCAAACATCATTCGGAATGGCTACATCTTCCAAAGAAGAAATTAACGCGCTTACAATCGCTAAATCAATAGCAGGGTCATCCACTTTTATTCCTCCAGCAAGATTTAAAAATACATCCTGTTGTCCATATTGAAAGCCACATCTTTTTTCCAAAACGGCGAGCAACATGCTCAGTCTTCTCAAATCAAAACCAGTTGCCGATCGTTGAGGATTTCCATAAACGGCAGTACTCACCAAAGCTTGCGTTTCAATTAACATTGGTCGCATTCCTTCCATGGTTGCACAAACTGCGCTTCCGCTTAACTCTTCATCTTTTTGAGAAAGTAAAATTTCTGAGGGGTTAGAAACTTCCCGCAAACCATTGGCTTGCATTTCATAAATACCCATTTCGTCAGTCGAACCAAATCGATTCTTAATAGTTCGTAAAATTCGATAAGTATAATTTCGGTCTCCTTCAAATTGTAAAACGGCATCAACAATGTGTTCCAATAATTTAGGTCCAGCGATTGAACCTTCTTTCGTAATATGTCCAATGATAAAAACAGGAATATATTCTTCTTTGGCAAATCGTTGCAACTCACCAGCACATTCTCGGACTTGAGAAACACTTCCTGGAGTAGAATCAATATAAGGTGAAGCTAAAGTTTGAATGGAATCAATAATCATCAAATCAGGCTGCATCTCTTTGGCGTGATTTAAAATTTTAGTGACATTAGTTTCGGTGAGGATAAAACAATTGGAAGTTTGTCCACCAATTCGTTCAGCTCTCATTTTGATTTGTCCATCACTTTCTTCCCCTGAAACATATAAGATCTTTCCTGGAATATTTAAGGCAACTTGCAAAAGTAATGTTGATTTTCCAATACCAGGTTGTCCTCCAATTAAGACTAAGGAACCACTTACTATTCCTCCTCCGAGCACTCGATTGAGTTCTCCATCAGGTGTGACTAATCTCGGTCGATTGTTGGCAACAATATCGGGGAGAGCTATAGGTTTTGGGCTTTTATTATTTCCACCTCCACCCTTCCATGCTAATTTTTTTTCTTCTTGAGTGGTTGGTTTAGAGACAATCTCTTCTACAAATGTATTCCATTCCTCACAGGAAGGACATTTGCCCTCCCATTTTGAAGAAGTAGCACCACAATTTGTACAAGCATATATTTTTTTGATTTTAGCCACAGGTCACAATTTTATTCTGAATGAGGTGATAAATATGGATTTAACAAAATTTTAATAGATTTTTTGAAATAAGGATAAAAAAACAAACAATTTATTTAGAATAAAAAACTGCTTTTTTATATTTTACAGTATAAAAAACTGCAAAATAGTTATAGTGTGAAACAAAACCAATGTGAAATTAACTTTATTCATTTTTTGTAATTAAATAAATATTTTTTTTCATTAAAAATGTGACTACCTAAAAAACTTGCGTCTTAAAAGTGTAAGTTTTGAGGAACACATGTTATAAAGATAACAAAGGAAAGAAAAGAGATTTAAAAAATGACAAAATATCAATAAATACTAGTCATTTTCAAAATATACAAGAGAACTTTAATTAGAAAGATTTATATGTAGATTGTTTTCATTTGGTTTTTTGGGGTTATACAGGGTACTGCGTTTCGACGTATGTGCCCTGTTCTTTTTTGGGAGTAGATAGATTGATTAGTTTTTTTGGGAAATAAAAAAGCGATATAGATTTTTAAAATCTATATCGCTTTTTTATTTAGAAAATGACAAAATTAATGTAACCGAATTTCATCATCATTTCCATCAAAGAAAGTATATTGAGTCATTTGGAAATCAGTATTCTCTTTTATTTTAATCCACTTAAAATGATGCTTCATAAACCAAGACATTTGTTTGCTTGGAAGTCCTTTTTTCAAAAAGGCACTCACATAAGGGTGAGCATGTAATACTAATTTGGCTTGAGGCCGAGATTGAAGAATGAACTCTAAATCTCTTTCTATATCATCTGTCAAGAGAATGGAAGGATTTATTTTTCCAGTTCCTTTGCAAGAAGGACAAATTTCTGCAGTATTAATTTTAACCTCAGGTCTCACTCGTTGTCGAGTAATTTGCATCAAGCCAAATTTACTTAATTGCAAAATGGTATGTTGAGCTCGATCCTTTTTCATGTGATCTCTCATTGCCTGAACTAATTGCTTTTTGTGTTCAGGAACCCGCATATCAATAAAATCAATAATAATTATTCCTCCAATATCTCGAAGACGTAATTGTCTAGCTATTTCTTCAGCGGATTCTAAATTTACCGCAAGAACGGCATCTGCTTGGTTATTTGACTTGGCAGCTTTGTGTCCACTATTTACATCAACCACGTGCATGGCTTCAGTACCTTCAATTACTAAATACGCCCCACTAGGCATAGTTGCAGTTTTCCCAAAAGAAGATTTGATTTGTCTTGAAATACCGTGAACATCAAAAATTGGTTTAGCCGATTTATGATGTTTAACAATTTTGACTTGGTCAGGAGCAATAGTACCTAAAAAGGATTTGATATTGATATGCATTTCTGCATCATTAACCACAATCTTATTAAATGAATCACTCAATATGTCACGAAGGATACTTGTAGTTTTATCTAATTCACTTAATAATTTAGTTGGTGGATTTGCATTGTGTAATTGGCTATGCACTTGTTTCCACTTAGACATCATGATGTCTAATTCTTCATGTAGATCAGCTACTTTTTTTCCTTCAGCAGCAGTCCTAACGATAACGCCAAAATTCTTCGGACGAATACTTTCTACCAATCTTTGGAGCCTTTTTCTTTCATCTGAATTAGCAATTTTTTTAGAAACAGCTACGATATTAGAAAAAGGAGACAAAACCAAATATCTCCCAGGAATTGTAATCTCGCAACTTAATCGAGGACCTTTGGTAGAAATAGGTTCTTTTAATATTTGGACTAAAACAGGTTGTTTTTTATTTAAAACTTGATCAATCTTTCCTGTTTTAATGATCTCATCTTCGAAATCGAATTGGTCTAATTTAAATGATTGTTGTTGTCCAGAGATGGAATGATCGGTGTATTTTAGAAGGGTACGCAATTTAGGACCTAAGTCGGTATAGTGCAGAAAGGCATCTTTTTTATGTCCAATATCTACAAAAGCTGCATTTAATCCAGGCATCAACTTTCTAATTTTACCAAGGAATATATCTCCAACAGTAAAATTAGTATTGGTCTTTTGCTTGTGCAACTCAACTAACTTCCCATCTTCCAAAAGCGCAATTTCAACTTCGGTAGGAGTTGAATTAATGATTAGTTCTTTTTCCACTATTTTTATTTGTGGGCATTAAAGAATGCCGAAAACAAACTTCAAATGAAGCGTTATCTTAGAACATTCAATAGAGCAGGATAGCTCTACAAGGCAAGGCAGCAAAATTTAAGTACCATCAACAAAACATAGAGTTTGTTGTGTTGAAGCATTTATTTTGCCTGAATTGAACACATCTTTAAATTTGTGAAAAACTAAATAGTGTATGTACGTCTTTTAAATATTTAGAAAAATCAAAAAAGATTTTCTCTTGTAAATACAGAATTCCATCTCTTCTCCAAGTATTACCTTGGGAGTATTATTTCTCTTACCCGCCTTATCTTTCAAGCACGGAAATAATACTTCCAGCTCTACAAATTTTTATTTGACTGTGTCAAAAATAAGAAACGGGTCATGGGATAATACAAGTTAAAAAAACTTTATCCCATGACCCTTGAATCATCATATTTTCGGTTCAGGCAGATTATTTGAAACTACCCTGACCTATGCCAGATTAATTAATTTAAAAAAGCCATAAGGCTATTTCAATTTCAAATTATCTGTTCTTTTTCTTATGACGATTTTTACGTAATCTTTTTTTACGTTTGTGTGTCGCGATCTTATGACGTTTACGTTTTTTTCCGCAAGGCATACTAATATTTTTTTATAATTATAAAATTAAATTTCTCACGTTCCGAAAACTCGGAACAAGTATTTTCTATCGCTGTGCTTCCGCCAGCGATTGACAAATATTTTTGAAGGTAGTTGCCTTTTCAGTTAATCCAAGTCCTTCATAGACTTGAGCTAAGAGGCAATTTACCTTTATATTTTCAGGTTCGATTTGAAGTGCTTTTTCCAAACGACCCTTTGCTTTTTCAAATTGTCCTGTTTGGATTCCTAATCTTCCCAAGGTAGAAAGAGTAGCAACATTTTCAGGATGCTTTTTGTTTAAATCGATCAACATCAAAATTCCTTTCATAGGATTATCTTGAGGAGGACGTTCGGCATAACAAACAGCTAAGTTTACTTTGTGAGTAACGTTACTCGGATCTAAGGAAATTGCATTTTCAAAAGCTTGAATTGCTCGATTTGTGCAAAACTCAATTACTTTCTCTTCTTTTTCAAAATTTAGACCTCTATTATAAGTCGCACCTGCAATAGACCATGCTTCGGCAGTAGCTTCTTGATCAGCTACTAATTGAGCGTAATAACCTGCAATGGCAAATCGACCAATCTTATACCAAGCACTTGAAAGCTTTTTGTAAGCTTCTGTTTTGTCTAAGTCGTTTTTGGCCTCTGATAGTTTTGCTTCGGCTAATAATACTTCGCTAGCATCTTCTGGTTTAAGATTGTTTTTTGCAGACAACAATAGTGAGTTAATACTAGTTGATTCCGCATTTTCAATCCGATCTTTATTTATTTCTTTTTGTTCTTTTGGTTTGGTATCAAATCCAAAATAAAGAACTAAGAATAAAGCTCCTGCAAAAGATAAAACGGCTAGTTGAGTTTTTGACATCATTTAGGAAATTTTAAACATTTCTACTTTCATCGTTTGGAAGTTCTGATACACGACCTTTCACTTCTTCTACAAAAGTTTTTGCAGGTTTGAATGAAGGAACAAAGTGTTCAGGAATTTCAATTGCGATGTTTTTCTTAATGTGTCGGCCTATTTTCCTCTTTCTCTTTTTGATCACAAAACTTCCGAAGCCTCGAATGTAAACATTTTCACCTTCAGCCAATGAGCTTTTTACTTCCTTAAAAAGAGTTTCTAAAGTAACTAAAACGTCAACTTTAGGGACACCCGTTTTTTCCGATATTGCTGTTACTAAATCAGCTTTTCTCATCGTTTATCTTATTGGTTTATAATTAATTACGAATTTTTTTTATTCAGATTAAAGCGTCGCAAATTTCGTCTTTTTATTTTTCAATTGAAAATAAAAAGATGTTTTATTTTCATCTTTTACTTCATAAGTGGCTTTTTTTCAACGATTTATGAATTTTTTTTTGTTTTTATAAGTGAGAAAAACTTTTTTTCACCAAAAAAGAAAAACACATTATAATAAATGGCATTTTTTAATTTTTCCAAAAAATTGCAGAAGATGATTTTAATTTAAATTAAACCTGAATTTTGAGCACTTTGAAAAGGAAAAGGCCTATTAAAATTATTCGTTTTTTGAGTAAGAAATTAAACATTAATTTGAATTTTATTTCCCCCTAAAAAGAGATCTGACTTGTACGATTCTTTTATAAAGATTTGGATAATAAAACTTGTTACCCAAAACTTTATTATCAATGCTTTAGTTATATTTGCACAAAATCAATTTCAACCTATGATGTTATCAATGACGGGCTACGGTCAAGCTAATGGAAGCTTCCGAGAAAAAAAAATCTCTATAGAACTTCGTTCTCTCAATAGTAAATATTCTGATGTGCGATTTAAAATGCCACAGAACTATCGGGAGAAGGAACACGAATTACGTAGTATTATTTCTAAAAAAACAGAAAGGGGAAAGATTGATGTGACCATCAATGTGGAATCTTTAGGTGGAGATGATGCTTACTCTCTCAATAAATCTTTATTCAAAAAATATCATGATGAGTTGAGAGGTTTACAAACTGAATTAAAGTTGCCTGCAGGTGATTTGACTCAAACCATTTTGCGGATTCAAAATGTAATTGTTGCTGGTGAAAATACTTTGGAAAAAGAAGAGTGGGCAACTGTCCTCGAAATTTTGAATCAAGCATTGGACGCATTTTATAAATTTAGGTTGAAAGAAGGGAATGTGATGGGGGATGATTGTAAGTTGCGAGTGAATAATATTTCTGAAGCATTGGTAAAAATTGATCCATTTGAAGAAGAACGAATTGGAGTAATCAAAGAGCGAATGTTGAAAAATATGGAAGAGTATGTGGGGAAAGATAATATCAATGCGAATCGATTTGAACAAGAAATTTTATATTACTTGGAAAAATTGGACATCACAGAGGAAAAAGTTCGATTAGAGCAACATTGCAAATATTTTCTCGAGGTGATGGAAACTAAAGCTGGTCAAAAAGGACGGAAGCTAAATTTTATCAGCCAAGAGATTGGCCGAGAAATTAATACTTTAGGATCAAAAGCTAGTTCATCATCAATTCAACACCTTGTAGTGCAAATGAAAGATGAACTAGAAAAAATAAAAGAGTTAGTTGCTAACGCAGTCTAATTTATAAGTTTTATTATTTTTTATGAGCGGTGTTAGCGCTCCAAACGCTAACACCGCTTTAGTGTTTTTTAGCACTACTAATAAAATCGAATTTCATTTTGGGAAAATTAATAGTTATTACAGCGCCCTCAGGAGCAGGCAAAACGACCATTGTTCGTCATTTAATTAAGACCTTTTATTTTCTAGGTTTTTCAATATCTGCGACTACTCGTGAAAAACGAAAACATGAAGTAGATGGAAAGGATTATCACTTTATGACTGTGGAGGATTTTAAAAAAATGCGTCGACGACGGAAATTTTTAGAATGGGAAGAAGTTTACGAAAATCAATTTTATGGTACGTTGAGGAGTGAAGTGGAACGAATTTGGAAGGAAGGTAAACATATCATTTTTGATGTGGATGTAAAAGGTGCGAAAGATATTAAAAAAGCGTACCCAAATGAAACGCTAGCAATTTTTGTAAAACCACCTTCCGTGGAAGAATTGTTTGCAAGATTACGAAATCGCAAAACTGAAGATGAAGCAAGTTTGAAAAAAAGATTTGCTCGATCGAAAAGAGAATTGAAGTACGAAAAAAAATTCGATAAGGTTTTAGTGAACGATGATCTTAAAATAGCGTTAAAAGAAGCAGAAGAAATGGTAATTAATTTTATCAAAGAAAAATAATAATTTTAGTGAAGTTTAATACGATGGAAACTTTTATAACCAAAGGAATTCGAATAAGTGTAGAACCAGCCTACCGGCAAGAGCAATCTTCTCCAAAAGATAGCAAGTTCGTTTTTTCCTACGAAATCATTATTGAAAATCGGAGTTCAAATGTTGTTCAACTTTTGCGACGGCATTGGATTATTTTTGATTCGATTGGATCGGTTCATGAAGTAGAAGGAGAAGGTGTCGTTGGTGCACAACCAATTTTGAAACCAGGCGAAAAATTTAAATATCAATCTTGGTGTCCTTTGAATACAGAAGTTGGAAAAATGCATGGAACATTTTTAATGCAGCGATTAGATAATGAAGAGCAATTCAATGTTCATATTCCAGAGTTTCATTTAATTTGTCCTGCGAGGATGAGTTGATATAGTTTTCAAAAGATGGAAAAGCCAAATACTCGAATTAGAAGTATTTGGCTTTTTTATTTTCCAGTCAAAATTTTCAAATTTTAATATCTTTCACATTTAATTGTAAATCCGTTTCCCCATTCCAACTATTTTCATTGATAGTATAGCAAATATGGAAAGATCCTTTTTTTACTTCCGAAATAAAATCTCCCATTCCAAATGCGATTGCTTTAAAGTGAGGTTTTCCATTGTCTTTGACACTCAATTTTAAATGATTGCCTTTAAGTAATCTGGAAGAGCCGGTATCCTCGACATTTTTTGTGGCAAAAATCGGATTTCTATTTTGTGGCCCAAACGGAGCAAACTGTTGAAGGATTTTCCAAAATTGCGGTGTAATATTTTTTAGAGAAAGTGGTGCAGCAATATTTATTTCTGGAATTAGAGTTTCTTCTTCAATTGTTTCTCGAACTGCTAGCTCAAATTTTTCTCGGAATAAATCGACGTTTTGAATTTTCAAAGTCAGTCCCGCCGCATGTGCATGACCTCCAAAATTGACTAATAAATCCGAGCACTTTTTTATTGCAGCATGAACGTTGAAACCTTTGACCGAACGAGCAGAACCAACTGCCAACCCATTTGACTCAGCTAAAATAATGGTTGGTCGATGATGACTTTCTACAATTCGAGAAGCAGCAATTCCAACTATACCTTTATGCCAATGTGATTGAAAGAGAACAATACTTTTTTGACTTTCAAGTATTCCGTCAGTTTGTTTTTTTTCTAAAATAAATTGAGCTTCTTGGACAATCTGAAGATCAATTTCTTTGCGCATTTTATTTCTTTGATGCAAAAGATTAGCATTTTCGTTTGCTTCAATTTCATTTTTGGACAAGAGTAAATGGACAGCTTGCCGAGCATCTGCCAAGCGTCCTGCCGCATTTATCATCGGCCCTAATCCAAAAACAATATCATTGATGTTGATTGGAAATTTTCGTTGACTTACATCGATCAAGCTTAATAAACCTGGTCGCTTCGTAGCATTCAATTGTTCCATTCCCCAAAATGCTAAGATTCGATTTTCACCCAACATCGGAACGATATCACAAGCAATACTGATGACCACAAAATCTAATAATTCATTGAGTTGAGAAGTGTCTAAACTATTTTGTTCGACAAATGCTTGCGCCAATTTGAAAGCAACTCCGCAACCACTTAATTCCTTGTAAGGATATTTGCAATCATGTCTTTTTGGATCTAAAACTGCAACAGCAGGAGGTAATTCTCCTTCAGGTAAATGGTGATCGCAGATGATAAAATCGATGCCTTTTTCTTTGGCATATTTTACTTTCTCATTCGCCTTGATTCCACAGTCCATCGCGATGATGAGTGTCATTTCATTTTGTGCAGCGTAATCAATTCCTGCAAATGAAACACCATAGCCTTCGGTGTATCGATCAGGAATATAGAAATCTAAATACTGATGATATTTTTTTAAAAAAGAAAACATCAATGCGACAGAGGTTGTGCCGTCAACGTCATAATCTCCGTAGAGTAAAATTTTTTCTTTGCGTTGCATTGCACTCGCCAATCGATTGACTGCTAAATCCATATCTTGCATCAAGAAAGGATCATGTAACTGTTCAAGTGAAGGACGAAAAAATTGGAAAGCTTCTTCGTAAGTAGAGATGCCACGTTGCGCAAGCATTTGACAAAAGATAGGATTGATTTTCAAAACTTCTTGTAAATGTTGGGCTGTGGAAGAATTATAAGATTGGAGCGTCCAGCGTTTTTTCATAGATGGTTTTTAGTTATGTTTTCAAGTATGTTTTTTCGAATATAGGGGTTTATTTTTTGAAATAAAAAAAACAAAAAATTCGTTTTAACTTATGGATTACGAAAGTTTAAGATTTTAAAAAACAACTTCAGTTTAAATGAAGCAAAACCTTTAAATTTAGCGTAGAATATTTTAATCAAATTCATTTTATAAAACACCTTGGATGGAGCATTTTACCATTTTTACAAAAAAAATAATTGGACTTTTTAGTTTGTTGCTTTGTGCATTTTTTCTCCAGGCACAACCGAATACGTTGGTTGTAGGGAAAATCAAAAATGCCAAATTGATCAAAGAGATTGAATTAAGTATGAACACGCTATACCTCAATAATGGGATAGATGTGTACAAGTCCAGGATTATTGACGACAATACTTTCGCTTTTGCTATTGAAGTGAAAGAACCTCAATTTGCTATTTTAAAATATGCTCGAAACAAAGGAGTTATTTTCCTTCAACCAAATGATACGTTATATATAGATTGCGACGCGAATAATTTTCAATACTCATTTGAGTTTTCAGGAAGGCTTGGATCAAGTAATTCTTGCTTGGCTGAATATCTGCAATTGAATCCTCGAGAGATGAGTGTGTTTAATATGACTCAATATCGGCAGAAATTATATTGGTATCAAAATAGTCCAAAGATGGACAAAGCGATGTTGGAGATGAATCAACCGACTTTTGAAAATCATATGAAAAGCAGAAAGGAAAAATCGCTTGATCATTTGGAAAAATATGATACTACCCATCCTGGAAAACTTACGGAAGAATTTAAAGAATTTTTAAAAACAGAAATTCAATATGATTTTGCTTACCATCGATTGATGTATGGCAACGTATTTAAAAATCGATATAGTTTGCAAGACTCCTATTTTGATTTTCTTGAAGAAGTTCCTTTGCAAAATGAACAAATTGGAAATGAATGGTATCGAGAATTTTTGGTGGCGTATTTTGATTATAAAAATTTGAAAAGTGAAAGTGATGAAAGAACACCTTTTATTTTTCAATATGAAGAAGGGAGTAAAGTTTTGGATGGAAAAACCAGAGCATTTTTCCAATCAGAAATAATTGCTCGAGCATTTCGAGCTAAGGAAATGGAAGTGATTATTAATAAATATCAGGATTATTTGAGATATCAAGATTATGGAAATTTTGATATTAAGGTAGTGGAATCTTATGAAAAGGCGATCAAGTTTGCTGGAGGAACTCAAGCACCTGATTTTGTATTGAAGGATTCGAGCAATATTGAGATTGCGTTAAAAAATTATCGAGGGAAAGTAATTTATTTAAATTTTTGGGCAACTTGGTGTAGGCCTTGCATGGATAAAATGGAGCGGATAAAAGTACTTCAACCAGAGTTGGGGAATGAAGATGTTGTTTTTATAAATGTATCGTTGGATCGAAAAGAGGAGGTGTGGAAAGAGACTCTGGAAAAAAGACAATTTAAAGGAATTCATATTTTGGCATCAGGTGAGTTAAATTCTGAAATAGCCAAAGCATATGAAATCAAAGTTTTACCTCGATACTTTATAATCAATAAAGTGGGTGACTTCGTCAAAAACCCAAAGTCGAATAAATTGGAAGAAGTAAAGAACACATTGTTGGATTTAGCTAAAAGATAATTAAAAATCAAACACTACAAAGTTCGCAAAATGATTTTGTCGAATTTTAAAAATATATTAAATGATCCCTATGAAAAAAATATACATATCACTTATTGTAATTTCTTTTCTTTTCTCTACTAATTTCTTTGCACAACCTGAGGCACTAGTTCACGCCGAAGAAATGCCTTACTTCTCAGGATGTGAAAAGTATAAATATAAAAAAGAAAAAAAGAGAATTTGTTCCAATGAAAGAATGGTTTCATTTTTAGCATTTAACGTGGAGTATCCAGAAGAAGCAAAAGTGGCGGGGACGGAAGGCACCGTATATGTTAGTTTTATTATTGATGAAGAAGGAAGAGTGACAAAGCCTTCAATTATTCGAGACATTGGAGATGGTTGTGGAGCAGCTGCGATTGATGTCTTGAACAAAATGCCGAAGTGGGAACCTGGAAAAGACAAGGGAGAGATTGTCAGCGTGAAATTAAATTTACCCATTCATTTTTATTTAAAAAATGGTGTAAGTAATCCTTTAGATTCTGATGATTATAAAATTACTTGGGGTACATTGAAAGGAAATAAGATTGCCGTTGATGAGCTGAAAGCTAACTTAGGAAAAATAATTATGGTTCGAAATCGGTTTGGGGATCCAGTTAGTTTTGATGCATTGAATTTTTCCTATCAACGAAAAAAGAATTTCCAAACGGCTACGAGTAATGGGATTTTGAATAAAAAACAAAAGAAGATTATTAAAAAGGCGAAAGCTGGAGGTAAGTTTTATATAGAAGTAGTGGTGCATGATGGCAATAAAAAAATAAAAGTGGGGAGAGAATTTGAGTTAGTAGAATAGGTTTTTGGTTTTTACATTTCTCTAAAAAAAGGAGCGTACTTCAACAGTACGCTCCTTTTTTTTTAGAGAAATAAATACTTGTTTGAAAATGGTAATCGATAGTCCATTAAAAAAAAGAACCCTCTTCCACGAGGTGAGTGAAGAGGGTTCACATCCCAAAAACAGTTTGGAGAAAAATTAATTTCTCCTGCAGTCATATTATCGTGTCTGCTAAAGATTCATTCTTTTGGTGTATAATTCGTAAATCAAATCAATCATGAGATTACAATTGTTGAAGTGATCGAATATCCAGAAGGTTGAACCGCTTTGCATTTCTCAGACACGGTTTAGCAAGACTGTTTTTGGATGCATTGTGTTATAAGTTGTCGCGCCAATCTATATTATTCTAACAGTATAATTACAAATTTGGAAGGTTGCACTTTTACAACCATGGGTGAGTTTTCTCAAGAATTTTTTATCAGGAAAATTAAATAAGTAAGATGTATGGAATAGCCCCTCAGCCATTTTTGATATAAAATCAAAAACACATGATACTTTTGAAATCGAAGTATCTATACTTTGATTTCATTAAATTTAAACGGTTGGTAAAAGTGGAAAAAACTTTCGGTTGGGACGGTTGTACTTTTCATATACAAAAAAGTAACAATGCAAATATATATTAAAAACCTTAATTATTTATACCTGTGCAAGTATTTTTTTAGGATGGTTAAAATTAATTACTTTTGCGGTTGGGAAAATAAATATTCAAGTGATTTTTTAATTTAAAAAATACGATGGAAGAAAATACTGAAAAAAGAACTGATGTAAATGAGTTAGGAGAATTTGGTTTAATCGAACATTTGACCAAAAGGTTTCCACTAAAAAATAAATCTTCTGTAAAAGGAATTGGAGATGATGCTGCGGTAATTGATAGCGGAAAAATGATGACGGTTGTTTCTACTGATATGTTGGTGGAAGGAATTCATTTTGATTTAATGTACACACCACTTAAACATTTGGGGTACAAATCAGTCATTGTTAATCTCTCTGATATTTATGCAATGAATGCCATTCCAAAACAGATTACGATGTCATTGGCATTTTCTAATCGTTTTTCGGTCGAAGCATTGGAAGAATTTTATGAAGGTGTGGAAGCTGCCTGTGCGCAGTATGATGTTGACTTGATTGGAGGAGACACAACGTCTATTCCCAAAGGAATGGTTATTAGTGTAACTGCAATTGGCGAAGCGGAAGAAGATAAAATAGTTTATCGAAATACTGCGAATGTTGGAGACTTGATGTGTGTGACTGGAGATTTGGGAGCGGCATATTTGGGACTTCAAATTTTAGAAAGAGAAAAACAAATTTACTTATCGAACCCTGGAGTTCAACCTGATTTGGAAGAACAATCTTATTTAGTGCGTCGCCAATTAAAACCTGAGGCTCGAAGAGAAATGATTGAGACTTTTGCAAAATCAGGCTTAGTGCCTACTTCGATGATTGATATTTCTGATGGATTAGCTTCAGAAGTTTTTCATATCTGTAAAGAATCAGGAGTGGGAGCATTTGTGGAAGAGAGTGGTGTGCCGATTCATCCTGATGCGGAAATGATGGCCTTGAAATTTCAAATGGATCCGATTACTTGTGCATTGAGTGGAGGAGAGGATTATGAATTGCTTTTTACAATTACACCTGAGGATATTGAGAAGGTGAAATTTTTGCCAGGCATTTATATTATGGGAGAAATTGTGGAGGCTTCAGAAGGAATAAAATTGCATACTAAAGGAGGAAATATTCATCCAATCAAAGCACAAGGCTGGAATCATTTTAAAGGGAATGAATAAAATGAAAAGAAGTTATTGTGAAATAAAAAAAGGTGCTAATCGTTTTTGATTAGCACCTTTTTTATTTTTTACAGAAAAAAAACTAGCGTCTTCCTCTTCCGCCTCTATCATTTCGACCTCTGTCATTTCTGCCACGATCGTTTCGACGATCATTTCTTCCGCCACGATCGTTTCGACGATCATTTCTTCCACCTCGATCATTATCATCTTTTCTTTTTCGACGGTTAGAGTTACTTAATCCGTCAAGAGAAATATTATCAGCAATAGCTAATTTTTCATCAGACATCTTATATAGATCTCCTTTGATAATTTCATCACTAACAAAATGTTCTCTGTTCCAAGTTTTGTAAGCCATCTTCATGTAGCCGCCGATCACTAAAAGAAAGCCATCTTTTTTAGGTCCATCTTCCATTTTCAAAGCCTTGTTGATTAGAATTTGAACATTATTTCCATAATGTCTATATTTTACATTGGCAACAGGATAGCTAACAGGTTCAGGAACAGTAACATCTGTTTCAGGTGTAGGAATTTCTCCATTTGGAGGCATGACTTTGATATCGTACTCTGCAATTCGAAATACATGTTTCCATAACTTAGACATGTAGTCTTCTATGTTTCTATTTTGTGGATGCATTTGGTGCATCAGGTCAATTACTTTTTCGATAAAAGCTTGTCTGATTTCATCACTTTCAATTGTCTTCGCATGTCGAATTAACATTTGAACATTTCGACCATATTCAGGAATGATAAGATCACTTTTTTCGGAGTTGTACTCCATGTTATGTGCGCTATGTGTGCCCATTTTTTATACATGTTTGAGTTCGAAAAAAAATAGTTTGACCACTAATTTTTTTTGAACGGTTTTATTCTAAAAACTATTCTACAGTTACAGACTTAGCTAAATTTCTAGGTTGATCTACATTGCAACCTCTTGCTAGAGCAATATGATAAGACAATAACTGTAAAGGAATTACTGATAACAAAGGAGTAAATGGTTCTTCCGTATCAGGAATCTCGATAGTGTAATCTGCGATTTTGCTAATTTCTTCATCGCCTTTGGTTACGATTGCAATAACTATCCCTTTCCGAGCTTTAACTTCTTGAATGTTACTGACAATTTTCTCGTAAGCACTTTTGTTGGTAGCAATTACAACTACTGGCATGTTTTCATCAATCAAAGCGATT
The DNA here is from genome assembly GCA_937981555.1 of uncultured Saprospiraceae bacterium. GTDB lineage: Bacteria > Bacteroidota > Bacteroidia > Chitinophagales > Saprospiraceae > CAJQQY01. Next base: position 103,649 of record CALJOK010000014.1, read on the forward strand.
GGGCCATGCTTCATTTCAGCAGCAGGATATCCTTCAGCGTGGATGTATGATATCTCTTTTAATTTAAGAGCACCTTCCAACGCAATAGGGAAGTTGTAACCACGCCCAAGATAAAGGGTATGATTGGTATTAATAAATTTCTTAGCTAATTCTTTTACCTGTTTATCGCATTCTAAAGCTTCTTTTACTTTTGCAGGGATTTTTTCCAAACCTTCTAACAACTGGTGGTAGTAAGATTTAGGAATAGTGCCTCTTTTATAGCCCATATAAATGGCCATCAAAGTAAGCGCTGTAACTTGACCTGTAAATGCTTTTGTACTCGCTACTCCAATTTCAGGACCAGCATGAATGTATGAACCTGAGTCCGTAATTCTAGAAATAGAAGAGCCAACTGAATTCACGATTCCATAAATTAGCGCACCTTTATCTTTTGCTAGTTCGAGCGCAGCCATAGTATCGGCCGTTTCTCCTGATTGAGATAAAGCAATTACAACATCATCTTTATTGATGATTGGATTTCTATATCTAAGCTCGGATGCATATTCTACTTCAACTGGAATTCGAGCTAATTCTTCAAATAAATATTCACCAATTAATGCAGCATGCCATGACGTTCCACAAGCTGCCATGATGAATCTTTTGGCATTAAAAATTCTTTCTTCTTGCTCCTCGATACCACCCATCTTAAGCCAACCTGCAGCAGCATTTACTCGGCCACGCATACAATCGGCAATAGTATTTGGTTGCTCATAAATCTCTTTGAGCATGAAATGTTCATAATTTCCTTTTTCCAATTTTTCAATATTCATATTGAGGAGTTGGATGAAAGGAGTTTGAATTTCGTTATCAATAGTTTTAATTTCAAATGTTCCGTCATTGCTTACTACTGCAATTTCTTCATCATTCAAATAAACTACTTGTGAAGTATATCCTACTAGAGGTGTCGCATCAGAAGCTAAGAAAAATTCATCTTGTCCAATTCCTAGCACTAGTGGACTTGCTTTTCGAGCAGCTACTAATTTGGTTGGATCATTTCTATCTAACACTACAATTGCATAGGCACCAACTACTTGAGATAATGCAATTCTTACTGCTTCTTCTAATTCTAAATTGTCTTTGTCTTGAAGCGCACCAATTAAATGAACCAAAACCTCTGTATCTGTATCACTCGTGAAAGTATGCCCTTCTTTGATGAGTGCTTCTTTTAGCGTTGCATAGTTTTCGATAATCCCATTATGAATTATGGTTAGTCTACCGTCATCAGAAGTGTGAGGGTGAGCATTAATATCATTAGGCTCTCCGTGAGTTGCCCATCGAGTATGTCCGATACCTACGTTACCACTAAGATTTTTTCCTTTGACAAACGAAACTAAGTCATTGACTTTTCCTTTCTTTTTGTAAACGTTTAAATCTCCATTAAATAAAGCTACACCAGCACTATCATATCCACGATATTCTAATCTTTTAAGGCCTTTAATAATTATTGGATAAGCGTCTTTTTTTCCGATATAAGCTACGATTCCACACATAAGTAGATTGGGGTTTTAAAGCTTTTCTAATTTTTTTTATAAAAAATTAGAAAAGCTCAGAGTGTTAATGAATTAGAGTTTTATTATTATTGGTTAATCGTGTATGTTACATTTAATTTTGGCGCATATGTTGAATGCCCAGATCCGAAAATAATAGATCGGTTAGCTGATTGTGCTTTTGCGGTTGTAGAGATGAAAAGTTCATCACTTGTCTCTACTCCGGTAATTACATCTTGCAAATGTTCAGTAATATTCATAGTATAGGTACTAATCACTATATTATTCTCAGTTCTTTCAACTAAGTTTCCACCAAAAACACCTGATATACTACCTACTTCAATAGCTGTACTCAAATCCGCAATAATGATTAATTCTCCATCTGAATTCTTTTTTGATAAAAATAATTGTTCCAATGGATTATCTCTATAGAAAGTAACATCGTTTGGTATCGTTCCGATAGTTAATGTTAACTGTGCTTGGTTAACTATTGGATTTTGGAGTCCACTTGTATAAGGAATTCTAATTTTTCCATTGAGTCCTTGCATACCTTGAATAAAAATATATTCTTCTCCATCAATTTCGTCATTAACTCCATCGATGAAAGGTTCTACCGGTGAGCCAGCATAATCATGTTCAAAACTAGCCATCTGCGCTGCATTACTTGTAAATCGAAACCTATAAAAAGAAGTATCTGTTGGCGTATGATAGTGAAGAAACATTCCTGAAACTGAAGAGTTAGACATTTTAAATGCCATCATCAAATCATTAACAGGAGTAGTGTTGTCAACACTTATCTTAACTCCTTTTAAAACATCTAACAAAGCATCATCATCTTTATAGTAAATAAACGAGCTAGCGTCTTTAAAAAGAATATTGCTAAAAAGAGGATGAGCTTGTGCATCTGTTTTATTTAAAACTAATCTCATAAGTGGTAATCTAATAGTATCATCTCCAATTACAGTTAAACTATCAAATTGACTTGGATTGATAGTTCCTGAAACTAATGGGTCTCCTGCAAGGAAATTATCAGTTGAATAATACGTTACAAGATTATCCATACTTTCATCTAATAAATGAATAGAAATATCTTGTTGTGTAATATCATTACCAAAAAATTGATCTTGATCATACTCTAATACGAAAACGACAGAATCAAGTTCCGTACCTAGGGATGAAATATTATCGAAAAAGGTAACACTATCTGGAGCTGAACCTGCAACTCTAAGTTGAGCATTAATCTCAGAGGTGCTTTTTCCAAAAATTGGATCTTCTAAAACTCCACAAAGATAAGTAAGCAATAAGTTTAAACCATTATATGTTCGAATCGAATCATCTTTCACAGAACTTGTAAGAAGAGTCAAGGTATCTGTAGATAATACATCAGGGCGGTCAGTATCAATAACACCTGCACCAATTGGGCTTGGTTCGTTACACGAAGTAGTTGCAAGTAAAAACATTAAGATAATGCTTGTTGCAAACATGAATTGTTGAAATATCGTCTTTTTCAATGATTAATTATTTTAAGGCATTTTTCAAAAAGTATATAAAAATGCCAGAAGTATTCTAAAAAAAAGGTATCACTCCTCTAAACGCAAAACCAGCTTCTACCAGTTGGGTTTTATCCCATTTTAAGGTAGAAGCTGGAGTTTTGGTTTTAGAATATTCTTCTTTGTGAAGCCAATAGAAAGGTATTATTCAACCTCTTGTTCCAATAAAGAATTAAAAAACTCAAGGTAAGCGGCTAAGTATTCTTCTTCGCCTTTATATTCTAAAACAGGCTTATCTGTTTCTTCAATTAATTTTGCAGTTGCTTTTGACAATTTTTCGCTACCAGTAATTACAGCATCAGAAAAAGTAATTGCTCCTGCATGTAAATTGATATTTTTTCCACTTTTGTATGCTTCTAAATCTTCAGGCTCCAAATTATTAATAGAAGCTTTGTCGAAGAAATCATCGCCAAAAGTTTTTTCCAATGAATTATCATAAAGGGAATAAACCGTTTTTGAATTTTGGAAAATAGGTTCGTTTTTGTACGCAGTTTTTAAATACAATGGTACTAAACTAGTCATCCAGCCGTGGCAATGAATAATGTCTGGTGCCCAACCAAATTTCTTAACAGTTTCCAAAACACCCTTGCAGAAGAATACAGATCGATCTGCATTATCATCAAATGGCTTACCTTTAGCATCTTCAAATACTGATTTTCTCTTGAAAAAATCATCATTATCCAAAAAGTAAACTTGCAACCTTGCTCCAGGCAAAGAAGCTACTTTGATAATTAATGGAAAGTCATCATCATCTACGATGATATTCATTCCTGAAAGGCGAACTACTTCATGTAGTCGGTGTCTTCTCTCATTAATAGTGCCGAATCGTGGCATCAAAACTCGGATTTCAAATCCCTTCTCTTGAATATATTGTGGCAGTTTTCGCGCTATTCTTGAGATTTCAGAGAGTGCCGTGTATGGCTCCATCTCTTGTGTTACGATCAAAACTTTCTTCTTCTCCATATAACTCTAAATTCATTTTTTTTTTAAATAAAAATGATACCTTCAATGAACGGGTGAACAAAAGTACAAAATATTCCGCATTTTTTATGATTTTTGTCTTACTCTTATTGTTAAGGATTGATTAATTGAATGTATCCTGACAATTACAAAAGGTATAGAAAACCAATAAAATAAAGAATAGTTTAATATGATTTTATTCAAAAAAGAATATCAATTACAAAATTACCTGACTTCTTTAAAGTCAGACAAAAAAAGTATCGGTTTTGTTCCAACTATGGGAGCTTTGCATGACGGTCATTTGTCTTTAATTCGAAAAGCCAAGGAGGAGAATGATTGTGTAGTTTGTAGCATTTTTGTCAATCCGACTCAATTTAATAATGCAACTGATTTGGAAAAATATCCAAGAACTGCTGCTAAAGATATAGAGTTATTAACGTCAGTTGGAACAGATGTATTATTGATGCCTCCAGTTGAAGAGGTTTATCCAAAAGGATTAGATACGACTTTGGAATTGGATTTTGGAGAATTAGCCAATGTGATGGAGGGCGAATTCCGTCCAGGGCATTTTGACGGGATGGCACAGGTGGTGAATCGATTGGTGAATATGGTTCAGCCACATAGTCTGTATATGGGACAAAAGGATTTTCAACAAATCACAATAGTCCGAAGCATGCTGACTCAACTAGAATCTAAGATAAAACTAGTCATGTGTCCAATCAAGCGAGAAGAAAATGGATTAGCGATGAGTTCTAGAAATGTTCGATTGACTCCTGAAAATCGAAACTTGGCAGTAAAAATTTCTCAAACATTAACAACTGCAAAAAAGCTAGTCGATAAAAAAACGCCAAAAGAAGTAAAAGAATGGGCGATGCAAGAATTAGGCATCCCTGAATTCAAACCTGAATACTTCGAAATTGTAGATGGAATATCTCTACAATCAATTGATGATTTTAGTGAAACTAACTTTGCCGTTGCATGTACTGCAGTTTGGGCAGGGGAAGTAAGATTAATTGATAATATGGTTTTAAAATCGTAAATTTACATCACCTTCCTTAGAGCTTAGCTCGAAGCATTTTCTAATCACCTATTTTTTATAAGAAATAATATTTTATTAATAAAATTTCATTTTGTGACCTTTTTGCAAAATGTTTCGTTCTATTAATAATAGAAACCTTTTATAATCAAAATTATATTTTATACTATGTCTATGTTCGTAACAGTTTTTAAATCTAAGATACACCGCGCAACCGTAACTCAAGCTGACCTCAACTATGTAGGTAGCATTACCATTGATGAAGATTTGATGGATGCAGCTAATATTATTGAAGGAGAAAAAGTACAGATTGTCAATAATAATAATGGCGAAAGACTTGAAACTTATGTCATTAAAGGAGAAAGAGGTTCAGGTATAATTTGCTTGAATGGCGCTGCTGCACGAAGAGTAGCAGTTGGAGATATTGTAATTATTATTTCTTACTTCAGCATGGAATGGGAGGCTGCTAAAAAGTTTAAGCCAACTGCGATTTTCCCAAATGATAAAAATCAATTACCAAAAAGAAAGTCAAGAGCGAAAGCTAAGCCAAGAGCTAAAAAGAAATAAAATAATTGAATAGTAAATTAGTTAATCAGTCAAATGGTAATTTCCATTTTTGACTGATTAACTAACTTTTGGAGTAACTATTTAAAACCTCAAGTGTTTTATTGTTAATGAATTATTGCTCAATTTCATTAATGATTCGATTCCTATCTTCAAGTGCATTTCCATATAGTTCTTGCTGACAACTTTATCTCCCTTTTCAGTTTTTACACCCTCTGGCACCATTGGCATATCAGAGACTAGAAGTAGTGCGCCTGCTGGAATGTGATTTTTGAAGGAAGCTACAAATATAGTTGCTGTTTCCATATCAATAGCAATTGGTCTAAGCGAAAGAAGGTATTCTTTAAAATCTTCTCTATGTTCCCACACTCGTTTATTCGTAGTATAGACAGTTCCTGTCCAATAATCTTTATCATATTCTCGAATGGTTGTCGAAATTGCTTTTTGTAAAGCAAAGGCAGGAAGTGCAGGGACTTCAGGAGGTAAATAATCATTGGAAGTTCCTTCTCCTCGAATAGCTGCAATGGGTAAAATCAAATCGCCTACATTGTTTTTACCTGTTTTTATACCGCCACATTTTCCTAAAAAAATTGCTGCCTTAGGATTGATGGCAGTTAATAAATCAATGATGGTTCCTGCGTTCGGACTCCCCATTCCAAAATTAATAATCGTAATGTTTTCTGCAGTTGCTGAAATCATAGAACGATCCTTTCCTTTGATATCGACATCATATTGTTCTGCAAACATTTCGACATACTTGCTAAAGTTAACGAGGATGATGTACTCTCCAAATTCATCTAATTGGGTTCCGGTGTAACGGGGTAGCCAGTCTCTGACTATTTCATTTTTTGTCTTCATAAAAATGTGTTTTAATTAATTCAAAGGTATAAAAAAAGCGAGTTGCAATTTGCAACCCGCTTTTTAAATTTTTTACATCGATAAATACATCGAACGTTTTTTATCTAATTCCCTAAAGTAAGGGTCTTTGGTATCTTTTATAAATCGAATAGCTTCACCTGTTGATTTCATTTCAGGTCCCAAGTTTTTATCTACATTCGGGAATTTGTTAAATGAAAAAACAGGAACTTTAATTGCGTAGCCTTCCAATTTTTTAGTGATTTCAAAATCTTTCAATTTCTTATTTCCTAACATTACATGTGTCGCAATATTCAAATAAGGAACTTGATATGCTTTGGCAATAAATGGAGTTGTTCGTGAGGCTCTTGGATTAGCTTCGATCACATAAACTTGCTCGTCCTTGATAGCAAACTGGATATTAATTAATCCTTTTGTTTCCAAAGCAAAAGCTAATTTTTCAGTATACTCTTTCATTTTTTCAATCACATGATCACTCAAACTATAAGTTGGTAAAACAGCTGAACTATCGCCTGAGTGAATTCCCGCAGGTTCGATATGTTCCATGATTCCCATGATGTGAACTTCGTCACCATCACAAATCGCATCTACCTCAGCTTCTTTTGCTCGATCTAAAAATTGGTCAATCAATACTTTGTTGTCAGGCATGTGTTTGAAGATTTCCAAAACTTGTCTTTCCAACTCATCATCATTAATTACAATCTTCATTCGTTGACCTCCCAAAACATAAGATGGTCGAACTAAAACTGGATAAGATACTCGGTTCGCAATGTCAATTGCTCCTTGCGCATCATCTGCTTGACCATATTTTGGATATGGAATATCTAACTTTTTAAGTAAGTCTGAGAACTGTCCACGATCTTCTGCAATGTCAAGTGCTTTATAACTTGTACCAATAATTTTGATACCTTTTTTGTCAAAAGTTTCTGCTAGTTTCAAAGCAGTTTGACCACCTAACTGAACGATCACACCTTCTGGTTTTTCTAACTCAAAAATCTCTTGAATGTGTTCCCAGAAGATTGGTTCAAAGTATAACTTATCAGCCATGTTGAAATCTGTCGAAACAGTTTCAGGATTACAATTAATCATAATCGCTTCGTAACCTGCTTCTTGAATTGCCATCAAACCATGTACACAACAATAGTCAAATTCGATTCCTTGACCAATTCGATTTGGTCCAGAACCAAGGACTACAATTTTCTTTTTATCACTTGCTATACTTTCGTTTTCTCCATCAAAAGTAGAATAGAAGTAAGGTGTCTTTGCTTCAAATTCTGCCGCACAAGTATCCACCATTTTATAAGTTCTTCGAATCTCTAAGTTCTTTCTATGCTTAGTAACTTCCTCTTCTTTGATTCTCATCAACCATGCAATCTGTGCATCAGAATAACCTACCTCTTTTAGACTTCGCAAGAAATCTTCCGGTAAATCTTCCGCAACATTGAATTGCATAATTTCATTTTCCATAGTAACCAAACGCTTAATCTGCGTGATAAACCACGGGTCAATTTTTGTCAATTTGTGAACCGTTCTTTCAGGGACACCTAATCGCAAAGCATCTTTTACTCTATAAATTCTATCGTCACTTACTTGTGATAATCGTTCTAAAATATCAGATGTTCTAATCCATTCTTTTTTATCTGCACCTAATCCCATTCGACCATTCTCTTGAGATTGACAAGCTTTTTGAAGTGCTTCTAAGAAGTTTCTTCCAATCGCCATTACCTCTCCAACTGATTTCATTTGCAAACCTAAAATATGACTAGCACCTTTAAATTTATCAAAATTCCAACGTGGCATTTTTACAATTACATAATCTAATGTAGGTTCGAAAAATGCAGAAGTATTTCCAGTAATTTGATTTTTTAATTCACCCAATGTAAATCCTAAAGCTAACTTCGCAGCAATTTTTGCAATCGGATAACCAGTCGCTTTACTTGCCAAAGCAGAAGAACGAGATACCCGTGGATTAATCTCAATGACGATTAATTCTTCTGTTTCAGGGTTTTGAGAAAATTGAATATTACAACCTCCTGCAAAATTCCCCATCGACCGCATTGCCAAAATTGACTCATCTCTCATCTGCTGATAAGCAGTATCAGAAAGAGTCATTGCTGGTGCAACGGTGATACTATCTCCCGTGTGGATTCCCATCGGGTCAAGATTTTCTACAGTACATATGATCACTACATTATCATCAGAATCCCTAAGTAACTCTAATTCAAATTCTTTCCATCCCAAAACTGCTTTTTCTACCAAAACCTCATGAGTTGGAGAGGCATCCAAACCTCTTCGAAGTGCTTCGTCAAATTCACTAGCATCATGACAGAATCCACCACCGTATCCACCTAAAGTATATGAAGGTCGAATCACTAATGGATAACCAATTTTTTGAGCGGCTTCTTTTCCTTCCAAGTATGAATTGGCGATATGAGATGGCGCAACTTTCAATCCTAACTTAATCACATGCTCTCGAAATTTCTCTCGATTTTCAGCTAATTCAATTGCTTCTAAATCTACTCCGATAAGCTTAACATTATACTTGTCCCAAACACCTTCTTTACCTGCTTCGATAGCAAGGTTCAAAGCAGTTTGTCCTCCCATAGTTGGAAGTACGGCATCAATTTGACGATCTTCCAAAATTTCAATTAAACTTTGAACGGTAAGAGGTTTAAGATAAATATGCTCCGCAGTCACAGGATCAGTCATGATCGTTGCAGGGTTAGAATTAATCAATGAAACTTCAATTCCTTCTTCACGCAAAGCATGTGAAGCTTGAGTTCCAGAATAATCGAATTCGCAAGCTTGACCAATAATAATAGGGCCACTTCCGATAATAAGTACTGACTTGATAGAATTGTCTTTAGGCATAACGATTTGTTGTTCTGTTGGTGGATTATTAGATTTTCTGTTCTGTAACAAAGAAAATTCACTACTGTTCTATTTCTTATAAAAAATGACATTTTTTTGAGTCAAAAAATGTCATTTTCGGTTTGGTTAGAAGGGCATATGTCCCAAATCGGGTGCAAAGATAATGATTTATTGATGAGGAAGAAAGTATTATTAAAATAAAATTTTTTCCTCTATAACAAAGCATAATCTTTTATGTACGGAGGTTTGTCAGTCAATTTTAAATAAAAAATTGAATTTCCGATATTTAGGAGAAGTAAGCCCATTGCAATTAATTACATCATGATGTATTTTCAAAAAAGCAAGTAATAATTTTAGAATAAAATTAAGGAACTCCTTCTACCACACTTTTATCAATGACTGGATCATTTTTTTGCAAAGGATTTAGATTGAAAATCGTTTGATAATTGTCGAAACTCTTTGGCATCAATTCTCTAAAGTTTTCAGGATTGGTAAAAAAGAAATTTACACTCACGCCTATTGGATCAATTTTTTCCTCAGGCATACCCATATATTTCACTACTTGTTCCTTTTTCCAAATAGACCAAATGGAGTCATCGAAGGAAGGATAATCAAAATTAGGATACGTCAATTGAAAAGCTTGGGCGTATTCATGAATAATAATATTGTAATATTTACCAGGCTGACGAAATGAAAGTGTCAGATGCTCGGCTGAAAAAATCAAACATTCATCTTCCTCGTTTATTTCAGAAGCATGCAAATACTGATGATTTGGAGTAGGGAATGCTTGGAGGTAAATAAATATTCGTTCAAATTTCTTCAAAATAAAATCTTCTCGCCCAAAAGTAAGCATGACCACATTAGCTGCAATCATGGTTTTCATATCCAAAGGTACTTCTCCCTCTTCCCCTCCACGTTGAGCGAAAAAACCTCTAGCTTCAAGGTACATCGCTACTCTTTGTCGAAAACGTGTTTTATTGAGTGCGGAAAGATTTTGATAAAATGGAAAGTGAGTTAATAATAAATTTCCCAAAAAACCAGGTAAATCTGGCGGATTTCGTTTAAATGACCACCAATCAATCTGTGGGGCAAAAACATAGCTCATTAAAAGGCCAACTACAAATGGAATCATAAGTAGCGAAACCCAACTATATTCTCTATCGAGAATGACTGCGGTTACAAAAAGGATTAAACTCGCGATACCTCCAAAAATGGACATTAATTTTTTACTTAGCATAGCACAAAAATAATTTTATTTTTTTTAATTTTTAATCTCATAATGCTTGCTAGTTAAAAAGTAAGAACATATATTTGCACTCGCTTTTAACAGCTGGAAGGTGCCTTAGCTCAGTTGGTAGAGCAATGGACTGAAAATCCATGTGTCCCTGGTTCGATTCCTGGAGGCACCACCTTCAAAAACAAAAACCCTTTGTGAGTAATTCACGAAGGGTTTTGTTGTTTTAGGGAGAATGATTCAAAACAACAAATATGAAAAACTTAACGCTAACCTTCATTATATCACTTTTTTCAATTTTTGGAAATTCATTACTTGCTCAAAAAGGATTGATTTACTTAATAAATCCTTCATTTGAAGGTATTCCACAATTATCTGTCTCACCAGCAGGATGGAATGATTGTGGAACGGAATTATTTCCAAAAGAAACAGGCCCTGATACTCACCCACTTGCTAGCGAACCTTTCGGAGTTAATCAAAAGTCAGCACATAAAACCACTTATTTAGGATTAGTTGTTAGGGGAAATGGTAGTTGGGAATCTATTTCGCAGCAATTGGTTCAACCAATGAAAGCTAATCAATGTTATGCTTTTCGAATAAAGATAGCTCAATCAGAGAATTACAAAAGTGCCTTACTGGGTGCTAAGATTGACAAATCAAAAACAAAACGTTCTACTAGGAAGATTCCAGGTGGGAAAATTTCGACTAGAACGATGGCGTATGAAGAGATAAATTTTACGGATCCAATAATTTTGAGAATATGGGGAGGGGATAGAGGGTGTGATAAAAAGCAATTATTGGCAATAAGTCCATTAATAAAAAATAAGGAATGGGCAGATTATATATTTAAAATCCAACCAGATGCTAATTATCAATCGCTGACTTTAGAAGCTTTTGATGGAGATGAGATTGTGAGATTTCCAAATGGAAATATATTATTAGATGATGCTTCTCCATTAGTTCCTATAAATTGTAATTTATCTGAAATAGAAATTAAAAAATTAGACTTGGGAACTTTTGACATAACGCTAGCCAATACGAAAACGATAGAAGACTTGGAGTGGTTTGTTTTACATAATAGTTTCCGATTAGGGTTTAATATCAAAAATAAATTTACAGAATGGGCGGAAAAAGATTTTAGAGTTATTCTAGCTGCTATAAAGAAATTCCGAAATCAGAAATTAATTTTTTTAGTAGATGGTTCAACTAAAAGAATAAAAAAGCAACGTGTAAAAACAATTATAAATAAACTTATCTTAGAAGAGTTTCCTAATTCGCAATGTGAAGTTAGAATGATAAAAAAGAAAGAAAAAAGTGAGAAGTGGTTAATTAGAGGGAATGATATTTTTCTTAAAATTGTTCCTAAATAAACAGTCGAACATTTCAAGAATTAATTCCTCGTATCATTTCCCCACATCAATTTTTCTCTAATTGTATGCATAAAACTCCAACCATGTAATTGAATTAATTTCACATTAAAATCACATTTACGAACTGCTAATTGAAAATCAGAAGTAATTGTTTCAAAACGTGCATCTAGTGTACAAAGAAAATTTTCAGCACGACCTTCCACTTCAAATGAAATTACAGAATTATCAGAAATCACAATTGGACGAACATTTAAATTATGTGGAGCAACAGGAGTGATGACAAAGTTTCCAGAATTTGGAAAAATAATCGGTCCTCCACAACTCAAAGAATAACCAGTAGAACCTGTTGGAGTCGAAACAATTAATCCATCTGCCCAGTACGAATTCAAATAGGCTCCATTAATATAGGTGTGAATCACAATCATCGAAGAAGTATCTCTTTTCAACAAAGTACAATCGTTCAATGCAAATGGAATATCTCCAAATATTGGATGGTTAGATTCCATATGTAAAAGTGTTCGTTCACTTAAACTATATCTGCCCATTTTCAATAAGCCAATCGCTTCTTTGATTTTCTCTTTTTCAATACTCGCTAAAAATCCTAGTCGGCCTAAGTTGATTCCTAAAATAGGCACATTTGCATCTCGAACTTCAGCAACCGCATTGAGGATTGTTCCGTCTCCACCAAGGGTGATGACGTAATCAATATTTCGAGTTTTGAAATCCAAGTATCCTTCAAAAACACCTACGTCATTTTTGAAATTAATATTTCCTTTTAAACTTTCGAGATAATTTTTATTGACATAGGCACTAATGCCTTCCTCTGCCAAAATATCAAAGAAGGATTGTATGATTGGAAAGTCTTTCTCTTTTCCTATTCGTCCGTAAACTACAATTTGCATTAAAATGAAAATTCAAAGTGTAAAAAAAATCCATGTTCTCCCAAGTGATTCCAGCTATATTCAAACTGCCAAACCTTGTCTTGAAAAACCACAAAATCTAACCCAATTCCTCTGCCCCAAAGCAACTCATTACTAAGTGTACTTCGATCACCATTAAAAGGTGCGTTGGCATATCCAAAATCATTATTGATGGCAAGATAAACTTTTAGAGGCATCAAACGAAATTGGGGAATAAACATATATCTTCCCCAGTTTATTTCTTTTTGGAAAATCCGAAATTGGAAATGTGTTTTTGCATAAGCGTAATCCATTCCATCAATCACATAGAACTCATAGCCTCGCAAAAAGTCAGGCAAGTATCCTAAAGCAGAAACATGTGTATATGGTTGCTCTGCTCTCGTAAAAGTATATCGTCCTTTTAGTTTTGCTCCAAAGCTTATTTTTTTTCCTAGTGGAAAATAATGGGCATAGGTACCCGTCGCTGCAAATGCATTAACATCATCAAATAAACCAAAACCATCTTTCTGTAGAAGGATAGAAAATAAGTTACCTCCTTGTGGATATGCTTTTACATCTCGCTTGTCGACGGTGAAATTATATTGTAAGGTAAAATGTTGTTGCCGACTTCTTGATTCTAAAAAATAATCTGGATTCAAGACTTGACTGATTGTATCACCAATTGAATTATCACTAAAAATTATTTTTCCAGTATGATAATTATTCAAACCTTGTCGATAACTTAGCCCAGCACCAATTCGAAATCGAGTTAAGAGCAAAGGTTCTCCAACTTGTTTTTTAAATAATAATTTACTCGCTTCAGTTATGTAAGCAATTTCTTTTCGATTGGAATAATGAATTTCTGCAAAGCCACCGAGGTTTCGACTTTTGCCAAGCATTGGTTGATTATAACTTAATTCAAATTTTTTAGTGTAACCAAATTGAACAGTTGCTTTCAACAAATCTCGACGACCTGTCAAATTAAGCCAAGTCAACCTGCCACCATAATTAATTCTTTTCAGCGAATGTCCTTGCTCTTCCCACCACACATTAAAATTCCTATCTGCCAATTCAAAAATATAAAATGGATAGAGGTACCACATTTCTCGTAAATTGACTTGTATCGTAATTTGATTGGTCTTAGTATCCCAATCTTTGATATTGATTTTAGCAACAGTAAAAAGACCAGTATTCAAAAGTAACTCTTCACTTCGTTGTAAACGCTGGATTAAATCAACAGTAGGGATGGTATCACCGACGGCAAAATTCAGCTCCCGAAGGATAGTTCTTTCTTTCGTTTTTTTATTGCCTTCGATCAAGATGTCGGTGACAATGACTTGTTCATTTTGAGAAAAAAGAAATTGGGAAAAGGAAAAGAAAAAAAGGAGGAGGAGTATTCGCATTTTTTTGTTACTTGAAGTTTTTGGTTTTAACGATAACTTATTTCAGAATGATTTTAAAACACAAAAAGCGCTTAATTTCATTGCCGTTGTAGAAAAGGCAACAGCCCTGAAAAGGTTTTGAGTCTTATTCAAAAAAGACAATAAATGAATCTCAATATATTTAAAAGATATTAAACTGGCAAAATGGATCAAGTATCATATTGCTGATTTGCACGGCTAGAATTTTTTTTAATTTTTAAAATAAGTACTTTATGTCTACTCTTTCAATATTTACCAAAACAGTTTAGAACTGTAACTACTCTTTTTTGTCTTTTGAAAAACAGCTTATCATGTAGACACTATTTTCAGCATGCGTTTTATAGCCTTCTCCTGATGATGATGACTAATATGGCAAAAAAGATCACTTTGTTCTAGATCTAAAGACCCATTTTCAAGTGCATAAAGATCATTCAACTCAAAATAACCGATGCCTCTTTTTTTGCAACGAACTGCAAGTAATTGATTAATTAACCTAGTAGCCTCTACTCGTTGACTTAGCGAACCTTGAATAGGATATTCTTCTGATTTGTAATTGGGGCCATCCATTGGCGGTATAACTCCCATTATACTAATATTGGGCATAGTCTCTTCTGTTAGCTCAATAATTTTTTTAAGATATTGGTCAATTAATTTTTCAATAACTTGAGTTAAGTTATTTTCTTCATTAACATATTTATATATATGACTTCTTATATCAATTTCGCCAAATACAAATATGACAGAATCTCCATTTTTAACTCCCTGTTTTTCAAGAAATCCTTTAGGGAATTCCTCTCCAAAACTAAACCCATGCATCGTTTTACTGCCTAAGTGATGAGTGAATTGATAGTCGAATTCTACACTTTTATTATACCTTTTAAGATCGAATAAAATATGAGACCTGCAGCCCACTTCCTTGTTTGGTGTAAGCGTTAGAAGTGAATGACTATCTCCTATCAAATGAAGTGTCTTTCCCTTAATTTCATTGATAGCAATTAAATTGACATCCTCAGTAAAACGAGATACCATCGGAAATGCAGGTTGTAATTCTGTTAGCTCTTCGCCCAATAGGATTTGATTTATTAAATTTGATTTGATATCTGCTATTAGCGATACGTTTAAGGTGAAAAACAAGCCCTGCATTCGAACTGTTTCTGCTAAATTATGATGATTAAATTCTTTATTGAGAATTGCTTGTTGAAATATTCCTTGATAAACTAGATCAAATGAAATTTGTTTATAGAGTAGCATTGATTCACAAAAAATAATTGATTCATTTGTAATTAAACCTTTTTCATGAAGTCCATTAATTATAGAAACAGAATCATAAAAAGAAACCTCTTTATCTATAGCATGATACTCTACTCTGCAGACTCCCTTATCCATTTTCTCTATTTCTTCTTCAAGGTTTGGGTGTGCAATAATAATTGTGGGTGTTTTAAATCCTTCTAACTTCAAGCCCCATTCAAAAGCTGTGCGATCAAACAGAAAAGTTATAAGTGTTAGTTGTTTTATAAACCGAATTCTTTTTAAAGATTCCTTTAAAGGTGGCGATGGTAATTCACTTTCAGTCAAAGCTTTTTTTTCTAAAGGGATATCTGTTTTGATTTGAGCAAAAGGGAGATTGTTTTTTTTGATAGTAAGCGCTGGGTATTTGTCTAGATTAGAGAGACTATATCCAAATTCGTTAATCTTATTTTCATACTTGCTAATCAGTTTTTCTCGGTAAGAATTTCTTGTTCCCTCCCAATGGTTAGGTGTCAGCCATGTTTTAAAATATTTCTCGTTTTTATCTTGAAAAGAGTGATCGTAGTTTATTTTTATTGCTAAAAATCCCTCTATTTCTGCAAGTATTCTTTCAGGATTTTTGGCAAAGTATTCATAACTAAAAAATAATTCATTTTGGATGTACGGTTTATCTTGTTGATAAATCTCATAAGCTTTAATCCAATGGTCAATTAATTCTTCCCCTGATGTTTGTGTCCATTTATTAGTAGCTAATGAAACGGGAACAGGATGCCTGATGATATTTATGAAATAGGCTTCAGGAAATAGAGCTTGTAGAAATCTCATTCGAATGATATTGGGTGGAGATTTTTCAGACCAAACAGCTTTATTGACATCCCAATATGAGCCCCATTCTTTTAATAAACGTTCTCTATTCTCAGGGGTTACTAATGGAGATTTTTCATTTAGCGCCCCCTCTCCATGGAAAGCGAATCTACCTGCTGCCCCCATTTCATCAGGACTTTTACAAACTGTTTGAATATTTACTCCTTCATCGTGAATAATTCCTGAAACATCTTGTGAATGGCCAATTATATTATTTAAAGCCGTAGTCCCACTTCTATGTAATCCACCTATAAATACAATTTTTCTTTTCATATTTATTCACCGAATCTACTTATTCTAATTAAAGGCATGATATATAGGGATACAATGTATTGTATCTCTTGGTTCATGATTACTTAACAATGAATCGTTTAGTCTGACTTTTTCCTTTACCAAATTTCACATTGACGACATACATACCCGAAACTGTGTTTTGTAAATTCATACGGATGGTATTATTTCCTTTGTCAATTGCTACCTTTTTGCTAGTAACTAATTGACCATTAAAATGGTAGATAAATATTTCAGCCTTATCGACACTTCCCGCAGCAATTTCAACATTGATAAAATTATCAGTTACGATATTTGGAGAAATATTTTTGACAGTAGTTTTGTTTTCCTCATTAATCATAATGGCAATCGTTTTGGAAAATTCACTAGCGCCATCAAAATCAATTTGCTTTAACCGATAGTAATACCATTGGTTAGATTTTACATTTATTTCTTCAAATTCGTAATTAACTGCGTGGTTAGAATTTCCTTTACCAGCAACCCAACCAATTTTATTGAAGGTAAAAGTGTTAGTACTTCTCTGAACCTCAAACCCTTTATTATTTGTTTCGCTTTCCGTTCTCCAGAATAGTTTGATTACCCCATTTTCTTCTCTGACACCAAATTCAGATAACTCAACTGGTAGAACTATTGAAGAGGCAGAAGGAGTCGGAGTTGGTGTCATAGAACTACTAGGTGACACAGAAGTAGTTGGAGTCGGAGTCATAGAGCTACTAGGTGATACAGAAGTAGTCGGTGTCGGACTGATGGAATTACTAGGTGATACAGAAGTAGTCGGAGTTGGACTGATGGAATTACTAGGTGATACAGAAGTAGTCGGAGTTGGACTGATGGAATTACTAGGTGATACAGAAGTAGTCGGAGTTGGACTGATGGAATTACTAGGTGACACAGAAGTAGTCGGTGTCGGTGTCATAGAATTACTAGGTGATACAGAAGTAGTCGGAGTTGGACTGATGGAATTACTAGGTGATACAGAAGTAGTCGGAGTCGGACTGATGGAACTACTAGGACTTACTGAAGCACTTGGTGTTACAGTCATCAATGGACTGGTTGATTCTGCACTCATCGAAAATGGATTAATCACCATAAGAGATGATGCCCCTAAAATTGTTTTTAAAGCTTTTCGACGATTTAATTCTTCTTGATGGGAATTTTTATTTTTTTCATTTTTGGCAGGAGACTGTGGATCCTTATCTTTTGACATTGATTTTTGGTATTTAAAATATCTTTGATGGTTTTGAAATCAAAGACTTTTTGAGGTTAGAAAAAAAGATGTTTCTTGAAAGCTAAAAATTCGTGATGCTTTTTTTAATAAAACATACATTAAAAACTTTCATTATATTTTGGAATACACATTATTATTATTTCATTTACATGAATTAAACATTCATTTTTTAAAATAAACAAGGATAGTAGTTAAAAGTTATATATCAAAGAATTTTATAATAAAACATTGTTGCTCGTCTGAGATATTTTCATCCTATGCTTTTTGAGAAATGTATTCGATGAATTAACCCCAAAAATTTCATAATTAATGACTCGTAAACCACAGACTATTTTTTTACAAATAGCAGCTTATCGAGATCCTCAATTAATACTCACGATTGAGGATATGATACGTAATGCAAAAAGACCTCAAAACTTACGAATCGGAATATGCCGACAATATCATCCTGACGATGATTTTGATAATGTGGACAAGTATAGAAAGGATAAAAGGTTTAGAATAAAAGATGTTTTATATTCAGAAACCAAAGGTGTCTGTTGGGCAAGAAATGAGGTTCAACAACTCTATGATGGTGAGATGTATACTTTACAACTCGATTCGCATATGCGGTTTGTCAAAAATTGGGATGTTATTCTGATTGGCATGTTGCATCAACTCCAAGACGCCGGTTATCTTAAGCCACTATTAACAGCTTATGTTCCTTCCTATGATCCTGCTAATGATCCTGATGGTCGAATACATGAACCATGGAGAATGAATTTTGATCGATTTATTCCTGAAGGTGCAGTATTTTTTATTCCTGAAACTATTCCTAATTGGAAAAATATAGATGCACCTGTACCGGCAAGATTTTACTCTGCACATATGGCATTTACATTGGGAGAATTTTCTAATGAGGTGCAACATAATCCTGAATATTATTTTCATGGGGAAGAGATTTCCATTGCCGTAAGGGCATATACACATGGGTATGATTTGTTTCATCCACATCGAGTAGTGATATGGCATGAATACACTCGTAAGGGAAGAACCAAACAATGGGATGATGATAAGGAATGGGGGAGTAAAAATGTGAAATCTCACCTTACCAATAGAAAGTTATTCGGAATGGATGGTGAGACACAAGAAGGGCATGATGACAAATATGGATTTGGTACAGTAAGAACTCTACAAGAGTATGAGGAATATTCGGGACTGTCTTTTGGAAAAAGAGCTATCCAACAATATACGATAGATAAAAAATATCCACCTAACCCTGGCCCCAAAGAATTAGGTAGTATCGAAGCTTGGAAAAATAGTTTTATTCCCATGTTTAGGCATTGCATAGATGTTAGTCTAAAAGATGTTCCTGAGAATGATTATGATTTTTGGGCGGTAGCTTTTCACGATAAAAACGATGAGACGATGTATAGAAAAGATGCTGATAAGGTTGAAATAGAAAGAATGAAAAATGACCCTGATGGTTATTGTAAAGTGTGGAGAGAATTTCAAACTGAAACTAAACCAGCCTATTGGGTCGTGTGGCCGCATTCGGAATCGAAGGATTGGTGTCCAAGATTAACTGGAAATTTTTAACTATGGCGAACATTGCATTTTATGGTTCTCATAATGCTGCGGTAGCGGTAGAAGATAATGGGAAATTAATCGCAGTTGTTGAAATAGAAAGATTTTTATCCCAAAAAAATGCATGATATTAAATAGATAAACCATCCATGATTAATAATAAAATAACCGAAACCATAGGTTCTAAAATCACGATTGTTACTGGACTATGGAATATTAAAAGAGATGAATTGGAAGAAGGTTGGTCTCGTTCTTTTGAGCATTATCTGGAGAAGTTTAATGAACTGTTAGACCTACCAAATAACCTGATTGTTTTTGGAGAAGAGGATTTAAGAGAGTTTGTTTTCAAAAAAAGGAACAAAAAAAATACTCAATTCATTGTCAGAACTCAAGATTGGTTTAAGAATGATTTTTATGATAAAATACAAATAATAAGAAATTCTGAGGATTGGAAATTACAAGCTGGTTGGTTGCGAGAGTCCACGCAAAGTCGACTAGATATGTACAATCCATTGGTGATGTCGAAGCCTTTTTTATTAAATGATGCTAGAATATTAGACCAATTTGATTCTACTCATTTGTATTGGCTGGATGCTGGGATTACTAATACAGTTCATCCTGGTTACTTTACTCATGATAAAGTTTTAGGAAAATTGACTGATATCGATTGCATTAGTTTTATTGCATTTCCTTACGAAGCTAACAATGAGATTCATGGTTTTGATTATAAAAGATTGTGTGAACTAGCTGGAGATAAAGTTGATAAAGTTTGCCGTGGTGGATTCTTTGGCGGACCAAAATCAGGCATTGCAGAATTCAATGGCAACTATTATCAGTTGCTAAGCAGTACTTTATCGGAAGGATACATGGGAACAGAAGAATCTTTATTTAGCATCATGCTTTATCAATATCCTTACCGCCATCAATATGCGTTGATAGAAAAAAATGGTTTAATAGGTACTTTCTTTGAAGCGGTTAAAAATGACAATTATACTTTTTTAACTCAAGAAAAAAAAGGAGGCAATATCAATAATCTCGATATCAAAAATACTGCACTTTATGTGATTACGTTCAATAGCCCTAATCAGGTGAAGGCATTAATTAAATCGATGTTAGCTTATGATAAAGATTTTGTAGAAAAACCAAAATGGATAATATTGGATAACTCTTCTGATTTATCCACGACTCCTGAGTATAAAAAAATCTGTGAGGAGCATGATATTCTTTATATCAAAAAAGATAATTTAGGTATCTGTGGTGGCAGACAATTCATCGCAGAACATGCAGAGGAAAATGATTATGATTACTATTTCTTTTTTGAAGACGATATGTTTTTCTATCCGAAAGAAGGAGAGGTTTGCAAAAATGGTTTCAATCGATATGTAGAAAATTTATATAAAAAATCATTACAGATTATCAAGAAAAATAATTTTGATTTTCTAAAACTTTCCTTTACTGAGTTTTTTGGAGATAACAGAATTCAATGGGCATGGTATAATGTACCACAATCTTTTCGAGAAAAAAAATGGCCTGAAAATTCACAATTGCCAACGCAAGGACTTTCCCCTGATGCTCCAAAAACGGTATTTAACAAAATAGATGTTCATGAAGGCATACCTTATGTTAATGGTGAAATTTATTATTGCAATTGGCCACAAGTTGTTTCGAGAATCGGAAATAAAAAAATGTTTTTGACTGAAAAATGGGCTAATCCATTTGAGCAAACATGGATGTCATATATATATCAAGAAACGATTAAAGGAAATATTTATCCAGGTATTCTTTTGTTATCGCCAACGGAACATGACCGATTTGAACATTATGATGGAAGTCTAAGGAAGGAATCTGGACTATAATCTAATAATCGCAGCGAAGATGTTTATATAATTTAATATCATTTTGATTGTTCCCAGTTACAATATCTATCACATTATCTGGAGCACCATAATGTTTTCCCAAAATAGATTTATTTGAATTAGTTGGGGAAATATTTCTAGACATATCATCGAGGTATTTTAGAAGGATAAATGGTGCTTAATATTTTGTTAGAACTCTTAACAATATCCACATTATTATAAAATAAGGCTTGAGTATCTTTGAGAAACTCGAGCCTTATTTATTTATCAATAATGATATGCCACGAAATTTACCCAGCAAGCTAGGTTACGCATTAGTCACGAAATAAAAATTAAGTGCTTTTCATAAAATAGAAATTAGATTTTCTTAGAAAAATGACTAACCGTTAGAATTACCTTCTTCCTTTTTTTTGCCTTCTACTTCTTTCATTCCTTGTTTCAATTCGTCTTCGATAGTTGATCGAGCGCTATTGAATTCTCGAATACCTTTTCCAACGCCTCTCATAAGTTCAGGAATTTTTTTCCCGCCAAACAAAAGTAGTATTGCAAAAAAGATCATTAAAATTTCAGGACCACCTAATCCACCGAACATTAATAAATAATTCATAATTATTTTTTTTAATTATTAATACAAAATATGAGGGGGCGATTTCTTATAAAAAAAAATCACTCATAGTCGTACTACAAAATTACATTTTTTTTTAACCGCTTGTATATCAATCTGCAAAACTTGCTTAAATACCTCCTATTTTAACAAGAATTTTCCCTTTAAATAATTAGACACTTTTACTGGTCATTTGTTTAATGCTTAAATCAAGTATTTTTTGAAAAAAAAATAAAAAAGAGGTGCACCTTTTTTGAAAAAAGACTTAATACTTACGAACAAATCACGGGTATTTTTTTTTCCGATGAAGTCTAATAGAGTAAGAGAATTCCATCACACCGGTTGTTATATTCTAAAAATTTATATCTTTTCACAAATTGTGCATTGTTAAGGTGTTTTCTTAATTTTGCGCTTCAAAATTTTAAAAATAAAAAAACATAGCAAACATGAGATTGAATTTAAACCTATTAATGTTATTATCTATCGTAGTATTGATGTCTTCATGTGTTTCCAAAAAGAAATGGACACAATTATTGTCTGAAAAAGAATCTGCTGACCAAATGTTAGCAGCTGAAAAATCAAAGACAGCAGAATTAGAAGGCAAAGTAGCTGGACTTGAATCAGACCAAGCTGCTCTTCAAACTAAGTACGATTCTGAGACAGCACGATTAGCTAATGAAGTTAGCGAATTCAAAACTGACTTGGAAGGTTCACAAGCTACTGCAACTGAAGCAATGTCAAAATTGAAATTATCTGAAACAGATTTAGCTACTTTACAAACTAATGTAAGAGCTGCAGTTTCTGGTGGTGGATTTGATCTTGCTCCAAGAGATGGTCGTCTTTTTGTAACTACGACTGATCCTATTCTTTTTAATAGTGGTTCTGTAAGAGTAAAAAGATCTTACAATCCAACATTAGAAAATGTTGCTGCAATATTGAAAGGAAATCCTTCTCTTCGATTAATCATCGAAGGACACTCAGATAACGTACCTGTAAAAACAGGTGTTGCTTATTCTGATAACTGGGATGTAAGTTTGGCAAGAGCTAAATCAGTAGTTAAAAAACTGACTAAAATGGGAGTTAGCCCAAGTCAATTATTGCCTACAGGAAGAGGTGAGTATAACCCACTTTCTTCTGACAACTCTGCAGAGTCTCGAAAAATGAATCGACGTGTTGATTTCATTGTAATGCCTGATTTAACTACTTTAGTAAGTGCAGCAAGACCTTAAGTATTTTCTGAAAAGAAAATTTAAATAATAAGGTTATTAAAAAGTCTTCCTCCTGAAAAAGAGGAAGACTTTTTTCGTAGTACGACTCTCCGAGTCGTTTACCTTTAAATACGACTTTGGAAAGTCGTAAAACGAGAAACGACTCGGAGAGTCGTATTACGGTCGTAGTATTAAAAAAGCCATTTCATTGAAAAATGAAATGGCTTTTTATATAAAAGTATTTTTTGAAAATCTATTCAGCAGGAAGTGCTTCTAAGATATTTTCATCTACTAAAATTCTTCCGCAATGTTCACAAGCGATAATTTTTTTACGCCCTCCAATCTCTAATTGAACTTGTGGTGGTACTTGATTAAAACATCCTCCACAAGAATCTCTTTGAACAGTTGCAACTGCTACACCATTTCTGTAAGCACCTCTTAATTTATTATAAGATTTCATCAATCGCTCTTCGATTCCTTTTTGAGCTTTAGTTGATTGCTTTTTCAATTTCTCTTCTTCTTTCTCCGTCTTAGCAATAATTTTTTCTAATTCAACTTTCTTGTCTGTAAGTGCACTTTGCTTAGCTTTCAATCGAACTTCTGTATTCTTGAGTGTTTCTTTTTTTGCAGTATACTGAGCACCACCTTCTCTACTTCTTTTTTCAGACAATTGAATTTCTAACCGTTGCATTTCTAACTCCTTAGAAAGAGCATCATACTCTCGGTTATTTTTTACATTATCCATTTGCTTTTCGTACTTCGCAATCAATGCTTCTGCTTCTTTGATATTCGTTTTATGCTTAGAAAGGTCTGCTTCCATCCCTTCGATGTTATTTTGAAGTCGTCCTTTTCGAGTTTCCAAACCTGCAATTTCATCTTCTAAGTCACTAACTTCCATTGGAAGTTCACCTTTAAGAATTGAAATTTCATCAATTTCAGAATCGATTAGTTGAAGGTTATATAGTTGCTTGAGTTTTTCAGCTACTGCCAATTCGTTTAAAGCCATATTTTTGAAATTTTTTTAGTAAGACAGCTTTCCAAAGCTGTTAAAAAAATAAAGTATCGTGAGTTTTTTAGTCGGTTCTGGAAATCCGACCTACATATAATTCACAGGATTTGTACTAATTTCTGTGAAATAGGCGGCAAAGTTACTAAATTTTTCTGTTATTATATCATATAATAACTCAATAGTATATTGCTCACTTTCGTAATGTCCTATATCGGCAATTACAATTTTTCCATCTGCATCAAAAAACTCATGATATTTGTAATCAGAAGTGATAAAGATATCTGCTCCCTGCTGAATAGCATCTTTTAAAAGGAAGCCTCCTGAGCCTCCACAAAGAGCCACTTTAGAAATTTTCTTTCTGCGAAGCTTTGTATATTTAACACAACCCGCTTTCATTTGTTTTTTGATTTTTTGTAAAAATTCTTTTTCACTCACAGGATTCTTCAAATATCCAATCATCCCAGAACCTACTTCTGAATTTTTATTTTCAATAGAAACAATATCATAAGGCACATCAAAATAAGGATGACTGTCTTGCAATGCTTTGATGATGGCATTTTGTTTTACGGAAGGAAAAGTGAATTCCAATTTGACTTGTGCTCCACCATTCTGATTTTGAGTGCCAACTCCGACTGTGGCATAACTTAGACTTTCAAATTTGGGAATATCACCTGCGCCTGCGGCAAAAAGTGCTGCTCGAACTTTTTCTGAATATTCTGTTGGGACAAACGTGAATATCTTTTTGAGTCCAGCTTTTGGTGCTAATATTTGAGTATTGATTAGACCTAGCTTTTGAGCAATCTTGGCATTTACTCCTTTATTGTACACATTGTCCAGATTGGTGTGAATAGCATAAATAGCCACATCATTTTTGATGGCTTTCATGATCACTCGTTCCACATAATGTTTTCCATTAAACCTTTTGAGTCCTCGAAAAACAATAGGATGATGTGCGACAACTACGTTACATTTTTTTTCAATTGCTTCATCAATAATTGCTTCGGTAGAATCTAAACAGACTAAAACTCCATTGATTTCATCGTTTGGATTTCCAACAATTAAACCTGAGTTGTCATAAGATTCTTGGTATGCTGATGGAGCAATCGTTTCTAAGTAGGAAGTTAGTTCTTTTATTTTCATAATTTTCTGAGGATCTTAAATTATAAATTAAATATTTTTTAATCGTTTTTTCAAAGCGAATAATTCATCTCGATATTGAGCTGCGGTGATAAAATCTAAATCTTTGGCAGCTTTCTTCATTTTAGCTTCTGTCTCGGAAACCATGCGTTCAATTTGATCGCGAGTCATATAGCCGATAACTGGATCAGCTGCGAGACTTGGTTCAGAAGGTTCGAAGTATGCTTTAGTTTTTGGACTTCGAATATCTAAAATAGAGCTTGAATTTAAAATTTCTTCTCGAGTTTTGGAAACAGTCGTAGGCGTGATTCCATGTTTCTCATTATACTCCATTTGGATGACTCGACGCCTATTGGTTTCATCAATCGTTCGACGCATAGAGTCAGTAACTTTATCTGCGTAAAATATAACTAGGCCGTTTGAGTTTCTTGCAGCACGTCCTGCGGTCTGAGTAAGTGAACGATCATTTCTCAAAAATCCTTCTTTGTCTGCATCCAAAATTGCGACTAAGGAAACCTCTGGTAAATCTAAACCTTCTCTCAAAAGATTCACTCCAATCAATGCATCAAATTCACCCAAACGCAAATCTCTCAAAATCTCCACTCGATCCATTGTGTCCACTTCGGAATGAATGTACCGACATTTGACATCCATTTTTTCCATGTATTTTTGGAGTTCCTCGGACATCCGTTTCGTGAGTGTCGTAATTAAAACTCGTTCATCTTTTGCAATACGTTGATCGACTTCTTCGAGCAAATCATCTATTTGATTTAGACTTGGTCGCACTTCAATTGGAGGATCAAGTAGTCCCGTCGGTCGTACTATTTGTTCTACGAAATCACCCTCTGTTTGTTCTAATTCATAGTTCCCAGGAGTGGCACTCACGTAAATCATTTGATTGGTCAACGATTCAAATTCGGTGAAATTCAGCGGACGGTTATCCATTGCAGAAGGCAATCGGAAACCATAACTGACTAAGTTGGTTTTCCTTGCTCGGTCACCTCCCCACATCCCTCGCACTTGTGGAATCGTCACATGACTTTCATCGATCATCATCAAAAAATCATCTGGAAAATAATCTAACAAACAGAATGGTCGAGTCCCTGGACGTCTTCCATCGAAGAAGCGAGAGTAGTTTTCCACACCGCTGCAATAACCTAATTCTTTAATCATTTCGAGATCAAAATTAGTTCGCTCTTTGATGCGTTGCGCTTCAATATATTTTTTTTCGTCAGTAAAGTATTTTTCTTGCGCCACCATTTCATCTTGAATATCTCGAACGATTTCATTCATTCGATCTCTTGGAGGTACATATAAATTGGCTGGGAAAATGGCAGCTTCTTCGACTTCAATAATTCGTTTTCCACTTTCGATTTCGAGATCTTCGATGCTCTCAATTTCGTCGCCAAAGAAAGTTACCCGCAAGCCATGATCAGCGTATGGCAAATTAATATCAACGGTATCTCCTCGTACACGAAAGGTGGCTCGAGCAAATACGAGTTCCGTTCGAGAGTATAAACTATTCACTAATTCTAGTAGAAACGAATTTCGAGTAATCGTCTGACCTCGATGGATTCGCACAATACTTTGCTGAAAATCTTCTGGATTTCCCATACCATAAATACAAGAAACAGAAGCGACAATAATTACATCTCGTCTTCCTGAAAGCAAAGATGAAGTTGCTCGCAATCTTAATTTATCGACCTCCTCATTAATTTGTAAATCCTTTTCGATAAAAGTATTGGTGATTGCCATGTATGCTTCTGGCTGATAATAATCATAGTAAGACACAAAATATTCCACCGCATTGTCTGGGAAAAATTCTTTGAACTCACCATATAATTGCGCCGTCAATGTTTTGTTATGAGTCAAAATCAAAGTTGGTCTATTGAGCTCTTTGATGACATTGGCCATCGTAAAAGTTTTTCCAGAACCAGTTACTCCGAGTAGAACTTGTGATTTTTCGCCAGCATTGATTCCATTGATAAGTTGCTCAATTGCTTGAGGTTGATCACCGGTTGGTTGGAAAGGAGATTCTAATTTAAAAGGCATTTTTTGAATGATGAGTTATAAGTGATGAACGATGATTTTGAACAATCCTACTGGTTTATTTTTGTTAGTGCGTTTTTCATTTCTTGGATAAAAATGGTTGGGTCTTTTGTGTACCCCCAAGGCTCGCTAATCTGTTCGCCATTGGAATTCAAAATTACAAAAAGAGGTTGAGAATTATGATTAAACATTGAAATTTGTAGATGGGTATTTTTATGACCATAGGTTTTTAAATGTTTTTCTTTTCCATTAATTTCTACCCACTTTTGTTTTTCTTTTGGGAGTTTTTTTGGATAGTCAACATAAAGACTTAGGAGTAAAAATTCTTCTATCATGAATTATATCGTAACGAAAAACTGGATACCCAACACAGCCATAACCTGAAAATGATACAAAAATTGGATGATTATTTTCTTTTGCACAAGCTAGTCCTTTTTCGTAGTCTGTGTAGGCATTTATTTTTGTTGGAGAAAAAAAATGGTTTGTTTCGAAATAGGAAGTTCCTGTTTCATCGCAAAGATGAATTTTATCTTCAATAGACTCACAGCTTTGTAACAATGTAATTACAAAAAGAAAGAAAAGAAGATTAACGTTCTTTTTATAAAACATTATTCCACCTCAATTTTATATTTCCCCAACAAACCAATCACTCCACTCATCGAAAATTTCGCTCCTCGAATTCGATTACCATCTGGATCAATCGAATAATTAAAAGCAGATCTAAAATCTACTTTTTCTAAAATAGAATTATCAAAAATCGCTCGACTCAAATCACAATCATCAAAACTAGATTTTGTCAAATCTGTTTCTGAAAAATCAACTTCTTGTAAAGAACAATTTTTAAAAATAGTATCTTTTATTTTGAGATTAAAAAAGGAAGCTAAATTGAGTTGACAATTATCAAATTGGAAATCTAAAAATGATTCTGAGCAATCATTAAAATTAAATCCTAGTAATTTACAATTAATAAATTGGACATCTCGCAGAGCAGTATTTTTGGAACTGACAAGACTGAAATCACAGTTTTCAAATTTGCATTCTACAAAGGTGAGATTGGAAATGTTGGATTTGGTGAAATTACAATTTAGGAAAATACAGTTGTCATATTTCCCTTTGGGTAAATGATTTTCAGTATAAATTATTTCTTGGAAATGTTCGTCTTCGATGGAGACTTCTTTCATTTTGAGAATGGTTTTTATGTAGAGACAAGGCATGCCTCGTCTCTACGTAATCCCTAGTTAGGATGCAACAGGAACAGGTTGTTTTACATGATACATATCAATGAAACCTTTGTTTTTTGCTTCGATTTTTCCACGGTGTTCGCAGTCAAAATTATACCTTACTTGACGGTAAGTTTCTTCCGAAATATTTACTTTTCCAACACCTGCGTTGGCTTCCATTCGAGCAGCAATATTTACTGTATCTCCCCAAATATCATAGGCGAATTTTTTTACTCCTACGACACCTGCAACGACTGGTCCAGTATGGATTCCTATTCGAGCTTCGAAAAATGGTAAACCTTTTACCATTCGTTCTTTTTTATAATCTTCCAAAAATTCTTGCATTTCCAAACCTGCTTTGATGATATTGACTGGCATGGTTCGCTTGTTTGTCAAACCACTTGCGCACATGTAAGCATCTCCAATTGTTTTAATTTTTTCCACACCATATTGAGAAATGATAAAATCAAAACCTCTAAAACAATAATCCAACTCACGTACTAATTGCTCAGGAGTCAACCTTTCTGAAACCTTGGTAAAATCTTTAAAGTCAGTAAAAAGAACGGTTACATTTTCATATTTTTGAGCAGATGCTTTTCCGTTTTCTTTCAACTCGTTGGCAATCTGTTCAGGTAAAATATTCAACAATAATTCGTCAGATCTTTTTCGCTCTTCATCAATTTGTCGATTAGTTTCTTGCAATGAATTTTTTGCTTTTTTGTTAACTCTAAAACGATTATAAAAAAGTGTAGCTAGAAAAAATATAAACATCGTCGCCATCGCTAAAGCGTAGAGGAAATTTTTATTTTTTGCTGCTTCTAGCTCAGCTGCCTCTCGACCTTTTTCACTTTTTTTTACTTTGTCATTAAGAGTAGAGTTCTTTTTTTCCGCTGCTTCTTTACCTTTTTCCACCGCTCTTTTTGCTCGGTCTAATTTTTCTAACTCTTCTTCTTTTTTATCAAGTTCGGATAAAATATCTTCAATTGATCGACCTTCTGGAGTATCTTGTTTTGCTTCTGCTTCTTTTGCTAACTCTGCTTTTACCTGTGCAATACTTTTTTGCTTACTGGTCAAACTTTTCAATTTTCTCAAAAGACTTTCATTGTCTTCTTTTAAGTTTTCCATATCATGCTTCATATTTCGAATGAGTTCGAGATAATCTTTATTGATCTTGTTGGGATCAACTGGTTTTTGACCAGAAGATGGAAAAGCAAAAATTAAAAACACGATAAGTGTGAATAGATATTTCATTATTTCTGATGATTAGGCATTAGATAAGTTTAATCGAACTAGCTTATTATTTTTCAAAAAATAAAAAAGTATTTGATTGCTTTTACAAAATTAATAAGCTTGAATTCGTAGAAAGTGAACGTTATATTTTACAAGTTAGATGTTATCAATAAATTCAAATCAGTAGATTTTATTTTAAATCTTTCGCCCAAATATTCATTAGTCAAGCAACCTTTGTAAGTATAAACACCATGCCTAATTCCATGGTCGTTATGAATCAAATTTTCAATACTACCAGACTGACCTGCTTTTAATAAGATTGGAGTCAAAATATTACTCACCGCAATTGAAGCAGTTCGAGCTACACGCGAAGCAATATTTGGAACGCAATAATGGATGACACCATATTTAGTAAAAGTAGGTTTTTCATGAGTCGTTACTTCTGAAGTGGCAAAGCATCCTCCTTGGTCGATACTCACATCAATGATGACTGAACCTGGTTTCATTTTAGAAACGATCTCCTCACTTACCACGATTGGTGTTCGGCCATGATTGGAATGAATGGCTCCAATCGTTACATCTGCAGTTAATAATTCTTTTTCTAATTGGTGAGGGCTGAGAGAAGAAGTATGTAGTTGGCGACCAACTCGATTTTTTAGTCGCATCAATTTATAAATATTATTATCCAAGATTCGGATATCTGCTCCTAATCCCATGGCAGCTCGAGTGGCAAATTCAGCAACTACACCCGCACCTAAGATTACCACTTTGGCAGAAGGAACGCCTGAGATTCCACCAAACAAAACGCCTTTCCCTCCTTTGGAATTCGTGAGCAATTCTGCAGCAGTTAGAATCGAACTCATTCCTGCCATTTCGCTCATAATTCGAACGACTGGAAATGTTCCGTTTTCATCTTTGATATATTCCATGGCCAATGCGGTGACACGTTTGGCTTTTAATTTCAAAATAAATTCAGGTGAAATAATGGGTAGCTGAAGTGGAGAGAAGAGAATTTGTCCAGGACGTAAAAAGTCCATTTCTCGCAAAGTAGGCGGCGCCACTTTGATCAAAATATTTGCCTTGTAAACTTGCTCTTGACTGTAGCCAATATCTGCTCCTGCTTCCGAAAAATCATGGTCAGTATAATTTGCTTTTTCTCCAGCATTAGTTTCTACGACTACTCGATGTCCGTATGCGATCAAAGATGCAACTGCAGCAGGAGTCAAGGCTACTCGACTTTCTTGTAAAGTCGTTTCTTTCGGAATACCAATGAAAAGTTTATTAGGTTTTCGTTGCAATTGCAACATCTCGGTTTGAGTTTCAAACTGACCTTCGGTAAATATTTTAGGAATCGGAATACTCTTCTTCTTGTCGCTCACTTTTTATAATTTTGAATTTTAAATCTTGACGGAGTTAAAAATTTTAAACTAATCGCTAAAATTTTTCTCTAAAGTAAAGGTTCGTCCTGAGTCTTCAAAGATTTTAATATAAATCTTTATGAGGTCATCAGGCAACCAATGTTCAATAATTTCTGCCCACTCAATGAAGCAATAGTAATCATCATAAAGATAGTCTTCAATTCCGATATCGAGTGCTTCTTGTTCATTTTTTAATCGGTACAAGTCAAGATGGTGAACATATTGCTCTATTTGCAAAGATTCATCTTGGTAAGTATATTGATTGACGAGGGAAAAAGTAGGGCTAACTACCGCTTCTTTTACTCCTAAATGCTTACAAATGTTTTGGATGAAAGTCGTTTTTCCTGCTCCAATTTCGCCATAGAACATTATTTTTTTTCTTCCTTCAGCAAAGTTTAACAATGCTTTTACAACTTTGTCTAACTCGTCAATTGATTGAATGGTAATTTCCATTTTAATAATAACAGTTCGTTTTTTTAAATAAAAAATAGATTGATTTCGATTTTGGGAGGGGGTTATTTTGCAAAAAAGGAAAGACCTCGATTTAGTTGCTCTTTAAAAGAGTTGCCGACATCGACTCTTTGTCCATTTTCCATTTCGACAAATGCATCCAGTTTTTTGATGTACTTTTTGATGTAGGCTAAGTTAATCATATTGGATTTATGAACACGTAAAAGTGTTGTTTTTAAAAACCTTTTCTCACACTCTTTCATATTTAAAGTAGTCAATACACTTTGATTGTTTTTTAAAAAAATGAGTGTATTTCGACCTTCAGATTTTAGGTAAATTATTTCATTAATAGTTAAATAAATTAGTCCATTCTTAGTTGGTAAATCTATCTTTTCATTAGGATCAATGTCTGGAGATTGTGTCGTATTATTACCGTTCTGTTGACCCTTTTTTTTAACATTTTCAATCACTCTATTTACCGCATGAATTAATTCATCAATGTCAATTGGTTTGAGCAAGTAGCCTGTTGCATTGACATGAAATGCATCGATGGCATAATGCTCATGTGCAGTCGTAAAGATAATTTGAAAATCAATTTTGTCAAAATATTCAATTAATTTAAAGCCAGAATAATTAGGCATTTGAATATCTAAAAAGATAAGGTCGGGAACATTTTTTTGTATCGCTTTTACGCCTGAAAGTACATCTTCAGCAACAGCAACTACGGTAACCTTAGGGCAATATTCTTTTAATAATAGCTCTAAAGTATTTCGATTTCTAGCCTCATCATCAACAATTATTGCTTTTAGCATTAGATGTTTTTAGGTTGAAAGATACAGATATTGACTTTTGTTCCTGCTGAAGATCCATCTTCATTTTTTAGATCATCAATTTTCAAACCCAATTTACTAGTATCTGCAGAGTTTAACAAATCAATTCTATCTTGCGTCAAGCTCATTGCTTTTGATTGATATACTCTACCATTTTGTTCATTGATTTTTATGGATGCAGTTCTGCCAATACCATTATCTTCAATTTCACAAAATAAGTGATCTTTTTCCCATCCATCAAAAGGGCAATTTTTGGAAAAACGAATAGTTAATTTCTTCTTTCCATTTCGATGCATCAAACCATGCTTAAGTGCATTCTCAACATAAGGTTGGAGTAGCATCGAGGGAATCAAAATATTATTCACATTGATATTGGTTTCAATATCAAAAATATATTCAAAATCATCATCCATTCGCAATGATTCTAGACTTAAATATAACTCCAAATATTCAATCTCTTTTTTGAGTGTAATTTTATTTTTGTCGGATGCATCCAAAACATTACGCATCAATTTAGAAAATTTAGAAAGGTAACGATTGGCCGACCTCTTGTCTTCTTGAATGATAAAGTCTTGAATTGAATTGAGCGCATTAAAAATAAAATGAGGGTTCATTTGTGCTCTCAATGCAGTTAATTGAGATGCTTTTAAATTTTGCTGGATTTCATTTCTTTCTTTGATTTGATCAAATACAAGCTGTAATAACTTTGCTCCAAACAAAAACGAAATGAGGGCGACCAAACTATAAAACCACCAAGTTTGCCAGTAAGCTTTTTTTACAACAAATGAAATTTTCTTTATTACAGACCAATCAGAATTAAGTGATTTAGTTCGAACTAAAAAATCATATTCTCCAAAAGGTAATGCTGGAAAAGAAACTGCATTCGTACTAGAAGAAACCCATTCGGTATTGATTGGACTCATTTTATATTCATACTGAACATCTTTGGCATTCTTGAAAGTAGTACCATTGAAATTTATTTTAATATTATTTTGATGATAAGAGATGTCGTATGTAGGTAGAATTAAAGTGTCCTGATTTTTAATCTGAATACTGGTAAAAGAAAGTTTAGGTGGTTTGGAGAATGGGGAGAAGTCTTTTTCAAAAATAGCTAGTCCTTTGGAGGTTGCTGCGTAAATTTTATTTTTTCGAGAATGTAAAGAATTCACTTCATTGGATGGAAGTCCATTATCTTTTCTAATAATTTCGGTTGAAAAATTTTGAGTATTGATTTTGCTAATTCCATTACTGGTCGCTACCCATGCGACTTGATTTTCTAATAAAATTCGATGACAATTATTACTTGATAACCCATTTTGAGTGGTAAGGTGCTGTAATATTTTTCCATCTTTATATAAAAACACACCATTGGCTTGAGTGGCAATCCAAAGAATTCCATTTTTGTCAAATTGTAAATCTCTGATATCTCGATGAAGTTCAGGAATGGGTATTTTTTGACATTTTCTATCTTGGCAAAAAAAGAGTCCTTCAACAGTTCCTATCCAAGCTTGATTTCTTTGATCAAAACTTATTGAATAAGTTCTTTTAGGGAGCACATTTATATTTCTTTTACCTTCTTGATAAATGGAAGTGCTCGAAAATGAACCTACCCAGATCTCATTATTAAGGTCAATTGCACAAGTTTTAGAACCTTTTAGATTGCTTAATTGAGTGACATCATATAATTCATGTTTCATCTTATAAATACCAAAATTGGCGACGATGTATAATTCGTTTTGGATAGAATCATATTTAAAGTCGTAAATATTTTCATTGTTTATAGATAATTTTTTTTCATGAATTGAATTTAGGTTTTCATCTAAGACCACTATTCCATTATTATTAAAGCCTAGAATTATTTCGTCATCAGAGAATGAATTAATAGCAGATACAGCATCACCATATTTTTCATTTTTATAAACTAAAATTTCATTAGAAGATAATTTGAAGATTCCTTCTTCTTGAGTAGTAATCCAAAAGTTACTCTCATGATCTTGAAAAACATTCTGTGTCGGATATCCTTTTAACAAATGAAACGTTTTAGTTGAGCCATCCATCTGTTTTTTTAAATAGATAATTCCATCACGGGTAGATATCCATAGGTTTTTATCTGAATCAAGAAAAAGATTGTTGATTCCAGGATTTAGTAAATGACTTATTTCGGAAAAAACAGGATGTAAAATATGTTCATTTGGAGAAAAAGAGAAAATCTGATTACTAGTAGAAAGTAAAATAGAATCACCATAATTAATAGCAAAAAGAGGGAATTTTTCTCTTGATATACTTTTTTGAAATGGATGAAATGAATGTTTATAATTTTTAAAATGATCTACTCCTAGCATACTGACAAGGATAGTGTGATCTTTGTCAATCGGTAAAATATATTTTAAGCTACTTGAAATCTTTTCTTGATATTCCTGATATTTTGCAACACCATCTAAAGAATCGGGCTTAATAACAACGCTTACATTTTTGGGATGTAAGAACCAATAATTTTGATTCAAGTCTTCAAAAACATCAGTAATATGGTAATTGGAAGGTTGGTCTTCAAAATGAGAAAGTTCTCCATTTTTTAAGTCTAAAAACGAAGCTTCTAATGCTAAGTTGATCATCCAAAGTCGATCTTTGGAGTCGTGAAAGACTTTGATTACTTCTCCTTGTTGATTTCCGTCTTTTAGAGGAAGAAAATCAGATCCGTCAAATTTACAAACACCTCCATCTGTAGCAATCCACATCATATGGTTTTTATCTTGCACTATGCTGTAAGCTGTTGATCCAGGAAGTCCATCATCGGTAGTAAATTGTTGGATAGAGAAGGTCTGGGCTGAGCTATTGGAGGAAACTCCAAAAACTAAAAAAAACAGCATGAAAAAGACCTTTTTATAGAATGACATTATAATAAAAATGAGTGTCAACAAATGTAATTTTTTTTCAGGTCAACCTAATATTTTTTCAGAAAAAAATACTTTCAAATTTATCCATTTTTTGCGTATCCTAATTTGAAAATCACTTTAAAAAACGAACTATTTTTCGTATTTTTGCAGCTATGAATACAGAAGAAAATAAAGATCATTTAGAGCCTCAAAAAGGCAATTATGATGCGGGGAATATTACCGCTCTAGAAGGGTTAGAAGCAGTACGGAAAAGACCTGGAATGTATATCGGAAGTACCGATACTAAAGGACTTCACCATTTAGTGTGGGAGGTTATTGATAACTCGATTGATGAGCATTTGGCAGGGCATTGTTCTCATATTCATACTATCGTTCATCCCGATAATTCTATTACTGTAAAAGACAACGGAAGAGGGATTCCAACAGGTATGCACAAAAAGTTGCAAAAGTCAGCTTTAGAGGTAGTAATGACCGTTTTGCATGCAGGTGGAAAGTTTGATAAAGACACTTATAAAGTATCAGGTGGATTGCACGGTGTGGGGGTTTCTTGTGTGAATGCGTTGTCTTCTTATTTGAGAGCAGAAGTACATCGAGATGGGCAAGTTTTTGAGCAAGAATATAAGCGAGGAAAACCTCAAGGAGATGTAAAGGTTATAGGGAAAACAAATGTGACTGGAACCCATATTACTTTCCAACCTGACATGGAAGATATTTTCGAAGATGGTACTTATAAGTATGAAACGTTGGCAGGTAGAATTCGAGAATTATCTTTCTTGAATAAAGGATTGACGTTGACATTGACAGATGAGCGATCGAAGGAAGAAGATGGAAGCTTTAAAATGGAAACTTTTCACTCCGAAGGTGGTTTGCAAGAGTTCGTGCTTTACTTAGATGAGAATCGTCAGCGGTTAATTGAAACACCAATTTATGTAACTGGAAAAGAAGATAATGTAGAAATTGAAGTCGCAATGACTTACAATACTTCTTACTCAGAATCTATTCATTCTTATGTAAATAATAT
This sequence comes from uncultured Saprospiraceae bacterium, assembly GCA_937981555.1. Taxonomy (GTDB): domain Bacteria; phylum Bacteroidota; class Bacteroidia; order Chitinophagales; family Saprospiraceae; genus CAJQQY01. Next base: position 140,079 of record CALJOK010000014.1, read on the forward strand.
TAATACACGAGAAGGTGGAACACACGTAAGTGGATTTCGAAGAGCTGTAAATCGAGTTTTTAAGCAGTACGGAGATGATAATGGATTTTTCAAAAAAATGAAATTCAGTATCTCAGGGGAAGATTTTAGAGAAGGGTTGACTGCTATTGTTTCGGTAAAAGTTCCTGAACCACAATTCAAAGGTCAGACGAAAGGGGAATTGGGGAACTCAGAAGTGAATGGAATCGTATCTCGTGCAGTAGGTGATATTTTAAAAGCTTACTTGGAAGAAAACCCCAAGCAAGGGAAAAGAATCATGGACAAAGTGATTCTTGCAGCTACCGCTAGAAATGCTGCAAGGAAAGCTAGGGAGATGGTTCAGAGAAAAAATGTATTGACAGGAAGTGGATTACCAGGGAAGTTATCTGATTGCTCTTCAAAGGATCCTGCGGAAAGTGAGATATTTTTGGTAGAGGGAGATTCGGCAGGTGGAACTGCAAAACAAGGTCGTGATCGAAAATTCCAAGCGATCCTTCCACTTCGAGGTAAGATTTTGAATGTGGAAAAAGCAATGGAATATCGGATCTACGAAAATGAGGAGATCAAAAATATGTTTACCGCTTTGGGGGTTTCGATTGAAGAGAAGGATGGAGAGAAAGTGTTGAATATCGAAAAATTACGTTACCATAAAATAGTCATCATGTGTGATGCCGACGTGGATGGTAGTCACATTGTTACTTTGATTTTGACTTTCTTCTTTAGGTATATGCGACCGTTGGTGGATCAAGGATATATTTATATTGCTGCACCGCCACTTTATATGGTTAAAAAAGGAAAGCAATTTAGATACTGTTGGAATGAGGAAGAACGTACAGAAGCAGTTAATTTCTACTCGAAAGGAGAAGTTGATAATTCTGTAAAAATTCAACGTTACAAAGGTTTGGGAGAGATGAATGATGTACAACTTTGGGAAACTACGATGGATCCTGAAGGGCGAACATTGCGTCAAGTTCAAGTGGAAGATGCAGTAGAAGCAGACCGAGTATTCTCAATGTTGATGGGAGATGAGGTGCCACCTCGTCGAGCATTTATTGAGGCGAATGCGAAGTATGCAAAAATTGATATTTAGAAATTAATTTCCAAAAATATATACTTAGCGGTGTTAGCGTTCGAACGTTGACACCGCTTTTTTTTGAACTTGAATATCCAATACTCAACAAGGAATAACCAATTTTCAACTTTTTAGCAGGAGCCTTCTTTATAGAATTGGACATTGATTATTCTAAAGGATCATTTTACCCTCCGTCCTTTCCAATTATACTCCTTCACCACATTTGCTAACAATCCAATTACAAAAATATAAATGATGTGGAAAACCTGTGCAGGAAAAAATATTTTCATCAAATCCTTTCGTTGAAAAAAAGTAGCCAAGTGATTGAGGTAGAAAAAATCAACTACTGTTTTGATGAATAGCTGAGTTAGAAATACCCAACCAATTTTTTCCCAAAAGAAAGGAAGTAAGAAAAAATTAAATACAATGCTCACGCAAAAGAAAAAAACGAGTGCTAAAATGAATAGGATTTGAAGCTCTTGATAATTTCCAGATTTGGAAGCCCAGCGAATTCTTTGTTGAGCAAAAGATTTTAAATCAGGCTTAGCGTTTGTTAAAACAGTTGCGTTTTTATTTTTTAGAAAACCAATTTGAGAAGGGAAGTATTTAGCCATTTTTTGTAATAAAAGCATATCGTCTCCCGAAGCAATTTTATCAATCCCATTAAAACCATCGACGTCATAAAATGCTTTTTTCTCATAAGCCAAATTAGCACCATTGCACATATTCATAAATCGTCCATGAATTCCAGCTCCGGTCACTCCCATCATTCCTAGAAAATCTAGTGATTGAAATTTTTCAAATAAAGAATCCTCTTCATGAAAATTAACTGGAGCTGCGATGAACTTATATTGTCCTTTCTCATAAAAAGAAACTAGATAGTTAAGCCAGTTTGGAGGAACGATACAATCGGCATCGGTGGAAATAATTAAGTCACCGGTGGATTTTCCAATGCCAATTTCAATGGCTTTCTTTTTAAAAGATTGGAGTTCTTTTCTATTTGTTACAAAATCCTTTAGAGGTAAAACTTGAACATTGGAGATTCGAAATTGCTGAACGAGTGCTGCTGTATCATCTTCAGAATGATCATCGATAACTAAGATTTCAAAAAGCTGGGAAGGATATTTTTGATTTAAAATGGATTGAATACATGCTTGAATATTAGCAGATTCATTTCGAGCGGGAATAAGAATGGTGATTTTGGTTTGAGGCGAAAAGTGAGTTGGTATTTCCCAAATAGGAATGGCTTTCCAATTTAAAAAATACCGAAGCATGATTAAGACATACGTCAAACTTAAAAAAAGAGAAATGTAAATGTAGTATTGCAAAGAAGAGTTTTTAATAAAATAGCCGATTGTGTTTTAAGTGATTTTACAATCGGCTATTTTTTATTCTTCAAATAAATCTTCGTAATCGTTTCTACGTTGTGGTTTTGGTTTTTCTCGAAGCGGAGGTAATTCAATTAACTTAGGTTTATCATCAGGAACTTCTTCGTAATTTGTTTCCACTTCTTCATATTCGGCATATTGACCTTCCTGACGTGTTTCAAAATCTTTTTTCAAATTATCCACCTTGCGTAATAACATTGCTTTTCCAAAAAGGAATAAAGCTACCAGCGGATGAAAGAAAAAAGTCAAACCAATTGCTGCCATTCCCATTAAAGGACTTTTTCGAACCAAACTTATTAGTGTTTTGGCGAAGCCTAAAATCACTTTTCGACCATAAGCAATATCCAACCCCAAAGTAATTAAAAATAATCCTAAGGCAATGAACTCTAAAATTTGATAGATTCCAGAAGCAATGTATCCAACTGCAATAAAAACTGCGATCAACATTAAAATTGCTGGAATAAGATTAACAATATTAAATCCTTTATTTTGATTTGCCATTGGCTATTTTTTTTTCGAGACTAAATTTTATGATAATAAACTTAATGTAAGAATGAATAAAATTACACAATTGTTCTTACAATCGAAACATGATTAGACTTAGATTGAGGAAAGGAAAGATGAGCTGGATTATTTTCCCGATAAAAAACAAAATTTATTTTAGCCAACAATCAGGACTCTAGTTGCATAAATTGCATCTCATACAATTCTTTGTAATGTCCATCTTCAATTTTTAAAAGAGCATCATGTGCTCCAAATTCTGCAATTTCACCTTTACTCAAAACCATAATATTATCTGCATGTCGAATCGTAGAAAGTCGATGAGCAATGATAATTGAAGTTCTTTTGTCAATTAGTTTTTCAATAGCATATTGAATAACCGCTTCTGATTCAGGATCAATTGAAGAAGTAGCTTCGTCTAAAATTAAAATATCTGGATTAAAAACGAGTGCTCGAACGAAGGAAATTAATTGGCGTTGTCCCATCGAAAGAGTTGCACCCCGTTCCATCACTTGATAATTATATCCACCAGGAAGTCGTTCGATAAACTCATGCGCTCCAATTAATTTAGCGGCTTCGATCACTTCCTGCTCTGAGATTCGATCATCTCGCAAAGTGATATTTTCCATCACACTTCCTGAAAAAAGAAAAACATCTTGTAAAACGATCGCTATCTTTTTTCTCAAATCAAACAACTCATAATCTTTGATATTAACTCCGTCGATTAAGATTTCCCCTTTTTGAATATCGTAGAAACGATTGAGGATATTGATGATGGTAGTTTTTCCTGAACCGGTACTTCCACAAATTGCTAATGTTTCCCCCGCCTTGATTTTAAAATTAAGGTCGTTTAAAACGTAGTCAACATTATTGTAGGCAAAACTAACATGGTCAAATTTAACATCACCTTTGATCGATTCTTTTTTGATAGTTCCGTTATTTTCGATGATGTCATTTTTATCCAATAAATTAAAAACACGTTCCGCTGCCACTAATCCCATTTGTAAAGTATTGAATCGATCTGCCAACATTCGAATTGGTCGAAACAACATGCTCAAGTAAATTGGAAAAGCAATAAAAGTCCCCGTTGTTACTTCACCTCCGATCACTCCACGAGCTCCCCACCAAACTAATAACCCCAAGGCTGCAGCTGAAATAATTTCTACAACTGGAAAAAATACGGCATAATATAAAATTGCATCTAAGTTGGCTTGGGTATATTTTCGATTGATATCTTTAAACTTCTCTAATTCTTTTTCTTCTGCATTAAAGATTTGAACGATACGCATACCTGAAATTCGCTCTTGTAGGAATGCATTCATTTTTGTGATTTGAGTTCTGACTTTTTGGTAAGAAACTTTTACTTTTTCTTTAAAAATATAAGTAGCAATCATCAAAAATGGGAGAGTAGTCAAACAGACCAAAGTCAATTTCCAACTTGTAATCAACATGACCGCCAACACCGCAAAGACCGTAAATAAATCTGCAAGAATCGTAATTGCTCCTTGAGAAAAAACAGTATTGATTGTTTCAATGTCATTAATTGTTCGAGTGGTCGAAGTTCCAATCGGAGTTGTATCAAAATAAGATAACCGCAAACTCGAAATATGATTGAACATTCGAACCCGCAAATCTTTAATAACCGACTGCCCTAACCAACTCGTAGAATATATAAAAACATATCGAAGTGCTACATCAATCATTAAGATTACTCCCAAAAGCATCGCCATATTTGTCAAACCTGGAATATCAAATTTGAAAATATAATCGTCTACCATGATCTTAATAATATACGGGCGAAGAATGGCCAATGGAGCCAACAGAACAGTCAACACTCCAGCGAGGATGAATACTTTTCGGTAAGGCTTTGCCAAAGCTAAAACCCGACCTAACAATAAATAATCTATCTTATTTTTATTCATATTTTAAATAATGGTTAATACTTAATGGTGAACAGTTAATCACATAAACGAGAAATTAACGATTCTTCATTATTTTTATATAATGGTAAACAATTAATTCACTCAATAGTTAATCACAAACGAGAAATTAACCATTCACCGTTAACCATTCATCATTATTTTAAACGCAGCTAATTTTTTCTACTCGTCGTGCATGGCGACCTCCTTCAAAATCAGTAGCGATAAAAGTTTTGACCATTTCCAAAGCTAATTCTTTGCTGACAAATCGAGCAGGAATCGAAATGATATTTGCATTATTATGTTGACGAGCTAGCGCTGCTAATTCTTCTGTCCAACATAAAGCAGCTCGAATTCCTTGGTGTTTGTTGGCAGACATTGCTGCGCCATTTCCACTTCCACAGAGAATAATACCAAGCTCAACATTTTCATTTTCAACATTTTCTGCAACAGGATGAATGAAATCAGGATAGTCCACCGAAGCATCTGAATCAGTTCCAAAATCGAAGACTTCAATATCTTGATTAGTTAATAATTCTATGATGGCATCTTTATAAGCAAATCCTCCATGATCACAACCGATAGCAATTTTTTTGATATTCATTTTTTTGTTTTTGAAAACCGAATTTTAAAATAAGTCAAAAAGAAAGCGGTACTTTTTTGCAAAAGTACCGCTTCTTTGTATTTATTTCTAATAAATTTAATTCCTAAGTGGAGCTAAATCAAAAGGTTTAAATTTTTCTTTCAACTGATTTAAGAATTCAGTATCACCACCTTCTTGTACTAGTCTGATCAATTCATCTTTTGCTCCCGGAGAAATTCGATTCCCTTGTCGGTAACCATTATAAAATTGATTTTCTCGACCAAAACCGTATCGACTAGTTCGAGTTTCCTCATCAATAGTTTGGAAGAAGTTTAGATACTCTTCCGTCTCGTTAGCCATTAATTCGATCTGAGGTTTTGCTTTTTCGTACGCTCCTGATTTCACATAAATGTCCAACATTTGAAGTGATTGGAACTCATATCGGAAATTCATAAAAGGGAATGCTTTGAAAAATAAGTCAGCTGTTTGAACTGCTTTTTCTTTATCACCCCTTTCAAGGAAAGTTTGTGCAGCTCGAACCATTCCTGCTTTTTGAGATTGGATAGCCGGTCCGAAACTTCGATCAATAAAAGTTTCATGTTTATCAAATCCACCCCATCGGAATTTAGTCGACATTAATTCCAATGTCTTGTCCGCATCAATTTTTCCTTTTCCCATCATGCCTAAGAAACCAAATTGTCTGTCTCTATTTTTCAAAGGAACTAATTTTAAACCTAGACCTTCCAATTGGAAATAATCATCTAATCCCATCATCGATTGAGGTCGGCAAGTAACGGCAAAGTAGATTGGTCGATTTTGAAAATTAGAACAAATAATATCCAAAAGAGCAACATCACCTTTTAGCAATTGAGTGTTATTTCGAGGAGTTTTTCCTTGAGCCAACGCTTTTTCATTTTCCTCTCGATAAATATCATCGATATCAAAAACTATTTCATTGACAATTTTATCATAATCTTCAGGGTTGACCATTTTTCTAGCTTTGGCCATATCTACAGGTATGCTTAATTTACTCGTAGGCATATAACTTTCTAGTTGACCACCAGTAGGAGCAGGATTATCTTCCCCTACAATTTTCATTGCACTACACAATGCCATTTTATATTCTCTTCTAACCGGATCCCTTTCTACAATCAGTTGGTTTCGTTTATACCCTCTTAATTGCTCCATCGGAATACTCATTTTGATGGCATCCGATTGATTAACCTTTCTTCTCAATTGTTCGATGTACCAATCTACAGCAATCAAACTTAAGTTGACCACTCTAACATCAGTTCGAATATTCTCTACCTCTTGTGCATACCAAAGTGGATAAGTATCATTATCACCATAGGTGAAAATAATTGCATTCTGTTCGCATGATTCCAAGAAGTTATTGGCATAATCTCTGGCACCTGAATGATCCTTTCGAGAGTGATCGTCAAAGTTTTGGAAACCCATCAAAAGTGGTGCAATCATCACAATTGCAATCGCAACAGGTGCCGCAATTTTTCCAGCAACATTGGCATTCTTTCTCATTAATTCAAAGAGAGCAAGCGCACCCATTCCTATCCAGATACAATAAGTGAAAAAGGAGCCGACCAAAACGTAATCCCTTTCTCGAGGTTCATTCGGAGGTTGATTGGAATAAATAATCAAACCAATTCCTGTAATTATGAATAAGGCAAAAAGTCCCATCGCTCCATTTTTATCTTTGGAAAAATGGAAAAACAAACCTAGTAATCCGAAAAGGAAAGGAAGTAGGTAATATTTATTTCTTGCTTTATTATTCGCTAATCTCGAAGGTTCATCTGCTTGGTTATAAAGTCTGGAACCATCTAAAACGCTAATTCCTGATTGCCAATTTCCATCGGTTGCATCCCAAGAATAAAATCCTTGATCGCCATTTTGTCTTCCTCCAAAGTTCCACATAAAGTATCGCCAATACATCCATCCAATTTGATATCGGATGGTAAATTGAATATTATCCATAACGCTTGGCGAACCTTTGGCTCCCCAAGTATCCATCCAAATACGATATAATTGAGGACGGCTTTGAGAACCATCTTGCATACGAGGAAAGAGCGTTTTGTATCTTGATTTTATATTTTGAGTAATTTTTCGATCTGTAATAACATATTTATCTTTTCCTGCTACCCGTCCATATCTATTTTCAACTTCAGTTGTAATAGCTTTTCGAGGTAAATCGAAATTAGGGCCATTAAATAATGATCGTTCTCCATATTGCTCCCGATTCAAGTAAGGCAATAATCGCATTGGATCACTTGGTGCATTCATATTAATTGGCGTATTCGCATTAGCTCGAATTACGATAACTCCAACTGTCGAAAATGAAATAACCACCAATGTCATACTCACCAAAACTAATTGAGCTATATATCGATATTTATCAAGCGCATAAGTTGCTCCCATAAATAATACTCCAATGAGGATAGCTAATTTTGTAAAACCACCTAGCGTGATGCTTGAACCAGGACCTCCTCCATAACTTAAATAATAGAAAACAGTCAAAGCCAAAACTCCTAAAGCAACATAAATTGGAGTAAGTGATTTTATTTTTCCATGAAGATAAAGTAGAGGAAGTGCCAATAATGATCCAACCAACAAAACAGTTGGAACAACTCCTGAGTGAAATGGTAATCCAAATGAATTAACTGTCATCAATTCGAAGGCAGTCCATAGATGAGGAATTCCAGTAATAATCAAACTTTGTAAAGCTACAATCATCACAACTCCAATTGCAGAAGCACCTGCCATTCCTAGCAAGGTGTGGTTTTCATATTTTTTAAAATAATAAAAAAGCGCTAACGCAGGGAAAGTCAAAATACTCAAAAGGTGGACTCCGATAGAAAGTCCTGCTGAATAAATAGCAAAAACTAACCAACGATCTGAATCTGGTTTGTCTGGTAAGTTATACCATTTGATAACTGCCCAAAGTGTCAATGCAGTAAAAAACGTTGACATCGCATATACCTCACCCTCAACTGCTGAAAACCAAATCGAAGTTGAAAATGCCGTTGCCAAACCTGCAATCACACCTGAACCTAATAGGGCAATCTCTTGTCCTGAGGTTGGAGCTTCGTCTTTTTCAACTATCGCCATTTTTCCCATCATAATCGTCACCCAGCAAATAAACATTGCTGCGAATGCACTACAAATTCCAGAAAGCATATTTACGGCAAAAGCAATATTAGCTGGATCATCTGAAAAGACACTTCCGACCATAGCGAACATTCGTCCAACTAATAAAAATAAAGCTGCACCAGGAGGGTGAACTACTTGAAGTTTATGAGCACCTGTAATAAACTCTCCACAATCCCACAAACTACCTGTCCGTTCAACTGAAAAGAAATATACGATGGTCGCAATTCCAAAAACCGTCCAACCGGCAATATTGACTAACTTTTTAAATGATGAATCCATTAGCTGAATAATTAATTAAATGTTGCGATCAGCGTGAACCTCTCGCGGAAATAAAAGGTTTTATAAAAAAAAACGCATTTTTAAAAGAACTGCAAAAGTAATAAAATATTGCTAACGTTTATATGTGTAACATCAGTTAAAACAATAGCATTTTTAGCAGAATGAAGTGTATTTTTGCAAAAAAAATTAGAAATGAAATATTTAATTCTTTTTGGCTTAATATATATGGTTTATAAGTATAATACGTGGAAATCTCAGTTGGGTTCTGCAAATCAAAAAGAGAACTCGAAAATTAAAGAAAATGAGGAGAAAGAAGGGGAATTTATTGATTATGAAGAAGTAGATTAACGAGGCGTCAGGATTCAGGTTATTTGTCTTTGGGAAATAATCAGGAGTCAGTTTTTTTATTTCTCTCGTTTTTGGAAAACATTAAATCAAATATTGGGAGAAACACGAACCCCCTGACTCTTGATAGAGAGCAAAGCGACGAACCTCGTTTCTGACAACTACTAAAAAAAATAGCAATGACAGCACACATAATAACTATCGGTGATGAAATTTTAATCGGGCAAATCGTCGATACCAATTCCGCTTGGATGGGGCAACAATTGAATATGCAAGGCATTCAAGTTGGAAAAATAGTAACCGTTAGCGATACTCGCAAAGATATTACCGATGCAGTAGATGCTGCATTTTCGGAAGCAGATATAATTTTGCTAACGGGAGGTTTAGGACCAACAAAAGATGATATTACTAAAAAAGCACTCGCTGATTATTTTGGTGTAGAGATGCTATTTAGTGAGTCAACTTATAATCGGATTCAACGCTTATTTCAAAAATTTGGAAAAAGCATGACTGAGTCACACCACGAACAAGCATACATGCCTGCCAATGCAGATTTGTTGATGAATAAAATGGGAACTGCCCCAGGGATGTGGTTTGAGCATCAAGGAAAAGTTTTGGTTTCGATGCCTGGAGTTCCTTATGAAATGAAGTACTTGATGGAAGCGGAGGTTTTACCAAAATTAAAAAATCAATTTCCAGGGAAGCCAATTGCCCATCGAACGATCTTGACCGTTGGGGAAGGTGAGAGTAGAATTGCTGATCAAATCGATCCTTTTCTCGAAGCTTTACCCAAAAATATAAAAATGGCTTACCTCCCTGGAACTGGTCAAGTTCGATTGCGAATGACTGGAACTGGTGACGATGAAAATGAATTGAATACTTTACTGGACCAAAAAGTAGAGGAACTTAAACCATTGATTTCGGAATTTATTTTTGGTTTTGAAAAAGAAAAACTAGAAGAAGTCGTTGGTAGGATGTTGATTGAAAAAGGAAAAACTTTAGCGACTGCAGAAAGTTGCACAGGAGGTTTTTTGGCACATAAAATTACTTCAATTCCAGGTTCTTCAGCATATTTTATTGGAAGTGTAATCGCATATTCTAATGAGGTAAAAATGAATCAACTCCAAGTGAAATCATCAACGCTTAAAAAGCATGGTGCAGTCAGCGAAGAAACAGTCAAAGAAATGGTTCAAGGAGCATTAGATTTATTGAAAACTGATATTGCTATTGCGATCTCTGGAATAGCCGGCCCAGATGGTGGAACACCTGAAAAACCAGTTGGAACAATTTGGATAGCTATCGGAGATAAAAATAATACCAAAACATATCAACTAAATCTGTGGAAAGATCGTATGAAAAACATCGAATACACCACAACTGTCGCGTTGAATATGATTCGAAAATTTTTACGTTCTTAAACAAACTCTATGATCAAGTTAAAATTGGAATTAAAAACGACGAAAGGGGAAATTTTATCTTGATTTAAAACGGAGGATTTGTCTAGGAACCATTTTTATAAGAACTATAATTCCTGTAATTTTGCGCTGGAAAATAAAATGACCTAACCAAACCATTTAACCTAAAAAAAAAATATGGCTCAAGTAGAATTAATTATGCCCAAAATGGGTGAGAGTATAATGGAGGCAACCATTTTGAAATGGGTAAAAAACGTTGGCGACGCTGTTGACGTAGATGAAACCATTCTTGAAATTGCCACAGATAAAGTGGATTCTGAAGTGCCTTCTCCTGTAAAAGGAGTAATCAAAGAAATCTTTTTCCAAGTAGATGATGTTGTTGAAATCGAAAAAGTGATTGCCATCATCGCTACAGAAGGTGAAGAAGTTAGCTCAACTCCAGCTCCAAGTATGGATAAAGCTCCAGCTGCAAATGGGCAACAAAATGGAAAAACGGAACCAACTTCAGTTCCTGCTGTAGTAACTGCTACTCCAGCAACAGCTACGAATGGAGTTGCAAACAGCGATCGATTCTATTCTCCTTTGGTGAAAAATATTGCCAAGCAAGAAAATATTGGTGTAGCTGAATTAGAGACAATTCCAGGAAGTGGAGCAAAGGGGAGAGTAACTAAAAAAGATATGTTGGGTTATATTTCTAATCGCTCATCAAGTACTTTTATTGCACCTGCTGCAAAAGTGGCTACGCCAGCAACTGCTACATCTACTCAACCTCAAATTTCATTTGATGGTGGAAATGAAATTGTGGAAATGGATAGAATGCGAAAATTAATCGCAGAGCATATGGTGATGTCAAAACATACTTCACCACATGTTACTTCTTTCGTTGAAGTTGATGTAACGAATATTGTTAACTGGAGAAATAAAATTAAAACTGATTTCCAAAAAACTCATGGAGAAAAAATCACTTTTACTCCGATCTTTATAGAAGCAGTTACTAAAGCAATAGGTGACTTTCCAATGATTAATGTGTCTTTAGATGGGACTAAAATTATTGTTAAGAAAAATATCAATATCGGAATGGCTGCTGCTCTTCCTTCTGGAAACTTGATTGTACCAGTTATTAAAGATGCCAATCATTTGAATTTGTTAGGATTGACTAAATCAGTTAATGATCTTGCAACAAGAGCAAGAGCTAATAAACTTAAACCAGAAGATATTCAAGGTGGAACATTTACTTTGACCAATGTAGGAACATTTGGAAATGTGATGGGAACACCAATTATTAATCAACCTCAAGTAGCAATCATGGCGGTTGGAGCAATCCGAAAAAAACCTGCCGTAGTTGAAACAGAATACGGAGATGTAATTGCAATTCGTCACCTGATGTTTTTATCCTTATCGTACGATCATAGGATCGTAGATGGTTTCCTTGGAGGATCATTTTTGAGTCGAGTAGGAAAATATTTGGAAGCTTTCGATGGAGAAAGAACAATTTAAAATATTTAAAAGAGGTGCTTCGTTTTAGAATCACCTCTTTTTTTATTTTTTCCCAAAAAAAAAGACACAAAAAATTCCCCAAACCGTTAAACGATAATTCAAATAGTTTTTTCAAAGCTAGCCTATCACACCCTGGCAAATCTCAAAACTGTGAATTATGAACATTTTAAAACTTATATCAACAATACTTTTCATCTTTTATTTTTGCCTTGCAGGAATAGGGCAATCTTCTGGAAAGAAATTAAAAGACAAAGCCAACCTTTACTTCAAAAATGACAAATTTTTTGAAGCACTCCAGTTGTATCAAAAATATGATAAAATAAAAACGAAAGATGAGGAGGTAAAACTTCGTCTTGGGATTTGCTATTTTTTCAATAATGAAGTAGATAAGAGTATTGACTACTTATCCGCACTAGTCTATAATAAAAAGAAACCTAAAGCTTTGGCCTACTTCTATTTAGGTTGTGCTTATCATTCTAAAAAGGAATTTAAAAAAGGAATAAAAAACTATAAATTATATTTAAAAAATAGTCCTTCAAACGATTCTAATCGACTAGCCGTAAAAGATGAGATTAAAAGATGTGCACAAGGATTAAAGATAAAATATCAAAAAGAATTAGCGGTTGTTGAAAACTTAGGAGAAAATGTAAATACACGTTTTGATGAATTTGCTTCAGTTGAAAGTCCAAATGACCCTGATAAATTATATTTTTCTTCTGCTCGTACTAGCAACTTAGGTGGTCTCCGAGATAAGGAAGGAAAATTGGATGATTTAAAAGGAAAATACTCAAGTGATATTTTTTCTATCATGCTTCAAAATGGTACATGGACCAATCCTAAACGCATGAGTAATTTATTGAACAGTACTCAAAATGATGTCATTTTAGATTTTAATGGAGATGGGTCAGCGATGTTGTTGTTCAAAGGGTTTGATCTTTTTAGTGGACAAATTTTGGTTGATTCATTTAAACCAATTGAAGATAAACCTTTGTATCCACATAGATTTGAAAGTTCGATTGTCGCTGAAAGAGGTGATGCTTCCCCTTATTTTTTTAATGATTCAACACTTGTTTTTTCGAGTAGAATTGAAGGTGGTTTTGGAGGAAGTGATTTGTATATTTCTCAAAAGTCAAATGGAAAATGGTGCCCTCCACTTAACTTAGGTAGTACCATAAATTCAGCTTACGATGAGTCTACTCCGTTTTTGGCAGAGGATGGTCGAACCTTGTATTTTAGTTCTAACACTACAAAAGGGATGGGAGGATTTGATATTTATAAGGCGAGCTTTAATGATTTTAAAAAGGAGTGGAATAAACCACAAAACTTAGGTTTGCCTATTAACTCCCCAAGAGATGATCGTTATTTTAGATTGAGTAGAGATGGTTCGTTGGGGTATTTTTCTTCCTCAAGAGTAGAAGGGTATGGAGGACAAGATTTATACATGGCATATTTTAAAACTCAAAATCTAGAACAATTAATTTCTTCTACACCACCTGGATTTCATACGTTAGCATTTAAAAATTTAAACCTTGAGCCGGATGCTAATTATGTAAATAATAATGATTATGCCTTCAAAGGTGAGATGGGAGAGTTTGAAGTAGAGCCAATATATTATGATTCAGATGATGATTTGTTGAGTGCAAATAATATTGCAAAGTTGAATGAAATTATACAATTGATGGGAGAATATCCTCAATTGAAAATTGAACTCACCGGTAATGCTGACAATCAAGATCAAGCACAATTTTCTTTGTTTTTTTCTATTAAAAGAGCAGAGCAAGTAGCTGATTATTTGATTAAAAGTGGAGTTGAACCTTCCAATATTTTATTAAAAGGATGTGGTTCAAATTTCCCCATTGCAAAAAATGTATTTGGTGACACTCCCAATTTACTAGGGCAAAGATTGAATCGAAGAATTGATTTTAAACTATTTAATATTCAGCGAGTGCCGATCAATTTTATTGTAAAACAACCAAATGTGGAGCAAGGGATGATTGCATCAAAAGGGATATATTATGGTAAAGTGATCAAAGGATTGTCGTACAAAGTTCAAGTAGCTGAAATCAAGCAAAATTATAATAGTAGAATGATTGTGGATTACCCTGATGCGATGGTGGAAAGTAGTGCTGATTCTGAATATTATAATTACACGATTGGTTTATATAAGACTTTTGAATCGGCTAATTATCTTCGAAAAGAACTCCAACGCCAAGGAATCACAATTGCGGAAGTTGTTCCTTACATCAATGGAATTCGATTGAGTGAAAGTGAGTCAGCATCTCAATCTGCTTCTTATCCTGATCTCTTGAATTTTATAGATAGCGCTTCGCAAAATTGATTTTGCAGGAAAAAAATAAAAAAAGGATCATCCAATTAATATTGGATGATCCTTTTTTTTATTCATAATATGACTCAAAATCACCTGGTGAATTTAAATGTTTTACTGAGTCACTCCACTCGAAAAATCTAAAATCTCGTCTACATATTTTCGATGATTAGCTAATCGAGGAACTTTATGCTGGCCTCCAAATTTACCTTTTGACTTTAACCATTTATGGAAAGTACCTTTTGGCATTGGTCGCATTTTAAGTTGTTTGAGAGCCATGCCTTTATATCTTTTTGCTTCGTAATCGGAGTTGATTTTTTGCAAATTTTCATCCAATAATTTATTGAATGTTTTAAGATCATCAGGTGTTTTTTCAAACTCAATTAACCACTCATGACCACCTTTTCCTTGCTTCTCTAAAAAGATTGGCGCAACAGTATATTCTAGAACAACAGCACCGGTTGATAGACAAGTTTGAGCCAATGCTTTATCTGTATTCGAGACCATAACTTCTTCGCCAAATGCATTGACAAATTGCTTAGTTCGGCCGGTGATTTTAATTTTGTAAGGTGAGGTGGAAGTAAACATGATGGTGTCACCAGGTACATATCTCCACAAACCTGAATTGGTGCTGATGACCATCGCATAGTTCTTTCCCATCTCAACTTCCGAAAGTGGAATTGCTTTTGGATTATCTTTGTTCCATTCTTCTGCTGGTAAAAATTCATAGTAAATTCCATTGTCCAACAGCAACAACATATCTCTCGAATTCAAATCATTTTGAATCGCAAAATAACCTTCCGTCGCATTATAAATTTCCATGAATTGAACATTTCCCGAAGGGAAATATTTATGGAATTGCTCTCGGTAAGGTTCGAAACTAACACCTCCATGAATATAAACTTCTAAATCAGGCCAAACCTCCGACATATCTTTCTTACCCGTCAATTCTAAAATTCGATCTAAGAAAACCATTGTCCAAGTTGGTACTCCACCAATCATCACCATGTCTTTTTCTTTACTCGTAATTTGTGCCATCCGTTCGAGTTTTTCATCAAACTTACGCATCGTTGCCGTTTCAATATCTGGTGTAAAAAATGGTCTACCGATATAAGGCATATTTTCCATCATGATCGCAGAAACATCTCCAATCAAAGTTTCAGGATAAGTATCGAAATGATCCAAACTTCCGCCCATCAATAAACTCTTACATTCAAATTGGCGAGCATTTGGTCGATTATGGTAAAATAAATTCATGGTGTCCCAAGTTCCTCGAATATGACATTTTTTCAAATTCGTTTTGGAAACTGGAATATATTTACTCTTGTCGCTAGTAGTTCCTGAAGATTTGGCAAACCATTTAACTTTTCCACTCCACAACACATCGGATTCTCCCAACATCATTCTTTCGATATAAGGTTTCAACGATTCATAATCTTGAATCGGTACTCTTTCGGCAAAATCAGCTTGAGTTTTGACAGATTTGAAATCGTGATTCCTTCCCCACTCGGTGTGTTTAGTAGATTGGATGAGCTCCTTGAGTACAGCGGATTGCACTTCATGAGGGTGCTCCATGAAATGAAGAATACGCTTGTAGCGTTGCTGGAAAAAGAATTGCATTCCCTTGTTGATCAGCTTCTTCATGGTGATGTGATTGTAAGTTTAGAGTTTTTGTTACGTTCCTAAAATTAAGGAAATTTAGAACTAGAAACAAAGTAAAAACCTTTTTTTGATTAATGAGAGAAAATTCGCTCTAAAAATGTATAAAACGTGTCGAGTTATAGAGATTGTTGGGTGAAGCGCTATTAATTTTGACAAAAAAAATCCGATTAAACAATTTTGTTTAATCGGGTTTTTCTCTTTTTGACAAAAAGTAAGTTACAATTCCATTTTCAAAAATTGTCCCGTGTGACTTTCTTTCACTTTTGCCACTTTTTCAGGTGTCCCTTGCGCCACTACTATTCCACCTCTATTACCACCTTCAGGTCCCATATCAATCACATAATCGGCTACTTTTATCACATCTAAATTATGTTCGATCACCACAATTGAATTTCCTTTTTCTACTAATTTATTCAATACGCTGAGCAACTGACGAATATCATCAAAGTGCAAACCTGTCGTCGGTTCATCCAAAATATAAATTGTATTTCCAGTTGCTCTTTTTGATAATTCTTCAGAAAGTTTTACCCGTTGAGCTTCTCCTCCTGAGAGAGTAGTCGCTTGCTGCCCCAAAGTGATATAACCCAAACCAACATCTTTTAGCGTTTTGGTTTTTGAATGAATTCTTGGGATTTTTTCAAAAAAGTCAACGGCTTCTTCCACCGTCATATTTAACACATCGCTGATGGATTTTCCTTTGTATAAAATTTCTAAAGTCTCTCGATTATATCTTCTACCTTGGCATCGTTCGCAATCAACTTGTACGTCAGGGAGGAAATTCATTTCGATATTTCGTTTACCTGCACCTTGACATTCTTCGCAACGACCACCTTTGACATTAAATGAAAAACGACCAGGTTTGTAACCTCTAATCTTGGCCTCGGGTAAACTCGAATAAATCTTTCGAATTTCATCAAACATTTTAGTGTAAGTTGCTGGATTCGATCGAGGTGTTCGTCCAATTGGAGATTGATCGATTTCAATCACTTTGTCCACATGTTCCAAACCTTTGATCGATTTATATTCCATCGGTCGTTTGATACTTTTGTAAAAATGCTGGCGCAAAATAGGGTAGAGTGTTTCATTTATCAAAGAAGATTTTCCACTTCCTGAAACTCCAGTCACACAACAAAAAGTACCTAAAGGAATTTTGATATTTACCTTTTTTAAATTATTGCCATTCGCACCTTTGAGTTCCAAAAAGTTGCCGTTGCCTTTTCGTCGTTTTTCCGGAATCTCAATTTTCTTTTTGTCTCGTAAATAAAGCGAGGTCAAAGTATCTTTTTTCAAAAAAGTTTCAGGAACTCCCGCACCAACTAATTCGCCTCCATGCTTACCTGCACCTGGCCCTAAATCAATTAAATAATCTGAAGCCAACATAATATCTTTATCATGCTCGACGACCAAAACAGTATTTCCAATCTCAGATAATTCTCGTAATGCTTCGATCAGTTTTTGATTGTCTCGCTGATGCAAACCAATACTCGGCTCATCCAAAATATAAGTTACCCCCGTCAGTTGAGAACCAATCTGAGTCGCTAATCGAATCCGTTGCGCTTCACCTCCTGACAAAGTTCTCGCAGGTCGATCCAAGTTTAAATAATCTAAACCTACGTGCAAAAGAAACCCAATTCGTAACTTAATTTCTTTGATCACTTCATGGCCAATTGCTTGTTGTCGCTTCGTTAATTTTTTTTCTAAATTCCCTACCCAATTCATCAAGTCTGTAAAATCCATCACCGCTAAATCGCTGATGTTTTTCCCATCCAATTTAAAATGAAGGGATTCAATTTTTAATCGTTGACCATTACAAGTTGGACATTTGTCAATGACCATAAAATCCTCCGTCCAACGTCTAATTTTTTCAGAAGAAGAATCTTTGTACCAGCGAACCAACATGTTGCTCAAACCTTCATAAGCCAAGTTGTAAACAAAGTCATGTTTAAAATCTTTTTTGATTTCAAAACTCTCATCGCCTCCATCTAAGATAATGTCCAATGCTTTTTTAGGAATATCTTTAATGGGAGTAGAAAGAGTGAATTTATATTTTTTGGCAATAGCTTTTATTTGCTTAAAAGTCCAATTGTCTCGGACTTCACCAAAGGGAACAATCCCAGCTTCGTTGATAGATTTTGAGTCATCAGGAATCACCTTTTTCATATCCACTTTCATCACTTCACCTAGACCTTTGCAGTTTGGGCAAGCGCCATAAGGGGAGTTAAAAGAAAATGCATTTGGTGAAGGTTCTTCGTATGAAAGTCCAGTCTCCGCATCCATTAAATGCTTGCTGTAAGGGAACACTTCTTTTTTTCCTTGCTCTGTCAAGAAGACTAAACCATTGCCCATCTTTAAAGCAGTTTGCAATGATTTGGCAAAACGTTCTTTGCGGTCTTTGGTCATATTGATACGATCAATGACCAACTCAATATCATGAACTTTATATCGGTCTACCTGCATTTTTGGAATCAAATCTTGCACTTCTCCATCGACTCTAACTTTCGTGTAACCTTGCTTTCGCACATGGTCAAACAACTCTCGATAATGTCCTTTTCGACCTCTAACTAAAGGTGCAAGTAAAAGTGTTTTTTTCCCTCCAAAAGTTTTAAAAATATTTTCCATCATTTGCTCCTCCGTATACTTTATCATCTTCTTTCCTGTCACATGTGAGTAAGCCTCACCAACTCTAGCAAATAATAATCGAAGAAAATCATACACTTCTGTAATTGTTCCAACAGTTGATCTTGGATTCCGTCCTACTGTTTTTTGCTCAATAGAAATCACAGGACTTAGGCCTGTAATTTTCTCCACATCAGGTCGTTCCATCTCGCCAATAAACTGTCGAGCGTAGGCAGAAAACGTTTCCATATATCGCCGTTGTCCTTCAGCATAAATCGTATCGAAGGCCAAGGAAGATTTTCCACTTCCACTAATCCCAGTAATCACGACAAACTGATTTCTAGGAATTTGAACATCGATATTTTTGAGATTGTGCACTCGTGCTCCGATCACATTAATAAAGTCATTATTAACTTTTGTGCCGTTGCTTTTTGTCTTGGTAGTTGTTCTTTTTGCCATATTTATGTGGAAACGAAATGTGTCGAATAGTTAAAAATTGAGCCTGCAAAAATAGGTAGAAAATTTTAGATTTTTTTGTCAAAAATGTAAAACAGAGATTCTTAGTTTTTGTTTTTCTTTAGATAGAATATGTGTTTACTCATTTAGTTTTTTCACTTAGCACGTGGTGGCCTACTTTAGCTGATCTGAAAAAAGAGCAAAGCGATTTTTTCTCAAAAAGGAAAAATTACTTTCCCTTTTGAGATTGTAAAATAGTCCCTGTGTTCCAATTTTTTAGGTCAACTAAAGCAGACCACCACGTGCTAATTGTTATTCAAAAAACTTATTTTTGTCAAAAAAAAATGCGTGAAATCATTTTCGAAAATCCACATCGACAAAAACATTTTGAGTTTTTTAATAGCATGAATCATCCACATTTTAATATTACTGCAAATGTGGACATCACTCATCTTTTATCTTTTTTGAAAAGAAGTAAATTACCCATCACATCAAGTATCGTATATTTAGTTTCGAGAGTCGCCAATGAAATTCCAGAATTCAAATGGCGCATTCGAGAAGGAAAAGTATTCGAACATGAAATAGTCCAGCCTTCATTTACTGTCTTCACCGAAGTAGCTGATGTCTTCAGTTTTTGTACTGTCGAATATGAAAAGGAGGCGAAAAGTTTTATCCAAAAAGCATTTAATAAAAGTGAAAAAATGAAAACAGAACCTTCCTTTGAAGATGAAATTGGGCGTGATGATTTTCTTTTTTTGTCTTCCATTCCTTGGGTGAGTTTTACTAGTTTTGAACATGCGATGCGTCATCATCCTTCTGATTCAGTTCCTCGAATTGTTTGGGGAAAGTTTTTTGAAATGAATGGAAAGATGCAAATGCCGCTTTCTGTTCAAGTACATCATGCGGTGGTGGATGGAAGACATGTGGGGAAATATTTTCAGAAAATAGAAGAGATTGCCAACGACCCTGAGAAATATTTTTAGAAATAAAAACCGAATTTAAAACAATTCACATTTTAAGTAGGTTCTACTTCCATGCAATCTATAAATCTAGTTTGGTTCAAAAGAGACCTTCGTCTCTCTGATCATCAACCGTTAAAATTAGCGATTGAAGCAGGTGATCCGATTGCGTTAATTTATGTTTTTGAACCTTCCGTAATTAGAGCACCTCAATACGATTTAAGACATTGGAGATTTGTCTGGGAATCGCTAGTTGATTTGAATTTTTCGCTAAAAAAATATAATGCTCAAGTCTATATTTTTCACGAGGAAGTATTAAATGTTTTCGAAAAAATCCAAACTCAATTTCCCATCAAGAAAATATTCTCGCACGAAGAAACTGGAATTAAAATTACTTATGATCGAGATAAAGCAGTTCAATTTTTTTGCAAAAAAAATAATATCGAATGGGTAGAATCACAAACTAATGCAGTTGTTCGAGGGTTAAAAAATAGATTTGAGTGGACTGCGTTCTGGAAAAAATATATGTATGCTCCATTGCAAAATTCTGATTTGCAAAAGTTGAATTCTATTCCTTTTGAAAGTACTTCTCCTACTTTTTTTGGGAAAAATATGTCCGAATTATTTACTCAACCACATCCTGATTTTCAAAAAGGAGGTACTTCCATCGGTCTTAGATACATGAATGATTTTTTTCAAAATCGAATTCAAAATTACAGTCGGCATATTTCTAAACCGCTCGAAAGTCGTCGAGGTTGTAGCCGACTTTCACCTTACATCACTTGGGGGAATTTAAGTCTTCGCCAAGTTTATCAAGCGTCAATAAAAGCAAAAGAGAATAAATCCTATAAACGCAATTTTTCCAATTTTGAATCTCGATTACATTGGCATTGTCATTTTATTCAGAAGTTTGAAATGGAAGATCGGATGGAATTTGAGAATCTAAATCGAGGATATAATTTGCTGGAACGAAATGAAAATCAAACTCATTTTGAAGCTTGGAAAAATGGGCAAACAGGTTACCCTTTGGTTGATGCTTGCATGCGATGTTTGAATGCGACGGGCTATATTAATTTTAGGATGCGAGCGATGTTAGTTTCTTTTTTGACTCAAAATTTATGGCAACATTGGAAAGAAGGTTCGAATTGGTTAGCTCAACTTTTCTTGGATTTTGAGCCAGGGATTCATTACCCACAATTTCAGATGCAAGCAGGTGTCACGGGCTTGAATACAATCCGAATGTACAATCCAATCAAGCAATCTCAAGATCATGATCCCAATGGAGTTTTTATAAAAAAATGGATTCCAGAATTACAAAACATTCCGACGGAATTCATTCATGAGCCTTGGGAAATGACAATGATGGAACAGCAGTTTTATAATTTTGAATTGGGGAAGAACTATCCGAAACCAATTATAAATTTGAAAGAGACAGCAAAAGTGGCAAGGAATAAAATATGGTCACATCGAGATGATCCAAGTGTAGTAAAAGAGGCAAAACGAATTTTATATAAACACGTAATTCCTTCGAGGAAGGTGAAGAACAAATAATTATCTTTTCGAAATTTTATTATTTGAGATAGCCCTTTGTCGAGAACATTTGTATCGCCCTTCTTCGAAAGTTCTTTTTTTCAAATGCTTAGTCGAGCGACCTTGCACTCGCTTGCGCCACATTTTCCAACTGCTCAATTTCATTTCTTCGCGCATCAATTTAATCACATCTTTTTCTGGAACATCAAACTGCATTTCAATTGCATCGAAAGTCGTTCGATCTTCCCAACCCATTTCGATAATGCGATCAACATCTCGTACCGTCAAATTATATTTCTCTGAAATCTTCATTTTCTTATTGTTTTTTACCTTTTAGTTCTTAAATAAATTCTATGTCTTAAGTCAAGCTAAAGTCAAAACCAACACTTCCTTTGGTCGTTTTTGATTCCGACTTTAGCTTAACCTTAGAATTTATATAAGAACAATATTTTTTTAAAACAACCTGTAAGAAGTATTGTTTAGAAGACATGAAAAAAGAACATTTACCCGAAAAAATATGTGTGGTTTGTGAACGTCCATTTAAATGGCGAAAAAAGTGGGCGAAGGTTTGGGGAGAGGTGAAATATTGCAGCGAACGTTGTCGAAGGAATAAAAAATAAACATGAAAAAAACTTTACGATTAATTTTAGGAGATCAATTAAATGGACAACATTCATGGTTTCAAAGAGTAGATAAAAACGTTATTTACGTCCTCTTTGAAATGCGGCAAGAAACGGATTACGTGGCTCATCATATCCAAAAAGTCGTTGCATTTTTTGCGAGCATGGAAAATTTTGGGAAGCGGCTAGAAAGAGAAAATCACCAAATTATTTATTGGAAATTAGATGATAAAAAAAATACACAGAGTCTTGTTGGAAATTTAAAAGTTGTCATAGAGGAAAATGAGATAGAGCATTTTGAATATCAATTGCCAGATGAATATCGATTGGATGAGCAATTAAAAAGTTTTTGCGAAGCGATAGAAATTACTTCGAAAGTTTTTGATTCAGAACATTTTATGAGCATTCGGTTTGAGTTGCGTGATTTTTTTGAAGGGAAAAAAACGTATCTCATGGAATCGTTTTATCGAAGCATGAGGCGGAAGTATGACTTGATGATGGATGGCAATCAACCGGTGACGGGGAAATGGAATTACGATAAAGAAAATCGCAAAAAGTTACCGAAAGATCATGTCCCGCTGGAACCTTTGGTTTTTGAAAAAGATGTTTCTGTAATCCATCAACGCATCATAGACGCAGGAGTGAAAACGATTGGAAATATTGATCCGACTAATTTTATATGGGCAACAAACCGAGAGGAAGCATTACAAGTTTTAGATTTTTTTATTGAAAAATGTTTACCACTTTTTGGGACTTATCAAGATGCGATGACGCCGCATTATTGGTCGTTGTATCATTCGCGAATTTCATTCAGTATGAATGTGAAAATATTGTCTCCCTTGGAAGTGGTCAAAGCTGCTATTGCACATTGGGAGAAAAATCAAGACAAAATTTCGATTGCTCAGATTGAAGGTTTTGTTCGGCAAATTATTGGTTGGCGAGAATACATGCGAGGTGTTTACTGGGCAAAAATGCCTGACTTTGCAACGCTTAATTTTTTGAAACATAACAAGACACTTCCAAATTATTTTTGGACAGGGAAAACTAAAATGCATTGCGTTCGACATTCGGTTCAGCAGTCTTTGGATTATGCTTATGCACATCATATTCAGCGATTGATGGTAACTGGGAATTTTGCTCTGTTAGCTGGAATTTCTCCTGATGAATTGGATGAGTGGTATTTAGGAATTTATATTGATGCGATTGAGTGGGTAGAAATTACGAACACGCGAGGTATGTCGCAATTTGCAGATGGAGGAATTGTGGGAACAAAACCTTATGTGAGTTCCGCTAATTATATTGACAAAATGAGTCACTATTGCAAAACTTGTTTTTATAATAAAAAAGAAAAAACGGGAGAGCGAGCTTGTCCATTCAATAGTTTGTATTGGAATTTTTATGATCGACATCGAGATAAATTAGAAAAAAATCCAAGGATTGGAATGGCTTATCGATTGTGGGATAAAATGGACGGAGAGAAGCGAGCAGATATTTTGAAACAAGCAGAAATTTATTTGAATGATTTGGAAACGTTGTAAAGTACGTACTCCGAAACTCTCGCTTCGGAGAAAATAAGTTCCGAAGCGGGAGCTTCGGAGTACGTCGGTTTACACCAATTTCAGTTTTGTTAGCATCTTTATTTTCAAAGACTTTTAACAAAAACCATTTCTGAAATTTCACTCAATATTGTATCTTACTTTTTCTAAAAATAAATCTATTATGAAACTACCAAGAATAATCAGAGTTCCTAAACATCATAAATTTAATTACACGCCTCGACACTACGACGCAAAGAAGGAAGATTTGGAGCGACGTGTTGAAATTGCCAAAGGATCGCAAGAGGATAATCCCGAAGCTAGAAAGGCAAGAATCAAATCACAACTACGTCGAGGAAGGAATAGTAATCCTAGATTACGAAAACAATTGGTGTTTAAGTCTAATATGTTGCTATTGGGGATTATTGTAGTACTAGTTGTAGGGCTCTTTATAATGATTAATGTATATTTGCCAGACATAATGGGATGATTTCTGGATATGTAATCCAATATTTTTAGAAAACAAAAAAAGTAACAATAACCTATGGCTGATGTGATTCAGCTCCTACCCGATTCTATTGCAAATCAGATTGCCGCCGGTGAGGTGATTCAGCGACCTGCTTCTGTGGTGAAAGAATTGATGGAGAATTCGATTGATGCGGGAAGTACTCAGATCAAATTAATAGTTAAAGATGCTGGGAAAACATTAATTCAAGTCATTGATAATGGCTGTGGTATGTCAGAAACGGATGCCCGGATGAGTTTTGAACGTCATGCAACTTCCAAGATTAGAGAAGCTAAAGATTTGTTTGCGATTAAGACAATGGGATTTCGAGGCGAAGCAATGGCTTCGATTGCAGCGATTGCTCAGGTGGAAATGAAAACTCGAAAGCACAACGAAGATGTCGGAGTTCGGTTGATGATGGAAGGATCAGAAATTAAATCTCAAGAAGCTTGTCAATGCAATGCAGGTACTAGCCTTTCTATCAAAAATTTATTTTACAATGTTCCAGCGCGACGTAATTTTCTAAAAACTACGACTGTCGAAATGCGTCATATCATTGATGAATTTCAAAGAGTTGCGTTAGCCAATCCAGATATATTTTTCTCCCTTCATCATAACGGTACAGAAGTTTTTCATTTGCCTGAAAGTAATTTGCGTCAGCGAATTGTGAATATGTTTGGGCAAAACAGTAATAAAAAATTGGTTCCAGTTTTGGAAGAGACGGACGCGTTGCGTTTAGAAGGATTTGTAGGAAAACCTGAGTTTGCTAAAAAAACGAGAGGAGAACAATTCTTTTTTGTCAATAGAAGATTTATCAAAAGTGGTTATCTAAATCATGCTTTGATGGGAGCGTACGAAGATGTTTTGTCAAAAGACACTTATCCTTTGTACGTAATTTTTATAGAAATTGATCCTGCAAGAATTGATATCAATGTGCATCCAACGAAGCAAGAAATTAAGTTTGATGATGAACGATTAGTTTATAATTATTTGAAAGTTTCCGTTCGTCATGCTTTGGGTCAATATAGTATTACACCAACATTAGATTTTGATCAAGAGCAAATTTTAAATAATCATCCACTTCCAAATATGAGTGATTCAAGAAGAGAAGGAATTTCTGCTCCTCCATTCTTAGGAAGTTCAGGAGGGAGTTCTTCAAGCGGTACTACAAGTGGAGGAGAACGATATGAGACTTTTTCTTCGAAGGCGAATAACACGCCATTGGATAGTTCTAATTTGCAGAATTGGAAAAAAATGTATGATGGTTTAGATGAGTATGATGAGTCACAAGAAGGAAATATTGCAGACCAACCGATCACGATTGAAAGTGGAATGTCGGAAGGAAATGAATTGGATGATGGGAATCATAGTTTTTCAAAAGATGTAAAACCACTATTTCAAATTCACTCTACCTACATTGTAAGCCATATAAAATCAGGTTATATTTTAGTGGATCAACAAGCGGCACATGAACGGATTTTGTACGAGCGATATTTGAGTATGTTGAATGAAAAAGAAGCAGTAACTCAAAAAGAATTGTTTCCTCGGAACATCACACTCAATCCTGCAGACGCTGAAATTCTAAAAGACTTATTGCCACAAATTAACTTGTTGGGATTTGATATTCAAGAATTTGGGAAAGATGCATTTGTGATTCATGGTGTTCCTGCTGATTTGAAATCATCGCAAGATGAACAAAAAATTATCGAACAATTATTAGAACAATATAAATCGAATCGAGATTTAGATTTGAATATTTTGGAAAATATAGCTCGTGCAATGGCTCGAAGTTCTGCGATTAAAAAAGGACAAAGTTTAACGCAAGAAGAAATGAAAGAATTAGTGGATAAATTATTTGCTTGCGCAATGCCATTCACTAGTCCAATAGGGAAAAAATGTTTTGTAACTTTTGAACTAGAGGAGTTGGCGAAGAAATTTAATGTATAAAAAAAGTAAAAACTATTTTGACAAAAACGCTTCAAGAGATTTAATTCGCTTGAAGCGTTTTTTATTTATATCTATTTATTGGGTGTCGTTTCTTGGCCTCCCTTCATCCACACTACTCGTTGAGGGAAAGGAATTTCCACATTACTCTCTCTGAAAGCATTATCAATCTCAAATCTCATATCACTTTTTACATCTTCAATTCGAATAAAATTTCGAGAAAAAAAATGCAACTCAAAATCCAAAGACGAATTTCCGAAATTAGTAAATCGAACAAATGGATTTGGATGTTCCACAATTTCAGGATGTTCCGCAGCAACGCTTAAGAGTATATTTTTAACTAATTTAGTATCCGAACCATAAGCTACTCCAACGCTAATTGAGAACCTCACCTTTTCATCGAAGTGACTCCAGTTGACTACATTATCAGTTACTAATTTTGAGTTAGGAACTACAACCGTAATACTATCTCTCGTTTCAATCAAAGAAGTTCTTAAGCCAATTTCTTTTACCGTCCCTATCATTCCTCCAATATTTAAAACATGACCAACTTCAACTGATCGTTCAAATAACAATACAATTCCGGAAAAAAAATCATTAAAAGTTTGTTGTAACCCCAAACCAATTCCCACCAAAAGCGCGGCAGCACCACCCCACAAAACAGTCATCTCAATTCCTAAACTAGAAATCGCCCACAACATCGCCATCGTATAAATGACATATTTTAATAATTGATTAATGGCATATTGAGAGCCAGGGTCAATTTGACTTCGTTTATAATATCGAAATAAAACTAACTGAGTCACCATCCAGAAGATCAATCGAGCAGCTAAAACAATTAAAATAGCTTCTAAAATATCTGATACTTTTATAGGATTATCTGTCGAATTGATGACGGTGTAACTTTCTAAATTAAAACTCTGCAAAACCAAAAAAATCGCAGCAGCATAAATTACCAATCGTACTAAGTTACCGGCATTACTATCCGTTTCTTTCGCGTATTTTTCAACAGAAGTTTGATAATCTAAATCATTCCGACTTCGATGATAATTGTAAACCAAAACTTTGGAAGCCAACCAGTCCAACATCCCTGCCACTTGCCAGATTGTCAAAGCATATAAAACGGTCGAAATCCGAATACCCACGGTTTTCATTTGATAAAGCAAAAAATCAATTTCGAGTGCCCAAACCGTTCCAATCAAAGCAACCAACGCAAATATATTTCGAATGCTTTTTAAAATTCTCGAATTGTTTCGAATGACATATTTCTCCTGTGCGAAATATTTTGGTAAAACTTTTTTAATGACTAATTGATAAATCAAAAAAGTCCCGACCAAAACGATCCCCCAACTAATAAGTTGTCGCACAGTTACGTCATGATTGCCGATGTTAAAAAGGACTTTTTGGAGAAAATCGTTAAAGTTCATTTTTATATTTAAAATTAATAGATTCCGAAAAGTACCCTTTTATAAATATTTTAAAGTTTTTTTACAGAAATATTTTAATCTAATTTTTCTACCATGCAAAAAGCGCTAATTAATTATTTTAAGTCATGCTATCAATCGGATTATCGAGCGATTAGTTTGCTTAATTTTTATAGTGCGAAAGTAGAACAACCACTCATCTTAGAAAGTGCAGAATTATTGCAGGGTAAAATTTTGGAATTTCCTGTTCCAACTGTTTGGGGCGAAAAGGTAGACCAACGATTAGCTGTTTATTCCAAAGAAAAAGCATTGTATTGTTGCTCCTTTTTTATGTTTGGAGAAATGATGGTGGCTGGAAAAAAACAAAAAATTGTAGCACCGCTTTATTTGCATCAGGTCGAAAGGAAAATAGAAAATGAAATTTTTTATATTTCAATTGATGCAGAAAATCCAATCATTAACCCAGCAATTCTTCAAGCCGCCGAGAATATAGAATCTGGTCTTTTAGAAAATCTTACCCAAAAATTACCTAAAGGATTTATTCAATTTGATCAAGTTTTTGAAATTGAAAAAACGATAAAAGAGGTTTTTCCAAAGTTAGATTTTTCCAAAATAGAAAATTATCCTTCCCTGTGGACGAACAAAAAGTTAAAAGATTTTCAAAAAGAAAGAAAAGAGAATTCACCATTTGTGATCGTTCCAGCTTGCGGGATTGCGATGTTAAATAAACCAGTAGGCTCTCGTGGTATTTTAAATGAGTTAGAAAGAATGTCTGAGCGGAATAATTTTTCTACTCCGTTAAATGAAATTTTTGGAACAGCAAAGACAAAGTCTATTTCCAAGAAGATCGATTTAACCGTTCCAATTGTTTTAAATAAAAGCCAAGAAAATATTTTACAATCTACTTTCGCTCATCATCTGACTTTGGCAATTGGACCACCTGGGACAGGTAAATCATTTACGATTGCAGCCTTGGCAGTTGAGTTGATGAGTCAAGGCAAATCAGTTTTAATTGCGTCCAAAAATAATCAAGCAGGAAATGTTGTAGCCGATAAAATTGAAAAAGATTTTGGATTGGATGGCATCGTCGTTCGAGCAGGAAAGAAAGATTATAAAAAGGTCCTTCAGAAAAGATTAGAAAATTTATTAAGTGGGATTGGTCTGGTAGAAGTTACTGATTTTGAAATGAAGAATTTAAGAATTCAAGTGAAAAAGCAAAATAAAAAATTGGCTTCCCTTGAGAAAAGAATCAAAGCACGTACTCAGCAAGAAATCGAAAGAGGTGATTTTTTATTTCAATACCAAGAATCTTTTTTCCAAAGAATCAAGATGTATTTTTTGACCAATAAAATGGAGAAGGAAATTCCACTTTGGAAAAAAATGTTTTTGCTCGAAAATGAATTACTTCAAAGAAATAAAAATTTTAAAAAATTAATTCAACTTCGATTTTATCAATTTCTAAGTCAAGCTTTAAATGAATCGAGGTATGAAATGCAAGTTTTGGTAAAAGCTTTCAAAGCCAGAACAGGTAATCGAAAAGAATCCATTTTTGAAGAAATTAATTTTGCGAAAATTTTAAAGGCCTTACCGATCTGGGTAGCCAACTCTACAGACATCAACAAAGTCCTTCCTTTGCAAAAAGAACTTTTTGATGTAGTAATTATTGACGAAGCTACACAATGTGATATTGCTAGTTCTTTGCCAATTTTGCAAAGAGGAAAATCCGCAGTTATAGTTGGTGATCCCAAACAATTACGTCACATGTCTTTTCTTTCCAATGCCAAACAGAATCAACTGATCGAACAATTTCAGGTTGGAAGTCGAAATGCCCAACAATTGGATTATCGAAATAATAGCTTACTTGATATGGTTTCTGATTCGATCAAAAGTCAAAAACAAGTTCATTTTTTAAATGAACACTTTAGAAGTATGCCTGATATTATTCAATTTAGCAATACTCATTTTTATGATGGAAAATTAGATGTGATGACCGCTTGCCCTGCGACGCTTCTTCGTCAACATGCTTTTTTACACTCCGTAAATGGTCAAAGAAATAAAACTGGTTTTAATATAAAAGAAGCAGATACGATTTTTGAAATGATCAAATCAATTATTGAAGGAGAAAAAAATGTAGCAATAAATTTGTGTCAAAGTATTGGAATCCTTTCTCCATTTCGAGATCAAGTTGATTATTTACAACGACGGATTTTAAAACTTTTTTCTATCGAAGAATTGGAACGACATCGTATTTTGATCGGAACACCTTACGCATTTCAAGGAGAAGAAAAGGGAATTATGTTTCTATCTTTTGCTTTAGATGAAGAAAGTCATTCCGCTGCATTTAATTATTTAGCACGGGAAGATGTGTTTAATGTGAGCATTACACGAGCGCGTTATTTGCAACATGTTTTTATTTCTTTTTCGCCAGAAAAAATAAAAAGTGATAGTTTGCTAGCCAGATTTATTTATGGATTGGAAAACAATAACATTACTCCTACATTTTTCAATCAAAAAAAATCGGATGTCTTTTTAAAGGAAGTAATTGAATGTGTTCAGTCATTTGGAATGGAAGAATGGCACGTTGCCTTTCCAATTGCAGGGACTGAAATTGATTTAGTAGTTATTCATGAAGGGAAAACTTTCTGTATTGATTTGATTGGTTTTCCTGGCGAATTTGAAACGGCATTGCCGATAGAGAGATGGAGGATGTTGGAACGAGTTGGATTGAGTACATTTACATTACCATTCAGCGCATGGTATTTTGATAAGGAAAAATGTGTGGCTGCGCTACAAGATTTTTTTAAATATAACATAATAAGTGAAGCGCTCAAGAAATTAAAGAAGAAGACTTAGTAAGTTTTTTTGAAGAAAGATCTGCTAAGTCTTCTCCTTGTTAGATTCAATAATTAAAAATCATACAGGACGTTTTACGAAAATAAATAAGATATGACCATATCCGCAAATATTGTTGATATTCCTAATCGCCAAATCTATTTTGGTGAAATATTTTTTGAAAATGGAAAAATAACAAGCATCGAAAAAAAAGCAGGCGAGAGCGATTTATTCCTCCTTCCTGGATTTGTAGATGCACATGTTCATATCGAAAGTTCGATGTTAGTTCCTTCCGAATTTGCGAGAATGGCTGTTACTCATGGAACAGTAGCAACTGTTTCTGATCCACATGAAATTGCCAATGTGATGGGAATTGAAGGAGTTTATTTTATGATAGAAAATGGAAAACAAGTTCCACTCAAGTTTAATTTTGGTGCACCTTCTTGTGTTCCTGCTACAAGTTTTGAAACGGCCGGTGCAGTAATTGGAGTTGATGGTATCGAGGAAATGATGCAAAATCCAGACATCAAATATTTAGCAGAAATGATGAATTATCCGGGCGTTCTTTTCGAAGATCCTGAGGTCATGGCAAAAATTGAAATGGCTAAAAAATATGGAAAGCCTATCGACGGTCATGCACCTGGGCTGAAGGGGGAGGATGCTAAAAAATATATTTCTGCTGGTATTTCTACCGATCATGAATGTTTTACTTACGAAGAAGCTTTGGGGAAATTGGATTTGGGAATGAAGATTTTGATTCGAGAAGGAAGTGCTGCGAAGAACTTTGAAGCCTTAATTGACTTGTTGCCAAAGCATGCTGATCGAATGATGTTTTGCTCAGACGATAAACATCCTGACGACTTGATCGAAGGGCATATCAATCAATTAGCTGCACGAGCTGTGGAAAAAGGATGTGATGTTTTTGATGTATTGAAAGTTGCTTGCATCAATCCTGTGGAGCATTATAATTTGGATGTTGGGCAAATGAAAATTGGTGATGACGCAGATTTTATATTAGTTCATGACCTTAAAAAATTTAAAGTCAAAGCAACTTATATCAATGGTGAATTAGTTAGTGAAGATGGTGAAAGTTTTTTTGAGTCAGTCGAAGCAGAAATTATCAATAATTTTTTCACAGACAAAAAATCACCGACTGACTTTCAACTTAGAGTGAAGTCAGATCAAATGCAAGTTATTAAAGCAATCGATGGAGAAATTGTAACAGAAAGTTTTTTAGCCAAGCCTAGAACCGAAAATGGATTAGCTATTTCTGATGTGGAAAATGATAACTTAAAAATGACTGTCGTCAATCGCTATCAAAATCAAACTCCTGCGATTGCATTTATCAATAATTTTAATTTGAAAAATGGAGCGATTGCTTCCTGTGTCGGACATGACTCTCATAATATTATAGCAGTCGGAACAGATGATGAATCACTTTGTCGAGCAGTCAATTTGATTATCGAAAATCAAGGAGGAATTTCAGCGGTGAGTGCAGAAGAAGAAAAAGTTTTACCATTGCCGATAGCAGGAATTATGACGAATGCCGATGGTTATGAAACTGCAAAAGCATATTCTGAAATTGATTTTTTTGTAAAAAATAAATTGGGATGCACCTTGACTGCACCTTTTATGACCTTATCCTTTATGGCATTACTGGTTATTCCTCAATTGAAATTGAGTGATAAAGGATTATTTGATGGAAAAGAATTTAAGTTCATTCAGGTTTTTGTATAAAAAAAGATTTAAATTGAACTTTATTTCTCTCCAAAATTCCCTTTCAACCTCCATTATTGATAATATGTGACCTCCTCTACCTCTTCATGTAGATAAAAACCCTCATATGTTTTTCATTAGAATAATTTCAACATGATAGTATTTTATTTTAACTAATACGTTGAAAATCAATGTGTTCTAAATGAGAAATAATTTCTAATATTTTACCTTTTAACGATTTTTGGTCAGGTTTTTGCAACTAGTTTGTGACAAACATGAGAAGTTCGATTATAATCCCATATAACCTACACTTTTCCAAACCGATTTCTAAAGAATACTATTGAACAACATAATGAGAAAAAAAATCACCAAACCCGTAAGAAAAAATTCCCTTTTTCTAGTCTTCATAATTGGAGTACTAGCATTTTCTTCTTGTAGAAAAGAAGACGTTCCCGCACCGAGTACATTTACCAAAGAAAAGAGAGAAATGTTAGGCGATCAAATGAGAATTGAGATTGCAGCAGATCCAATCAATTTTCCAATTTTATCTCACGACTCAACAGCCGATTCAGTCTATTGGTACGTTCAAAAATTATATAATCAAGCCCATAATGTTTTTAAGATTGATGGGCAATCTCCTGCAGATGATCGATGGGATCGAAATCGAGAATGGCAAGTAACGATTTTAGATATGGATGAAGTTAAGACGGCCTTTACAACTCCTGGAGGACACCTTTATCTTTCCACAGGCCTTCTAAGGTCATTGGAAAAAGAATATGAATTATATTATATTTTGACGTTTGAGGCTACTTTGATGCATGAAAAATATTTATTGAATCGTTTGATTAATGAATTCAATACGACTACTTTAAATAATTTTGTCCAAGGAATTCCACCACCACCTGGATCACCAACCTTAGAAGATGTTTCGATAATGCTTGGTGAGCTTAAATTCGATGAAACGATGACAAGTGAGATGGATGAAATGGCTGTTTCTTTAATTTGCCAAACGTCAATATTTGATCGAACAGGAATTATTTCAATAATGAATCACTTGGACGAGTCTGATACAAAATGGATGCAAACTAGAAGGTCTTATGATTATCGAAATCAAGTAGATTATATTTTGAATCTTCCAGTTGCCTCAGGAGATGATTGTGGAAATTTTAAATCCAATGGAGGTTATCAAAAATATGTTTTAGATCGATTATAAAAAAAGAACAAAACTAAAAATAAAGGAGCAGTAACTAATTAATTTTAGTTGCTGCTTTTTTTTAATTAAGACTCACAGTTCAGGGGGAATTTAGTCCTTCAAAACGTTGATAATACTTGTTCAGGTTTGACTAAAAAAGGTCAGTTATTTGACGCGAAACAAAGCCATATATTTTAACGTTACATATCTGGCATTTTTTTAATAAATTTGCGACATCTTAAAAATAAATTTGTCCTTGAATTGAACATAGGATTTTACAAAAAAATATAAAAACGATAATGGCAGAAACAAAATATAAAACGGATGTAGAAGCAGTAGATGCATTAGCGGGTGCTTACAAAGCACTTTCTTCTGAAATATCAAAAGTAATTATTGGTCAAGAAGATGTAGTCAAAGCGGTAATTATTTCATTATTTAGTAATGGTCACAGTTTGTTGGTCGGAGTACCTGGTTTGGCAAAAACATTATTAGTGAGTACTATTTCAGAGGTATTAGATTTGAGTTTTAAACGAGTTCAGTTTACACCCGATTTGATGCCATCAGATATTACAGGTTCTGAAATTTTAGATGAGAGTCGTCATTTCAAATTTCATAAAGGGCCATTGTTTGCCAATATCGTTTTGGCGGATGAGATTAACCGTACACCTCCCAAAACTCAAGCGGCACTTTTGGAAGCAATGCAGGAACGTTCGGTAACAGTAAATGGTGTTCGACATATTTTGCCTTCACCATTTTTTGTTTTAGCTACACAAAATCCGATTGAGCAAGAAGGGACATACCCTTTACCAGAGGCACAGTTAGATAGATTTATGTTTAATATTACATTGGATTATCCATCGTATGAAGAGGAAATTGCAGTTGTGAAAGCAACAACAAAGCAAACAAAATACGATTTGAATAATATAGTAACAGGCGAGCAGATTTTATTTTTCCAACAATTGATTCGAAAAATTCCTATTGCAGATAATGTATTGGAATATGCAGTTACTTTGGCATCCAAGACTAGACCAAATACAAAAATGGCGACGCAAGAAGTGAATGATTATATTTCTTGGGGAGCAGGACCGAGAGCTTCGCAATATTTAGTTTTGGGAGCAAAATGTCATGCAGCGATTAGTGGAAAATACTCTCCAGATATCGAAGATGTTCAAGCGATTGCGAATTATGTATTAAGACATAGAATCGTAAGAAATTATAAAGCAGAAGCAGAAGGAATCACAGAGGAAGATATAATCAGAGGATTATTTTAATTCTGATTTTTAGGTAAAAAAAAGGTCTAAAGGTTTTTCGGAAAACTTTTAGACCTTTTTTTTTGCAAAATACGTTTGTATAAGTTAGAATTTTTATCTTGTGGGTGAACCCTAAACTCATCAAACATACGACATTTGAGAAACTATAATTTTTATCTAAACAAAAAGAGAAAACGGTGAAAGGGAAACAACTACCTACGTATATCGATCATACTACACTTAAGATTAACACTAAGAAAACGGATATTAAAAAATTGTGTAATGAGGCAGAAGCCAATAAGTTTTATGCAGTTTGTGTGCCTCCATATTTTGTACAAAACGCTTCCATGTTGTTAAAAAATAGTGATGTGAAAATTGCTACAGTCATTGGATTTCCTTTAGGATATTCGGCGACACCTTCCAAAGCTGCGGAAATTCACAAAGCGATTGACGATGGAGCAGATGAATTAGATGTCGTTATTAATGTGAGTGCAGTAAAGAGTGGAGATTGGAATTTCGTGCAAAATGATATTAAAACAGTTGCACTTGCCACTCAAATGAAAGGTAAAATAATCAAAGTAATTCTGGAGACAGGAATTTTGAATAAAAAAGAAATAAAAAAACTTTGTGAGATTTGTGCAGAGGCTGGAGTAAATTACGTTAAAACTTCAACTGGATTTAATGGAGATGGAGCAACGGTAGAAGTGGTGGAGTTTTTAAGAGCCAACCTTCCTAGTTCTATTAAGATAAAAGCATCAGGCGGAATTAAAAGTGCTAAAAAAGCACTAAAGATGATAGAAGCAGGAGCAGATAGATTAGGAACATCTTCAAGTATAAAAATTATAAAAGGAATAGAAAAATTGTCATGAAAAGAATTGTAAATGTATTGTTAGGAGTTTTGTTTTTTTGTATAGCATCACATGCTCAAGTACAAATAAACGAAGACCCTGCTGTGGCATCCTTAGTGCAAAAACATATGGATCAAAATAGAATGTCGACCACCATTTCAGGATGGCGTATTCAATTGTTGGCAACGACAGATCGAAGGAAGGTAGAAAATGAAGAATCAAAATTTATCCAAAGATATCCTTTGATTCGAGTGAATTGGGTACATTCTAAACCATATTATAAATTAAAGGCTGGTGCTTTTGCCAATCGGTTAGATGCCACTCGACTTTTAAAAGATTTTAAAAAATACTATCCAAGTGCATTATTGACTAAGAGTAATGTGAGTATTAATGAAGTTTTAAATTGATTAACATCGGTAATTTATCTCCACAATAATGAGTATTCGCGCTCGTAGAAATAATGGATTCCAAAATGTAGATTTGCAAACTCTAAGTTATTACATAGGGTTAGTGGTGGTTGGCTGGATGATG
This sequence comes from uncultured Saprospiraceae bacterium, assembly GCA_937981555.1. GTDB lineage: Bacteria > Bacteroidota > Bacteroidia > Chitinophagales > Saprospiraceae > CAJQQY01. The sequence continues at coordinate 176,204 of CALJOK010000014.1, forward strand.
ATTATTGCAGCTACTGCAAAAGGGAATGATTTTGGAGAATTGAGTAGTGAAGCAACTAAGCAAGGATTTTTTATCATAATTTCATTTGTCCTCATCGTAGGTATTTCATTTATAGAATGGAAGTTTTGGAGAACATTTTCCTATATATTTTATGCCCTTTCCATTTTGTCTCTGATTGCTGTTTTGATCATTGGAAAAAAGGTAAGTGGGGCAACGTCTTGGTTTAGTATAGGTGGATTCAGTTTACAGCCCTCGGAGTTTGCTAAGTTTGCAACTTGTTTGGCCATGGCAAGTTTTCTGAGTTCATATAATGCTAATCTTAAAATATTTAAATCCCAGTTCATTGCTTTTGGATTAATTACCATTCCAATTATTTTAATTCTCTTACAACCTGATGCAGGTTCTGCTATAGTTTTCACCTCTTTTCTAATCCTCTTTTATCGACTTGGTTTATCTGAAAATTTCTACATTGTTTCTTTAACAATGACTGCCTTATTTATCATAGCATTAATTTATCAGCCCTATTATGTAGTGCTCGGATTTATGTTACTTGGAGCAGGGATTTTTGTTTATAATATAAAAAATGAAAGACGGAAATGGGCCATTGGACTTGCATTGATGATTATTGGAACTGTTGTAGGATTATATTTTTTCCATCCATATTATCGAGAAATTTTTGTTGCTAACTTTTTATTAATCCCAATTCTCTCATTTAATCTTTGGAGAAATGGGCGAAAAGAATTGGTCAAATTACTCTTGCCTTTAATTATTTTTGGTGGAACATTTGCTTACGGAGCCAACTTTGCTTTTAACAATATTCTTAAGCCTCATCAACAATCTCGAATCAATGTTTGGTTAAATCCATCCAAAGCACCTTCAGATGCAATTTATAATTTACGTCAATCCAAACTCACAATTGGTTCAGGTGAGTTATCTGGAAAAGGATTTTTGCAAGGAACTCGAACTAAGTTAGATTTTGTTCCCGAGCAATCAACAGATTTTATTTTCTGTACGGTTGGAGAGGAACAAGGCTTTATTGGCGTATTTGGAATCATTGTACTATACTTACTTTTTTTATATCGAATAACGGTTATTGCCGAAAGACAACGATCTGATTTTTCTAGAAATTATGCTTACGGAGTTGCAGGCATTTTATTTTTTCATTTCTTTATCAATATAGGGATGACTATGGGCTTGGTCATGATTATTGGTATTCCGCTTCCATTTATTAGTTATGGAGGATCTTCCCTTTTAGCTTTTTCCTTGATGATTGGTGTTTTACTGAAATTGGATAGCAACCGCTTTTCTATTTAAGAGGAACACCGCTACCAACCTCTTATCTGACTCCTTACTTTTCAAAAAATCATCACTCATCATTTATACTTCATCACTCATTTTTTCCCTACTTTTGCACCCTATGAAATTTGATTTACAACATACAGATCCAAACTCTAGTGCTCGTGCGGGAGTTATCGAAACAGCTCATGGGAAAATTAAAACGCCCATATTTATGCCAGTAGGAACTTTGGCAACAGTCAAAGGTGTGCACCAACAAGAATTAAAAGACGAGGTAAAAGCTCAAATCATTTTGGGAAATACCTATCATTTATTTTTGCGTCCAGGAATGGATGTAATGGAAAAGGCAGGAGGTCTTCATAAATTTAATGGTTGGGATAGACCGATGTTGACAGATAGTGGGGGCTACCAAGTTTACTCATTGAGTGGAACTCGAAAGATAAAAGAAGAAGGGGTAACCTTCCGTTCTCATATTGGAGGGGAGAAACATTTTTTTTCTCCTGAAAATGTTATGGACATTCAACGAACGATTGGGGCAGATATCATCATGGCATTTGATGAATGTACGCCTTACCCTTGCGAATATAATTATGCGAAACGTTCAATGGAAATGACACATCGTTGGCTCAAAAGATGTTGCGACCGATTCGATTCGACTGATCCAAAATATGGATTTGAACAAACGTTAATGCCAATCGTTCAAGGAAGTACTTATAAAGATTTACGAGTAAAATCAGCTGAAACTATTGCTTCATTCGACCGACCTGCGAATGCAATCGGAGGACTTGCAGTAGGCGAGCCTGCTGATAAATTGTATGCAACGACAGAACTAGTTTGCGGAATTTTACCAAAAGATAAGCCTCGATATTTGATGGGCGTCGGTACTCCTGAAAATTTATTAGAGTGCATCGCTTTGGGAATCGACATGTTCGATTGCGTAATGCCAACTAGGAATGCTCGTCATGGACATCTATTCACTTCCCAAGGAATTTTGAATATGAAAAATGCAAAATGGAAAGATGACTTCAGTCCAATAGATGCTGAAAGTACTGCTTCCACAAGTCGTTTTCATAACAAAGCTTACTTGCGACATTTATTTCAGAGCAAAGAACTTTTAGCTTCGCAAATAGCATCAATCCATAATTTAAGTTTTTATTTATGGCTAGTCGGAGAAGCTCGAAAACATATTATTGCGGGAGATTTTTATGATTGGAAAAAAGCAATAGTACCTAATTTAACTAGAAGACTCTAAAATGTTAAAAAATAAAACAACGTTAAATATAAGTTAGCTTTTCAAAAAAGATGGCAATTCTAAATATCAATTTAGATATTCGTTTAAGAAAGATTAACCGTTAACGATTTTACGTTCACCATTAAAAAAAGCATGTTAAAAAAACTCGATTGGTACATCATTAAAAAATTCTTATCCACCTTCTTTTTTACGGTGCTGATGATCACGATGATTTCTATCATCATAGACTTTAGTGATAAGGTAGAAGATTTTATTGAAGAGCCAGTTACCATAAAACAAATTATTGTTGATTATTATCTCAATTGGGTATTGTGGATAAACGGTCTTTTGTTTCCATTGGGAGTTTTGATAGCAGTTGTTTTTTTTACTTCACGGATGGCGTTTAACTCTGAGATTATTTCCATCTTTAATGCAGGAATAAGTTTTAGAAGATTGATGGTTCCTTATTTAGTGGCGGGTGGTTTTTTGACTGCTTTGCATTTAGTTGGAAATCATTATGTGATTCCAAGGGCAAATGAAACCCATTATAATTTTCAGCACACTTATATATACCACCATAGTCAAAAAGTAAACGATGCGAATATGCATCTTTTCGTTGGTCCGAATAAAAAAATCTATGTTGAAAAATATAATAAAAGAGATACCTCTGCTAGAAATCTTAGAATCGAAAAAGTTGAGAATAATCAATTGACTTACCTTTTCAAAGCTGAAATTGCCAAGTGGATTGGACCACCCAACAAATGGAAATTCAAGAATTATGAAGTCCGAACTTTCAATGAAAACCGAGAGTCTCTTTTAATTGAAGAAGGAACAGAATTGGATACGACACTTAATTTGAATCATTTGGATTTCATTTATTATAATGAGGATAAGGAAATGATGACAACGCCTCACCTTTTAGCTTTTATGGAAACCCGAAGGAAAAAAGGAAAAGGGAATTTGAAAAAATATGAAACCGAATTGCATCGAAGAACTGCTGAACCATTTACTATTCTTATTCTGACCATTATTGGTTTGGCTGTTGCTGCTAGGAAAATACGAGGTGGAATGGGGTTACATTTGGCAATAGGAGTCGGAATAGGGGCGCTGTATATTTTCCTTTCTAAATTTTCCATTACGTTTGCGACAAATGATACAGTACCTCCTATGTTAGGAGTTTGGATGCCCAATATTATCTTCTTTATCGTAGCGGTTTATTTAGTTTCCAAGGCCCAAAAATAGAATTTTCCATTTTTATAATAAAAGAGAGGTGTTAGACATTGCAGTTTAACACCTCTTTTTTGTTCAGCATGTTTTCAATATGAATTGTAAGGAAATTGTAAAAAATCAAAACTTTCAATATTTTTTGAAAATAAAGTATTTTGGGTAAAATAAATAATTGCAACACAAGTAATTGATTATCAGGTATTTATGTTTTTCATGCTTCAACATTAAGCAAAAGTGTCTTAATAGAGACGCCTTTTTGTTTAATTGTAATTTGGATTTTGTTTAACAATGGTTTAAATTTGTAATACATTGAGAAATAATCTATTTAAAATTACTCTCTAAACAATATCAATTATGTCAACAATAGAATTTAACGGTCAATACGAGGGAATGTCCAAGTTACTTCACTCTTTTGCCTACAACCTCACTAAGAATACGGAGGACGCAAAAGACCTTTATCAAGAGACATCTTTCCGCGCGTTGACAAACAGAGACAAATTTCGTCCAGGTACAAATTTCAAAGCATGGTTGTTTACAATCATGAAAAATATATTTATCAACAACTATCGTAAGAAAATGCGAGCGAATACCATTATGGATTCGACTGATAATGATTATTATATCAATTCAGGCAATGTTGTAATTTCCAACAAAGCGGAAAGCAATATTATGATGGATGAATTAACAGCAATGATTGATGGAATGGACGATGGAATTCGAATTCCATTTATGATGCATTACGAAGGTTTCAAATATCAAGAAATTGCAGATAAATTAGAATTACCACTTGGTACAGTTAAAAGTCGAATCTTTTTTGCTCGAAAAGAAATGAAAGGATTGATTAATAAACGATACGATAACATGGCAGTTTTAAGAGAAAAGAATTAAGAGAGATTCTAAAAGAAGAAAATTAAAATTATTAAGATGAAGGCGACAAATGCAAATTTGTCGCCTTCTTTATTTTTTCGTAATTATGTTTGGAAAAATAGTTCTACGTTTTAAACACCTCTGTTCACTCTGTGGTTAAACATACTTTTCTAACTTTGCCCTGCACTCAGAAAAAGCTAAAAAAAAGTCAACATCAAATAAATGGATAAACAATTTTTCACCAAACAACTTTTAAGATGGGCAAAAACTATTGACCGACCGATGCCTTGGAAAGGTGAAAAAAATCCATACTACATCTGGCTATCAGAAATAATATTGCAACAAACGCGTGTCGAACAAGGCCTTCCTTATTTTTTAAAATTCAAAGAGAAATATCCAACTGTTCATGACTTGGCAAATGCACCAGAAGATGAGGTGATGAAATTATGGGAAGGTTTGGGCTATTATTCTCGCGCTAGAAATTTACATTTTACGGCCAAAAATATTTCGGAAAACCTCAATGGAGAATTTCCCAATACGTTAGATGAAATATTAAAACTCAAAGGTGTGGGAGTTTACACCGCTGCTGCGATTGCTTCTTTTGCTTATGATTTGCCGCATGCAGTTGTTGATGGAAATGTATATCGCGTGCTGTCAAGGTACTTTGGAATTGAAACACCCATCGATTCTACGGAAGGAAAAAAAGAATTTGCAGCACTTGCAAATGTATTGTTAGAAAAAAAGAAAGCAGCTACTTACAATCAGGCAATTATGGATTTTGGAGCAACTCAATGCACGCCAAAATTAACGGATTGCAAAAATTGTTTTTTGAAAAAAAACTGTCAAGCTTTTCAAAAAGGAAAAGTTGCTAACCTTCCAATCAAGTCTAAAAAGATCAAAAAAAAGACTAGGTATTTTAATTATTTAGTGCTGAATGCAGGGGAAGATGTTTGGGTGCAAAAAAGAATTCAAAAAGATATTTGGCAAAACCTCTACGAATTTCCATTGATAGAAACGGAAGCACTTTTAAAAAATGATGTGCTCTCTAAAAATGAAATTTGGCAAGATTTGATTCAAGATTATGACTACGATATAAAACATATTTCGACTCCCTTTCGGCAACAGTTGACCCATCGAACGATCATTGCAACTTTTTTGGAAATTGATTTGCCTGCCAATTTTTCAATTAAAAAAAATACTTATATCAAAGTAGATCGGAAAAACTTGAGTAAATTTGCTTTCCCTAAAATTATCGATTTGTATTTAAAAGATAATTCGTTAAATTTATACTCAATGCTCCAAGATTTGGAGTGAGAAAACTAAATTTTAAAATAATAAAAAACGCACATCATGATTAACAAAGTCATCTTAGTCGGCAATCTTGGAAAAGATCCTGAGGTTCGACATTTCGAAGGGAATTCTTCTGTAGCTTCTTTTTCAGTTGCTACAAGTGAGTCTTATATGGACAAAACTACCAATGAACGAAAAACGCAAACAGAGTGGCATAATGTAACGATGTGGAATGGCCTGGCGGGTGTGGCAGAAAAGTATTTGAAAAAAGGAAGTCAAGTTTATATCGAGGGAAAATTGACCACTCGAAAATGGCAAGATAAAGATGGAAATGATCGATACACAACAGAAGTAGTTGCTAGAACAATGAAAATGTTGGGAAGTAGAGAAGGTGGAAGTAGTTATAACACGGCAGCTGCGCCATCGGCATCTGATGCCCCAGCTCAAGTTGTGAAAGAAGCATCGCCTTCTGCTCAACCAACTGCGGTAAGTACTCCAGCACCAGCATCTCCTGAAAAAATTGCTGATGCACCTGATGATGATTTACCATTCTAAAAAATGAACTAGTTAGATTTTCGGTGGATTTATTTTTCCAAATAAATTCACCGAAACTTAAAAATAATGTTCTTAGAGAAATCATGTAGTCAACTTATAAAACACAAGGTTTATTTAAGAATCAAAAAAAATGACATTGGATTCCATACCCGGAACATTTTTCTCTACTTTATTTAATTCCTCTTTTTTGTTGGCGGATTTTCCATTTTGGGAAGTAAGTGGTGCAGCAATTTTTATCATAATTTTACTATTGTGTTCTGCTTTGATTTCAGGATCAGAGGTGGCATTCTTTTCTTTGTCTCCAAATGATATTGATGATTTAAAACAAGAGAATAGTAAAACGTCTGAGCGGATCATCAAACTCAAAGAGATGCCTCGTACGTTGTTGGCGACCATCTTGATCAGTAATAATTTTATCAATATTGGAATTGTTGTTTTGTCGGATTTTGTTTTGGGAAAAATAATGCCATCAGAAATTTTCACCAATTGGGCGACTCAAATTGGAGTAGCAGACTATTTATCATTTATTCCATTAATTGATTTGACTAACGGAGACATTGCTTTGATCGTAGAAAATTTAATCACGGTAGTTGGAGTCGTTTTTCTTTTGGTTTTATTTGGAGAGGTGGCGCCTAAAGTTTATGCTAATTTGAATAATGTGAAATTGGCAAAAATGATGTCGGGTTCTTTAAGTGGTTTAAATAAATTCTTTTCTCCAGCTAGTAAAGTATTGGTTAATTGGACCAATTATATTGAAGGGAAGTTAGAATCAAAAGCACAGAAAGCAAGTTTGATGAGTAAGGAGGATATTGATGAAGCGATAGAATTAACCGTACGAAATGATGACAATGCGGAAGAAGAAGTTGATATTCTAAAAAGTATACTCAAGTTTGGAGATGTGACGGTGAAGCAAATTATGCGTTCACGAGTGGATGTAATTGCGATAGAATTTCGGACAGGTTTTCGAGAAGTTTTAAAACTAGCCCGTCGAGCTGGGGTTTCTCGGATTCCAGTTTTCGATGATGATTTTGATAATATTACAGGAATTTTATACACCAAAGATTTGGTCGGTCATACAGATGAAGGAGATGAATTTGAATGGCAAGCTCTGATCAGAACAGATTTATTATACGTGCCTGAATCGAAAAAAATTAGCGACTTGCTCAAAGAATTTCAACAACAAAAATTACATATGGCGATGGTCGTAGATGAATACGGAGGCAGTTCAGGGATCGCAACATTGGAAGATGTTTTGGAAGAAGTGATTGGTGAAATCAAGGATGAGTTTGACGATTTATCTGAAATTGATTTTACTAAGAAAAACGAATTTACATATGTTTTCGAAGGGAAAACTTTGCTTAATGATATGTGTAGAGTGATGGATTTGGAAACAACTACTTTCGATGAAGCCAAAGGAGATGCAGATACCATTGCAGGATTGATGTTAGAATTATTTGGACAGATTCCAAAAGTCAATGCGGAGTCATCGTACAATCAATATCGATTTAAAATCGTTTCTGTTAATAAGAGAAGAATCAAACAAGTTCAAATTATCTTACCTAAGAAGATGTAAATAATAATTTTTAATGATTAATATTTTTGAAAAAAAACAAATAAGAATTTCATTTTTGCTAGCAGTTACTTTCATTTTTATCTTTGGTCTTATCTTACAAAGTTGCGAAGATGAAGCAGCCATTACTCCTAAGCCAAGAGGTTTTCCAAAAGTAGTTTACCCGGAAAAATCATATCAGTCATTTGAAGAAGGGTATTGTAATTTTTCATTCGAATATCCTACTTATGCAAAGATTGAAAAATCCAATTCATTCTTTGATGAGCGTCCAAGTAATGAATGCTGGTTTGATATTTCTATTCCAAATTTTGATGCAAAAATTCATTGCACCTATTCGCCTATCGACAAAAAAGAAACGGCCGAAAAATTAAGAGCAGACGCATTTGAATTAGCGCACAAACATAATATCAAAGCAAAATATATTGAAGAAATAAATATTGATACTAAAAATGGAGTGAAAGGAATTGCTTTTAATCTAGAAGGTGAGGTAGCTTCTCCATTTCAATTTTTTGTAACAGATGAGGAAAAACATTTTGTCAGAGGATCACTATATTTTAATACAGAGGTTGCTCCCGATTCGCTTGCACCTATTTTTTCATTTGTCAAAAAAGATATTGAGCATATGATTAATACTTTGGAGTGGAAGGAGTAGCCTAGCCATTTCTAACGAAAAAAGCGCAATTGAAAATTAATTCAACTGCGCCTTTTTTATTTCTTTTTTCTAAAAGATTACTCGCTACTCTTATGGTCAAAAACTTCAATCTCTTTTGTTTTCACAATAAGGTCAGTAAATTTCCCTTTAAATCGAGTTGCCTTTACAATGTGATTATCAATCCAATGGTAATTTCCACCACGAGGTTTTTCCATCAATAAACCATGATATTTGAAGTCATGCTTCTTCAACCAAACTTCCGTCACTTCTCGGTGCTCTTCCGTTCTTGAGGTAAAAAAAGTAATGATGTGACCTTCGTCATACCATTTGTTCAAGATTTGTAAAGCATCAGGATATGGTAAACAAGTACCCATTCTTTCAGGCTCCTCATTGGGAACGTCATCGCAAACAGTACCATCAATGTCAATTAAATAATTTTTTACACCATCAGCCAAAACTGGACTGATTGGGTCCCCTTTTTCATTAAAGGTTTCGTTTAATTCATGTTTATTTTCGCTCATGATTTCTAATAGATTAATATTTTACAATAGAATATATGAATGGCAAAATTATGCCAAGAGTTAAATCTTGATTAAGAAGTTGATTTATTGATTCTATGTATTATCCTTGGTTAGGTAGGAACTACAAAAGTATTGAAAACTTTACTCAAAAGTGATAAAATCTTCGGGATTTATTGGTTTTCCTTTGTGCCACAACTCAAAATGGAGGTGAGGACCATTGGACAACGTTCCAGTATTTCCAATAATTGCCACCGCTTCTCCAGCTTTTACAGAATTTCCGATTTCTTTGAGTAGTGCTGAATTATGTTTGTAAAATGAAATTAAATTATTAGAATGCTGAATCGAAATAGTGTTTCCAGTTTCTAATGTCCAATCTGACGAAATCACAAAACCATCCAAAGTAGCTTTGACAGGTGTATTTTTGGGAGCTAAAATATCCGTTCCATAATGCTTTTTATCAGGCATAAATTGCTCACTTACCACACCCGTTATTGGAGGAATAAAATATAATTGCTCCAAGGGCATTTCATTGGAAGAAACATTGATTGCTCCCAGCTTTTGCCTTTGTTGAGATTGCACTTCTTCTTCGACTTCTTGCCGAAGTATCTCGTCTTCTTTAATGATGGCTACACTTTGCAAGGAGTCGATTTCTGTAATTTCTTCATTTTGTACATCTTCTTCTGTCTCGTCATCGCCAGTAATCATTCTCCTAAAACTATCCGTATAAGTTTTTTGAGCGTTTAGTTTTTCTTCAAGTACTTTGTTCTTTTCATAGATTTCTCTCAACTCTCCAGAACTTGCGTCTCCATAGCCAGGCACAAATCTTTTAATTGGAGTAAAAAATATTAATGCAAAAACTAAAAAAGCCACTAGCACAGTTGCAGCAGAAATAGCTATGTATAAATTAAGCAAAGAAAGTTTGTAAGAACCCACTTCCTCAAACGATTCATCATTCATTACAACTAAACGATAAGTGTTTTGAAGCTTTTCCTTAAAATTAGCCCATCCTTTTTCCTCGTTATTTTCGGTACTCATTGTACACTATTTTGTTAAAATTAAAATAAATTTGTAATTCATTGGTTTTAATAAGTAGGCGTACCCAAAACCATTGTTTTTCGTAACAAATACAAGGAATTCGAGTATTTGTTAAGAGAGATTTTATAGTATAAAAACGCTTAAGTTTTTCTGACAACAATTTTCTTCAAAATATTTCTTTTTTCGAAAACGAAATTAAACATTTTTTTGCTTTGAAAAGATTCAATACACTTTTATCCTTTTGGGTTTTTATTTTTCTTATTTCTTCTTGTGCTACTCAAAAAAGCAAAGATGACCCATCCAAAGTTGGTAAGTTCTACCACGACGTAACGTCCAAGTACAATGGATATTTTAATGCCAATGAATTGCTGGAAGCAAGCATTGAAACGTTGAATGAGCAACACCAAGATAATTACAATAAGATCTTAAGTGTGTATAAATACTCAGCCGCTGATAACGCAACTGTGGTGGCTAGTGATTTGGACAATGCGATCAAGAAGGTTTCGATTGTAGCAAGTTTACACCCTGCGAGTCATTGGAAAGACGATTGTTACCTTTTGATGGGGCAATCTCAATTTGTAAAAAAAGATTACGAATCTGCAGAGGAGACTCTAGAATTCATGGTAGATGAATATGATCCTAAGAATGCAGGTAAAAAAAGAAAGAAAGGGAAGAAAAAGAAAAAGTCTAAAAAACAAAAAAAGCAAGAGACTAAAGAAAAGAAAAAGAAAAGAGAGCAAACTCAAAAGGAAAAGAAAAAGACTCAAGAAAAAAAGAGAAAAGAAAAAGAAGATGCTCGTAAAAAAAGAATAAAAGAAAGTAAAAAGAAAGCAAAGCAAAACAAGAAAAATAGGAAAAAAGGGAAAAAAACCTCTTCTTCAAAAAAGACTGAAAAGAAAGAAACTGAAGTAAAGGTAGTAGCGCCAACTCCAGAAGTTAAGGAAGAGAAAAAAGAAGAAAAGAAGGAAAAGGACGAGTCAGGAAATTATTTTTTAAAACATAAACCTGCATTTCAAGAAGGAGTTTTATGGTTGGCGAGAACTTATATCGAAAGAGATAAATTTGATCAAGCGTCCCGATTGATTGATCGACTAAAAGGTGATCCAAAAACTTTTAAAGAAATAAAAAGAGACTTAGCTCCTGTGGAAGCTGATTTTTATTTAAAACAAAAAAAGTATGCACTAGCGATAGAACCTTTAGAGCGAGCAATTAGTTTGACAAAAAATAAAGGAGACAAAGCAAGATATGCTTATATCGTTGGTCAACTTAATCAGAAACTTGGTCAAGGTGAAGCGGCATATGCTTATTTTGAAAAAGCAAAAAAGTATAGTCGAGATTATGAGATGCGATTTAGTTCGCAACTTAATATGGAAACTAATGCATGGCTAAATGGAAAAGCTACTGCTGACGAGACGATTACTCAGTTAAATAAAATGTTGAAAAACGATAAGAATGAAGAGTATCAAGATCAAATTCATTATGCGTTGGCTTCTATTTATTTAAAAACAAATCAAACTAAAGAAGCAATTGCTAACCTTCAATTATCACTAAATAAAAGTGAAACTAATCCTGCTCAAAAAGCCGAATCATATTTGCTTTTGGCGCAGCTGTTTTACCAAGATGAAAATTATGTGTCGTCCAAAAACTACTATGATAGCACATTGTTAGTGATGGGAAAAACAGATGAACGTTATTTTGAGGCTAAAAAATATGCGACCAGTTTGACAGAGATTGCTGCGAACATTCAAATTATTGAATTACAAGATAGTTTACTTCGAATCAGTACATTGTCAGATGAGGAGAAACGAAAAATAGCTGCTAAACTTCAAAAAGAGGAAGCAGCCATAGCTGCTCAAAATTCAAAATCAAGTGTTAAAACAGAAGGTGTTAGACCAAATCTAAGACCTAATCGAGGTGGTAGTAATCAGTTTCAAGAAGCAAGTACGTGGGTTTTTTATGATGAGAAAAAAGTGAAAAAAGGGAAAAGGTCTTTTGAAAAAAGGTGGGGAAATAGGAAAATGGAAGATGATTGGAGAAGGTCGAATCGTCGAGGTGCAAGTCAGGCAGATGAGGAAGTTGTGGAAGAGGTTGTGGAAGAAGGAAGTGATTTGTCAGATGATGAAATTGCTAAAATACTAAGTGATGTCCCTAAAACACCTGAAGAAATTACGGTGGTAAAAGGTAAAATTAAGGATGCTTTATATGAGTTAGGAACTTTATATCGTGATCGATTAGAGAATAATGAGAAGGCAGTTGAGACTTTAGGAAAACTTGAAAATCGTTTCCCCGGGAATAATCATGAATTGAATGCATGGTACTATCAATATCTTTCCTACACAGATCTGACTCAACAGCCAACAGCTAAAATCTATAAAGATAAAATTACAGGGAAATATCCTGAGTCGACTTATGCTAAAGTTTTAAATGGAAATGCAGTAGCATTTGAAAATGAAGAACAGAAATTGAAAAACTACTACAAGGATACTTACTCTGATTTTGTCAATCTGGATTACAAAAAAGCATATGAAAAAGTAGGAAGAGTAAAAGAAATATTTGGTGAGAAAAATCTTTTGCAACCAAAATTTGCCTTGTTGTCTTCCATGTGTATTGGGAATTTGCAAGGAAGAGTAGAGTACGTAAAATCATTAAAAGAAGTAGTAGCGAGATTTCCAGATACGCCAGAACAAAGTAGAGCAAAAGAAATTTTACGACTTTTAGGTGAGTTAAAAGAGGACCCAACTATTCCGAAGGAAGGTAATGCAGGAGGAAAATTCAAGTTGCAAGATAAGAAGGTGCACTATATGATCGTAGTACTTAAAGGTGGAAAAATAGAATTAGGCGATGCAAAAATTAAAGTATCGAATTACAATAGAGAATATCACAAATCTGATAAACTTCGAATTTCTAATATTTATTTAGGAGCAGATACGAATACTCCAATTTTAGTTATTCGTCGATTTAAAAATAAGGAAAAGTCTGTAGCTTACTTTCAAGGAATCATGGCGAACAAAAAGAAATTTTTAGGAGACAATAATGATTATGAAGTATTTGCAGTAACTCAACATAATTATCGAGAAATTCTCAAATCAAAATCAATAGAAGGTTACCGAGAATTTTTCAATAAAAATTACAAATAGAGAAGCTCAAGTTTTTATATAAAAGATAAGCCTCCCAACGATTCAGTTGTGGAGGCTTATTTTTTTTTCAAAAAAATAAATAAGTCAGGAACTTTTTGGAATCGTTTGATGTATGTAGTCTTGATAATCAATTTTAATCAAGTAAATGCATGCTTGTCATTCCCTTCACCGTCAATTTATTTGACAACGAAGGATAAATTTTTAACTTTATGTTACTAATAACAGACGACATTTTGACTAAGCGAAATCACGATCAAATTTTTGAAGAAGAATTTTTGCCGCATGCCGATGCGTTAAAAACTTTTGCCTATCACCTCACTTACAATGAGACTGATGCAGATGATTTAGTGCAGGAAACGTACTTGAAGAGTTATCGATTTATCGATAAATATCTAGTAGGTACCAATGCAAAAGCGTGGTTGTTTAAAATTTTGAAAAACGAGTTTATTAACCGTTATAGAAAAAAAGTAAAACGACCTAAGGCTGTCGATTTCGAAGAAATTATCCACTATCACAACGAGGAAGGAGATAATCCTTACTCTAGTTATGTGGATTTACGAGTAGAACTTTATCAAGCCATGATGGGTGATGAAGTAACTACGGCAATTAATAGTTTGGCAGTAGACTTCCGAACTGTAATCTTGCTTTGCGACATTGAAGGGTTTACTTACGAGGAAATCTCTAAAATCATTGATATTCCGATAGGAACGGTTCGATCTAGATTGTTCCGAGCTCGAAATATGTTGAAAGAAAGATTGACGAAATATGCCGCAGATCACGGCTACAAGGATAAAAGAAAAAAGTAATTATTATAGGTGACATTTGATCCTTTGCGTAATTTTTTGATAAAAAAATGCGAGGGATTAAGTGTCACCTTTTTTTGTGAAATATATTTTTCGAGAAATTAAAAATAGAGAGTACATTTTACTCTCCAATTTATTCATCAACTATTTTCAAATCAGAAAGACAGCAATTTTCAATTCATCAATAAAATAAATATTCAGAAAATGAATAGCAGATTAATCACATTTCGATCATCCATATTTGAGCCGACAAGTTGTCTAAGTTCGATAGATGGTTCGATTGGATTAGTCTGGAATCCTTTGTTGAATAATTTTGATTGTTGAATTTTACGTGTTTTTGAGAGTAGTTTAAAATTTTAAGTCATGGATAACACAACTAATTATCAGCAACTAGTACAAAAAGTCACGATGTATTTAGATAATGAGTTAACGAAAGAAGCGGAAATAGAACTACTCAAAGAAATCAGAAAAAATCCTTCCTTCAAAGAATTACTTAATCAAGAACAATCTTTTAGAGATTTTTTAAAAAGTAAATTCCATAGACGAAAAGTTTCTCCAGCCTTAATCCAGTCCATAAAAGATAAAATACGCGTTCCTCATACACCTAATCAATAGTTTAGCTTCTCTTTCCACCTTAAGAGAAAATAAGAAAGTAAAACCACTTTTATATTTATCATCAGGCTTTTGATTTTTTTTATAAAAAAATCAAAAGCCAAATCTATGAATATTTTGCAAGTCCTATTTGGGTACTCTGCGGATAAAGTTTATTTTTGCACCACATTTTTGAGGTGACAAGTTTATCTCTATTAAAAAAACAGAAATGTATAATTCACAAAGTCTTTTCTTTTATTAGCTACGCTAAATATCTTTATGTAAGTATATCAAACTTGCACCTACCTTTTGTTTTTTATTAAAAGATCTGTTTTAAAACGTGTTTTGATTTTCTCAAAACGAAATCAAGTAAAAATAAACTATAAGAAATGTTAGATAAATTAACAGCTATTTACGAGAAGTATGTTTACATCGAGGAGCAATTGGGCGATCCTTCTGTCGTATCTGATATGGATCGATTTACTAAGTTGAACAAAGAATATAAGAGTCTTGAAGAAATCGTAAAAGTTTATAAAGAATACAAGTCAGTTTTGGAAAATATCGACTCTGCTAAGGAAATGTTAGCAGACGAGGAGATGAAAGATATGGCTCAAGAAGAATTGGATGAATTAATACCTAGTCAAGAAGAATTGGAAGAAAGAATAAAAGTTCTTTTAATTCCAAAAGACCCTGAAGATGAAAAGGATGTTATTTTTGAAATTCGTTCCGGAGCAGGAGGAGATGAGGCAAGTTTATTTGCAGGAGATTTGTATAAAATGTATTCCCGATATTTTTCTCTTCAAGGATGGAAAGTAGAGCCGATTACGATCAATGAAGGATCTGTTGGAGGGTATAATAAAATTGTTTTGGAAATAAATGGAACGGATGTTTTTGGGAAATTAAAATTTGAATCTGGCGCACATCGTGTACAACGAGTTCCCAAAACAGAATCGCAAGGACGAGTTCATACTTCGGCAGCAACTGTTGTTGTAATGCCTAAATTTGAGATGGAAGATATTAATATTAACAAAGCAGAATTGCGGAGAGATACTTTTCGAGCGAGTGGGGCGGGAGGTCAGCACGTAAATAAAACAGAGTCAGGCGTTCGATTTACACACCTTCCTACAGGTATTGTAGCAGAGAGTACGGATGGTCGTTCACAACATAAAAATCAAGATATAGCCTTAAAGCGACTTTATGCAAAAATTCATGAAACTCAAAAGAATGCACATGATTCTAAAGTTGCCGCAGAGCGAAGATCATTAGTTGGATCAGGTGATCGATCAGATAAAGTAAGAACGTACAACTTCCCTCAGAATCGAGTTACTGATCATCGAATCGGTTTATCTTTAAATAAATTGGATAAAGTAATCGGAGGTGATATTGAAGGTATTATCGAAGCGTTACAAATGGCAGAAAATGCAGAGAAGATGAAAGCTGAGACGGATAAGTAATTTACTCAATGTAAAAAAAGGGTGTCGACAAATTTGTCGACACCCTTTTTTATTACATTGTAGTAGAAGAATTATCTTCGTTTCAATAATTGAGTTGCTTTTTTAGAACCCAACTTTTCAGCCTCTTTCCAGTCTTTTAAGAATCCATTCTTTCCAGCTTTTTCTCTAGCGATACCTCGGTAAATATATTTATCAGCTTCAGAAATTCTATCTTTTCCTTCTTCGATATTTAATACTTGGTCAAAAGCATGGAAAGCAGTTTCATAATCTCCAGTTTCTAACAATGCTTTTCCGTAGTCAAACCAAACGGCTCTTTTAAAAGGAATATTTGGATTTCCTGGCTTGAAATTTCTTGCACAGAAAAATTTCAAATCAGGGATAGCACCTGCGTAATCTTTTATTGCAAAATGGCATTGCGCTTTGAAACGACGAGATTGCCAATATATAGGTTGAAGAGGGATAGATGTTTTGACCGCTAAATCAAAGTCCTTAATTGCATTCGCCCAATTCTTATTCAGTTTTTCTACATTACCTCGACCAAAATATGGTTCTGGATTACTTGGAGAAAAATCAATACTTTTAGTGAAATCATAAATAGCATCATCATAATTTTTCAATCTGAAATTGATAAATCCTCTACGCTCATATGCTTGTGCATGACGATCGTATTTCTCGATGGCTTTATTTAATGATTTAATTGCTTCATCTTCCTTCCCTTTTTTCTCCAATAATTCTCGCCCTTTCAAATAAGCTTGAACTGCAGATCGATCACTTTTGGGTTCAATGATACCATGGTGTAGAATTTTTCCATTCTCAGTCATCCATGCAGTCATATTACCAGCTACTGCAAATTGAGCAACATATTCTAACATGCTGATCGTGTTCTTCCAACTTTTTTTAGTACCCTGAGTAATAAATCGAGGTACGGTGAGTGAGGCGGACTCCTCATCAAAGATTTCTTCTTCTTCAAGTAGAATGTCAAATTTGTAATAACTTTCTACTCTGTGTTGGTACATTTTTAATACCTTTTCATAACTTCTTGCGCTTCCAAATTCTAAGCGTCCGGTCCAAATTGTCTTGTAGGTCATCTTGCTGTCTGTTTGAGGAATTAACTAAAAAATGTTTTTAAAAGAATAAGATAGAAGAACGATGCTACTTACTAGATAGTAACATAATTCAGACTGGTGTAGTTCCTCAAGATTTGTTAGTTCAATTTTTTTAAGACTTTTTTTAATTATCATTTCTCAGAACTAACTTATGTGCGAAGGCATAAAAACCTGTGCTACACGCAGTTTACTCATGTATGTGTCAATAAATTTAAATTTCTCGAAAATTGTATGAATGTTTTGCCCCAATGAATGGGCGAGTGTTGATGGGAAAATAACTAGTTTTCTAAGTCTAAAAGCAATTACAAAGTTATGCTAAAATCTTGGATTTTTCAATTAATATTTGCATGTTTGCAGGCTTTTTTAGAAAATCGTCTGTGTAAATTTAAATTAAATAAATTTAATTTCATAATTCGTTGATAATCAATTGGAAATAAATTCAAAAAAAGTTACATTTTTATAAAAAAAATGTAACTTTTTTTATAACGTTAAGCCCAAACTTTACATCCTTCGGTGCAATTAGTGCAAATATCTATCTGGTCTCGGCCTTTCAGTAAAGTTCTCCTAAAATCATAATATTCATCACTTTGCCATATTTCTTGGAATGTTAGGTTCTTTAAATCTCCCAAGCGATGTGTAGCATCTTTATCAAAACAGCAAGGCACGACCAATCCATCCCAGGTTATCACGCAACTATGCCATAGTTTCCAACAATGGTTAAGTAGTTCATTCTTGATGATATACTTCCCATCGTCTTGTTTTTTATACCGAGCATACTTTTCTATGGTA
This sequence comes from uncultured Saprospiraceae bacterium, assembly GCA_937981555.1. Taxonomy (GTDB): domain Bacteria; phylum Bacteroidota; class Bacteroidia; order Chitinophagales; family Saprospiraceae; genus CAJQQY01. Next base: position 194,328 of record CALJOK010000014.1, read on the forward strand.
GGAATAAGTGGATTTCCATTTTCGTAATCATAGACTTGAGCGGTCTTTAATTTAACTTCATCTACCCCTATTTCTTCTGCCAACCGGTAAATATCTGGAATCTGATGTTCATTAGGTTTGACGACTAAAAATTGAAAAATAATATGGGGTGTTTTTGATTTCATTTTCTTTTTCCACCTCACTATATTTTTTGCTCCTTCTAATACATTTTCTAACTTCCCTTCTTTTCGATAATTTTCATAAACCTCTTGCGTCGTTCCATCAACCGAGATAATCATCCGATCCAAACCTGACTCAATCGTTTTTTTCGCATTGGCATCATTTAGAAAATGACCATTGGTGGAAGTAATTGTATAAATTCCTCGGTCACTAGCATATTTTACCATATCTAAAAACTTCGGATTGATGTATGGCTCTCCTTGAAAATAAAAAATGAGATACATTAATTCACGATGAAGTTCATCGATGGTTTTTCTAAAAAAATTTTCTTTCAAATTTCCAGTCGGACGTGAGAAGGCTCGAAGACCACTAGGGCACTCAGGGCATCGCAAATTGCAAGCAGTAGTCGGTTCCATAGAAATGGTAAAAGGTAAACCCCATTGAATGGCTTTGCCTGTCCAACGAGTCAAATAAAAAGAAGACATCACTTTTATGATATTCCAAATACGACGAGGACGAAGCTTAGAAATAAAATTGAGGGAATCATGCCAATATAAACTCATGCAATGTTTGTTTTTTTAGGAATCAAAGGTAATGGAAAAAATGGCTTTCGATAAATTCTAGCTTGTCATTCGAAATAGTAATAAGTTCCAAACTTTTTCTGAAAAATCAATTATTATCTGTTACAGAAAGACAACTTGATATTAAATTCATTTTTGAATTCAAATAATATCTCTTCTTTTAGATACTAATAACCAATTGGTTACACTATTTGTTTTTTTTTAATATAAAAAAAATGATTTAAGAAGTCAAAATGACGTGTCACACTAACTGTGAACATATGATTGATTTATGAAAATTGTAGATTGTGTCCCGTATTTATTTCCCATATATTTGAATCAACAAACACACAATAGGATATGAGAATACTTACACTTTGTATTTTTTTTTCCTCCCTGATTTTTCCTCCTTCCCAAAATCTAAAAACAGTATCCCAATTTTTTTCAGTTCATAATTTGACCACTTCATTGATTACTCAATTGGATGGAGAAGTTGAATTTGTGCAATGGGAAAAAGATGAGTTATTAGTAGAGACATCAATAATAGATAAATCTGGAAATTCATCAGATTACACCTTAAGTTATGTCATCAATAAAAATAATTTTGAATTAGATTGTTCTTTGATTGGTGATGCAAGAACTTTGCTCTTGACTTCAAAAAAGATCAACAATACGATTTTTTCAAAGGGACAAAAATATCAAACTAAAAAGACATTTAAGATATACATTCCAAAAAGATTGCATTTTGCAATTCAGTAATTTTTGAAAATTACGAGTTTGGAAAAAGATAAACTTCTGACCTAGAGAGGAGCTGTTCATAAATATGTGAATCAGTTCCTTTCTTACATTTACACAAGTTCCTTTTATAAAAAAAGCACTTTGTAAATGTATTGTTACAAAGTGCTTTTTTAATTTAAACTTTTATATAGTTAACTCTTACTCCAAGTCGTTCCATCTTTCCCATCTTTGACTTGAATTTCTAATTCTTTGAGTGAATCTCTAATTTTATCAGAAGTTTCCCAATCTTTATTTTCGCGAGCACTTTGTCGTAGTTCGATAATGAGTTGCATCAATCCATCTGCGATTTCATCTCCGCCATCGTTGCCAGCTTCTTCATCCAATAATCCAAAAATAGTATAAATGAAAGTATGGAAAGTCGTTTTTAATCGCTCCAAAGTTTCAGTTGTAAGATCATTGTTAGAAAGGTGTCCCGCACTCAAACTATTTATTTTACTCACTAGTTCGAATAGTCGAGCCATTGCCATTGGAGTATTGAAATCATCACTCATTTGTTGGAAAGCTTTGTCCATCAAATCATTGATTTCAGTATCCAATTCTGACACAGCTCCATTGGTAGCTTCCATCTTTTGTAATAAAGCATTGGCTTCCATAAGTCGACGATATCCTTTCTCTGCATCTTGCAATCCTTTGTCCGTAATATCTAAAGTACTTCCATAGTGTGCTTGAAGCATGAAAAATTTAACCACCATCGGACTGTAAGCTTTCGTGATATGTGGACTGTTACCTGAAAAAAGTTGTTGAGGTGTGATCGTATTTCCATCACTCTTTGACATTTTTCTACCATTCATTTCGAGCATGTTGGTATGAATCCAATAGTTCGAAGGTTGGCAACCACATGCACCATGATTTTGTGCAATTTCATTTTCATGATGTGGAAACTTCAAATCATTTCCACCTCCGTGGATGTCAAAAGTTTTTCCTAAATATTTTGTACTCATCGCAGAACACTCCAAATGCCATCCTGGAAATCCAACTGACCAAGGAGAGTTCCATCTTAATATATGCTCATCAGATGCTTTCATCCAAATCGCAAAATCAGAAGGATGTTTTTTCTCACTTTGATTTTTTAAATTATCACGAGTTTCTACGAGTAAGTCTTCTATTTTTCGACCTGATAATTTTCCATAAACTTTTTGCTCTTCCGCAAATTTGATGGTATCAAAATAAACAGAACCATTTGCTTCGTAAGCCAAACCATTATCAATGATTTGTTGAACCATGTCGATTTGTTCGATGATGTGAGCTGTTGCTCGTGGTTCGATATTAGGAGGCAAAGTGTTAAATACTTTCATCATATCATGAAAACCAACTGTATATTTTTGGGCAACTTCCATTGGTTCTAATTTGGCCAATTTTGCCCCTTTCGACATCTTATCTTCTCCTTCGTCTGTCAAGTGTCCAACATCGGTAATGTTCCGAACATAGCGAACTTGATACCCCAAGTGCATTAAATATCTATAGATCACATCAAAGCTTACAAAAGTTCGGCAATTGCCAATGTGCACATCGCTGTAAACCGTAGGGCCACAAACGTACATGCCAATAAAACCATCAGTAATCGGTTGGAAAAGTTCTTTTTGTCTAGTTAGACTGTTTTGAATGTAAAGCTCATTTTTCATGCGGCAAAATTACATATTTCGTTTTAAAAAAAAATGTCATGTAGTATTATTTCTTAATGTTTTTCAAAGAAGTTTTCAAAAAGAAATTTTACATATAACTGGAAAATGATCAGAATAGTTCTCTTTTAAAATTTCGTGACTTTGCACTTTTACTTTTTCATGTGTCAAGATGTAGTCAATGCGAAGTGCAGGAATACTTCCCGCATAAGTAGTGCCAAATCCCGATCCTTTATCTTTGAAAGAGTCATTCAATTTTTTGGTTAAAAGATGATAAGTATAAGATTGTGGTGTATCATTAAAATCACCACAAACGATAACTGGATGAGGACAAGTTGCTATATGATTTGCTACTTTTTGAGCCTGCTCAGCTCGAAGTTTTGCGTAGTGTTTGAATTTTCCCATCATACCCTTGATGTCTTTGAGGGTTTCTCTTTTTGTCAAATCTCCTTCTTGTCTGACTTTATCGGCAATACCTGAAACTTGATTGGATTGGAAATGAATACTGTACACCCGTATTTTTTTTTCATTGATAATTAAATCTGCCCAAGAGCATGAATTGGTAATTGTTCCAAAATTTATTCCTCCGGAATTTATTATTGGATATTTAGAAAAAATAAAAGTACCATTTGGATTATAGGAATGGACGAAAGGAAAATTGAATCTTTCTTTGATAAACTTAGAGTTGAATTTGGTAGTCTCTTGAGTGCAAAGAATTTGAATTTCTTCTCCTCGTTTTAAAAAATGAATAAAATCATTTTCTTGTTGTATTCTTTTTTCTGATCCTTTTCTTCCAATTCTAACTTCTGCCAAATTTTTTACGTTATAACTTCCTATGGTAAATAACTTTTCGGTTTTTATTTTTTTTGAAAAATTCAATCCAACAAAACTGGTCACATGTCCCCATCCTAAAATGATGCAACCCAAAGAAAGAAATAAGTATTTCTTTTTTCTAAAAAGCCAAAAAATAACCATGATGATATTACTCAACAATAACCAAGGATAGATCAAACCAAAAAATGAGAATTGCCAGAATCGACTAGGATTGATATAAGGGGAGAGGTAAGCAAAGAAAGTTGCAAAAATGACTAACACATTAACCCACCGCATAAATTTTTCGAATCTGCCCACAATGTTAGTTTTTGAAATAAATGAGAGGCGGTCGTCAACCGACTTTCCTACTTTTTACTTGCGTTGAATAAAAATTCTTTTTCTTCTTCAGACAAACTTTCGTAACCTGATTTTTTAATTTTTTCCAAAATAGCATCCACTCGTTCTTGGTGAGGCAAATCATTATTGTCTGATTTAGCATTGCCACGACTTCTTCCAAATCCACCCATAGAAGATCGAGATTTAGAAACAGGTTTACTTTTTGGATTTTTATATTCTACGCGAAGTTTATTTTTTTTGCCAGTAAAGAATCCAAAAATATTTTGGAAAAATGATTGGAAGGCATTGATGATATTATTGACTGGACCAGACATGTCGAAGCCACCGGATCTTAATTGGTAGATATAAAACCAACCAAATAATGCGCCTCCAAGATGAGCAAAGGCACCTCCTGTATTACTTACATTAGCGATAGAAATCAAATTTAGAAAAAGCAAAACTGCAACAACGTATTTTAATTTGACATCACCAATAAATAATAATCGCATGATGTAATCAGGAGCAATAATGGCAGAGGCAAGTACAATTCCATTGACTGCTCCAGAAGCTCCTAATGCAAAACTAGTATCTCCATAAATCAATGCATCACTTAAATAAAATGCGACTCCTCCAACAAGACCACTCAGTAAATATAATGGCACAACATGATGATCTCCAATAAAGCCGCCAACAATTTTTCCAAACCAATATAGAAATAACATATTCCACACGATATGCCAAAATCCCTCGTGCAAGAACATACTTGTAATTGGAATCCATGGATGAGTTAATAAGAACCATCCATCAGAAGACATACAGAAAAGGTGAAGGAAATCTTGAAATCCATTTTCGAAAGGAGAGATGCCTGGGTAAGTAATTGCAAATCCTAATTTCACTAAATTGATTACCACAAATACCGCCACATTAATTATAATCAACCGTGTGATCATATTTCCTGAACTAAACTCTCTTTTTAAATCGTCCCAAATGGAGGTAACCATAATTAATTAAAATTTTAATTTTTTTAAACGTCTGCAAATTTAAACACTTGACGAAAATATAACAAATGTATTTTCAATTGACTATTTTTTTCAAGGAACACTTTTATTTAAACAACTATTTTGTGAATGAGTTGCATTTTGTCAAAAAAACAAATTAAAACCTTGAACCGAATTTGTTCCAATATTGAATTAAAAGAAATCCGAATAATGCTCCCCCAAGGTGAGCAAAATGGGCAATGCCTGTACCACTTGAAAAAAGTCCTAATCCCAAATCAAGCGCGATGTAACCAATAGTTAATTGTTTCGCGGTCAAAGTGATTGGAGGAAAAAGTAATCTCATTTTTTGATTTGGAAAATTATAACCAAATCCAACAAGAGTTCCCATTACTGCACCTGAAGCACCTAATACTAATCCTGGCCTGCCACCATTTTGAATTTCAATATAATTGACAATTACATGAAGGGCAAGTGCTCCAAGTCCTGCGAAGAGATAGAAGAATAAAAACTTTTTCGGTCCCCAAGTCATTTCCAATGGAGGTCCAAGAAATGCTAACATCACCATATTAAAGAGGATGTGCATAATTGATCCATGCATGAACATGTGAGTGACGATTTGTAAAGGTTGAAAACCAATACCATCGTAATTTGCTCCAGGGTAATGAAATATCAACCAACCACTTATTTGAGGCATGATCATCATCGTAGCGATAAATATTATCACATTTATAATGATTAAATTTTTGACGACATCCGTTAATCGCATCATATCTTTTACAAAACTTTTTTTTTACAAAAATGAAGTGAAAGGTAATCATTTTTGGGAAAAATGAGGAAGGTATTTCGACGAGGAAAGGAATCCAGCGGTCGAGGATTATAGAAGTCCCTGACTCTCGACCGAGAGTGCAGCGACTAACCTCACACCTGACTCCTTTTACTTATTTACAATTTTTATAAAACTCATCCATCCGCAAATGAAAATCAATCAATGTTTGTTCGGAAACAAATTGCGAGGACTTAATGTTTTTATAAAAATCAAAAATCTTTTTAAGAACTGGAGAAGGTACTTCAGATTTGGCGATTAATTTTGTCATAAATTCATCATCCACTTTTGTCGTATTAAGATTATATCGATCTCGAATATAAGCGTAGAACAATTTCATTTTTTGCTGACATAATTTTTTATGATCATTTTGCAAAAAGTATAATCGACCGATAGTTGAGATAAATTCAAATGACGTATTTTCATTTTGTTCCAACACAGGAATGATTCGTTGTTTTCTTTTTGCTCTAAAAAACAAATACAAAAATCCCATTCCAATCGTCAAGTACCAAGCCCAAGCTAAACTTGGCTGCGCTAAAATGTATTTTAAAGATTCCTCTGAGGCAATTGTTCGATTAGCTCCGCCGCCTCGTCTTTGGTTATAAGCTCGTCCAAATCCTTCTCCTACTCGACTATATTCATCCCAATAAATATCTCCTTCGTTTAAGTGTGAAAAAACTTTATTGGCATACGCTATTCCTTTTTCTGGCAGCATATTTAGATTCGTGAAATTAATTGGAGTGGTGTGTAAATAAAATGCACCACCATTAAAACCATATTCTTTTTTAGCAAAATTAACTTGATCGTTAATTGTACCTAATTGAATCATACTATGTGGCTCTTCACAAAAGTATGCGCTGTCGATATAATTCCAACCGTAAGCTGCAGGTTTATTTTCATCTAAAAATTGGTAAGCAAAACCTTTCTCCTTTTGTAATTGTGGATGGAGGAAATTAAAATTGACCGTTGTATCAGCAAAGACAGCATAATCGTCCCAAGGTTCATAATTACATTCTTCGTAGTACAATTCATACATTAAATCAAGTGGAATGGTCTTACTCGAAATAAAAGCAGTATTTCCTTCTCTCACATAATTTAATAAAGATGCCACATCCGAAGAATCCAAAAACATACTTTCTCCGAAAAAAACATAATTACTTTTGACACCTTCAGAAGTTGGTAATTCTTCAAAAAGGCCTTCTTTAATTTCTGTAAAACTATTGTTAGGAAAGTAGTCACTCAACACTTCGTGAATGACAAAACTTCCATAAGGTTCTTTGCTTTCTGCTTCGTAATTTTCTGACCAATCAAAATTACTTCCACCACTTCCCATAAAAATGAAAAGCAATAACAAAACCGCTGCAGCAACTCCTAAAATATAAAATGGTTTTTTATCTGCCATGATCAACTAATTGATTGAGTTTTCTAACTTTAATTTTTCTTTTTTGCTTGCTGAGTTTCTTTTAACATATTTTGAAACTGAGGTTGAACACTTGCTCTAAAATCTATTCCACCTATTTCTTTTTTTCCATACCACACCTTTTCAAACAGTGTCGTTACAGATCTAAAGTTTGAATGCCAATCTGTACTACTCAATTCTCGAATATAATCTCGGTTCGTTTTATCTTTTTTCCATTTGATCCATTTTTTCAAAGACAACTCTTTGATTATTGCCAAATAATATAATCGAACCGCCATTGGGTAGTTTTCTTTATCCAATGCTTCTCGAATATATCGATCCAGATCAGACTCGTGAATTCTTTCTTCAATATTCGCTAATGTGATTGGAATGGCAGCTTGTGGTTTTATTTTTTTATTGCTCGGTGCCAATGCCCAGCCTTCCGCACCAACCATATTTGCAATGATAAAAGCTAAAATAATTACCGCCATGGCAATAAATAAAAACTTAAAAAACCCATTCCAAAAACTACCTTCTGCAGGAAGTGCAGACTCCTCGTCTTCTACCGCATCTGAGTAGTCACCATCATCTACAGGTTCATTGGCATCTTTCTTTTTCTTTTTATTTGTTTTGTGATTGCTGTAGTCAAGTCCTGATTTAGCATTTGACCAACTCGATTCACTCAGTTTTTTCTCCACAAATTCACTTTGTAAATAATCCTCTCGTGGAGAAGAGTCTTGAAATGAAAAAGCCAAATTGGAACAAAAAAATACTAGCAACATAATCCAAATGGATTTAGTCAACACACTATTTTTTGTTTTAAAAAAATTAAACATCTAAATATTTTTTAGTTTTATTTTAAAATATACTACTCTCTAATCATTCCCTGAATCACTCTAGCGTTGCCAATGTTTTGAATTCGATTTTTCAAAGTAGGAGCTTCCTTGATTTCCAAAAGTGTATGATACAATAATCCAACACCACTAATCAATAGTGGATAAATCAAATATAAAACTGCTGTCGAAATAAACGTCAATGAGATTACTGCAAATTGATCCATCAAGTCTTGCGTCAATACTAAATTCATACTCACCAATTTGATATAAATCCAAATCAAGGAAGTATCTGTGATCATAAAAAATGAAATACCAATTGTCAAAGTCAACATATAAGTTCCTAGTAATTTCCCAAAAGAACCACTCAATAAATGAAAGGTTCGACCAAGTCCGGTGATGAGTCCAGTATTTTCTTTACACATTATATACATCCACAAAATCAAAACTGGAAATGCAATCGGAATAATCAAAACTACAGTGTACCAATCACTCGTCATCAAAAATAAATTCATGATAAGAATGACTGCTGCAATTTTTGCAAAATTCAAAACATGATGCATCGTCGTTTTTACAGGTCTTTTTTCTTCTTCAATATGTTGTTCTTCTTTTTCAGATGTTTTGATCAAATAAGTAAAACTCACAAAAGTCAAACAGGAGAAAATAAACGTATTTAAGATTACTAAAAATGGAACGGCCTCATTGACAAAAAAACTGTGAATCACTCCAATATATGCTGCAAATTTTACGAAGAGATATTCAAAGATGGAAACAAATTCATCTCCCTGCGTCATATCTGTTTGAGGGAATGAAAATAAATCCGTTGGAGCATCGGGCGTAAAACTGAAAACCATTCCAGAATAAAATAATGCACTCGCTAGCGCTAAACCACCAATGCCGAGAATATTTTTTTTATAAAAAACAAAAACATCTGAGAATACTTCCCCTGAAGATTTGATGCGAGTAAAATCAATTAACTGATTATTGTCAGCAGGCAATCGACCTTCTTTTGGCGGAATTAATAATCCTTCTTTACCTCTTTTATTCGGCAACCACCAAAAATATAAAATGACAAATGACAAGCAAGCTAAAATAAATAGTCCTCGAATGATGTCATGTGTTTCAGTTTGTCGAGTTAAAAAACCTTCCAGAAATCCAGCGATGATAAAAATAGGAACGATGCCCATCATAATCTTCACCCCACGTCTTGCAGAGATTTGGAAAGCTTGTATTCGAGTTAGTGTTCCAGGGAAAACTAAACCTTTGCCCATCGTGAGCCCTGCCGCCGCAGCAATTACGATAGCAGATATTTCCAAGGTACCATGAATCCAAATCGTCAAAAACGACTCAAGGAAAACACCTTGCTCGTAGAAAAAATATTGGAAGGCACCCACCATGATGGCATTTTTTACTAAATAAAATAAAGTACCTAATGCGAAAAATACTCCCAAAGCAAACGTCTGAAATGCGACCCATAAATTATTAATCGTAATTCCGACCGACATCCCCAATTCGCCTCGTTGTTTATAAACGGCCATCGGGTCACCTGATTCAATATTTTCAATTGTCATGTCCACATAATCATCTCCCAAAACCATTCTCGGAAATTCTGCATCCATTGCACATGACAACATTCCAATTCCAAAGGCTAACATAAAAACCCAAAACGCTAATCTGAATTCTCGTCGAGATTCCCAAACAACATAAGGTAACTCATGCGTCCAAAAATAAGAAAACCGTCCAAGCTGAGTTTTTCGATTTTTATAAATAGAATAAAAAACCTGTTGAGCTATATTATTAAGGTATACTCTAACCGATCGGTTAGGATAAAATGTACGAGAGTAAGAAAGGTCATCGGTGATTTGAATAAAGAGGTCGCTCATTTTGTCAGGATCAACATTCTCTTTGTCTAGATCTTGCTCAAATTCCTTCCACTTTTCTTTATTTTGTTTAATGAAACTTGTTTCACGCATAGCTTTTTATGATATAAGATTTTAAAACAATAACACTAAGGCAATTATCTATTAAACGTAAATTATTCTTTAATGTCATTTAAACCTAAAAATATTAACAAAAATCCACATTTTTGTATTTCATAAAAATAAAATAAGTTAAAGACTCTAATGTTTTCGACAAAACTAATAACTATGAAAAAGATTTTATTCTCCTTCTTTATTTCCCTTATACCTATATTTTTCTTTGCTCAAACTATTTACGTTATGGATGGAACTCCAGTTACAGCTTGTAGCGGATTGTTTACAGATAGTGGGGGGGAAATGAATGGTTATATGGCTAATGAAGATTTGACAACTACGATTTGTCCAACTACGGCTGGAACAAGAATTAAATTATCTTTTGATAATCCAACTGTGGGGCCAGGAGATACTTTATGTTTTTTTGATGGAAATTCAGCAAGTGCTCCATCGTTGAGTTGTCAATATAATCTGATTGGTTCTTTTGATATAGAAGGATCGGCAACAAATTCATCGGGATGTATTACGGTTACATTTAAGTCTGATGATGTCTATAATGAGGAAGGATGGTCAGCGAATATTTCATGTGTTGCGCCTTGTCAAGCTTTTGATGCACAGATTCTAAGTTCGACTCCACCTGTTACTCCTGTCGATACAGGATACATTGATTTGTGTTTGGGGGATTCTGTTTTTCTTTCAGGGACAGCGGATTTTCATCAAAATAATCTTTTGTACACCCAGGATAATTCAACGTCTATTTTTCGTTGGGAAATGGGAGACGGGAATATTTTAGAAGGTGAAAATATTAGTTATGCTTATTTAAATGAGGGAGGTTATTATGTGAGATTAATAATTACAGATGTGATGGGTTGTACGAATGATGTTTTTGTACAACGGATTAGAGTGACAGGAGTTAATAATATAAATATTGAAAATGATCACTTCCTAGGAAGTTGTGAAGGAGATACGGTTACTTTAATTGTAAATATTGATGCAAGTGATACACTTTATTTCTCAGGACAATTATCCAGTTTTACAGATGTTCCGATTCCAGATGGAGTTGGAGTAGCGTACACTTCTAAGTTGTATGTAGACCAATTTCCAGCAGGAAGTGTTTTGACGAATGTATCAGACTTTCTTGGGATTTGTGTAAACATGGAACATTCATGGATGCGAGATTTAGAAATAAAATTGACTTGTCCTTCAGGGAATTCTATTATTCTTCATAATCATATGGGAAATACGGGAGGGGAAGTCTTTTTAGGAGAGCCTAATGAAACTGACGAAGCTTTACCACAACCAATTCCAGGGGTAGGTTATGAATATTGTTTTTCTGATAATGCTTTCAATGGTACTTTTTTAGAATATGCAAATAATGTATTAGGAGGTGGATTTGACAATGTTATTCCTGCGGGAGAATATTCTTCGTTCGATGATTTTTCGAATTTATTAGGATGCTCGCTTAATGGTGAATGGGAAATTTCGATTCAAGATTTATGGGGAATTGATAATGGTTTCCTTTTTTCTTGGTCATTAAATTTCGATGGAAACATATTACCTGCGACAGAATCATTTTCTGCAAATATCGCTAGTCAAGAATGGGTTTCAAATCCTTCTGTTATTTCGATTTCAGGAGATACCCTGGTTGCTCAAATAAATGCGGCACAAGATTTCACATACCAAATAGATTATGCAAATGGTTGTTCGGTAGACACCACGATAATGATTACTCCAATTCCTAATAGTACACCTGCCTGTTCAGGTTGTGATGATTTAGTAATTGATGCGGGAACAGATGTAGCATTTGATTGTATTAGTCCTCAGGTTGTTTTGGATGCAAATAATTCTTCTAATGGAGATTACTTTGAATATGCATGGACAACTACTGATGGGCAATTTTCAAGTGGAACGGATCAATTAGTTGCTATCGTCACAACACCAGGAACATATGTTTTTACCTTGACAAGTTTATTAACTGATTGTATTCTTTCCGATACTGTTTTGGTTTTACCAACTCAAAATACACCGATTGCAGATGCTGGTGAAGACTTTCCATTTCCTTGTAATGTTTCCGAAGTAATGTTAAATGGAAATAATTCTACAACTGGTCCTGACTTTACTTTTCAATGGTCTGCGTCAGGAGGACAAATTTTATCAGGCGGAAATACACTTTCTCCAATCGTTTCTGAAGCTGGAATATATTTGTTAGAAGTAACGAATATTATGAATGGATGTATTGATTTAGATACGATAAATGTGGAGGAACAAGTCATCAATGATATTTCAATCACCAATGCAACTTGCGATGGTACAGATGGAATGATTACAGTTTTGATTCCTTCAGGAACAATCAACCCAATCTTTTCATGGAGTAATGGACAATTAGGTTCGACCGTTCAAAACTTAGCGCAAGGTTGGTATTCTGTTTCCATAACCTATGATAATAATTGTATGGTGGAAGAAAATATTTTTGTGGATGAAGAGCTCTCTTGCAAAGTGCAAATAATAGGTAGAGTGTTTAATGATAACGTTTCTCCTGATTGTCTCGACGATGTGACAAGCGTGAGAGAAGAAGCAATTATGCTACACTTAATGCCAGACGATATTTACACTTATACTAACTATAATGGGTTTTATAAATTCGTTACTGACAATGGAGATCATACCGTTGAAATTATGTTGCCTCCTTATTTAGAGAATCTCTGTCCTTCAGATGGGTTAATAAATGTAAGTCTTCCTGTCAATGGCACAGCTTCAGCAGATAATGATTTTTATTTAAAATATGTACCTGGAGCATTTGATCTTGATGTCAGTTGTTTTATGGGAATTGCTCGACCAGGGATGGAACACCTATATAATATTGAATATTGTAATGAGGGAGAATTAGCAAAATCAGGAACAATAACTTTTATTCACGATGCGATGGAAACCAATATTTTCACAAACCCTCTTCCACAAGATTGGAATTATGATGCAACAACGAGTACCGCAACGTGGACATTTACGGATCTTCAGCCAGGTGATTGTTTGACACAACAGATTATATTAGACATTCCTACGACTGCTCAGATAGGAGATATTCTTTCAGGTTCTTTGGAAATTATTAGTGATGATGGAGATGATTTTGATCCAAGCAATAATTTTAAATCTTGGAATCAAACTGTATCTGCCTCTTACGATCCGAATGACAAACAAGTTTTCACAGCGAGTAGCGAAGATCAATTTGGAGGAATGATTTATGAATCTGATACGACATTGTTTTATCAAATTCGATTTCAAAATACAGGAACAGATACTGCTTTTGCAGTTGTGATTCGAGATACCTTGAGTGAAGTATTAGATGTAACGACTATTCGTCCTGCTATCTCAAGTCATCCATATAGTCTTGAATTTGAAGGAAATAATATATTGATTTTTAATTTCGAAAATATCTTACTGCCTGACAGCACTACGAATTTGGCAGAGAGTCAAGGCTATGTTACCTTTTCAATTGATCGGCGATTAGATTTGCCATTAGGGACAACTATTTCAAATAGTGCAGCGATTTATTTTGATTATAATTTACCAGTTATTACAAATGAAGTCGTTAATGTTTTATCAGAACCTGTTTCAGTTGGAAATATTAAAAATCAAAAAGCTTCATTAGAAGTTAGTCCAAATCCAAGTCAAGGTGAATTTTCCATTTTTTACCACCTTAAAAATGCAAGCGAAATTCGGTTGACTCTTTTTGATGTTTATGGAAAAGCTATTTATGAAATAGAAAAGAATAAATTGCAAATGTCTGGAAATCACACTAATAATTTTTCCATAAAAAAACTTCCTGACGGGATTTATTTTTTACAATTAAAAACTCAAAATGGGACTGTAGTGAAAAAGATATTAAAAACAGAATAGTTGCGTTTTAATATCCAATTAATTACCATGCATTATTTAAGTTGCTTGAATTTGGTAAATTTGCAATTAGAAAATAGAAACTAAATGTTTTTGTTCACAAGAGTCAGAAAGTAATATGAAAACGATAGATATTAGAACTACTCAAAATGTTACGATTGAATATGAACTCGCTACTTTGCGAGAACGTATTTTAGCCTTCTTCATAGATTTTATAATTGTTTATGTAACATTTTCAATTTTATATTTTAGTCTGAGAGCTGGGTTTCGAGACATTTTTCTAAATGTGGAAAGTTATGCTTTGAGAGCGGTGGTACTTTTTAGTTTTTTTGTTTTCTATCAATTGTTTTCGGAAATAATTGCAGACGGACAATCATGGGGAAAGAAAGCAGTAGGTATAAAAGTGGTTCGTTTGGATGGACAAGAACCAGGGTTGAGTGAATATTTATTACGATCAGTTTTTTATATTATTGATATTTTGTTTTCGTTTGGGGTAGTGGCAAATTTGTTGATTAGTTCTTCTGCAAAAAGTCAACGGCTTGGAGACCTGACCGCAAATACAACGGTGATTCGAGTTAGATTTAATTTAAGATTTCGCTTGGAAGATATACTGAAAATCAATTCAATTGAAGATTACGAACCACAATTTCCAGATGTTCGAAAATTGAGTGAGCAAGATATGTTGTTGATCAAATCAATTATTACACGTTCTCGATTATATCGAAATAAAGCTCATCGAGAAGTGGTGGATGATTTAGTTGTGAGATTAAAGGACGAATTGGATTTAGAGAAAATGCCTCCGAATAAAATCGAATTTTTAAAAACACTTATTCGAGATTATATAGTTTTGACACGATAAATTTAAACACATAGAAAAGCGAAAAGCAAAAATTCTAGTTGTTAAATAACAATACATTTACAAAAGAAGAGAAAGAATAAATGGGAAGAAAATTTAAAAAGAAATTAATCGAAAACCTTACGATTATCGACATCGCTGACCGCGGTAAATATGTAGCAAAAAATGAAGAAGGTCAAGTCATTTTTGTTGAAGATGTTGCACCTGGAGATGTAGTCGATGTTTTGGTTTATAAAAAAAGGAAAGGCTATCTTTTAGGTTCTGTCAAAGAAATAAAAAAATACTCAGAAGATCGCGTCGAACCTTTTTGCGAACACTTCGGAACTTGTGGAGGGTGTAAATTTCAACACATTCCATATGCCAAGCAATTGGAGTTCAAACAAGGCATTGTAGACAATGCTTTGCGTCGAATTGGTAAAGTGGAAATCGAAGAATTTAGAGACATTTTGCCTTGTGAAGAAACCTCTTTTTATCGGAACAAATTAGAGTTTTCTTTTTCTAATAAAAGATGGTTGACCTACGAAGAATTGAATAGTGATATTTCAAATGTCGAAGATGTTTTAGGATTCCATCGAGCAGGTGCGTTTGATAAAATTTTAAACATCAATAAATGTCATTTGCAGGCAGAACCTTCGAATTCATTGAGGAATTCATTCAAAGAGATTGCTTTGGAGCAAGGACTGACTTTTTATGACGTTCGAAAAAATATAGGGTTTCTGCGTAACATGATTGTCCGAACTTCGACTACAGGGGAGGTGATGTTGGTGTTAAGTGTGGGCGAAAATGATCAAGAGAAAATTGATACTCTTTTGAATGCAGTTTTAGAAAAAAATCCATCTTTGACTTGCGTTTATTTTACAGTAAATAAAAAAGTAAATGACTCTTGGTTTGATTTAGAGATGAATCACTTCTTTGGTAAAAAAACGATTGAAGAATATCTTGGGAAAGTGAAATTCGAAATTGGACCTAAATCATTTTTTCAAACTAATACAAAGCAAGCTATTCGACTTTTTGATGTCGTAAAAGAATTTGCAGAACTATCGGGTGATGAGAATGTTTATGATTTGTACACAGGTTTAGGAAGTATCGGATTATACCTTGCAGAGAATTGCAAACAAGTTGTAGGTATCGAAGAAATCGAGGCAGCAATTGAAGATGCAAAAGCGAATAGTGATCGAAATAATATTACTAATTCTGTTTTTTATGCAGGTGATGTGAAAGACATCTTAACCACAGAATTCTCTGAAAAGCATGGGAAACCAGATGTAGTTATCACCGATCCTCCCCGAGCAGGGATGCACCCAAAAGTAGTTCAAATGTTGCTTGAATTAGAAGCACCGAAAATTGTTTATGTAAGTTGTAAACCTTCGACGCAAGCACGAGATTTAAATTTGTTGCAAGAAAAATATAATATAAAAAAAGTACAAGCAGTCGATATGTTTCCACAAACACCTCACATCGAAACGGTGGCACTTTTGGAATTGAAAAAATAAAATTTTAATAAAAAACCGAAACAAACATCTCGGAGTACGATATGGAAAAAGAAAGAAATTACGAAAAATTAGAAAATATAATTTCCCCTTACAAAGCTGTTTTGGGAAAAGCAGTTGATACCGTTTTAGCACAAGAAATTTCGAAATATCCGATTTTTGTATTACACAAAGAACCCCTCGAATTAGGCATTTCCCTTAAAAATGAAATCAATACACCTAATGAATGGTTGGTCAATTTATCTACCTTAGAAGAGTTCTCAACTAAGCAGGTTATCGAAGCCAGCCGAGTAAATCGGTTCACTAAAATATATAAAAACCCATCTGAATTTTTGTGCCTCTTCGTAATAGACGAGTTTGGAGCAAATTTTGTATTCTTACCTCGTATCTAAAAGATTGGAGATTTTAGGAGTTAAAACTGCCTGATTGTTAGGGTAGGTGTTTTAGGAATGCCGATGGATAGAATTTTGAATATCCAATACTCCAAATCTTGACGAATCTAAAACCAATTTTTTAATCCTCAATAAAATTTAATATTTTGGATAATAATTTCTTATCGAATAGAGCAGGTAATTCAGGAGGTTCAATGGTACAAGATGCCACAACAATTCAGCAGATGTCAAACTACGAACCACATAATAAAATTTTGTTGATCGAAGATAATCCAGGTGATGCTCGTCTTGTGGAAATTTTATTGAGTGAGTCAGATTTACTTAATTGTAAAATTACCAATAAAGTAAATTTAGCAGATGGAATGGCTGCGCTAGAAGAAGCGGATGATTTTGCAGCTATTTTATTGGATTTAACTCTTCCAGATAGTCGAGGTTTTGAAACACTCGAAACATTACTTGCCAAATATCCAGATAATAATGTAATCGTTCTGACAGGTCTTCAAGATAAAAGTTTAGGTATCAACTCTGTAAAAGCAGGTGCTCAGGATTTCTTAATTAAAGGTGCTTTCGATTCAGACCAATTATCAAAATCGCTTCGGTATTCTATCGAACGTAATTTGGTCTTGAAGAGATTAGAAGAAACTCAGCGAATTGCAAATATTGGAAACTGGGAGTACAATCCAACAACTGAAGAGTTTTTAGCTTCGGATCAGATCTATAGGATTTTTGGTTTGAAACCTCGAAAAGCAGGATTGAATTATGTAGATATTTTAAAAGAAAATCATCCTTTTCGAGCGCTGAATGAAATTCATCAAGAAGCTTTAGCGAATCAAGATAGAAGTGTTCGAAAAGATATTCGGATTTCAAAAATTGAAGGCGGTTATCGAGATGTTTTTATTCAATGTAAAGCAAGTGTAAGTGCTGAAAGTAGAGTGATTCTGACTGGAATCATGCAAGATATTACAGAGCGGAAAAAATCGGAAGACGAACTGTTAAAGAGTCAAGAAAAATATCAAGACTTTTTTAATAAATCAAAAGATCCAATTTACATCTGTACAATGGATGGAAAATGTGAAGCATTCAATGAAGCTTTAGTGGAACTTTTGGGATATCCGAAAGAAGAAATTTCAAACATTAATATTCACAATCTGATCACTTCCGAAAAAGGAATGGATGATTTTTTTGATCGTTTGAAAAGAAATAAAGAAGTTCAAGATTTTGAAGTTGAGATGCAACGAAAGGATGGTGAAAAAAGATATTGTTTGATTACTGCCACCATGCTTGACTCAGAAACAGAAGAAAGTTATAATGGTGTAATTCGAGATATTACAGAAAGAAAACAAGCAGAAGCACTTCGGAAAGCAAGAGATTTAGCTCGGACTTCTGCCAAGATGAAAGAGAAATTTATTGCAAGTATCAGTCATGAGATGAGGACTCCAATGAATGCGATTTTGGGAATGAGTAATTTGGTGATTCAAACTGAACTTGATCCTGAGCAATTCAATTATATCAGTTCTATTAAGCAATCTTCAGAATTACTTTTAGGGATTGTAAATGATATTTTAGAGATTTCTACTCTAGAGAATGGAAAAATTAAATTCGAGAATAAAGACTTTGACCTCAAAGAATTATTGAAAAATTTGGTCAATGTAATGCAATATAAAGTAGATGAGAAAAACCTTCGATTAATCGTTAATATCGAAGATACTGTTCCTCAATTTATCAAAGGTGATAAGTTAAGATTGAATCAGGTTCTCTACAATTTGGTAGGAAATGCGGTGAAATTTACGGACACAGGAGATATCCACATTCGAGTATTGAATCTGTATGATGGAGATGATAATGTTTTCTTGAAATTTGAAGTAGAAGATACTGGAATCGGAATTCCAAAAGATAAAGTGGCAGCAGTTTTTGAAACATTTACTCGAATCCGAACTAAGGATCGAATTTATGAAGGAACAGGGTTAGGACTTTCTATTGCGAAAAATTTAGTAGAGCAACAAGGAGGAAAAATTGCAGCGAAAAGTGTGGAAGGCGAAGGTTCAACTTTCTTCTTTGATTTAGTTTTTGACATTGGAAGCCAGGAGGAAGCATCTGCTCCGACGCCAGAATTAGATGATACCATTCATTTGGATCGACCAATCAGATTACTTTTGGTAGAGGATAATAAATTGAATCAAATGGTGGCGAAAAAAACTTTGCAAAAGAAATGGTCTGATATTGACATCACTATTGCAGACAATGGCCAACTTGGAGTTGAAGCAATCAAAGCTAAAAAATACGACATCGTTTTGATGGATATTCAAATGCCAATTATGGATGGATATGAAGCTACTCAATATATTCGAGCGAACATGCCACCGGAGATTGCAAATATGCCAATCCTAGCGATGACAGCTCATGCAAATATTTCAAAAGATCACTCATATAGAGAATATGGAATGGATGATTTTGTTTTAAAACCATTCAAACCTGAGCAACTTTTTGGGAAAATTGCACAATATGTGAATAATGGAAATGGTAGGAGTTAATTATTTTAGGTAACCAATTTTGAAAGAATCATAAAAAAATAAAACGTTTTTGATAAACCTCCGTAAATAAATTTGTTGGCTGGTCAAAAATTTAAAAATATATTAAAGATGGAAGTAAAAGTGTATAATTTTATCAACCTAGATTACCTCGACATGATGTCTGATGGAGACTTAGAAATGAAAAAAGTCATGTTAGATATGCTTTTTGAGGAATTACCTACAGAGCTTGCTAAAATGAGAGAATTAGCAAACTCAGGAGAATGGAAAGAATTATCTTCAGTTGCTCACAAAATGAAATCAACACTTTCATTTGTTGGTTGTGATGCAATGACTAATGCAAATACAGATATTGAAACGATTTGCAAAGATGGAGCAGGTGATGCTTCAAGGATTGCTACAAAAATGGAAATGTTGGAAAGCAACCTAGATAACGTGATGAATGAACTAAAAATGGAGCACGCTAAGCTGTAGCTTTTTTTAATAAAAAGTACAGAAAAAAGAGTTTGAAAAATGCTCGTACCTACTTTTGGTACGAGCATTTTTTTGTTTTAAAAATCCTCTTCTCTCGAACAAAATAAATCCCTATCTTTGCGCCCTCAAATCAAGATATTTTATAATAAAAAATAGTTGATGGTTTGGCTAAAATTCAAACTATCATTTTAAATTAAAGATGAAATTATCACTCAACTGGCTCAAAGAATATTTAAAAGTAGATTTACCTGCCGAAAAAATTTCTGAAATTTTGACCGACATAGGGTTGGAAGTAGAAGGTATGGCAGAAATTGAAAGTATAAAAGGCGGACTTGAAGGTATTGTCATTGGGCATATCAAGGAATGTGGAAAGCACCCAAATGCTGATAAATTATCATTGACCAAAGTAAACATTGGAGGTGAAGAAGATTTACAAATCGTTTGTGGAGCACCTAATGTAGCAGCAGGTCAAAAAGTTCTAGTGGCAACAATTGGAACAACTCTATACGATAAAGAAGGCGGTTCTTTTAAAATCAAGAAAGGAAAGATGAGAGGCGAAGTTTCTGAAGGAATGCTTTGCGCAGAAGATGAACTAGGTTTAGGAGATAGTCATGAAGGAATTCTTGTTTTGCCTGAAGAAGTAGCAATTGGTTCTTTGGCAAAAGATTACTTCGAAATTGAAAATGATGTAGTTTATGAAATTGGTTTGACACCAAACCGATCCGACGCAACGTCCCAAACTGGTTCTGCCAAAGATTTAGCGGCAGCTTTAAAAATAAATTACGAGGGAGACGGAGTTGTTAATATGCCTTCTGTGGATAATTTCAAAGTTGATAATAATTCTTTTCCCATTGAAGTAGTGGTTGAAGATACTGAAGCTTGTCCTCGATACTCAGGTGTAACTATAAAAGGTGTAACTATTCAAGAATCACCGGATTGGATAAAAAAGCGATTGAATTCTATAGGTGTTCGACCGATCAATAATATTGTCGATATCACTAATTTTGTTTTGCATGAATTAGGGCAACCGTTGCATGCATTCGATGCAGATAAGATCGAAGGCGGAAAAGTAATCGTTAAAAAATTACCTGCAGGAACGCCATTTTTATGTTTGGATGAGGTGGAGCGAAAATTACATGCAGAGGATTTGATGATTTGTGATGGTAATGAAAAAGGAATGTGTATCGCAGGTGTTTTCGGAGGATTGAATTCAGGTGTAATTGATAGTACAACGAATATCTTTTTGGAGGCAGCTCACTTTCATGCGAAGATGACTCGTCGAACAAGTACTCGACATTTGTTATTCACCGATGCTGCAAAAGTTTTTGAAAAGGGTAGTGATCCCAATGTAACGTTGTATGCATTGAAAAGAGCAGCTTTGTTAATTCAAGAATATGGAGGAGGAGAAATTGCATCAGATGTGGTAGATATTTATCCAACTAAAATTGAGAAAAAGGAAATCGACATCATCTTTAATAATGTCAATAGATTGATTGGAGTAGAAATTTCTCCAAAAGAAGTTCGAGACATTTTTGAAGCAATGGAAATTGATGTGGTGACGGAAACTGCGGAAGGGATGAGAGTAGCAATTCCAACCAACAAAGCAGATGTTCTTCGTGAGGTTGATGTGATTGAAGAAATTCTTAGAATTTATGGATTTAATAAAGTTCCTGTTTCCAACCAAATTAGAAGTGCAGTTACACTTCGGACAGGAGTTGATAAAGGAAAAGTTCAAAATATTACTAGCGCATTTTTGACTGGAAATGGATTTAGTGAAATGATGGCTTTGTCACTTACGCAATCAAAGTATTATCAGACGATGATTCCAGTTCCTGAAAATGAATTGGTTTTTGTCAATAATACTTCGAATATCCATTTGGATGTGATGCGAGCGAGTATTTTGATCGGTGGATTGGAAGCAATCTTACACAATCAAAATCGACAAAATGGAAATGTCAAATTATTTGAATTTGGTAACACATATAAGAAATTAGAAGAAGGAGAATTTCCATATCAAGAAAATGCACACTTAAGTTTGTTGATGACAGGACAAAGATTTGAGGAAAGTTGGTTAAATCAAGACAAAGCAAAAGTCTCGTTTTATTCCTTGAAAACTTATGTGAATAACTTGTTAGAAAGATTAGGAATTCAAAAGTTTCAACAAACTGCCATTCAAGATGATGTATTTAATTTTGGATTAAAATATCATCGAGGAGCGCAAGAATTAGTTACTTTTGGAAAAGTACAAACTAAGATTCTTAAAGAAATGGGGATCAAACAAGAGGTGTTTTTTGCTGATGTTAATTGGGCATCTATTCTCAAAGCTTTGCGTAAACATAAGATCAAATTTACGGAAATAACAAAATTTCCATCTATTCGAAGAGATTTAGCACTAGTTATAGAAAAATCTGTTAATTTTGACCAGATTTCAGCAATTGCTCAAAAAGCAGGAAAGAAATTATTAAAAGACATCAATTTATTCGATGTTTATGAAAATGAAGAGCAGTTAGGGGCAAATAAAAAATCCTATTCTGTCAGCTATATTTTCGAAGATCCTACGAAGACTTTAAAGGATAAGGAGATTGAAAAAATCATGAATCAATTGATTCAAGCTTATGAAAGTCAAATAGGTGCGGTAATTAGAAGGTAACAAATACGCAGACTCGAAGTCAGCGGTTACGTGAACGAAACATTATGAACGATTTATCAGAAAAAATGGACACTATCGAAATGAAAGTCAGACAACTGGCTTTACGGCTCGACCGTGCCCAAAAAGAAAGAGATAAATATTTAGAAGAAAATAATAAACTCCGAACGGAGTTGTCGAAGTACAGTAATAAAACCAATGATTTGGAAAATAAGTTAGAGCGAACGACTCTAGCTTTAGAGGAGAAAAAAGAGGATGACCCCGAGCATTCTAAGAAATTGAGGAAAGAAATCGAACAATACATCAAGGATATTGATAAATGTATTGACCGACTAAAAAACAGTTAAAGTGATGGAAGGACAAGACACCTTAAATATAACAGTACTAATTGCAGGCCGTCCCTACCCTTTGAAAATAAAGGCGGGCGATGAACATACAATTCGTAAAATTGTTAAGGATGTCAATGAAAAAATCAACAAATTTCAGTTGACTTATATCAAAAAAGACAAGCAAGATTGTCTTGCAATGACCCTCCTAACCTACGCAGTTGACTTTCACAAAGCACAAACGGATAAAGAAATGACTCCTGGTGCTGACCTTTCTGATAAAATCCATCAATTAGATGGATTGCTCGATTCTCTTTTGGGATAAAATTTCCCATCCTTTCTTTTCTGTGTGTAAATGTTTGATTAAGTATTGTAGTGCGATTCTTTGAATCGTTTCTTGTTTAGCAACTTTTAAGTCGCTAAAGAAATATTTACTCATCCAGATAAAACACATCACTCCAGATCTATTTTTTCATATATAAAATAAATTAAAAACAACATGGGACTAGAAGCCATAATTGGAATAGTCGTAGCATTGGTAGTTGGAGTAGTTGGAGGATTTTTAGCAAAAAAATCTTCAGACAAACCCAAAATAGAAGCTGCAGAAAGAAAAGCAGATGAAGTAATTACTACCGCTAGATTAAAAGCTAAGGACATCGAAGCTGCCGCTGAAAAGAAAAATGAAACAATTAAACGAAAGAAAATTGGTGAAGCAAAGGACAAGTTTTCTCGATTGAAATCGGACTTCGAAAGCTACAAAGGTGACCAAAAGGTTGCCATGAAAGAGCGAGAGATGGAGATTAAAAATTTGGAAAATGGATTGAAGCAAAAGCAAGACAAAATCAAAAGTCAGCAACAATCTTTGGATAGTAAAAAAGCTGATGTTGAAGGGAAGGAAGCGGAGTTAAAAACGATTCGTGAGAATCTAGATAAGCAATTAAAAATTGTTTCAAAGAAAAAAGAAGATTTAGAAAATGCGAATCAGAAGCATATCGAAGCACTTGAAAAAGTAGCGAACTTGAGTGAAGCTGACGCAAAAGAGGAATTACTCGAAGCAGTAAAATCCAAAGCTGAAATGGATGCGATGCAAATTGTAAAAGATACTATTTCGCAAGCAAAAGTTGATGCGAACAAAGAAGCTAAGAAAATCGTCATCCAATCCATTCAAAGAATGTGTGCGGAATATACCATTGAGAATACCGTTTCAGTTTTTAACTTAGAGTCAGATGACTTGAAAGGTCAAATTATTGGTCGAGAAGGTCGAAATATTCGAGCGTTGGAAGCAGCTACAGGAGCAGAGATTGTAGTGGATGATACACCTGAAGCAATTATCATTTCTGGTTTTGATGCGATTCGAAGAGAAGTTTGTCGATTGTCATTGAAACGATTAGTAGCAGATGGAAGAATTCACCCAGCTCGAATTGAAGAGGTAGTTGCTAAAACTCGAAAAGAACTCGATGAACAAATTGTCGAAATCGGGCAACGAACAGTAATGGAATTAGACATTCATGGTTTGAATGCTTACTTAGTGAAAATGGTAGGACGAATGCGTTTCCGATCATCTTATGGTCAGAACTTATTGAAGCACTCGATTGAGACAGCTTATTTATGTGCAAGTATGGCAGCTGAGTTAGGATTGAATCCGAAGCAAGTTAAAATGGCTAAGCGAGCAGGTTTACTTCATGATATTGGAAAAGTATCCGAAGAGGATTCTGAATTGCCACACGCACCGCTAGGAATGAAGATTTGTGAAAAGCATGGTGAGAATGCTGTAATCTGCAACGCAGTCGGAGCACACCACGATGAAATCGAAATGAATAATATTATTTCTCCAATCGTTCAGGCGTGTGATGCTATTTCAGGAGCACGTCCAGGAGCAAGACGAGAGATTTTGGAAAGTTACTTGAAACGAATTGGTGAGTTAGAGGATCTAGCATTGGCTCATGATAATGTTCAAAAAGCATATGCGATGCAAGCTGGTCGAGAACTTAGAGTTATTGTTGAAAGTGATAAAGTAACTGATCAATATGCAGAAGATTTATCGTTTATGATTTCTCAGAAGATCCAAGATGAGATGCAATACCCAGGACAAGTGAAAGTAACGGTAATCCGAGAAACTAGAGCTGTAAATTTCGCGAGATAATTAATTCGTAGAATTTTTAAATATGGAGAATGGCTAATGCGATATAATTCGTGTTAGCCATTTTTTTATTAAAACCCCAAAAAACAGGAATGTGGATAAAATGGCCAAGGAAAAGAAAAAAAAAACAAAAATAAGTGTAAAAAAGAGTTTTTAAGCTTTTAAAAACTAGAAGGAATAACTACCTTTGCACCGATTTTTAATGGAGCCACAAAATATTATTTGGCACTTTATGAAATCAAATTTTTACAAAGAGAAAAAATATATTTCAGATTCACTTTTTTGAACAGATCGATATGAAATTATCTAAGATATTTTTTGCGTTAGTTTTTGGAGCAGCTATGTTGTTTTCTAATATTAGTATTGCACAGCATGACAATGATGGTCACGACCACGCAACACATGAAGATGGAGCACATTCAGCAAAGAAGTTTTCTGCGAAAGAAACAGCTTTTCACCACATCGCAGATGCTAATATTTATAGCACAGGCTGGATGAATTTTCCTTTGCCGTGTTTTTTGTATGATAAAGACAGAGGTAAATTATCTATGTTTCTTTCTAATAAATTCCATTATCACGGACATCATGGAGACGGGAGTGAAATCGTAGATGGGTATGTATTAAATGGAGGAACTGTTATGAAAATTGCAAATCCTTCTCCAGAGATGTTATCTGAAGATCATATCTCAATAGCAAGTAAGGATACACACCCTTTTAAATTTGAAAAAGTTACTGTAGGAGGAAAGGAAAATGAGGTTTCATATTTTATGCACAATGGCAAAAGATATGATCTCATTAAGAAAACAACTTTAGATGCAGGTGTTTTTGGTGGAGGATTAACTTCATTCTACGATTTTTCAATTACGAAAAATGTAGCGAGTATGATTTTAGTTTGTTTATTTATGATGTTTGCATTTTTTAGCATCGCTAAAAAATACAAAACAAGAGACGGAAAAGCACCAAGTGGGTTGCAAGCTTTCATGGAACCAATTATCGTTTTTATCCAAGACGAAGTGGCAAAGCCATTCCTAGGAAATTCTTGGAAAAAATTCTTACCATTTTTATTAACTATTTTCTTTTTTATTTTAGGATTAAATCTTTTCGGACAAATTCCATTTTTGGGAGGTTCGAATGTAACTGGAAATTTATCAGTAACATTTGTTTTAGCAATAGCTGCATTTTTCGTGGTTAACCTAAGCGGAAACAGACATTACTGGGAACATATAGTTTGGATGCCAGGAGTACCTGCGGCATTGAAATTGATTTTGACACCAGTAGAGTTATTAGGTGTAATTATCAAACCGATTACTTTGATGTTACGTTTGTTTGCAAACATCACAGCTGGTCACATGGTAATGGTAATCTTTGTTAGTTTGATTTTTATTGCAAAAGATATGGGAGGTGATAATGGAGTAGCTATAGCATGGGGTACATCACTTGCATCAATCTTATTGACGATGTTTATGATGAGTATTGAGTTATTGGTAGCATTCATTCAAGCATTTGTATTTACAATCTTGACTGCAGCATACTTGAATGCAGCAATTGATGAAGGACATGATCACGACCATGATGATGCACATGCAACTGCACACTAAATTTTGAATTTTTAACTTTTTTTATAACCATATAAATATATTCAATTATGGGTTCATTAGCTGGAATTGGAATGGGTTTAGCGGTTATCGGTGCTGGTATCGGTATTGGTAACATCGGAGCTAAAGCTATGGAAGCAATCGCTCGTCAGCCAGAGGCTGTAGGTGACATCCGTGCAAACATGATTTTGACTGCCGCTTTGGTAGAGGGTGCTGCTTTGATTGCAATCGTAATGGCTTTCTTGGCTGGATAATCTCCACCGAGAAGCAAAAAACAAGAACTGAATTCCGTCACGGTTGGTGGCGGAATTCATGTTCAAAAAAGTTATTTAAAGAACAATATTAAAAACATTTTACAATGTTCATATTAGCTAGTATTGATTTTTCTCCGATTAAACCTGAGCTAGGATTACTCCTTTGGACAATCCTTATTTTCGGTTTTTTCTGGATAATTATGAGAAATTTTGCATTCAAGCCGATCATTGATGCTTTGGAAAAAAGAGATGGAAGCATTCAGAAAGCAATGGAAGATTCCAAAGCTGCAAGAGCGCAAATGGAAAGTTTCAAAGAAGAAAGTGCTCAGTTTATTGGGCAGGCTAGAGCAGACCAATCTGCTATAATGAAAGAAGCGAGAGCAGCAAAAGATCAAATTATCAATGATGCAAAAGAGGAAGCAAGAGTAGCGGCTAACAAAATAATTGGGAGCGCTCGAACTGAAATTAATGCTGAAAAAACTGCTGCATTGACTGAATTGAAAAAGAATTCAGGTGTATTCGCTTTAGAAATTGCTGAGAAAATTATTCAAAAACAACTTATGGGAAAAGATGATAATGAGTCTTTTGCAAATGGGTTGATTAATGATATAAAATTAAACTAATAGATTATGTTTTTATTAGAAGGTAGCGGAGGCTATATGTTAAATCCTGATACTGGTCTATTTGCTTGGACTGCGGGTATTTTTGTTGTTTTTTGGTTCTTTGTAATCAGAGCTGCAAAGAAGCCAATGAGTGATATGTTAAGCCAAAGAAATTCGGATATTCAAGAAGCATTGGACGAAGCTGAAAAAGCTCGAATCGACATGGCTAACTTGAAAGCAGACAATGCAAAAATGATCGCTGAAGCAAAAGCAGAGCAAGCACAAATCATTGCTGATGCCAAAGCCACTAAAGATCAAATCGTAGAAGAAGCAAAAGTGAAAGCGACAGAAGAAGCGGAGAGAATTATGATCAACGCTAAGATGGAAATTGAAAATCAAAAGAAAGTTGCTATCTCTGAAGTGAAAAACCAATCAAGTTTAATCGCTTTAGCTATCGCAGAACGAGTAATCAAAAAACAACTCACAGGCAACGAAGATCAAGAAGCGTTGGCTAATGAATTGATTGAAAATATTAAATTAAGTTAATCAGTTGATTTTTAAATCAACTACTAACCAATAATAAAATGTCAGTAGCAAAATTAGCTGGACGATATGCAAAATCTTTAATTGACTTAGCTCAAGAGCAAGGGAAATTGGAAACTATATTGGGCGACATTCAAGCGTTCAAAGCAGCGAACGAAAATAGAGACATGTATATGATGCTTAAAAGTCCTATTATCAATACAGCCAAAAAACGTAGTATTATTGAAGCGATTTTTGGAGAAAGTTTTGATAAAATGACGATGGCTTTTACCAATATTGTTTTGACTAAAGGTCGAGAACAATATCTTCCAGAAATCTGTGAAGAATTTATCAATCAATATAGAGGTATCAAAAATATCACAAGTGCAACAGTTACTTCTGCCACTCCTTTGAAAGAAGAGACTTTAGAAAAGATCAAAGATAAGATTCGTTCTGAAATGACTCAAGGTGGAGGAACAGTTGAAATCGAAACTAAAGTAGATGCATCATTACTTGGAGGATTTGTAATAGAGGTAGGAGATAGTTTATACGATGCAAGTGTTGCGACACGATTGAAGAAACTCAGAAAAGAGTTAACTGGAAGTGTAAATTAATAGTTGTAAATGTTTTGTTATTAAACAGAGTCATTTTGCAATTTTCAAATAAATATATTTTTTAATCATAAAATCTAAAGATTATGGTAGGTGTTAAACCTGATGAAATATCCGCAATCTTAAAGCAGCAATTATCTGGTTTTCAAACTGCTGCAGAACTCGAAGAAGTAGGTACTGTTCTAGAAGTAGGTGATGGTATCGCTCGTGTTTACGGACTTACTCAAGCGCAAGCTGGAGAGTTGGTAGAATTCGAAACTGGAGTTCAAGCAATTGTATTGAATCTGGAGGAAGATAACGTAGGAGTTGTATTGTTAGGAGCAGGTGACGGTATCCGAGAAGGTTCTAAAGTACGTCGAACTAGTCGTATCGCATCTCTTGAAGTAGGAGAGGGTATGGTAGGACGAGTTGTCAATCCACTTGGATTACCTATTGATGGTAAAGGTCCAATCGAAGGAAAGACTTACCAAATGCCTATCGAAAGAAAAGCACCTGGTGTAATTTACAGACAACCTGTAAACGAACCACTTCAAACTGGTATCAAAGCAATCGATGCTATGATTCCAATTGGAAGAGGACAACGGGAGTTAATTATTGGTGACCGTCAAACGGGTAAGACTGCGATTGCAGTCGATACTATCATCAATCAAAAAGAATTTTATGACAGAGGAGAACCTGTATTCTGCATCTATGTAGCATCAGGTCAAAAAGCATCTACAGTTGCCAACGTTGCCCAAACTTTAGAAGAGAATGGGGCAATGGCTTATACTGTAATTGTATCTTCTTCTGCAGCTGATCCAGCACCACTTCAATTTTATGCACCATTCGCTGGGGCTGCAATTGGAGAATTTTTCCGAGATACAGGACGACCTGCATTGATTGTTTTTGATGATTTATCAAAGCAAGCAGTTGCATACCGTGAGGTATCATTATTGCTTAGACGACCTCCGGGTCGGGAAGCATATCCTGGAGATGTATTTTACTTACACTCTCGTTTATTGGAGCGTGCTGCGAAAATCATTGCTAATGATGAGATCGCAAGAAGCATGAATGATTTACCTGAATCTTTGGCTAATGCAAAAGATGCGAAAGGAGAACCAATCGTAAAAGGTGGAGGATCATTAACGGCATTGCCTATTATCGAAACTCAAGCGGGTGACGTTTCTGCATATATTCCAACTAATGTAATTTCAATTACAGATGGTCAAATTTTCTTGGAGTCGAACTTGTTTAACGCTGGTGTACGTCCTGCCATTAATGTAGGGGTATCAGTATCACGGGTAGGAGGTTCTGCTCAGATTAAGTCGATGAAAAAAGTATCTGGTACATTGAAATTGGATCAAGCATCTTACCGAGAGTTAGAGGCATTCTCTAAATTCGGTTCTGATTTGGATCCAGTAACAACTGCCATCTTAGGAAAAGGAGAGCGTAATGTGGAAATTTTGAAACAAGCACAGTACTCTCCACTTTCTGTAGAAAAGCAAGTTGCCATTATTTACTTAGGTTCAAAAGGTTTACTTCAAGATGTGCCTGTTAATAAGGTAAAAGAATTTGAAGAAATGTTTTTGACTACTTTGGAGCAAAAATTCCCTGAGGTATTAAGCTCATTCAAAGCAGGTAAATTAACAGATGAGGCAACAAGCGCTGTAACAAAATTAGCAGCAGAAATGTCTGCTCAGTATAAATAGTTTTTTTAGAGATAAGTTATAAGTGATGAATCATGAGTTTTTTTATAACTCAAAAATCATCGCTTATAATTTATCACTCATAACTAATTCAAAATCATGGGTGCTAATTTAAAAGAAGTAAGAGACAGGATTACGTCGGTAAAATCGACACAGCAAATCACCAAAGCCATGAAGATGGTTTCGGCAGCGAAATTACGACGGGCAACAGATGCAATTGTGCAGATGCGTCCGTACGCGAATAAGTTGAATGATATGTTGAAAAATATTCTTTCAAATATTGAAGGTGGAGCTAATACAACTTTTGGACAAGAACGAGTAATTGAAAATGCAGCAGTTGTAGTAGTAACTTCTAATAGAGGTTTGGCAGGTGCATTCAATTCGAATGTCATTAAATCCGCAGTAGCAACAATTGAAGAAAGATTTTCAAAACAACGAGTTGCTGGAAAATTGACAATAGTATGTATTGGAAAAAAAGGAAATGAATATTTCAAAAAACGTTACAAAGATTGTAAAATCGTAAGTGACTATGTTGAAATTTTCAACGACCTTAGTTTCGATAATATTTCTCAAGTTTCTCAAATATTGATGGATGGTTTTGAAGCAAAAGAATATGATGCGGTAACTGTTTCTTACAGTCGATTCAAAAATGCAGGAATGCAGTTTGCTGAAACGCATCAATTTTTACCAGTTGAAAAATTAGAAGTATCTGGTGGAAGTAAACATCGAGCAGATTATATTTTTGAACCAAGCGAAAAAGAATTATTGGAAAAATTAGTTCCAAGTATCTTGCAAACTACTTTCCAGAAATTTTTACTTGACACTCATGCTTCTGAACATGGTGCTCGAATGACTGCGATGGATAAAGCAACTGAAAATGCAGAAGAAATGATCAAAGATATGAAGGTCATTTACAATAAAGCAAGACAAGAATCAATTACGAAAGAGCTTTCGGAAATTGTTGGTGGAGCTGCGGCATTGGAAGGATAATCGTAAAACGACTTTCCAAGTCGTTACCAAAAATATTTTAGATTTTATGAAAAATATAAAAGCCTTGCTCATTGAGCAAGGCTTTTTTTATTTCTACAAGTCAATCAACTTTTAAATCTTAAAGCCTTGTTTAATTTTTCCAAAAAATAATCCCTATATTTCGAGTTCGTACAAGAAAAACGAGTTGATTTTTTTAACCTAAACTTTAATAAAATTCTATCGTTTTACAACTACACGAATTTAATTTTCTTTTTTTAATAAAACCAAGAATTCTCATATATGAAAGCAGTAATTCCCGTAGCTGGAGCAGGTACCAATCTTAGACCGCTGACCTACACGCAACCTAAACCTTTGATTCCGGTTGCAGGGAAAACTATCATTTCATTTATCATCGAACAACTTGTCGAGGCAGGAGTCAAGGATTTCGTTTTTATCATTGGTTATCTCGGAGAAAAAATTAAAAATTTTGTTGAAAAAAATTATCCTGACCTCAACATGGAGTTCGTGAATCAAGAAGAGCGTTTTGGTTTGGGACATGCGATTTGGACAGCAAGAGATGTTTTAAGAAATGCAGATGGAATTTTTATAGTTTTAGGAGATACGATTTTTGATGTTGATTTAGAAAAAATGATGAATACCCCCAACTCATGTGTAGGTGTGCAAAAAGTAGAAGATCCACGAGATTTTGGGGTGGTAGAAAAAGGGGAAGATGGAATGGTAAGTAAAGTGATTGAAAAACCTAAAATTCCAAAATCGAATTTGGCAATGGTTGGGTTGTATAAAATTGATGAGGTTAATTTATTGCTCGATAGTATTGAGTATAATATTGAAAATAACTTACGGACTTACAATGAATTTCAATTAACAGATGGACTTCAATTAATGATTGAAAAAGGTGCAAAAATTACCACAATGCCAGTTAATAATTGGTTTGATTGCGGGAAAAAGGAAATTCTTTTGGAAACCAATGCTATGCTTTTGAACAAGCAGAGTTATGGTTCTTCAAACCTTCCTCATTTCGAAGGAACAATAATTATCCATCCAGTTAGTATTGGAGAGAATTGTGAGATCCAGAATTCCATCATAGGGCCTCATGTAACAATTGGAAATAATACAGTTATTGATTATGCAATTATCAAAGATTCCATCATAGGTAGTTATGCCTCGATTGCAAATATAGTTTTACAAAACAGCGTCATCGGAAGTGATGCAGCAATTAAAGGTTGGAGTCAGAGTTTAAATATTGGAGACAATACTGAAATAGATTTTTCTTAAGGTATTTTTTAGCAGGAACTTCGAAGATTAAAAATGGCAAAGATGCCCATTCTCTTTTAGCCAATCTTCTTTTTCTTTATAATCCGGCATCGCATCACTCACTAATTTCCAAAATCTTTCCGAGTGATTTAATTCAATCAAATGTGCCAACTCATGGATAATCACATAATCAACCACATCGTCAGGCGCAAATAATAAACGAGTAGAAAGATTTAAATTTCCTTGATTTGAGCAGCTTCCCCAATTTGATTGATTGTATTTAAAATTCAAACTTTTTACCGGCATTTTAAAATGCATATTATTAAACTCATTGACTCTCCGAGCAATTTCAGGTTTGAAATCATTTCCTACAACTCGACTCAACAAGTGTTTAATAGCTTTTTGCAAATGTGATTCTGAATCGTGTTTACTTAATTTAAGATGAAGCACTTTATTTTTAAGATTAGCGGTATGAGTTTTTTTATCCAAAAAACTAAATTTCAAAGTATACTCACGAGCACCAACTTTCAAGACGTCACCATCTTGATAATCTTTTCCAAAAAAACGAACATGTAAATCTTTGTGTTTGTCAAATTGTTCTTGAACCCAATTTGCAAACCAGGCGAGTTGTTCTTTTTGCTGACTATCTGTTAACAGATTAGGCATTCTTAGAATCACGTATTGTTTGCCAAAGGAAGCACGTACATTACGACGCTTTTCATGATATACTTTTACAGGTACCTGCTTCCCTTGGACTTCTAAATATGTTTTTTGAACTTTTGACATAAAAAAAGTCTAAGCATTTTTGCTTGCAAATTTTTTCATTACATCTACTAAAACTTGTACACCTTCAATTGGCATCGCATTATAAATAGATGCTCTAAATCCTCCAACTGATCTGTGACCTTTTATACCAACACAATCAGCTACTGCACAATCTGCTAAAAATGCTTCTTCCATTTCAATATTTTTCATTTTGAAAGTAACATTCATTAATGAGCGATCTTCAACAGCAGTTGTACCTTCAAATAAAGGATTGGAATCAATCTCATTATAAAGTAATCTTGCTTTGGTTTCATTTTTTGTAGCCATTGCTGCAACTCCTCCATTTTCTTTTACCCACCGCATAGTCAACATAGACACATAAATAGGAAAAGCAGGAGGTGTGTTAAACATAGATCCTTTTGCAATGTGCGTATTATAATCCAACATGGTAGGAATAGGTCGACCAGTCTTTCCTAATAAATTTTTATTAACAATCACTAATGTTACCCCTGCAGGTCCCATATTTTTTTGAGCACCACAATAGATGATTCCAAATTTACTTATATCAATTGGACGGCTAAAAATATCAGAAGACATATCACAAACCAGAGGTACATTAGTTTCTGGAAAGGCATGATGTTGAGTTCCAAAAACAGTATTATTACTAGTCATATGCAAATAAGTTGCATCGGCTGGAATTTCATAACCTTTAGGAATAGAAGTATAATTGCTTTCTTTTGAAGAGGCCAGAACATTTACATTTCCAAATAGTTTTGCCTCCTTGATTGCCTTGTCAGACCATGTCCCTGTATTAATGTAACACGCAGTTCCATCTTGAGGTAGCAAATTCATTGGAACCATATAGAATTGAGAACTTGCTCCACCTGTCAAAAATAAAACTTCGTAATTATCATCTAAGCCAAGTAGCTCTTTCGTAAGACTGACAGCTTCATCAACCACGGATACGAATTGTTTACTTCGATGTGAAATTTCTAAAATTGATAAGCCCATTCCAGCAAAGTCTTCAATTGCTGCAGTTGCTTGTTTTAAAACACTTGCAGGAAGTATTGCTGGGCCTGCAAAAAAATTATGTTTCTTTTTTGTGATTACGGTATTCATTGTGATTTAAAATTAGGTGAAAAAAAGAAAGAACAAAAATAGATTTTTTAAAAACAGAATGCCATAAAACGAGATTAAAATTCAAGAGCAAAGTGAAAAAATATTTTTTTTTTAAGCGAAAAATTTAAAAAGTAGAGCATTTTTAAAATGAATAGAAGCTAAAAGTCTTGCATTAACAAAGTTAGAGAACTATCTATATTGTCTAAGTATATATATTATGACAATATACTTAATATATATTGTCATGTTTAATATGTTAAAGTGAAAGAATTATGCGTAACGGTTTTAATATTTAATTATTTTTATTTTGAAAAACAAGATTATTAAACCAAATGCTCTCAATATGAAAACTGAAAACAATAAAAAAGTAGAGAAAAACTGTGAAGAAAAATTAGCTAAAGGGAAAGTCAAGGAAGCGGAAAAAAGAAAAGTAAAAAGGATTGAGAAAAATTATATTGAATTAATGACTCCAGAACGTGCTAACCTTAAGCAACTTACCACAAGAAAATTTATTTCAGTAAAAGCAATTAAGCAAATTCTTGCTCTACTTTTATTTGACAAGGGTAGAACTATGACTGAAGTTATGGAAGAATTGGCTTTAAGTCCCCAAACTCTCCTAAAATGGCGAAGAGATTTTAAAGAAAAAAGAATGGAGTCTCTTTTTGTGTTTTTAGATAAGAAGAAGAAAGGAGAAGATGATGAAAAAGATGATGATACTATTACTGACGATCCTAACCTTTCTGAATAGTTAAATGGTGTTTAAAGCTAAATACTTATAAAGGTTATCAATTGAAAATTGATAGTATTGGTTATTTTGAAATAAGTATAAGAATAAGAGGGAAATTATGTACTAATATGTTTAAAAGGAAAAGTGTTAGAATTGACTAGTAGCCATAGACATAGTATGTATATAGTACCTTAAACGTAATAATATTGTATATGCTTATCTTATTATAAGGTGTAGAGAAAATTTTATTTCAAAAAGATTCAATTTTTTTTTAAAACATTTGGAAATAGAAAAAATGCTTGTATATTTGCAGCCGCTTAACAAGGAAGAGGTATTAAGAGAGGAAAAAGAGTTGAGTGAATACCATACCGAAGTGCTGATTTTTATTGAAAAATATCGACTTCAAAATTTGGTAAAAGGATTGAAAACGCATACATTTGCGTCCCGATTGAGAGAGGTTATAAAGATGTTTTTGTTTCTAAAGAACACACCTCAAGAGCTCGATAAATTACCACTCCGAAATGCTGATTTTTTATTTTTCTTTTTTAAGGAAAAACTAAAAAATATCGGTTTCAAAACTTGGTTAGTAAAAATAAGTTTTATACATTTGCGCCCCGTTAGAAAGTAACGAAAAGTTAAATAGTAAATATGATTATCAATTTTGGAAGATTCAAAATGTTGAATTGGAAGGGATTATAAAGATAAGTCTGCGGCAAACCGCTGTTCATTCGAGTTGATTGAATGAGATAAGTTAGCGTTAAGTTAGACAAAA
>CALJOK010000015.1 GCA_937981555.1 uncultured Saprospiraceae bacterium
TTGATGCAAAACGAAAAATCGTGGAAGCGAAAGGCGTTTAAATGGAAAGCCATTCAAGAAAATTTAGGTCTTATGTTTGGTGACCGTTTTCTTAAATGGCTTGATAAATAATTTTTGACACACTTTATGGGCTAGTCCCGAGGAACGCTCATAAATCATGCCAACGTAAAACAAAAAAAGGGGAAGATTTTCATCTTCCCCTTTTTTAATTAGGCAACAATTCTACAAAATATCGACTATCTCCTAAACCACATCTCCATACAAATCATATTCTTCCGCCTTAGTAATTTTCACATTTGCAAAATCCCCAATTCGAACATAATTTTCTTTGGCATTTACCAATACTTCGTTATCCACTTCTGGCGAATCAAATTCCGTTCGACCAACAAAATACTCTCCTTCTTTTCGATCAAAAAGCACCTTTAGCGTTTGTCCGATTTTCTCTGAATTTTTATCAAAAGAAATATCTTGTTGAATTTCCATAACGGCATTCGCTCGCTCTGATTTTACCTCAGGAGAAACATCATCTGGGTAATCGTGAGCAATCGTACTTTCCTCATGAGAATATTGAAAAACTCCTACCCTTTCAAACTTCATATCTTCTACAAACTCACAAAGATCTTGAAATTCTTCCTCCGTTTCACCTGGATGACCAACCAATAAGGTGGTTCGGATTGCAATCCCAGGAACTCGCTCTCGTGCATAATTAATCAACTCTCTAGTTTCCGCTTGAGTAATTTGCCGACGCATTCTTTTGAGGACATCATCATTCGCATGTTGCAATGGAATATCGAGGTAATTACAAATCTCTTTTCTTTCTGCCATCACATCAAAAATTTCTTTTGGAAATTTACTTGGATAAGCATAATGCAATCGAATCCACTCAATGCCTTCCACATCTGCCAAAGCATGAAGCAATTTTGGCAATGCTCTTTCTTTGTATAGGTCGAGACCATAATAAGTCAATTCTTGGGCAATCAGCATCAATTCTTTAACGCCCATTCGAGCTAAATTTTTAGCTTGTTTGACCAGTAATTCGATAGGTTGAGAAATGTGTTTTCCACGCATCAGAGGAATAGCGCAAAAAGAACAAGTCCGATTACAACCTTCTGAAATTTTCAAATAAGCGAAATGTTGTGGCGTCGTTGTCACTCGGTCGCCAATCAATTCATGCTTATAATCTGCATTTAATTTAGCTAATAACCCAGGCAACTCTAAAGTCCCAAAATAAGCATCTACTTCTGGAATTTCTTTTTCCAAATTTTGCTTATAACGTTCTGACAAGCAGCCAGTTACATACAACTTCTCAATTCCTCCTTGAGTCTTAATATCAGCATATTCAAGTATTGTATTGACGGATTCTTCCTTCGCCAAATCAATAAATCCACAAGTATTAATGATGACAATATTAGCGTCTTCATCATTACTATCATGCGCCACCTCAAAATCATTTCCTTTGAGCTGAGTGATTAAATCTTCAGAATCTACCAAGTTCTTGGAGCATCCCAAAGTGATCACATTTACCTTATCTTGTTTTAATGTCTTTGTCTTCAATTTCTTAGAATTTTAGGAATCAGTTATCCATGATAGGATTACTTGAGACCTCTTTAAAAAAATGCAAAGTTAATAAAATGATCTTCATAATTTTAGTTTAGATTTTACGTTTGAAATTTGTTTGGTTTGACCTTTGCAACTATTTGCTTTGTAAC
The DNA here is from genome assembly GCA_937981555.1 of uncultured Saprospiraceae bacterium. Taxonomy (GTDB): domain Bacteria; phylum Bacteroidota; class Bacteroidia; order Chitinophagales; family Saprospiraceae; genus CAJQQY01. Next base: position 1,710 of record CALJOK010000015.1, read on the forward strand.
TATTTTCAAACTAAAAACACTACTGATAAATATAAAACCTTCTAAAAGACTAATCATTTTATGAAAAAATTATCTCTATTTATTGCTTGCCTTTTTTCCTTACAAATCGTTTCTGCACAATTTGGGTTTTCTGCTGGTTATAAACCGATCAATGCATCGAATTGGGAAGCAATTATTGAAACTAATCAAGCTAATTTTCCAGTTGGATATAATCCAGTTCCTTTGGCACATGGCGTTCAAGTTGGTATTGATTACTGGTTTCGATTAAAAAATCATAGAGTGGAATTTATGCCGGAATTAAGTTATTCGACATTCAAAAGAGTTTGGCAAATTGAAGATGGAACAGGAGTGAAAGAACAAATCAATTCTAATTTTTTGGGATTACATTTTAATACCAATTTTTATATTTTTGATTTTAAAGGAGATTGTAATTGTCCTACTTTTGGTAAGCAAGGGCCAGATGCAAAAAAAGGATTTTTCATCCAAGTTGCTCCCGGTATAGATTATGTTTTTAATTCTTTTAAAAATGCGGAAGAAACCATAACTGCCAATGATATTGTTCCTTCTATTGGATTAGGCGTTGGGGTAGATTTTGGTTTGAGTAATTTATTGACGATTACACCTATGGTGAAAATTCATCAATACTTTGGAGTAGAATGGGATGGTTTAAATACTAATTTCAAGACTAATGGTCCACCGATTTCAGATGAATTAAATAAAAATAATATTACTCAACTTTTCGCAGGAATTAGAATCGGATTAAGATTAGACTCTAATAATTATTGATTTGAAAAAAATATAACAATATATTTCCGTGATACAGTTAGGGCTGTGTCACGGATTTTTTTTGACTTCATTCCAAAAAAAAAGAGTCATTTACCTTTAGCAAATGACTCTTTTCATTATTCATAAATATATTGTAATATTAATACTCTTCACAATCTTGTATAAATTTACACTTATCTCCTTCTTCACAATCACCGTTTTCGCAAGTCACTTTGTAACCATATCCAACGCAATCATCTGAACCATAGATGATTAAAAACTTAGTAATTCCATTTTCTAAAAACTTTTCATATCCTTCATAAATACAATCGCAATCAACATCATATTTTAATTCTTTGACAATATGTTTCTCAAACTCAGTTCCAGCTGCTTCAGTTGCTTCGTCCCAAGTACAAATTTCCATTTCTTCTTTTTCATAGCAATCTTTTTTTGCCAAAATCAAATCATCTTCATTCTCTGCTGTTTTAGTTTCATCTGTTAACAACACAATGAAATCAACAGGATAGCTCAAAACTGGTTTTTCTTCTGAGCTTGGATTATTTTCATACCAAGTTTTCATAGCAGTCTCAATAGCTTCTTCTTCACCCGAAATGATAGCTCCATCAGGCATCGTATAAGAAATAGGATACACTAATTCAATACAAGCTTCTTTGTCTTTATCATAGTCTTTATTAAAACCATCTTTATCAAAGTCAACTCCTGAGTTATCACAAGAAGAGAAAAATACTACTGTTAAAAGCGTAAAAAATAAAATCGTTTTTTTCATTGTTTAAATATTTTAAATGTGGGTATAAATATAAAAAATATATTTTTAGCTAATTATGTCTTGTCATTTTAATATGTAATAGAAATGGAAAAATGGTTGCCTCGCTTTTTACTTTTTTTCTAAAACCTAAAATTCAAACCAATCTCAAAAGTCTTGCTTAATGAATTAGAAGTCAGAATTTCATTTTTTTGAATAAAGTTTTTTTCCAAAGTAAATGAAGTGCGAACGTTCCAATTAGGTGTCAATTGATAATTCAAACCAACCCCTCCAAATCCATTTAAAAATTGCGAACTAACTTCATCCGCTTTGCTACTCTTATCTTCTTGGACGGGAAAGATTTCATCATCATAACTTAATTGAGCTTCTACAAAATACTCTCCGAAAGAAACTTTATTCCATCCAAAACCTCCTTTAAAAAACCATTGAAATTTATTTTTTCCCATAAAATAATTTACTCCAATTGGAATCTGCGTAAACTTATATTGCTGCGAATAATTCCATTTCGTTTCTAAAAAATCTCCATCATCAATAGCCGTTCCATTTGGAATTTCAAAATTGATCGTACTTCCTGCATCTCCAAAACCTGACTGAGTCGTTATATAAAATTCATTAATTGTCTTCCCTTCATCATCAAGATACTCTCCAGATTTATCATAAATTAATTTATCTGAAAATGATTTTTCAAATCCTCCAGTCGTTCTTCTTACTCCTGTAGTAATCCAAAACCTAGGTCGAACCTTATAAGCTAAATGAAATTCTCCGCCAGTAAATTTTAAAGGAAAAGACCAATCTTTTTTTCCAAAATCTTCTTTCTCTAATTTTTCAAAATCGTAACTCAAAGGAATTTCAAAATTAGTTGAACTATAATTTAATCCAACTTCGAATTTATTGTCCTGCTTTTTTTGTTTTGGAAAAATGACATTATACTTCTTTTCCAATTCAAGTTGTTGAATTGGGAAATCATTTTCAATCTTCAAAGAAAGAAAATCAATTGGAATAATGTTTTCCAAAATTTCCTTTGATTTTTTTGTTAAAGAATCGGAAATGTGGTCTTCGATTGGAGAAATGTTCGATTCATTCATTGCAACGAAATCAGATTGAACTGAAATGATTTCTTCATTTAGTTTTTGATTTTCACTTTGTAAAGTTCGAATAGTTTTCTTTTGATTAAAAATAGTTTGTGTTGAAATCTGTTGTTGTTGAGTTAAAGACGTTGTCGCATTTTGACTATTTAATTTCTCTCTATTTAATTTTAAATCTGTTTTTGATTTCTCCTTTTTCAGTTTTGTAACTGTATTGTTATTAATTTCAATCTTTGCATTGGCCAACTCTAATTCAATCGTTTTTTTAGTCAAATCCTTTTTTAAAAAATAAATATAACTACCTCCTGCAATCATGGCAAAAGCTAATAAAACCAATGCTCCTAGCTTCCAATTCCAAGTTTTATTTTGAGGATGAATTGGAAAATGAGTTTGCGCATTCCCCCAAGCACTTTCGTCTGGTAAATCCCAACTATCTTTTGATTCATCAAAATCGTTAATTCGATTTTTAAAAAAATCTTCTAAATTATTTTTGTTATCAGCCATTCTTTTTTATTCTTTTTCCTTTAGAAAAAAATCTTCCAAAATATGACGCAATGCTCTTTTAGCTTTTGATAATTGCGACTTGGAAGTGCCAATTGTAATTTCTAATTCTGCTGCAATTTCTTTGTGAGAAAACCCTTCGATCACATACATGTTAAAAACGATTCGATATCCCAGAGGCAATTGTTGAATAATTTGAACCAATTCTTTAGCTGCCATCTTATCCAAAATACTTTCTGAAATCTCTTGTTCGTTTTCAGCAATTTTTAAATCTGTAAAAGTATTTTGCCATTGGTTTTTTTTCAAAAATCTTAAGGCTGCATTTACCATTACACGATTTGACCAATGAATAAATTCTCCACGTTCAGCATCGAATTGATGTAAATCTTTAAAAATACTAATCAGTCCTTCTTGAAAAACATCTTGCGCTTCTCCCCTACTTTTTCCATATCGCAATGACAACCGAAACCACCTTTGACGATGCCTTTCATATAAAATCCGCTCAGCAGATTTTTTTCCCAAAAGGATATTTTTGATTAGATCGTGGTCGGATTGCATTTATTTTTAGTTGCTATATATAGGTATGTAATGATTTAAAGAAAAAGGTTGCCTCGCATTTTTTTTTCTAAAAATAAAAAAAAGTCACCTCAAACTATTTAGTTTAAGATGACTGATTTTTTAAATTACTAATTTAATATTAGAAATTATTTCTTTCGACTATTCGCTGCCTTAAATGCTTGCTCCAAATCGGCAATGATATCGTCAATGTGTTCAATTCCAACACACAATCGAAGTAAATCTTGAGTAACTCCTGCTGCTGCTTGTTCCTTCACCGTCATTTGTCGATGTGTTGTGGAAGCTGGGTGACAAGCTAAAGATTTTGCATCACCGATATTTACTAATCGCTTAAACAAACCTAATGCATCATAAAATTTTTCAGCTTTTTTATAGCCACCTTTTATACCAAATGTCATCAAGGAAGATGGTTTTCCATCCGTATATTTTTTAGCCAACTTGTGGTACTTACTACTTTTCAATCCGCCATATTGAACCCAAGAAACTGATTTGTGATTTTCCAAATACTTAGCTACTGCCATTGCATTATCACAATGTCTTTCCATTCGAAGTGGCAATGTTTCTAAGCCTTGCATAATTTGCCATGCTGCCATCGCACTTAATGCTGAACCTGTATTTCGCAAAGCAACAGTACGCACTCGGCCAATATAAGCTGCTGCCCCGAAAGCCTCGGTGTAAACGACTCCATGATAAGATGGTTCTGGTGTATTCAACATCGGAAAACGTTCTTTATGTTTTACCCAATCAAATTTTCCTGAATCTACGATCACTCCACCAAGTGTCGTTCCATGCCCGCCAATATATTTTGTCAAGGAATGAACTACTATATCTGCCCCATATTCAATCGGGTTGATCAAGGCTGGGCTTGCCACAGTATTATCTACGATCAATGGCACTCCTTTCGCATGAGCGACTTTTGCTAGAGCTGCGATGTCGGTAATATTTCCAGCAGGATTTCCAATAGATTCGCAATAAACTGCTTTGGTGTTTTCATCAATTAGTTTTGCAATATCTTTTGGATTAGAAGTTTCTGCAAATTTTACGGTGATGCCTTGCTTCGGTAGCATATGTGCAAAAAGTGTATAACTTCCGCCATATAATTGTGGTGTGGAAATAATATTATCACCTGCTTCTGCAATATTCAAAATCGAATAATTGATCGCTGCACTTCCTGCACTTACACACAGAGCGGCAACACCTCCTTCGAGTGCTGCAATCCTTTTTTCCAAAACATCAACAGTTGGATTCATAATCCGACTATAAATATTTCCAGGAACAGCAAGGTTGAAAAGATCTGCACCATGTTGTGCATTATCAAATTCGAAAGCTACTGTTTGATAAATAGGAACGGCAACTGACTTGGTGGTTGGTTCTGTTTCGTAACCACCATGGATAGAAATTGTTTCTTTCTTCATGATTTTAAAGTAAAGGTTATTTGAAATAAAAAAGTATTAACGAGTAGGTTCTACTAATGTTTTACGTGAAGGAGTTTTCACTACGACATTTAAATTGATTGGTTAGGAAGCTGCAAATAAAGGCACTTTTTTATTAGAATGCAAGCTTAGGAAAAAAGGTATATATGAAAGATGATTTGATTGTTGGTGGGATTGAGTTTTTGCATTTCTATTAATAAAAGGATTAGTAGATTAAGACAGATCCAACAAGTTCAATGTTAATATATGCTACGGTAGAACTTCATGAATCATATGGAGGAAATGGAACTTGTAAAAAGAATTAAACTTTACAAAAAAAGAAAATTGCTGAAAAAATATTCTTCTTGCCTTTTTTTTCTAAAACTGCTTAAAACAGATTATAAAATATAATTACTGCCTCCCCATCTTTCATTCTTTACCCATTTCTTTTTCGGGAAAAAAATAGATTTTTTTAATCCTACCCCTAAGCTAATTTTTTGATCCATATTTTCAAAAATTTGATGGTAAGTCCAAATTGGATTTGTAGGTGACTCTGCTTCGTTTAGTTTATTTCTTTCAAAAAAAAATTCTAATAATATATGGTGTTTTTTACTGAGCACTATTCCTCCTGCGATTCTAGGCGCAAGTTTAGTTTCTTCAAACTTAGAATACCTTTCAACTTGTAATCCAATTCCACAATAATATTGATGAGAAAAAATATAGTTTACTTCCAAGGTTAACCCATGCTTTTTATTTGGTTCATTGAATTCTAAATCTTTATGAATCGTAGTAAAAGAGAATTCAAAATTACCTGTCAGATTTATCTCTACATTATTTTTCTTCAACAACTTTCTCTTAATTTCAAAATCAACTATTTGATTGTTTGTCCCAAAGGTTTTAGAAAAATTAATTCCTACCCAATTCATTGGATAAAGAGTTTTTGGGTTTTGAGAAAAAAGAGACGCAGAAAAAAAAATAAAACAGAAGGATAAAGTTTTAATTTTCATGTCATTTATTTTTTATTCTAAACTGTTCTTTAATAATTTAATTTTGAAAAAAGGAATAATTAACATGACCATTTATCGTAAACAATTTTGGAAAACCGTTCTAGATCGCCTCTCCAACATCTCTTAAAATATCCTCTACATTTTCAATTCCAACTGACACTCGAATCAATCCATCAGTAATCCCAACTGCTTCTCTTTCCGCTTTTGGAATATTCATATGAGACATCGAAGCAGGATGAACGATCAAAGTATCTACATCTCCAAGTGTTGGTGCAATCGTACAAAATTGTAACCGCTCCATAAATTTCACCGCTGAATCAAAACCTCCTTCCAATTCAAAACTGAGCATGCCGCCTGAACCACGCATTTGCTTTTTGGCCAATTCATAATCAGGATGAGACTCCAAAGATGGATAATTGACGTGCGCTACTTTTTTATTTTTTTGTAAAAAATGAGCAAGCGCATCCGCATTTTTACAATGCCGTTCCATTCGTAATTCTAAAGTTTTCATTCCATTGTTAAGCATCCAAGCATCCATAGCATTGGAGTTAGTGCCGATCAATTTCATGACCTTCCAAACTTTTTCCAACATAAAATCAATGTCTCTTCCAATCACCGCTCCTGAGATTGAATTACCATGACCATTCAAAAACTTTGTGGTAGAATGAATCACGAAGTCAATTCCAAATCGAAAGGGTTGTTGTAAATATGGCGTACAAAAAGTATTATCAATAGCAGTTTTCACATCGAAAGATTGAGCCAATACTGCGACTCCTTGTAAATCCACACAAGCCAAAGTTGGATTGGCGGGTGATTCAAGGTAAATCATTTTTATATTCTTATTCTTTTCCAACAATGCTTTTACATTTTCTAAATTAGAAAAATCAGCAAAGATTGTTTCCACACCAAGTGGTTCTAATATTTGTTGAAAAAAATACGTTGTTCCTCCGTAAAGATTATTTTGAGTCAAAATTTGATCACCAGATTTTACACTCGCCATTAACAAAGAAGAAATCGCAGCCATTCCCGAACTAAATAAAAAACACTTCGCTTCTATATCTAAACCAAAAGTTTCTAAATTGGCAATTTTGTCTGCGACAGTTTCGATGGTTGGATTTCCATAACGGGAGTATAGGTACCCTTCTTTTTTTCCAGAAAAGATATCCATGCCTTGTTCCAAATTTTCGAAAGCAAAGGATGAAGTAGCATAAATTGGTAATTGATGCGGATGGTTATTTATTTTTTTTGTAAAATCGTGAACACAAAGGGAACCAAATTGTAAATCTTTTTTCATTTTTTCTTAAATTAAATGATCGTAAGTTTGTCAAACAAAATTTTTCCTAAAAGTACCTTTTAAAATAATTCAAATCTTAACATGAGGAAAAAAAATATTTTTTTACTGTTCGTTCTCTTCGTTCTTAATTTTTCACACGCACAAGTTGCAGAAGTGGAGGATGAAAATGAGGAGGAAGAAATCGAAGAGGAATACAATTTTGAAAAAAGTCTTTTCCTTGGCGCAAATTTTCAACTAGGTCTTCCCCAAGGAAAATTTGGAGAGAATATCAATTATACCGGTTGGGGATTTGGTGGGAATGTGATGTGGAGATTTAAAAAAGATGTACCGATTTATGGAGGAATTGATTTTAGTTTTCAGAATTATGATTTTCAAGCTATTTCGGAAGTCACTTTTGATCTCGAAGAATATGAAACAAAAACAAAAAACAGTATCGTTTTGAGTCATGTTCAAATTCGATTTTATCCAGAGGTTGATTTTTTCCTTCATCCTTATGTAGAAGGAATGATTGGGGTAAAAAGTTTGTTGACTCGAACTATTTTGACTGACAAAACAGATGGAGCAAATGATCAAATAAGTAGTCAATTTGAAAATAGTGATTTTGCTTTGAGCCTTGGAGGAGCAATTGGTTTTGAAATTCCACTTTCCAAAAATCATTTATTTCTTGATGTTCGTTGTGCTTATTTAAAAGGAGTATCTGGTGAATATTACGTCAGAAAAGAAGATGATTCAGTCTATATTCAACCGATAGATGTGTTTGAAATTAAGAATTCAGCAACTGATTTATTGGTTCCTCAGATTGGAGTAAAGTTTCTCATCGGATTTGGAAATCAAAATAATGATGAATATTATGACGAGAATGATAACTATGATGATGAAGAATATTAAATTTGTGCAAACTCTCGCTTTTCAAAAGATAAATTTTTTCAAAAAAAAGTAATACTGAAAGAATAACTTCCATAGTTTGTCAGCTTCTGTTACTCTCGTTTCTTTCTTAAAAGTCAGTCATAGTATTAACTATGCTCTTTCTTTTTAAGAAAATCTGAGAACAATCTAAGCTTCACAAAATGTGATACTTATTCTTTATATCGTTACTAAACTCAATTTATTAGAAAATCCGAAAAAAGAATGGAAGAAGGAAAAACAAAAGAGGGCGAAGATCGCCATTTTGAGCACCATGAATTTTTAATTGATGGAAATCAAGTTCCGATGCGAGTCGATAAATTTTTGATGTCAAAAATGGAAGGAATTTCTCGAACTAAAATTCAAGAATCAGTTAAGGCTGGTATGGTCAAAATCAATCATAGTGACTGTAAGCCAAATGAAAAAATCAAACCTTATGATTTAGTGACTGTATTTTTTTACAAAGCTCGGGGTCATTCTGAAAATGTAGTGCCTGAAGATATTCCTCTAAGTATTGTTTACGAAGATGATGAACTGATGGTGGTCAACAAACCAGCAGGGATGGTAGTTCATCCTGGAATTGGAAATTGGACGGGGACTTTGGTCAATGCTTTGGCTTTTTACATGAAAGGAAAAAAAGAGCTTCCTGTCAAAGAAGGTAATACAAATGAACGACCAGGGTTAGTTCATCGAATTGATAAAGATACTTCAGGACTTTTGGTGATTGCAAAAACGGAAGAGGCAATGACTCATTTGGGTAAGCAATTTTATAATCACTCGATCGAGCGAAAATATCTGGCCTTGGTTTGGGGTGATATGGAGGAAGAAAAAGGAACTATTGAAGGACATATCGGAAGACATCCGCAACATAGAATGATGCGAACTGTGTTTGCAGATGGAAGTGAAGGAAAACATGCCATCACCCATTTTGAAGTATTGGAAAGATTTTATTATGTCACCATGATTCAATGCCAATTAGAAACGGGAAGAACGCATCAAATTAGAGTTCACATGAAACATCTTGGCCATCCTTTATTTAATGATAAAAAATATGGTGGTGATCGAATTGTTAAAGGAACTGTTTTTACTAAGTTTAAAGCATTTGTCAATAATACCTTTAAGGTAATGCCTCGCCATGCTTTGCATGCACATAGTTTAGGTTTCATTCATCCAAAAACTGGTGAGAAAATGTATTTTGAAGAACCTATTCCTGATGATTTTAAAAATGCTATGACTCGTTGGAAAAATTATGTAGCGAGTCGGAAAGAAAATATGTGATCAACATTCAGTTTTTCAGTTGGCAGTTTGTAAAACTATAATACTTGCCAACTGAAAACTGCTTATTGAAACCGTTCTTCCACCGCTTTGAATCGATAAGCAAAAATTTCTTCAATCTTATTATCCACGATTAGCCAATTCGCAATATTACCAATCGGTCCAAAAGGAATGGCATAATGTAACAGATCTTTCATATAAACTCCTCCATCTTTTTCCTCAAAATGGTGTTCGTGATGCCACATTGCGTAAGGGCCAAATCGTTGCTCATCAACGAAATATTTTCCTTGCTTGATTCTTTGAATTTCAGTAGTCCAGCGCATTTTTATACCTAATAAAGGCGTGACTTTATAATTGATAATCATTCCTTCGTACATAGGTTGGTTAGCAATGTCGCTAAGGATCTCAAAATTCATTTCCTTTGGAGTAACCTCGTTTAAATTTTCAGGTCTTGAAAAAAACTCCCAAACTTCATCCAATGGTCTTGGGATAAATTGATTCCATTCTTTTTTATAAACTTTCATTTTTGGAAAACAATGGTAATTCATTTTAGTTGAAGAGGAATTTATTTATTTTTCGGAATTAGATAAGATTTTTAATAAAAATACTTTTTAACACTTTTTGGCATCTTTTTATCTTTAAAAATGATTGGATATTCCTGTCCATTATTTCCATTTTCCCCATAATTATTAGACTTAGTTTCGACGAAATGAAATATTTTCTCGAATTGAAGTATATTTTATTTATTAACCATGAAAAATTATTAAACATGACCAATTTGACAAAATTGTCTCAGAGTTTGAATTTAAACATTCTCAACTCAGCCGAAGCGAATCACATTAAAGGTGGTAGTCGTAAGGATAGATTGGATGAACCTCTGAAACCATCCAAAACTAAACCAGCAGGCGGCGGAGCTGGACTTCCTCCAACTTTAGATATGAAATCACTTTCTATCTAAAAGTCAAAAAAGATGTTGTCTCTATAAAAGAGGCAACATTTTTTTTTGCAATAAATCAGACTAAAAAAAAGTTTTATTTTTATCATTGTGTTTTTCAATAAACAACAATAAGAGTTTTGAAGTAGTTAAAACCTAAAAAAGTCATTTCTCCTAACTTACCTTACCTTTATCAAAAGGATCTTTTACAGACAAAAAAATTAATTTTACACTTGTAACTTGGAACACATTCCTTGTTTTATTCGTTTGCTTAATATTATGAATATAAAATTTTTACCCTCCATTATTTTATTATTTTTCTTGCCTCTCTTTTCAATGGCTCAAGCCGATTATTGCAGTACGCATCAACCTGATTTTTCTGGAAAAAATATGGACGGAACTACTCTTCATCAAATGGAAGAGTTGGAAGCCTATACTCAACGGTGGATTGCTAAAAATCAAAATAGAGTTTCACTTCGAGAGGTCATTACGATTCCCGTTGTAGTTCATATCCTTTGGAATACCCCTGCAGATAATTTTACTGACCTTGAAATAGAAGCTCAAATTGATGGATTGACTGCCGACTTTCGAAAAAGAAATGAAAATGTGTCAATTATTCCTCCTGTATTTCAACCATTTGCGGCGGATGTAGAAATAGAATTTTGCTTAGCTACTGTTTTCGAAGGAACAGAGACAAATGGAATCGTTCGAAAAGAAACACCATTTACAGGAATTGGAAGCCTTGAACATTCTGACGGTCGAAAAAGAATTTGTTATGATGATCTTGGAGGAAGCGATGCATGGGATCCTGATAATTATATCAATATTTGGGTAGGCCAACTAAATGGACCTTTAGGAAAAGCTACTTTTCCTAGTATGGCTGATTCGAAATTTGAAGATGGTGTTTTTATTGATCCGAGCGCTTTTGGTTTCTTTTGTTCTTCTACTTCAAATTATTTTTTAGGTAGAACTTTGACTCATGAGATGGGACACTTTTTTAATTTACATCATATTTGGGGAGAAGATGGATGTGTTACAGGTGACCTTGTAGATGATACTCCAATGCAAGATACAGACTATCGAAGCCAATGCCCCTCTTACCCTCAAGTCTCCTGTGGATCAGAAGATATGTTTATGAATTACATGGATTACACCAATGACAATTGCATGGCGATGTTTACCAAAGGTCAAAAAATGAGGATGCTAGCTGCATTAGATACTTTCCCTCGAGAAAGTTTGAAAACTTCAGGTGGCTGTGCATTAGGCAATACTAAAGACATCACTTTGACTCCCGACGATATTTTACTTTTTCCAAATCCCGCTTCAGATTGTGTGCATATTGATTTGGATTTGGATAATGACTTGCCGATTAGAATGGCAATTTTTGATACAGCAGGTAGGGAGATTTATGCTAATCAGATTTTTGTAAAAGACCTTCGAACATTTGATATTTCAAATATTAGTAATGGTGTTTATTTTATTTATTTTGAAACCAATAATCAAGTTGCTTCTAAAAAATTAATCATTGATAAATAACGAACCACGGTCGCTAACATTGACGAACCACAGATTCTTACTATTTGTACTCGTGGTTCGTCAATGGTAGCGACCATAGTTCAAAAAAACAGCCTACTCAAAACTGATTAGGCTGTTCAAAATTGTTATGACAAAAATTTACTAAATTTCTTCTTTTCGTTTTTCAAAAATAACTTCGATATAATAACTCATCCCTGATCCTGCTCTTGGAGGAGTATATACTTGAATAAATCTCCATCCTTCGGCAGCATATTCTTTAATCACATTTAAATAATCTTCCTTTGCTTTTCCCGTCCATATGCTGATCGGTATTCTGATAATTTTGTAGTCGAACATAAGCCAGTAGTTTTGATGAAATAATTAAAATGAAGATGTTGGTATTCAACTCTTGCTTCCACTCTGCTCGGCTAATGCTTAGCTTTTTTCGACAAAAAAAATTCAAAAAAGACATTTCAAAAAATAAGAAAACCCCATGACTCCTAAAAGTCACAGGGTATTCGGTAGCAATGACGAGAGATTATAAAGTGTTTACTTGTTTAGGCCTCGTCACTTTTAGGCTACCTCATTTTTTGAGGTATTGGTTGTAAGTGTATGTTTAATTCTCCTTTATATAAAATAGAATGTCACAAATGTAGTAAATATTTTTATTTTCTATGTATCATAAATGTATATTAATTCTAAAATATTAGGAATAAGTTTTAATGAAAATCATCAAAACTTATTCTTCGCTTACATTTATTTTCAAGGATAAAATTCTATCTTTGAAAGTCTTTTTACGGACAATGGGCTACCTACCTCTATCTCAAACAAAATTTTCCCAATATTAATTTTTCCAAAAAAAGGTTTAAATATGATCCCTAACTTTACTTCCAATTTTATTTTATTTATCAAGAATACTTTAAAAATAAGTGTGTTATTGTTACTCTTCAACTTACCACAATCCATTCATGCTCAACATTCAGTTGCTAGAGAGTGGAATGAAGCCACCTTATTTGCGATTCGAAATGATTTAGCACGTCCGACCGTTCATGCAAGAAATCTTTTTCACACTTCAGTTGCGATGTATGATGCTTGGGCAGTTTATGATACTATTGCTCAAACTTATTTGTTGGGAAAAACGGTGGATGGTTATGAGTGCCCATTTCTTGGAATAGATACTCCAAGTAATCTTGATTCTGCCAGAAATGAAGCCATTAGCTATGCCGCTTATCGGTTACTTCGACACCGTTTTCAATTTTCTCCTGGCGCAATTAATTCTTTGCCAATGTTTGACACCCTAATGATGGATATGGGGTATGATATATATTTTGCCAACCAAAATTATTCTACTGGAAATCCAGCAGCATTAGGAAATTACATCGCTCAATGTTTGATCAATTTTGGTTTTCAAGATGGTGCAAGGGAACAATTCGGCTATAATAATTCTTCCTATCAAGAAGTAAATCCTCCATTGGTTATGGCATTCCCTGGCAATCCAGATATTATAGATCCTAATCGATGGCAACCACTTACGCTTAACCTATTTATCGATCAAGCAGGAAATCCAATTCCATTTAATACACCAGATTTTTTATCTCCTGAATGGGGACAAGTTTCTCCTTTTGCATTATCATCTGATGATGCAGTAATTTATGAACGAGATGGTTTTGATTATTGGGTCTATCATGATCCAGGGCCACCACCTTACATAGACACCACAACAGTTGGTGGAATTTCAGAAGAATACAAATGGGGCTTCGGGTTAGTTTCAGTTTGGTCTTCGCATCTCGATCCAAATGATAGTGTGATGGTTGATATATCTCCAGCTTCATTTGGAAATATTCCATTGGCAGATTATCCTACTGACATTGCAGGTTTGCGAGATTTTTATAATTTTATAGATGGTGGAGATCCAAGCACAGGACATGCAATGAATCCAAATACAGGTCAACCTTATACTCCTCAAATAGTTCCTCGAGCAGATTATGCAAGAGTATTGGCAGAATTCTGGGCAGATGGTCCTGAATCTGAAACGCCTCCAGGCCATTGGTTTACTATACTAAACTATGTAAACGATCATCCTGATTTTGAAAAAAAATATAGAGGTCAAGGGCCAATCATTGAGGAATTAGAATGGGATGTCAAAGCATATATGATGATGGCAGGAGCAATGCACGATGCAGCAATAACAGCATGGGGAATAAAAGGTTGGTATGATTATCCTCGCCCTGTTTCAGCCATTCGATGTATGGCTGAATTTGGACAATGCTCTGATCCAAATTTACCAAGCTATCACCCTGGTGGAATGTTACTTGAACCTGGCTATATTGAATTGGTTGATTCGATGGATATGCTTGCAGGTGATTCCCTTCAACATGTAGGAAAAATAAAATTGTATGCTTGGAATGGACCAGATTCAATTCCAGATATTGATACTACTTATGCAGGTGTAGGTTGGATTCTTGCAGAAAATTGGTTTCCATACCAACGACCAACATTTGTCACGCCTCCTTTTGCTGGATATATTTCGGGACACTCTACTTATTCTAGAGCAGCAGCAGATATGATGACTAAGCTAACTGGAGATGAATTTTTTCCAGGAGGAATGGGTGAATTCGAAGCTCCGATGAATGAGTTTTTAGTTTTTGAAGATGGGCCAAGTGTAGACATTACCTTGCAATGGGCAACCTACAGAGATGCTTCTGATCAGACGAGTCTTTCGAGAATTTGGGGTGGTATTCATCCTCCGGCAGATGATATCCCAGGTCGATTGATTGGAATTGAAATAGCTAACGATGTTTTTGATTTAGCAGAGTCTATCTTTTTTGTAGATGCTGATAATGATGGTTTTTATAATTATGAAGATTGTGATGATAATGATCCAATGGTTAATCCTGATTCACCAGAAGCATGTGATAATATTGATAATAATTGTAATGGGGAAGTAGACGAAAATCTTCCACTTAATGCCTACTTTATTGATGCAGATGAAGATGGATTTGGTTCGATTGATAGCTTAATTGAAATCTGTAGCGACATGGTTCCTCCTGGGTTTGCTGGAAATGCTAATGACTGCGATGATACCAATCCTATGATTCATCCAAATTCAATAGAAGTTTGTGATAGCATTGACAATAATTGTAGCGGAATGATTGACGATGGAATACAATATTACACTTTCTATTTTGATGAAGATGAAGATGGATTTGGTTCGCCAGATTCATTGATGGAAACTTGTAATGAAAATCTTCCAATTGGATTTGTCGAAAACAATTTAGATTGCGACGATACCAATGCAATGATTAATCCTGATTCACCAGAGGTGTGTGATAATGTAGATAACAATTGTAATGCTTTAGTCGATGATGGACTACCTCAATTCCAATTTTATTTTGATGGGGATCAAGATTCTTTTGGTAATCCTGATAGTACAATTCAAACTTGCTTTTTTGAAGCACCTGATGGTTATGTTATGAATAATGATGATTGCGATGATACTAACTTTGACATCAATCCAAACGCCATTGAAATAATTGATAGCTTAGATAATGATTGTAATGGATTCATTGATGATATTGATTCCAACCAAAACTTAGAAGATGTTTTCCAATTAGAAATCTCTCCAAATCCAGTTTCTCAAAACTTATTTGTTGAATATAAACATGCTGGAATATTAACCTTCAAAGTAGTTAACGTGGACGGAAAAGTATTGTTAGAAAAAACTCAAGCAAATGCAAACTCCATTATTTTAAATGTCAACAACTTACCTGCTGCCTTGTACATTTTGCAAATCCAAAATGAAAAAGGACAACAGATGGTACAGCAATTTGTAAAATATTGATAAAAATAAATAGCTAATCATGGGGCATTTTAATAGATGCTCCATGATTTATTTTTAGTTTTTTTTTATAAAAAAAAACTTCCCCCCTCTCCTACTTTTGACTCTTTTCCAAACCCAGTTAAAATGAATTAAATATTCCAACCAATTACAAAAACTCATCAAATCCTAATTTAAAATACTGACAGTCAGTATTTTAAATATTAAAAATGTTACTTTTTTAATATTCCTCGTCTAAATGATTGTTATTCGGTTTTTGTTTACTTACCATTCTTGTTTTACTAATCACATTTTGATTTTTTAGATTATCTCACCAGCAGAATTCTCTAGACCACAGAAGAAGGAAGAAGAAGATCACCGGTCAATTTTTATTTTATTAAGATTTATTTTTAGGAAATTTTAATTACATAAATGTATTAGCGCAAGCATTATACATTTATGAATTTCTTTTTCTTAAAATCATAAATCAACAAATTTTTATTTTTTATGAAAAAGCAAGTAAAGCTTACTGCAACAGAAACCTCAGCAACTAATCGAGATTTCTACAACTTGTTTCGACCTATCGCACCTAGTTTAGACATTATTGGAAAAGTAGCGCAGGTCATTAGTGCCATCACCGAAGCGATTACGATTTGGCACATCACTCAAACTGAAATGGCGGGTTACTCAAAAGGAGTTGCTATTTTTGTTTCCCTTTTAGCCATGCTTTTGGTCGTTTCGATTTTAGAATTGGGCGGTCGAAAATTTTTACAAGTGGTGACTCGAGCACTCGTTTGGAAGCGATTAAAAAACACTTGGTACATTCTATTATTTGCCATCGTTAGTTTAATTACGATTGGAATGGGAGTCCTTTCTTTTCGATTATCGACCAATGGAATTCAACATGCATTTATTTCAAATGTACCGGTGACTATTGACATTGATGATTCGAAAATCAAAACTGATTACCGAACTGACAGAGCTACAGTTGCTGCAGAGTTTGATCAAGAATGGGAAATGATAAAAGAAAATCATCAAGATGTTGTCGCAAGTGCTGCTGAAAATTATGACGCACAAATTGCTGCACTCACCTTGAAGGAAAGTTCTTTTGAACAAAAATATCGCTCAGGTGCAAAATGGGCAAAAGGTCATGCAGATAAATATCGTAAGCAAGGCTCACAACTTTTATCTAAAAAGACCAACGCTATTGCCGCACTAAAATCTGATCAAACTAAAAAATTAGAAGATTGGAGAAAACGAAAAAACAATGCAATTGCAAGTGAAAAATCAGATATGAAATCGACTATCGCAATGGCAACTGCTAAGCAAGACAAAGTCATTTCTTCGAAGCTGACGACTGCGACTTTTTGGGGAGCATTGTTTTCATGGTTAGTTGGTTTTAGTGTCGTACTCGCATTTATTTGTATTGTGACGGTGGAGGTATACCGACGTGGAAGCGGTATCCAAGTGGAGTACGAAGAGGAAGATCAAGATCCAAGTATTTTAGAAATGTTTTGGAATGGGATGACAATGAGATTTGATAACTTCTTCCGAGTGCGAGCAGAACGATTTGCGAATATTTCTAGACCTGACTCGACGCAGCGTTCAATTGGATTTAATTATCCGAGGCCGACGATGGGGAATGAGTTTGGGGATGATTTGCCGGAAGGGTAACTTTTTGAATACCCAACACTCAACAAGGAATGTCCAATTTCCAACGTCAGTAAATTGAAGCCTTTTTTGTATCATTGGATATTGGCTATTCCTTAGCGAAGCGTTCGATCTTGAATATTCGAAAAACCCCTCGACCATTATTATGGTTGAGGGATTTTTTTTGCTCTAAAAAACATATTAAAAGTTTCGACTAAAAAAAAATGTCAAATCTTAAATATGTTATAGCTCGTCAGAAAACTTATTTGCTGATGACCACCTTTTCTAAGAAATGGTTTTCTCCTTCCATTACTCGAAGGAAGTACAAACCATCTGGCATTTTACTTAAGTCCATTTGAAATTCATTATGACCTTTAACCATTTGGATCGTTTGAGCAACTACCTTTCTTCCGTTTAAGTCTATTAATTCAACATAGGTAGTTTGGCCATTATGCATTTCGTAATGAATAATTAATTGATTTCTAACAGGATTAGGAAAAAAGTGCAACGTATTTTTTCCCTGCGCATCATCTAACTTTATTAGTTCTTTACTTTTGGCAACAAAATGTCTGTCTTCATTACTTGGAATTACAAAATTACTTGAATTCGCAGTATTACATCCTGAAATAGCAACATCATCAATGTAGACTTGATCACCATTATTAGAAGCATCACAACGAAAACGCAAAACAGTATTAGCAGAAAAAGTTCCGGCAATAATTACTTGATCTGACTCGAATTGATCATTATTAAATTCATCACCTAAATTCCATTCTTCAATAGTGGAGAAAGAACTACCTCCATTTGTAGAGATTTGTAACCAGAAATCTTCATTGGAGTTATCAAAACTTCTAACGTAATAAGAGAAGTCAATTGTCAATTCTTCAAAGTTCGATAAATCCAAAACATCAGTTGTCATGACAGAAGAACTACTATTGTCTCTCAAACGGATGCTGTAATTACCTGTACTTGCATAAGGGGAATCATTAATACTTCTTCTAGAATCTGAACCACCATCATTCCAAATTCCCCAATCTGATTCAAATCCAGAATTATCAATTGTTCCGTAAATACATCCCACCGTTGGTTCACCTAAACAGACACAACTGTTATCGTAAATGTCATTAATGGTATTTGGGTCGCTATCATCACAAGTGGCTCCGATATAAATATTTGGATCTGTATCATCGCAATCTGTATTATCTGAAACATAACCTGTAGGAATTGAACAGGCTTGTATTGAATTATTCGGATCGCCAAATCCATCGCTATCTGTATCTGCAAAATAAGTATTGCTTAATCCCTCATCTATCTGGCCATCACAATTATTATCTACACCATCGCAAATTTCCGTCGCACTTGGATTAACACTTACATTGCTATCATCGCAATCTGTATTATCTGAAATATAACCCGCAGGAACGGAACAGGCCTCTATTGAATTATTCGGATCGCCAAATCCATCGCTATCTGTATCTGCAAAATAGGAAATCATTACTCCTTCATCTATCTGGCCATCGCAATTATTATCTAGTCCATCGCAAATTTCTATCGCACCAGAGTTTATAGTTGAATTGGTATCATCACAATCAACATTAGAACAAAAACCATCATTATCCACATCCCAGAATGGTTCACATGGACTTGAGGTGGTATTACAACCTGAAATAGTAACATCATCAATATAGACTAGATCATTATTATTAGAGGCATCACAACGAAAACGTAGAACAGTATTAGTAGAAAAGGTTCCGGTAAGAACTACTTGATCTGACTTGAATTGATCATTATTAAATTCATCACCTAAATTCCATTCTTCAACAGTTGAGAATGAACTACCTCCATTTGTAGAGATTTGTAACCAGAAATCTTCATTGGAACTATCAAAGCTACTAACGTAATAGGAGAAATCAATTGTCAATTCTTCAAAGTCAGATAAATTCAAAACATCAGTTGTCATGACAGAAGAATTACTATTGTCACTCAAACGGATGCAGTAATTACCTGTACTCGCATAAGGGGAATCATTAATATTTCTTCTAGAATCTGAACCACCATCATTCCAAATCCCCCAACCTGATTCAAATCCAGAGTTGTCAATTGTTTCGTAAGTACATCCCACCGGCAACTCGCCTACACAAACACAACTGTTACTGTAAATGTCATTAATAGTATTTGGATTGCTATCATCACATGTGGCTCCAATATAAATATTGGGATCGGTATCATTGCAATCTGTATTATTGGAAACATAACCCGTAGGAACTGAACAGGCCTGAATTGAATTACTTGGATGGCCAAAACCATCGCTATCTGTATCTGCAAAATAGGTATCCCCTGCCCCCTCATCTATCTGTCCATTACAATTATTGTCTATCCCATCACAGATTTCCGTGGCACTAGGATAAACACTTCCATTGGTATCATCACAATCAACATCAGAACAAAAACCATCATTGTCCACATCGAAAAATGGCTCACACGAATTTATTCCAAAAGAAAAAGTAACATAAAGAATCGCTGCATTACCAGTACTTCCATCATAAGAATCAGCAGTCCTTGTTCCTACACCAGAAATGATAAAACCCATAGAATTATTCTCCACCCATCCTGAACGATCTACAATTTCTTGTATCACAGTACTCAAATCAGGAGTTTGCTGATTTATTCCAGCCTCTCCTATTGAAGACCATGCTAGTGGTATCCAACTGACGGAAGCAGCAGTAGTTGGTCGGGAAGTAAGGTTGAAAGCCGATGAGGTAAAAGATAAAGAGTTATCAGTATCTTCTCCATGAATCGTCAAGTTGGTAAACACAGAATAGGTTTCATCGGTAGTAAATTGAATATAAGCATTTGTGATTATTGCACCTGTAGGAATATTTAAACCATTAAATACCAGACCTACTGTTTGAGCATCTTGACCATCCTCCACCAACTCTAAATCACTACTCGTGAGTATCATATCACCTGACGATTCTTCTGCATCATCATCTCCATCATTTATTTGAATCGCTATACTCGTAGTTGGGTTATTATCAATTGTAATTGAAATTTCTTTGGAACTTGAATTCCCTTCATTATCCGTCGCGGTTGCTTTTAACAAATAACTTCCATAAGATGGTGGTGTCCAACTAAATGAATAAGGCGTAACTACATCTATTCCTATTGAAACTCCATTTACAAAATATTCAATCTGGGCGATATTCCCATTATTATCGAATGCATCGACATTTAATGCGATCGAATTTAAGTTTATAAAAATATTTCCATTACTAGGATTTGTCCAATTGATCACAGGTTGTCCATTTTGAACCAAGGTCAAAGAATCTTCCACTACACCATTTTCATTTAAGAATTTCACATCCATCTGACTGCCATCTACTTCCAAAATAGTCGATCCCACTTGATCCTTCGAAAAATACATAACTGGGTGATTTCCTACCGGAGATGATCCGCCCGCAGAACCAGTTACAACGTAAACCGTACCTTCTACACTAGTATTTTGTTGGTATGCACCAGTTCCATTTAATTGTCCACTTCCTCCATCTATATCATGAAGAACTGGATCATAAGTATTGGAAAATCCATAATGCCCATTGATTAACTTGGAACGTTCGTAAGCATGACTATGCCCCGAAAGAACTAAATCGACTCCATAAGATTCACAAATCGGTAATACATTTTCCCTCATCTCAATCATACGTTCTTCACTTGTATCATCAGAATCGTGTGATCCTTTTGAATAAGGAGGATGATGAAACATAACTATAATCCATTCCTGTGTCGTTGCTGCCAAATCATTTTCCAACCAAGTCAACATAGGGCTACCTGTATTTCTATTTTCATCATGAGAATCTAAAGAAACGATATGGATATTGGCATAATCAAAAGAATAATATTTCTCTGTGTTAGAAGCTAAACCTCCTGCTTCTCCACTTGTTGGAAAAGAAAAAATATCATAATAAGCATTGTTAAGTCCTGAGCCAAAATAATCATGATTCCCTGGACATGACCACGATATGGAGTTTTTCAACTTATCAGGATATACATCAAAAAATGCAGTTTGGTACTCATTATCAAATCCATCATCATATGCATTGTCTCCTAGCAACAAGACCATGTCGGTATGATTGTTTCCAATGTAATTATAATAAGCATCACGAACCAACTGTTGTTCATTATTTGCAGTTCCACAATCTCCTAGTATCCATGCCGTTACGGATTGAGAGGAACCTATTATTGGTGCAGTTTTAAAATAATGACTTGCATCGCCATTTCCTCCTTCCATCTGTCCACCGCTATCTCCTATTGCATAGTAATAAATCGTATTAGCAACCAATCCAGAAACAGTAACCTGATGATCCGTTTGGGAACCGCTGATCACTACAGTTTGGTTTAAATTATTGACATCAGTTCCATACCAAACTTGGCTATCGGTGCTATTCGACGTACGCCATTTGACTATCGTGCTCGTTGATGTCCCACTTTGCAAATATGGGCCACGTATCACCGTAGAAGTCTGAGAAAAGGAATTAAAAGAAAAGAATAAAGCAACTGCAAATACAATTGTCATTTTGAAAAAATAGAAGTTTGGGTTTTTCATTATCAAGGAGGTTAAGGGTATTATTAAGAATGAAATATTAGGTTTTTTATCTAGTATTTTTTTAATTTGAAAGTTCATTAATTCGTTGTAGCGAATACACTTCGAGTTCGATTATTTTGGAAGTCATCTGTATTCGTTTTGGAAGTTTATTAATGGCTTCTAAAGTTGCATCATAATGAATTTTGGCGAGGTCGGTTTTCCCACCTTTTTCATAAATTGTTGCTTTCTGAAATAGCCATTTTTCTTTTCTCTGAAAATGTTCCATAATTTTATCAATCGTCAAAATGGCATTTTCGTACTGTTTACTTTGGACATACAAGTCCACTTCTTTTGATTTCAAAACTATATCAAAACCAAACTTCTCCTCTCCTTTTTTCAGCCAACTTAAAGCCTCTGAAATATTCGAATCATCAGTCATGAGTACTGCTTCAGAAATAGAAATAAAATGAGAAGGATTCGGTTCCGTTATATTAGTCAAAGCATTTTCTAAATCCTTTTGACACAAATCAGGCTGCCTCATTTGTTGGTAGATTTTTGCTCTTGCGATAAGTGCAATCGAATGGTTAGCATGATTTTTTAAAAATAAATTGATGTATGGAAGAGCAGCATTGGCTTCATTATTATCTACGAGTAATTGAGCTAATAATAAATCTGTGATAAGAAGGTTATTATCTAAATTCCGAGCATTGAAATAATCTTGCTTTGCTTTTTTAGGTTCTTTGTGTTGGTTATAGAGTTGTCCCCTTTTCAAATATAAATTAGCGTTACTTGAATTCTTTTCGATCCGTTTTGAAATACGTTCAATCTGAAGATCTAGATCACCATGGGCGGAAAGAGAAGTGTTAAGAAATAGACATAGATAAAATAACAACAAAATTGTTTTTTTAATACCTACTGAATTACTACTAAGAAATAGATTCATTGGGTGGAGTGTTCCGTTTTATTATTAATTGTTTGGGTTTAGAACTTATTCGTTCTTTTAAACATAAGAACAATTTACATGTATTTTATCAGAAAACCTTTCTACACACTACATAAAATAAATCTCTTTTTTAGGAGTGATTTATTAATTTAAAAAGTTTACCGTATCGTTATTAACGAATTTACGCAAGGTTCACTAGTAAAAGTAATGTGGAAGATCAAGACTCAGTATTTTGGAAATGTTTTATAATGGTTTGCTGATGCGATGCGATAATTTCTTCTGAATTTGAAATAAATGGTTTGCTAATATTTCTATATCTGACTCAATGCAACGATCGATTGGATTTAACTACCCGAGACAGACGATGGGAAATGAGTTTGGGGATGATTTGTCGGAAGAATAGTATGAATTGAATATCCAATACTCAAGAAGGAATGTTCAATTTCCAAAAACACAAAAGATGCTTCGATTTTCTATTCTTGGATATTGGGTGTTCATTAACAAACCGTTCGATATTAGATATTCAAAAAATCCCTCAACCCTGAAAATGGCTGAGGGATTTTAATACAAAATTTAAAATTTCTCTACAAATAATTTTATAAATTACTTCGAATGAAACTCACTAAAAGGATCTAATAATTTACTGTTTCGAATAAACCTTCCTGTTCTAATTTTTTTCTCATCATATTCCGTTCCTTTTTCAGATTCTCTTTTTTGCCAAAATTGTTGTCCTTGATCATCGAAATAAATCCAAACCTTTTCGTATCTATTTCCTGTTCTAGAACTAGAGGATGTTCGATCTATTTTCACAAATCGAAGTATAGCATTTTCATCATAATAAACTTCCATGATGGAAGTTCCTTTTTCTGATTTTTTGTCCATATAAAGTTTATCAATCAAAAACTCCTTGGTGACATAAGCTGTTTTATTAGGAATGTATTTATTTTCTTTTTTAAAAACTGAATACCCCTTACTCTGAATTTTAGCATCGATTTTTTGACTTATTTTTTCTACTTCTTTTATCCGAAAATCCATTTTCCAATTATCCTTATTGATCTCATAATTTATTTTCTCCATCAAATCGTTTTCAGAAATTTGATGAATTTCATAGATAGTTTTTTTATCCTCTTTAAATAAAAAATGATATTCAATATTATTCGCTTTTTTTCTAAGTGTATAACTTGATGCATATTTTCTAACTGCATTGGTAGGCAAATTATACACTAATACTGGATCATTAATTTTGCCTTTATTTTCAATAAGCAAACTGTATAACCCTCTCCCATGTTTACGTCCCTGCCAATAATTAATTAACAAACCTGACTCTAATTTTAAAACGGGAATCGTACTTCCATATGTTTTACTCTTATTCGATAAGTAAAGAAGTTTAGTTTTAGGGTTGAGTTTTTCATCAAAACATTGGACGTATAATTTATCATTTCCAGAATTTGGAGATTGAATAATACAAAAAACGGTTTCATTATGTAAATATATTTTGGCCTGCAAATCAGAAGCAAATTGCTTGTCCTTTCCTTCTTCTAAATTAGACGGTATTTGTACTGTTTTTTCAACATCTAAATCCTTATTTAGAATACTTAAATGAACCGTTCCTATATTCCCTACAAAAGGTGATCTACTTTCCCAAGTCGACATACTATAACCGATGAAATATTTATCCCCAACTTTAAAACTATTCAGTTCTTTTAGATGCGTGCTTTTATCAGAAAATCCATCCACATTCCTTTGATAAGTTGTTCCATCCTTTTTTTTAAATTTAACTTCTTCATGAACCACTTTAGGATTATCCATTAACCACTCTCCTTCATTACTAAGAAAGTTAGCGTAGATTCGATTATTGTTTAACCAGATGATTAAAAACTTTTCAGGATCTTCATCATTAAGAAATAATCGATCGTAAGCATTATTAAACCCTCCCATCGAAGTGGTTAATTTTTCCATTTTTTTTAATCCAAGTTGATTTAGGGATCCTCTTACTTTGTTCTGATCAAACTTCCCTTTTCTATCTCTGAGTATTTGGATTTCATCTGGACTAGTATGTGGTTTTGGAATAGTAAATGCTGGCCGAGCTACCTTATTACTTGACTTCACAAAACCATTTTGATAACTGCTAACAGGACTATCTTCCTCAACCATTTCTTCCATTTCCATTGGAGCTGCCCTTTTAACTTCACTAGATTTTTTATTTTTCAAGTTATCGATATTCACAACTTTCCTTTCCCCAACTAGATATAGAATGTCTTCCGCTGGAGAGAAGTAGAATTTTCCATATTGATATTCTTTACTTAATGCAGTTGATTTTTTTTGCAAAAGTTGAGCTGGCTTAGGTTCATCTGAATTAAAATATAAACCTTTCCCTTCATTGCTCATATAATTATCAACCTGTTGGGCAGAAACACCAATAGCTATAAATAGAAAAAGAAATACGAATGAGTGTTTATTCATTTTTTGAGAATTGAATTTTTTGTATAACATAGAATAAAATGAGTTATAAATGTTTTGATCTTAGGTATCTTAATTTTATGATTTTTTTTTAGCAAAAGTAAATGATATTTCTATTTTATTTTAATACCTCTACCTCAGTCTAGAAATAATAAATTCTTAACGAAGCGTTTACTATTAGATATTCAAAAATCCCCCAACCATAAAACTGGTTGAGGGATTTTTTGAATAAAAAAATAATACAAGTTTTGACTTAAAAATAATGTCAAGTCTTAAATTTATTATTTCACAATAGAATATTTATCGATTGACAATCACCTTTTCTATGAAGTAATTTTCTCCTTCCATTACTCGAAGGAAATACAGACCATTTGGCATTTCACTTAAATCCATCTGAATTTCATTATGACCTTTTTCCATTTGAATACTTTGCGCAACTACTCTTTTTCCATTTAAGTCAATTAATTCGACATAAGTAGTTTCTCCTTCAATTGTTTTGTAATGAATATTTAAATGATCTTTTATTGGATTAGGAAAAAAGTGTAACGTGTTTTTTTCTTGTGCATCAACTGACCCTATATATGCTTTACTTTTCGCAAAAGGATGTTTTTCGTTTTTGTCTGGAATTACAAAATTATTGGAAGCACTTATTTCAAAAGTAACATGAAGAGTCGCTGCATCTTCAGGACTTCCATTATAAGAAACAGCAGTCCTAACTCCATTACCTGAAATAATAAAACCCATAGAGTTATTCTCTTCCCAGCCAGCACGATCTACAATTCCTTGTACCAAAGTACTCAAGTCAGGAGTTTGTTGGTCTGTTCCTGCTTCCCCTTCTGAAGACCATGCTGATGGTGTCCAATTGACTGAAGCAGAAGTTGTTGGTCGAGAAGTAAGGTTGAAATCCGAGGAGGTAAAAGATAAAGAGTTATCCACATCTTCCCCATGAATCGTCAAGTTGGTAGATTCCGAATCCGTTTCATCGGTAGTAAATTGAATATAAGCATTCGTGATTACCGCACCCGTAGGAATATTTAATCCATTAAAAACTAAACCTACTGTTTGTTCATTTGAACCATCTTCTACCATTTCCAAATCACTACTTGTGAGATTCATGTCACCACCCGATTCTTCTGCATCATCATCTTCATCACTTATTTGAATGGTTATACTCGTAGTTGGATTTTGAAGTGTAATAGAAATTTCCTCTGAAGTGGTATTTCCATCATTGTCAGTGGCGGTGGCTTTTAACAAATAGTTCCCAAAGGTTGTTGGTATCCAATTGAGTGAATAAGGTGCAGT
The DNA here is from genome assembly GCA_937981555.1 of uncultured Saprospiraceae bacterium. Taxonomy (GTDB): domain Bacteria; phylum Bacteroidota; class Bacteroidia; order Chitinophagales; family Saprospiraceae; genus CAJQQY01. The sequence goes on from CALJOK010000015.1 coordinate 28,515, forward strand.
TGCATCTATTCCAATTGAAATCCCATTTACAAAATATTCAACTTGAGTTACACTTCCGTTATTATCGAATGCATCAACATCTAATGTTATCGGATTTAAATTTGTAAAAACTTGTCCTTCTGTTGGATTTGTCCAACTAACCGTTGGAGCAATAACAGGTGGTCCCGTAGAAAAAGTAACATGGAGAGTCGCTGCATCTTCAGGACTTCCATTATAAGATACAGCAGTCCTGACTCCGTTGCCTGAAATGATAAATCCCATAGAATTATTCTCTTCCCATCCAGCACGATCTACAATTTCTTGTACCAATGTACTCAAGTCTGATGTTTGTTGATCGATTCCAGCCTCTCCTTCTGAAGACCATGTTGATGGTATCCAATTAACTGAGGCAGAAGTTGTTGGCCGAGAAGTTAAATTGAAATCCGACGAAGTAAAAGATAAAGAGTTATCCGTATCCTCTCCATGAATTGTCAAATTAGTAGATCCAGAACCGGTTTCATCAGCAGTAAATTGAATATAAGCATTGGTGATTACCGCACCCGTAGGAATATTTAATCCATTAAAAACTAAACCTACTGTTTGTTCATCCGAACCATCTTCTACCATTTCCAAATCGCTACTTGTAAGATTCATATCACCTCCTGATTCTTCTGCGTCATCATCATTATCATTTATTTGAATCGTGATACTGGTAGTTGAGATAACAATGGGCTCACCTAAACAAATACAATCACTCCCATAGATGTCGTTAATGGTATTTGGATTAGCATCATCACATGAAGCTCCGATATAAATATTTGGATCGGTATCATCACAATCTGTATTATCTGAAACGTAACCAGCAGGAGCTGAACAATCCTGAACTGAATCATTTGGATCACCAAATCCGTCGCTATCTGTATCCGCAAAGTATGAAACATTGATCAAGCCTTCATCTATTTGTCCATCACAATTATTATCTAAATCATCACATAGTTCTGGTGCGTTTGGATAAACACTTGCATTACTATCATCACAATCCGTATTGTCTGAAACGTAGCCCGAAGGAACGGAACAAGCCTGGATTGTATTATTCACGTCGCCAAAACCGTCGCTATCTGTATCTGCATAAAATAAAATCAAGACACCTTCATCTATTTGACCATCACAATTATTATCTAAACCATCGCAGGCTTCTGTCGCACTTGGGTTAACTCCTTGATTACTGTCATCGCAATCCGTATTATCAATAACATAACCTGAAGGAACGGAACAAGCTTGGATTGTATTATTGGAATCGCCAAATCCATCGGTATCCGTATCTGCATAATAAATATTAAGATTCAATCCCTCATCTATCTGACCATTACAATTATTATCGATGCCATCGCAAACTTCTGTTGCAGTCGGATTTACACTTGCTTTGCTGTCATCGCAATCCGTATTATCAATCACATAACCCGAAGGTACTGAACAAGCTTGAAGTGAATTATTCGCATCACCAAAACCATCGGTATCTACATCTGCAAAATATGTATTGCTCAAGCCTTCATCTATCTGGCCATCACAATTATTATCGATGCCATCGCAAACTTCTGTTGCAGTCGGATTTACACTTGCTTTGCTGTCATCGCAATCTGTATTATTTAAAACATAACCAGATGGAACGGAACAAGCTTGAAGTGAATTATTGGGATCGCCAAATCCATCACTATCTGTATCTGCATAAAAAGAGATTAATACACCTTCATCTATTTGACCATCACAATTATTATCGATGCCATCGCAAACTTCTGTTGCAGTCGGATTAACACTTGCATTACTGTCATCGCAATCTGTATTATTTAAAACATAACCAGATGGAACAGAACAAGCTTGAAGTGAATTATTAATATCACCAAATCCATCACTATCTGTATCTGCATAAAAAGAAATCAATACACCTTCATCTATTTGGCCATTGCAATTATTATCGATGCCATCACAAATTTCCGACGCGCTAGGATTGATCGTAGGATCGGTATCATCACAATCAATATCAGAACAGAAACCATCATTGTCCAAATCAAAAAATGGAGCACATGGATTTGTTATAAAAATATAGGTAATGTGAAGAATCGCTGCATCGTCAGGACTTCCATTATAAGAAACAGCATTTCTTTTTCCATCACCTGAAATGATAAAACCCATTGAGTTATTCTCTGCCCATCCAGGTCGATCTACAATTTCTTGAACTAATGTACTTAGGTCTGGAGTTTGCTGATTTACTCCAGCCTCTCCTTCTGAAGACCAGGCTAGTGGTGTCCAGTCAACTGATGCAGATGTTGTTGGTCGGGAAGTAATGTTAAAATCTGATGAGTTAAAAGTTAAGGAGTTATCAGTATTCTCTCCATGAATCGTCAAATTAGTATTTCCCGAATCGGTTTCATCGGTGGTAAATTGAATATAAGCATTCGTGATGACCGCTCCTGATGGAATATTTAAACCATTAAATACTAAACCTACAGTTTGTTCATCTTGACCTTCCTCTACCATTTCCAAATCACTACTTGTGAGATTCATATCTCCTTCAAATTCTTCTGCATCATCATCTTCATCATTTATTTGAACCGTTATACTTGTTGTGATATCTTCAACTGTAATTGAAATTTCCTTTGAACCAATATTTCCTGCATTGTCAGTAGCTATGGCATTTAACAAATATCCTGCATAAGCTGGAGGTGTCCAACTGAATGAATAAGGCGCATCGACATCTACTCCTATTGATACTCCATTGACAAAACATTCAACTTGAGTAACACTTCCGTCAGTATCAAATGCATCGACATTTAATGGTAAGGAATTTAAGTTGGTAAAAAATTGTCCATTAGTTGGATTTGTCCAAGTGACCGTAGGTGGAATAACAAGTGGTTGACCTATACAAATACAGTTGTCATCGTAAATATCATTAATCGTATTTGGGTCGCCATCATCACAAGTTGCTCCAATATAAAAATTAGGATCTGTATCATCGCAATCTGTATTATTGGAAACATAACCCGATGGAGTTGAACAGTCTTCAACTGAGTTATTGGGATCGCCAAATCCATCGCTATCTGTATCTGCATAATAAGTATTATTAATCAAGTCTTCATCTACTTGGCCATCACAATTATTATCTATCTCATCACAGATTTCTGTTGCATTTGGATTAACATTTCCATTACTATCATCACAATCCGTATTATCAACAACATAACCAGCAGGAACTGTACATGCCTGAATTGAATTATTAGCATCACCAAATCCATCACTATCTGTATCTGCATAAAATGAAATCAGTACCCCTTCATCTATTTGGCCATTACAATTATTATCTATCCCATCACAGATTTCCGTCGCACTTGGATTAACATTTCCATTACTATCATCACAATCCGTATTATCGGAAACATAACCACTTGGAACTGTACAAGCTTGGATAGGAAAATTAATATCACCAAACCCATCACTATCTGTATCTGCATAATAAGTATTGGTCAATCCTTCATCTATCTGACCATCGCAATTATTATCTACACCATCGCAAACTTCTGTTGCATTTGGATTAACATTTCCATCACTATCATTACAATCTGTATTATCAGAAACATAACCTGATGGAATCGTACAGCCCTGAACTGAATTATTTGGATCACCAAACCCATCACTATCTGTATCTGCGTAATAAATAATACTATTCAAACCTTCATCTATCTGGCCATCACAATTATTATCGATGCCATCGCAGACTTCAGTCGCACTTGGATTAACACTTCCATTGCTATCATCACAATCCGTATTATCAACAACATAACCCGATGGAACTGTACAAGCTTGAACTGAATTATTTGGGCCGCCATAGCCATCATTATCTGTATCTGCATAATAAGTATTGAGCAAGCCTTCATCTATCTGGCCATCACAATTATTATCTATACCATCACAGATTTCTATCACATTTGAATTAACATTTCCATTCGTATCATCGCAATCCGTATTATCGGAAACATAACCACTTGGAACTGTACAAGCTTGAACTGAATTATTAATATCGCCAAATCCATCGCTATCTGTATCCGCATAATACGTATTGAGCAAACCTTCATCTATTTGACCATCACAATTATTATCGATGCCATCACAGATTTCGGTCGCACTTGGATTTACACTTCCATTACTATCATCGCAATCTGTATTATCAGAAACATAACCACTTGGAACTGTACAAGCTTGAACCGAATTATTAATATCTCCAAATCCATCACTATCTGTATCTGCATAATAAGTATTGAGCAAACCTTCATCTATTTGACCATCACAATTATTATCTAGACCATCACAAATTTCTATAGCACCAGGATAAACCATTACATTGGTATCATCACAATCTGTATTATCGGATACATAACCCGATGGTACGGAACAATCTTGAACTGAATTATTTGGATCGCCAAATCCATCATTATCTGTATCCACATAATAAGTATTGATTAAGCCTTCATCTATCTGACCATCACAATTATTATCTATACCATCACAAATTTCTATCGCACCAGGATAAACAGTTGCATTAGTATCATCACAATCTGTATTATCCGAAACATAACCCGATGGTGCTGAACAGTCTTGTATGGAAATATTTGGATCACCAAATCCATCACTATCTGTATCTACATAATAAGTATTGATCAAACCTTCATCTATCTGACCATCACAATTATTATCTAGGCCATCACAAATTTCTAATCCACCAGGGTAAACAGTTATATTAGTATCATCACAATCCGTATTATCGGAAACATACCCCAAAGGAGCGGAACAAGCCTGAATTGAATTATTTATTTCGCCAAATCCATCACCATCCGTATCTGCATAAAAAGAAACCAATACTCCCTCATCTATCTGACCATCGCAATTATTATCTAGACCATCGCAAATTTCTATCGCACCAGGATAGACCGTTGCATTGGTATCATCGCAATCAACATCAGAACAAAAACCATCATTATCCACATCAAATAATGGTGCACATGAATTTAATGAATAAGTAACATGAAGAGTTGCCGCATCGGAAGGACTTCCATCATAAGATTCAGCAACCCTAGTTCCATTACCTGAGATGATAAAGCCCATGGAATTATTCTCAGCCCATCCAGCACGATCCACGATTTCTTGAACCAAGGTACTCAAGTCAGGAGTTTGCTGATTTGTTCCAGCCTCTCCTTCTGTAGACCACGATGGTGGTATCCAATTAATGGAAGCTGAAGTAGTCGGTCGGGAAGTAAGATTAGAATTCGATGAGGTAAAAGATAATGCGTTATCTGTATCTTCTCCACGAACTGTCAAATTGGTAGACGTAGTCTCCGCCTCATCGGTAGTAAATTGAATATAAGCATTTGTTATTGTTGCCCCCGAAGGAATATTTAATCCATTGAATACTAAACCTACGGTTTGTAAATCTGACCCATCCTCTACCATTTCCAAATCACTACTAGAGAGTATCATACTTCCACCCGATTCTTCTGCATCATCATCTCCATTATTTATTTGAACAACAATATCTACAGGAGTGATATCTTGAAGTAGAATAGAAATTTCTTCTGAACTAGTGTTTCCAGCATTATCGGTAGCTGTGGCTTTTAATAAAAAAGTCCCATAAATTGGTGGTGTCCAACTGATTGAATATGGTGCAACTACATCTATTCCAATTGAAACTCCATCGACAAAATATTCAACCTGCGATATACTTCCATCGATATCAAAAGCATTCACATTTAATGCTATCGGATTTAAATTGGTATAAGCTTGTCCATTAATTGGGTTTGTCCAAATGACTGTAGGAGGAATAATCGGTGGCACACCTATACAAATACAATTGCTATTGTAAATGTCGTTAACTGTATTTGGATCGCCATCATTACAAGAGGCTCCGATATAAATATTGGAAGCGGTATCATCGCAATCTGTATTATCGGAAACATAGCCTGATGGAGCAGAACAGTCTTGTATGGAATTATTTAAATCGCCAAATCCATCGCTATCTGTATCTGCATAATAAGAATTATTAACCAAGCCTTCATCTACTTGTCCATCACAATTATTATCGACACCATCACAGATTTCTGAGGCACCTGGATTAACATTGCCATTATTATCATCACAATCTGTATTATCAGAAACGTAACCTGCTGGAATCGAGCAAGCTTGAACTGAATTATTAATATCGCCAAATCCATCGCTATCTATATCTGCATAAAATGAAACCTTTACCCCTTCATCTATTTGTCCATCACAATTATTATCGACGCCATCGCAAACTTCCGTTGCAGTTGGATTAACACTTCCATCACTATCATCGCAATCCGTATTATCAGAAACATAACCCGATGGAACCGAACAAGCTTGAACTGTATTATTTGGATCGCCAAATCCATCACTATCTACATCTGCATAATAAGTAATCGTCAAGCCCTCATCCATCTGACCATCACAATTATTATCGATGCCATCGCAAATTTCCGTTGCGCTTGAATTAACATTTCCATCACTATCATCGCAATCCGTATTATCGGTAACATAACCTAATCGTTCGGTACAAGCTTGGATCGAGAAATTAATATCACCAAATCCATCACTATCTGTATCTACATAATAAGTATTGAGCAAGTCCTCATCTATCTGACCATCGCAATTATTATCTATGCCATCACAAATTTCTGTAACACTTGGATTAACACTTCCATCACTATCATCGCAATCTGTATTATCCGAAACATAACCTGATGGAGCTGTACAAGCCTGAATAGAATTATTAATATCGCCAAATCCATCACTATCTGCATCTGCATAATAAATATTGAGCAATCCTTCATCTATCTGACCATCACAATTATTATCTATGCCATCACAAATTTCCGTCGCGCTTGGATTAACATTTCCATCACTATCATCGCAATCTGTATTATCGGTAACATAACCTGATGGAGCAGTACATCCCTCAATTGAAATATTAATATCTCCAAATCCATCACTATCTGCATCTATATAATAAGTATTAATCAATCCTTCATCTATCTGGCCATCACAATTATTATCGATGCCATCACAAATTTCCGTTGCACTTGGATTAACACTTCCATTACTATCATCACAATCTGTATTATCCGAAACATAACCTGATGGTGCAGTACAAGCTTGAACTGGATTATCCGGATCACCAAATCCATCACTATCCGCATCTGCGTAAAAAGAAATCAATACTCCTTCATCTATTTGACCATCGCAATTATTATCAATACCATCACAAATTTCTATCGCACTTGTGTTTATATTTGGATTGGTATCATCGCAATCAATATCAGAACAAAAACCATCATTATCCATATCGAAGAATGCCACACATGGATTTATTTCAAAAGTAACATGAAGAGTTGCTGCATCGGCAGGACTTCCATCATAAGATTCAGCAATCCTAGCACCAACACCTGAGATGATAAAACCCATTGAATTATTTTGTCCCCATTCAGGACGATCTATAATTTCTTGCACCACAACACTCAAATCTGGAGTTTGCTGATTTAATCCAGCCTCTCCTATAATAGACCAGGCTTCTGGTATCCAATTGACAGAAGCTGAAGTAGTCGGTCGGGAAGTAATATTGGAATTCGATGAAGTAAAAGATAATGAGTTATCTGTATCTTCTCCATGAATCGTCAAGTTGGTAGACGTAGACTCTGCCTCATCGGTAGTAAATTGAATATAAGCATTTGAAATTACCGCACCTGTAGGGATATTTATTCCGTTAAAGACTAAACCTACGGTTTGATCATCCGAACCATCCTCTACCATTTCCAAATCACTACTAGAGAGTCCCATACTCCCACCTGATTCTTCTGCATCATCATCGCCATCATTTATTTGAATAGCTATATTTACTGGACTGATATCTTGAAGATGAATTGAAATTTCCGCTGAGCTGGTATTTTCAGCATTGTCAGTAGCGGTGGTTTTTAACAAATAATTCCCATATGCTGTTGGTGTCCAACTGATCGAATATGGAGCAACTACATCTATTCCAATGAAAACTCCATTGACAAAATATTCAACCTGCGTTACACTACCATCGAGATCAGAAGCATTGACATTTAACGCTATTGAATTTAAGTTAGTAAAAAATTGTCCCGCAGTAGGTTGTGCCCAACTTACCGTAGGAGGAATAATAAGTGGTTCACCTGCACAAATACAATTGCTTTCATATACGTCACCAATAGTAAATTGATTGTTATCATCACAGGTAGCTCCGATATAAATATTGGAAGCAGTATCATCACAATCTGTATTATCAGAAACATAACCCGATGGAGTTGAACAGGCCTCAGCTGAATTATTTGGATCTCCAAATCCATCACTATCTAAATCTATATAATAAGTATTGAAGGTCAATCCCTCTTCTACTTGACCATTACAATTATTATCTAGGCCATCACACACTTCCGATGCACCTGGATTAATACTTCCATCACTATCATCGCAATCCGAATTATCAGAAACATAACCTGCTGGAGGTGAACAAGCTTCGGTAGGAAAATTAACATCTCCAAATCCGTCGCTATCTGTATCTGCATAGTAAGTATTGAACAATCCTTCATCTATCTGACCATCACAATTATTATCAAGTCCATCACAGATTTCCGTCGCGTTTGGATTAACATTTCCATTACTATCATCGCAATCTGTATTATCGGAAACATATCCTATAGGTGTTGCACAGGCCTGAATAGGAGAATTAATATCGCCAAATCCATCACTATCTGCATCTGCATAATAAGTATTACTACTCAATCCCTCATCTATCTGACCATCACAATTATTATCTAAACCATCACAGATTTCCGTACCATTTGGATTAATACTTCCATCACTATCATCACAATCCAAATTATCGGAAACATAACCCGATGGAATCGAGCAAGTTTGAACTGAATTATTTGGATCACCAAATCCATCACCATCTACATCTGCATAATAAGTATTAGTCAAGCCTTCATCTATCTGCCCATCACAATTATTATCGATGCCATCACAAATTTCCGTCGCATTTGGATTAATATTTCCATCATTATCATTGCAGTCTGTATTATTGGAAACATACCCCGTAAGAGTTGTACAGCTCTGGATTGAATTATTTGGGTCACCAAAATCATCATTATCTATATCTGCATAAAAAGAGTTTATTGCTCCTTCATCTATTTGACCATTACAATTATTATCTATACCATCACAACTTTCTGTTATCCCAGGATTTATATTTGGATCGGTATCATCACAATCAACATCAGAACAATAACCATCATTGTCTGCATCGAAGAATGGGGCACATAAATTTAATTCAAAAGAAATATGAAGAGTGGCTGCATCGGAAGAACTTCCATTATAAGAATCAGCAGTTCTTGTTCCAGTACCTGAAATGATAAACCCCATCGAATTATCATCTTCCCATCCAGAACGATCTATAATTTCTTGTACGATGGTACTCAAGTCGGGAGTTTGCTGATTTAATCCAGCCTCTCCTATCGTAGACCAAGCTGATGGTATCCAATTGACTGAAGCAGAAGTTGTTGAACGGGAAGAGAGGTTGAAAGCAGATGTATTAAAAGCAAAAGAGCTATCTGTATTTTCCCCATGAATCATTAAATCGGTAATCCCAGAATCAGTTCCATCCGTAGTAAATTGAATGTAAGCATTTGATATTATTGCACTCGTAGGAATGTTGAGACCATTAAATACTAAACCTACCGTTTGTTCACCTTGACCATCATCTACCAAATCCAAATCAGCACTATTGATTCTCATATCACCCTCAAATTCTTCTGCATCATCATCGCCATCATTTATTTGAATAACTAAATTGGTCGTTGGACTATTATCAATAGAAATTGAAATTTCCTTGGACGTAGTATTCCCTTCATTATCAGTCGCCGTTGCTTTTAGCAAATAATTCAAATATGCGGGTGGTGTCCAACTGAGTGAATATGGTGCATCGACATCTACTCCAATTGAAACTCCATTTATAAAATATTCAACCTGTGTTACATTACCATCGCTATCAAATGCAGCGACATTCAAATCTATCGGATTTAAGTTGGTAAAAACATTTCCATTATTAGGGTTCGTCCAATTGATTGCCGGTTGTCCATTTTGTACAAAGGTCAAGGAATCTTCCACTACTCCATTTTCATTTAAGAATTTCACATCCATCTGGTTGCCATTCACTTCCAAAATAGTGGATCCCAATTGCTCCTTAGAAAAATGCATTACTGGATGGTTTCCTACTGGAGATGATCCTCCTGCAGAACCAGTTACAACGTAAACCGTACCTTCTACACTAGCATCTTGTTGATATGCTCCAGTTCCATTTAATTGTCCATTTCCTCCATCTACATCATGAAGAACAGGGTCATAAGTATTTGAAAATCCATAATGCCCATTAATTAACTTAGAGCGTTCGTAGGCATGGCTATGTCCTGAAAGAACTAAATCAACTCCATAAGATTCACAAATTGGTAATACATTTTCCCTCATTTCAATCATTCGATTTTCACTTGAATCATCAGAGTCATGTGATCCTTTTGAATAGGGAGGATGATGAAATATAACAATAATCCATTTTTGAGTTGTTGCTGCTAAATCATTTTCCAACCAAGTCAACATAGGGCTACCTGTATTTCTATTTTCATCATGAGAATCTAAAGAAATGATATGTATATTAGCATAATCAAATGAATAATATTTTTCTGTATTGGAAGCTAAACCACCCGCTTCTCCACTTGTAGGAAAAGAAAAAATATCGTAATAAGCATTATTCAGTCCTGAACCAAAATAATCATGATTCCCAGGGCATGACCAAAATATGGAGTTTTTCAACTTGTCAGGATATACATCAAAAAACGCATCTTGATACTCTGAATCAAATCCATCATCATAGGCATTATCTCCTAGCAACAAAACCATGTCAGTATGATTATTTCCTATATAATTATAGTAAGCATCACGAACCAAATCTTGGTCAAGGTCAGCAGTACCACAATCTCCTAGTATCCATGCCGTAACAGGTGCGGAAGATCCTACCGTTGGCGCTGTTTTGAAATAATGACTTGCGTCGCCATTTCCTCCTGCCATTTGTCCACCGCTGTCACCTATTGCATAATAATAAATCGTATTAGCAACCAGTCCAGAAACTACAACTTCATGATCCGTTTGAGATCCGCTGACAACGACAGTTTGATTTAAATTATTAACATCTGTCCCAAACCAAACTTGGCTATCGGTATTATCCGAGGTACGCCATTTGACTATGGTACTCGTCAAGGTTCCACTTTGTAAATATGGACCACGTATCACAGTAGTCGTTTGAGAAAAGGAATTAAAAGAGAAGAATAACACAACTACAAAAGTAATTGTTATTTTAATAATTTGGAGATTTTGTTTTTTCATTTCAAGGGGCATTTAAAAAATTAAGGGGTCCAAGGGGTGGCGTTTCAAGTGGTTTATTAAATCTTTTTATTTCGAGAGAACTTCTATTTGTTTTAATGAATTTACTTCGAGTTCAATTATTTTAGAAGTCATCTGTATTCGTTTGGGTAGTTTATTAATTGCCTCCAAAGTAGCAACATAATGAGTTTTGGCTAAATCAACTTCCCCACTCTTCTCATAAATGATTGCTTTTTGAAACAACCATTTTTCTTTTCTTGGAAAATGTTCGATAATTTTATCAATAGTCAAAATGGCATTTTCGTACTGCTTACTTTGGACATACAAATCCACTTCCTTTGATTTCAAAACTATATCAAAACCAAACTTCTCTTCTCCTTTTTTCAGCCAACTTAAAGCCTCTGAAATATTAGAATCATCAGTCATTAGTACTGCTTCAGAAATAGAAATAAAATGAGAAGGATTAGGTTCCGTTATATGAGTCAAAGCATTTTCTAAATCCTTTTGACACAAATCAGGCTGCCCCATTTGTTGGTAAATTTTTGCTCTTGTAATAAGTGCAATCGAATGATTAGTATGATTTTCTAAAAATAAATTGACATATGGAAGAGCTGCATTTACTTCATTATTATCTGAAAACATTTGAGCTAATAATAAATCTGTAATGAGAAGGCTATTATCCAAATTCCGAGCAAGGAGATAATCTTGCTTTGCTTTTTTAGGTTCTTTGTGTTGGTTATAGAGTTGTCCCCTTTTCAAATATAAATTAGCGTTACTTGGATTCTTTTCGATACGTTTTGAAATCCGTTCAATTTGCAGATCTAGATCACCGTGAGCAAAAAGAGAAGTATTGAGAAGTAGACATAGAAAGACTAACAACAAAATTGTTTTTTGAACACAACCTGAAATGCAGAGGGTTGAAAGGTTCATCGGGGTGGAATCTTCAATTTTAGAGTTTATCAAATGGTTTTATTATCTATTCGGTCTTTCGGAATAAGGACAAATTCATATATAGACAGTAGGGTAATTTGTCAGTACTTTGATCTTGGATAATGATATTAATTAGGAGTTATTTAAAATTCACTTCAAATAAGCTGGTGACTTTTAATAAATAACTTTATCGGAATTGGAGATAGGTAAAATACGAAGACAAAAATAACTAAAATAAATGCTTTTTTTTTAACCAATTTACAAAACTTGAAGAGTTTAACTGAGTTCACAAGTGAAAGGCAAAGTATTTAGAATTGTTGTGTAATGAGTTGAAATAATTTTCACTAAAGAACATTGAATAGGTCTGACCTATTTTTAAAAAAATTCGGTACATCTCTGCTAAACTCTTTTCAACTCTCCGGTAAAAATCAATTTTCGTTTCAATTCATCACCGCCAATCCCACCGCAGCAAAATGGCAAACTCCTCCCACCAAAACAAATACATGCCAGATTGCATGATTGTATTTTAATTTTTCCCATAAATAAAAAACAACTCCAACACTATAAAGTATACCTCCACCAATGATTAAGTTTAAACATAAACTTGGAATTGCCTCAAAGAAAGTACTCGGTAAAATCAATATCGACCATCCCATCAACAAGTAAATGATGACTGAAACTATTTCAAATCGCTCTATAAAAAATAATTTAAAAATGATTCCAAAGAGTGACAATCCCCATAATGCAACCAAGAGAATGGTGCCTGATAAACTATTTGAAAAAAACAAAATCAATGGAGTATAACTTCCTGCAATTAAAACGTAAATACTGATGTGATCTAAAATCTTAAATACTTTTTTAAAGTTGGGATCAAAAATACTATGATAAATCGTGGAAATCGAAAACACTAACAAAAACGAAAAAGCATAAATTGATACGCCCACAACTTCTAGCCAATTATTAAAATAAACAGACTTTGAAATTAATAATGGAATCGCAATGATAGCAAATAATATACCTATTCCGTGTGTCAAGATATTGGCTATCTCTTCCTTTTCCGCTAGCACTAATTTACTCATTGATATTTTTTATGATATTTTTAATTAACCTAATTGTTCTAACAACCATTCTCTTTCCATCAATACCTTTTCCTCTTGAATTTCTTTTTTGAGATTTGATTTTTTCTCTTTATCAAAAAGATTAGTGGTCAATAATTTCTTAGTAAATCTAATCGTGTTTTGAAAATTTGTTTGATGATAACCAATTACTTTCTTTCGTCTAAGAAAAACTTTCATTGTATCAAGATGAGATTCCAATAAACTAAACTCTTTTAATTCAAAGTATACTTTTAATAACAACGTTTTTGAAATTAAATTATTTAGAAGATCCCGATATTCTGCTCTTTGTAAAAGTTGGATGGCTTGATCATAATTTTTTCGTTTGTATTCCAGCCTAGCTAGATTAAAACTAAAAGTACTCTCTCGAAATTTTTTGACTAAATTAGTTTTGTACTCATGAATAAATCCGTCTACCCAATCTAAGTCTTCTGCGCCAATAGCCATCGCAACTATATTGTTATATGCAAACCGGGAGAGGATTTTATTTTCAATTAATATCCCCGTTAATAATCCTTGCTTATATAAAGCTAATCCTTCTTTGACAAAATGTTTATGTCCTTGATTCAATTGCCTGATACAATAATTAATGGCAAACAAATAAAGATCTCTGGTTTCAGATTCTGGGAATTGATTACCATACTTAAAAATTAGATTTTTATATTCCGTAAAATACTCCAACTTCTTGGGTTCAATCAAAGACTTATAACAATAATAATACATCGAGATTGCTGGAATATTTAGCAGATCATTTTGTTCAATATATTGAATCATAAAAGGAAGTAATCCTAAATCATATTCTTTATTATAAACCGCTTGGTGAGATAATAGCAAACAAGTTTGACGCAATTTTAAAGTGATAAAAGTAGTGTCTAGTGTACTTGATATTTCTTGTAAATTAAACTCATCATTCCTTTTTTGTTGAGAACTAAATTGATATCTTTCTAAAAGTTCCTTATACCGCAAATGGTGATATTCAGCATGCCTCAAATCTTTTTTCTCTAATAAATTATTGGCGTCATTAATCGTTTTTTCAAAATGCTTTGACAAATTACGTTCTCGATAAGTTGATGCTAATTGTATTTTATTTAGAATCTCATCTGCAAAATAATTTTTATACATTAAGTATTTTTCAATCAGTTTATGCAAATCACTCATCAGTAATCTCATCTTTACATCTGAAAATTGTTGAGAAGGAAAAACAGCTTGAAAAGCTTTTTCTTTAGATGGAATCACTTTTAATAGATGCTTACATTCTACTAAAAAATCTAAAAACCGAACTACCTCTTGCTGTTGATTAAAAAAAGAAGAACAGATGAATTTCTTTAATTCTCTTAATTCTTGCTTTGAAAGTGTATCAAAAACCAAAAACATCCTACTTTTTTCCATAATTACGAAAGTGTTTTTTCCCTAATATATACTACATAATTACAACAAAGTACTTTAATTCAATAGATATTCTGACAATAAATAAAAAAAGACTCCTACAAATACTATTATTTGTCTTTTTTATTAGCAACCATTTAGAAGATATTTGTAGAGTACTTAACGAAATAAATAACACCATCGCAACCTTTTCGAAGAGGGAAATTATCTTAAGACTGTTTTAAATATCTCTAAACTGTTCCTTAAACAATTTTTAACAGACTAATTTTTTTCTAAAATAATCAACCATGAACAATCCTATTACTTCCCCTAAAAATCTTTTTGGCCGATTACGGTTTTTTGCCCTAATCACTTTTCTTTGTTTTTATTCCAATTTAATTTTTGCTCAACCATCCTTTTGTCTTAGCAATGAACAAGGTGCCACTACTATTACAGTAGATATTACTGTAGAGAATTTTAATTCTATTATTGGTATGCAATTTCCTATTACCTGGGATCCAGCTGTTTTAGAATTTGATAGTGTAGCAAATTATAATTTACCAACTGGAACGAGTGGCTCAGTAGGGAATTTTGGTTATAATCAAACTGATAATGGTAAATTACTATTTTCATGGAATTCATCGGGTCTCGATCCAATTACATTTCCTGATGGGAGCATCATATTTTCACTTGTTTTTAATTTTATTGGCAACGGATTTACGACTGTCCAAATTGATGAAAATGATCCCTTCCCTATTGAAGTAATACATGCCAACAATACTGTTTGGTCTTCTCTAGACATTGATACAAAAGCTGGAAGTATTAATGGCGTTGGTTTTCCTCTAAGTGGAAACTTGTTTGTTGATACCAATCTTAATTGTTCTTATGATTTAGGAGAGCAAGGAATTCCTCAATGGATTTTAAAAGTAGAAAATAACAATATTAATTATTACGCTACAACTGAGATTGATGGATCATACTCTATCTATTTAGATACTGGCGACTACGTTATTACTCCTCAAATTATTAACAACCTCTGGCAAGGTTGTCAGACTAGCTACACCATAACTATGGATGGCACTAATAATTTCGTTCAAGATATTCCAATAAAACCAATTCTCTTTTGTCCATTAATGACTGTTGATATTGCTACTCCATTCTTACGTAGATGTTTTGAAAATAAATACACAATCAGTTATTGTAACGATGGGACAACAATTGCCAATGGTGCATTTGTAGAAGTTGAGTTAGACAGCTTCCTTTCTGTTACTTCTTCGAGCATACCAGTTGCTAGTCAAAATGGAAATATCTATACTTTTAATATAGGAGATATAGAACCATTTCAATGTGGTGACTTCACTATAGATGTGTATGTTTCGTGCGATGCTGATTTAGGAGATACCCATTGTACGACTGTTAATATTTTTCCAAATGAAATTTGCGAACTTGGTGTTGGATGGTCAGGAGCAAATATTGAAATCTCAGGAAATTGTAACCCCACTTCAGAGGAAATTGAATTTACGGTAAAGAATATAGGAGACGGAAATATGAGTAATGGGACCACTTCTATTGTCATTGAAGATGCAGTAATGATGTTGACTAGTCCGAGTGTAAATTCGCTCAATGTTGATGAATCTCAAGTAATTTCATTCCCTGCAAATGGCTCTACGTTTAGAATGGAAATAGAACAAGTTCCTAACCATCCTTTTGGTGGAAAAGTCATAGCGGTGATTGAAGGTTGTGGTGAAAATACCAACGGAGAATTCAGTACTGGTTTTATCAATCAATTTTCGCTAGAAGATAACAATCCTTTTACAGCCATTGATTGTAGACAAAATATTGGAGCATATGATCCTAATGATAAACAAGCTTTTCCAAGAGGATATGGTGATCAAAATTATATCAAAGCGAATACAGATCTTGAATATTTAATTCGTTTTCAAAATACAGGAACTGATACAGCATTCAATGTGATCGTTCTTGATACACTTTCTAGTTTATTGAATGTTGGTAGTTTCAGATTAGGCGCAAGTAGTCATCCCGTTGATTTCGAAATGACTGGAAATGGTGTTGCTATTTTTAAATTTAATAATATTATGCTTCCTGATAGTAATGTCAATGAATCAGCTTCTCATGGATTTGTACAGTTTAAAATTGCTCAAGAGCAAGACCTTTCGAATGGAACAGTTATAGAAAATGAGGCGTCAATATTTTTCGATTTTAATGAGCCAATCATCACGAATACTGCTTTCCATACGATTGGAGAAAATTTCGTCACGGTGAATACTCAAAAAATATTTCTTTCAAACTTAGCTGTTCGGACTTTCCCAAATCCGTTTAAAGAAATGGTGAATTTCGAAATAGAAGGGGCACAATTTCAGTCCATCCAATTAAATGTTTATGACTTGACAGGCCGACTTATTCGAACCTCAACTCATGCTGAAAATAAGTTTTCATTTTTTCGAAATCAATTATTAAGTGGGATGTATGTTTACACCCTTGTAGGAGATGGAGCAATGATTAGTTCAGGAAAGATAACGGTTCAATAATTAATAGAAGAACAATCATATTAGTTTTGAAGAACCTTAGAGGAGTCTGTTTTTGTTAAATATAATCCTATGAAAACTAAAACTTAAGCAGAATTCTCGAAGGTTTTCAAAATCTTAAAAACCAAAATGTAAGGATCATAAATTTGTTAGACGGTTAGATGTGAATACATCTAACCGTTTCTTTTTTGGAATAACGAATTTCCAATGTCAGAAAACTGAAGTCTTTTTTATACACTTAAGAATTAAATTATTGCAGTCCTCCCATATACATACCCGCAGCATCTACCATACTGTAACCATATATAAAATACTTCCCTCCTGTCTCATCATCAATAACTGTATCACAACCAACTCTCACCATCCGAACAGTTATAATTGCACCATCAGGAATACCCTCAAAATCAGATGCTAGCAATTGATAACTTCCATTATCATCTATCAATTTAACATTCTCTACAATCTGATCATACCCTTGGCTTACAAAAATTTCATTACTAGGAAAACTTGGAGAATAATTCAAAGATATAGCAACACCTACTGAATTATCTATATCACTTTCCCAAGTAACTATACTTGACTGTGCTTCAATTACAAAATCATCTGCAGGAGTTGGATAAGTAAATTTCACCAATTCAGGAAGCGTAAAATCTGTATTAAAATAGGTTGATTGATCATCTTTTAATTCAATCGATGTAGTAGCTCCATAGAGAAAAGATAAATTATCAGTCGAAGCATATCTATTTTGGTCATCAGGAGTAATTGTAATATTATTTCCAATTATTAAATCTCCCTTATCCTCTGCTCCTTGAGAACCATTAAAATATCCTTGGATATCAGCTCTTTCAATATTTTGAGTATGAACAGTTCTGTAAGATTGAATCCACAAAGTGCCGTTGATATCTGCATCTAAGCAAGCACTCTCATCAATGATTATTTGCAAAAAATCAGAGAATGTTGGATTTGATGATAACAGACTTTCTTTATCACAACTTGAAATAAGAAGAATACTTAAAATCATAGTTGAGAACAAAACACTTGGCTTAAAAGTTAATATTGAATTTTTCATTTTTATTTATTTACAGTTATTTCTTGTAAAAAAATTAATCCTTCTTCAACTCCAACCCTTGTCGAATTCCTTTTTCCATCGCAGGCACTCCCCTTTCCATCCACATCGGTTTTCCTTTTCCTTGTAAATAAAAATCAAAAAATTGCTGCATCCTTAAATTAAAATCCTTTCGATTTTGCAGCTTCACCGGCCAATGGGGTTCATCATTATAATTCAACATCCAGGCAGATTTACCCAAGCGACGCAGTCCATTAAAAAATTCAATTCCTTGATACCAAGGCACCGCACCATCTTTATCATTATGCAAAATCAACAAAGGTGTTTCGATTTTATCAAGAAAAAATATTGGAGAATTCTCAATATATCGAATCGGAAATTCCCATGGCGTGCCACCAATTCGACTTTGCGTATGCTCATATTGAAACGCTCGACTCATTCCACTTCCCCATCGAATTCCACCGTAAGCAGAAATCATATTAACCACCGGCGCACCAGATTCCGCACATTTAAAAATGTTTGATTTCGTAACAATATATGCTGCCTGATAACCTCCCCAACTATGCCCTTGCATCCCAATATTATCTGCATCAATAAATCCTTTTTCGATCAAAGAAGTCACGCCTGGTATCACAGCATTGTAAGCACTTTCTCCTGGATAACCTACTCGATATGGTACGTCTGGATTAAAAATCACATAACCACGATTCGAATAATAAGAATAATTAATAGTCGAACGATGAGGATATGGGGCACGATGTCGGTGTAAAGTATGCGAGCTTCTTTCATAGAAATTCACCAACATTGGGTACTTTTTCTTTGGATCAAAATTGTCAGGTTTGACTAACAAACCAGTCAACTCTTGTCCATCAAGCGAAGTCCAAGTGTAGGGTTCAATCGTTCCCCATTTATATTCAGATTGCTGGGGATTGGCAGTACTCACTTTCGTTTCTTTATTAAATTTATGATCTTTCACCAATCTTAAATCAGGAAAAAGTTGAAAGGATTCTTTTGTAAATAACAATGCATTTACATTTTTTGCTTTTTGCGGACGACGAGTAAATGCGTAATCTCCTCCCACCAATCTTTTCATTTTTTTATCAGAAAAATTAAAACTCAAATACCCTTCTTGTTTACTTTTTTCTTTAAAGGAATGTAGCAAAGTTTCTTTTTTCAAATCAATACTTCGCTCTTCTCGATCCAATCGAACATAGCGAAATACAGTCGGATCTGCCGCCTCTCTCCCTTTGGTCAATCGTGTTGGCGGTTCCTTATATTCAGGATGAATTTTCCAAATGTCATATCGATCGTACAATAAAAGATACTCATCATCAGTCGTCCAACCTGCCATTCCTGTATTTCTCGGATGATTTGGTTGATCATTCAATTCATCATAAAACTTTGAGATTTTATTATTCGAAATTTGGGTCGTTTTTTTACTGGCAAAAGAATAAGCAAACCATGCCGTATCTGGCACACTTTGCCAAAAAATGTATTTTGCCTTAGGTGACATTCGAGGATTCCCTCTTATTTCACTAGCGATTTTTCTCCATTCCCCTCCACTTAAATCCTTGACATACAAATCTTTATAGGACGGCCAACCTTCCCATGATGTTTTTTCTAAATACGGTTTTGCATTATACCCCATCACCATATTTGCATTCCCTTCATCTCCTAAACTAACTTCATCAACGGTTAAATCTGCTAATTGATAAAATGATTTTTTTGAAATATCATAAGCAGATAGGTAGGCTTTATTACGATCTCTTTTTAGATCATTTTCTTGTCGGGTGTATAATTTTTTATCGGTATAACTCCAAACCTCTACGTTAACAATTTCCTCATCTAGCAAACTGGTATCTTGTAAAATCGGCGGTGGCGCAATTCCAAAAAACAATCGTTTTCCATTTTCAGAAAAAGATAGTTTTTCATTTTTACTCACAATCCAATCTTTTTGTAACAACGTATTTACATTATTAAAAACCACTCCTGCAGTCTCAGTTTTTCCATTCCAAAAGTGTAATTGAAAAGGTTCAACTTGAGCATCAGTTGTATCAACATTGGAAAGAAAAGCAGCTTGACTTCCTTTTTTATCAAATGTCAAAAACTTATATTTTCCTTTTTCTTTATGAAGGGTTTTTAATTCTTTTTTGGAAAAATCATAACAATACATTCCCGCAGAAAAAGTAGAATCATTTCCTGTACTCGAAAACAACATTTTCCCGCCTTCTTCCGAAAGCGCATAATCTTTTACATAGGTAAAAGTTTGTTCCGTTCCATTTTCTAAATTTCGAATCGTAAGGCGAGTTCCATGATCCGTCGTTTCTTTCTTTTTAGGTCGAACAGAAATCGTATCTCCTTTTTCAAAGGTTTGTTCTTCTCTCAAGTAAGCGATGTGACCATTCCATTTTTCAGGAACTTTAAATGATTTCACATTGGGCACTTTAAATAAAGAGCGAGTAGCTATATTATATATCCCCAAAGTATCATTGGGCATATTTTTCTTCTTTACTTTATTTCGCTTCATCATTTTCAGCGAATCCGCATGTGGTGTTATTTTAAAAACTACAAACTTCGAGTCGTCAGTAATTTTTGCTTTATCACCACGATTAAAAGTATATTCCTTTTGATTTTTTGCATTAAAGATTTTGAGTTGCGTATCTCCTTCACCTGGCTTTAGATGATAAACGACCCAATCACCATTATTAGAAATGGTTGGACTTTGAATCCTATTCCATTTGGCATATACAGTTTCATCCATCGTTTTTTTCGAAGAATTTTGACTGAAAGAAATATTAATAATGAAAAAGGAAAAAATGAGGAGGTGAAAAAATTTCATAGTGTAGTTTGTTTTTATTGCTAAAAATAATAAAAAGCATTCATTATAATACTATGAAGATCCGTTCATATTTAATCAACAGCAACAATCATATATATCATTTACACATTGTAAAAAAATAATTATAAAAGTTATAAACATTATTTAAAATGTATTTTTTACAAAAAATAGAGTTTTCCACATGCAAAACACATGTTTATAAGTAGTAATATAATTTATATTTTAATATGTTTTTGTTATCTAAAACAATGATTATCAGCAAATTAACAACTGTTAATAACTTTTGTGAATTATTTGTGAAAAAGTAAATTTTAAATATTGCATCTAAAAAGTTTACCTTAGCGTCACAATCAGAAAAAATATAATTTAATATAAAATAAATATATCACTGATTATTATTATCATTTGATTTTGAATGTTTTTTCCTTCAAAATTTGTCCAAAAGGGAAGTACCCCATACAATGAAAGCAAATTAACTACAATCGCTTTATTGTAATTACAATTTAGATTTACTTGAGAAAAATTAAAAAAGGGAATGATGATGCTTTCACTTTCTAGTCCAACTGAATCTGAGATGAAAAAGTGAATTAGCCCTCGGTCTTTTCATAAGTTTTAACAATCATTGCAACATTAGCAATATCCCTAAGCACATCATCCTTAAGCTTCTACAATTACTGATACTACAAGATGACGTAGAAGATAAAGGGTTCAAGAACTTAGTTCTTGAAGCCCTTTTTTTTATTTAATAAATGCTCCACGATATTTATTTCCAGCCTCCAACTTACCAAATGAATTCACCTGTCTTGCAGCAAAATCAATTTTTAAAATACAACAAAATGAAATACAGCTGAATCATATTAAGTTAGGTAATCTAAAAGCTAGTCAGTAATTTTACCCTTCAATCAAAACGAAATATCATGTTTGAAAAAGATTCCTTAATTGCAGGATTACTCCTCGGTGTTTTCATTCCATTTGTTGGGTATGCGGTGGTGCTAGAAATTTATGACCAGTTAGATGCAGCTGATATCATTAATGGATTTGGCTCAGGAGATTTTAGACGACGTACCTCTGCCCTCTTGGGACTTTGTATGAACCTTATTCCCTTTGCATTTTTTAATCGAAAAAAATTTTTCTACTCTATGAGAGGAATTATGATTCCAACCATAATTTATGCTGGGATTTGGTTTTTCTATTTTGGTTCGAAAATTATGTGGGACTAAGTCAACGTTATACAACACCTCATTTAATTCTATTTAGAAAAACATTTTTACTAAAATGAAATATTATATAATTGCTGGTGAGGCTTCAGGAGATTTACATGCTTCTAATTTGATGAAAGCATTAAAAGAGGAAGATCAGGAAGCTCAATTTAGATTTTGGGGTGGTGACTTGATGGAAGCTGTCGATGGAAAATTAGTCAAACATTATCGAGATCTGGCGTTCATGGGATTTTCAGAAGTAGTGATGAACTTAAAAACTATTCTCAATAATTTCAAAATATGCAAAACTGATATTTTAAAATATCAACCTGATGTTTTGATTTTAGTGGATTACCCAGGTTTCAATTTAAGAATGGCGAAGTGGGCGAAGCAGCAAGGGATCAAGGTGTTTTATTATATCTCTCCACAGATTTGGGCTTGGAATAGTCGTCGAGTTCATGGTATCAAAAAGAACATTGACAAGATGTTTGTGATCCTTCCTTTCGAAAAAGAGTTTTATAAAAAGTATGATTACGACGTAGAGTTTGTTGGTCATCCTTTGTTGGATGTGGTCGCAGAAAGAGAATTGGATTCTAATTTTAAAATGGGAAATGGTCTTTCGGAAAAACCAATTATTGCACTTCTCCCTGGCAGTCGAAAACAGGAAATTTCAAAGATGCTAGAAGGAATGTTAAGTGTGATCAATGACTTTCCTGGATATCAATTTGTCATTGCAGGAGCACCTTCGATTACTTTGGATTTTTATAAGTCTACCTTACAAGGCGTTGATAGCCAAGAAGTTAAAATCATTCAAAATAATACTTACGAACTTTTACAGCATAGTTCAGCAGCCTTAGTGACGAGTGGAACGGCAACTTTGGAGACGGCACTTTTTAATGTTCCGCAAGTAGTTTGTTACAAAGGAAGTCCGATTTCTTATCAGATTGCGAAGCGAGTGATTAATGTAAAATACATTTCGTTGGTTAATTTGATTGTCGATCATGAGATTGTAAAGGAGTTGATTCAAAGTGAATTTAACTATGGAAATTTAAAAACTGAATTAGGAAAATTATTAGATGCACAAGTAGTTCAACCTGTCCTAGATGGATATTTATTATTAAAAGAGGAATTAGGAAATTCGGGTGCTTCGAAGAAGGCAGCGAGGAAGATGGTTGATTTCTTAAAAGAATAAAATATGAAAGCTTTATTTTTTTGTATTTGTATTTGTATTGTTACAAGTTGTACTTCTCAGTATGAGTTTGAAGATAAAATTTATCAATGCACGAAGGAAACTTATCAAACGGCAGGTGTAAACTCAGATCAACTCCTAAATGAATTTGAAAATTATTTTCTTGAAAAAAAATATCTAAAAAATACTTCTACTGATAGCTATGCTCTACTAATAGAATCTATTTTACCTCCTAATCAACTTCAGTTTTCCATTCCAAAAGATTTAGAAAATAAGTTGATGGCCTTACCTATGATGAATCAAAATTGTACTGCTCTCAATATCGACTCAGTAGAATTAGGGCAATCGAGATTCTATGAAGTCATACAAGACATCTCAAAAAATTATCAAATAATTTCTAAAACTGGAAATTTAGATAGTGAAAACTTTTTTAAAAAAATGCTTCATGTTTTTAAAAAAGAAGATTTTGAGCATCCTCTTTTTAAGATTATTTTCTATCATTTGTTATCTGCTCACAGTTCTATGAATAAACATTTTGAAGAAAACAAAGGCGTGCTTACTCAACTCCCACCTTGGTCTAAAGATGAACCTGACCTAACTAAATTACAAGAACGAAATGTTTATACGGTAAAAGTAAATTCAAAAGATGAAATTTTTGCTAGAGGAAAACGGATTAAATCTACTGACCTAAAAAATCAAGTTAAAGAATTTATCAGTAACCCTAATCAAAATATTGAACTTGCAGAGTATTCATATAAGGCAGTCATTTCATTAAAAAATGATAGAGGCACAACGTACAAAGTCTACATAAATGTGCTCAATGAAATAAAGGCAGCATACAATGAATTACGAAATGAAAAAGCGATGAAATTATATAACCAGCCTTATGAAAGATTAGAGAAAACAAAGCAGAAAGAAATCAGAATGAAAATACCTTTAATAATTTCTGAATCGGAACCAACTTCCTATGGAGAAGAAGGATAAAAATTAAAAGATAATTCGCTTAATTGCCTCTCCTAATTTTTGATTAGAAAAATCAACTTCCAATCTTTCCTTTCGTTCCAAAACATCTTCTAGAGAAAAGGTTTTCTCAAAAACTTCCTTCAATACATTTCGAAAATCCTCCGCCGTCTCCCTTACTAGACACAAATCTTCCAATCCCGTATTTTTCACCATAAAATCATTTACTACACAGAATCGACCTTTGAAGAGTGCGTTCAACAACTTCAATTTCATGCCTGCTGACTGAAATGAT
The DNA here is from genome assembly GCA_937981555.1 of uncultured Saprospiraceae bacterium. Lineage (GTDB taxonomy): Bacteria > Bacteroidota > Bacteroidia > Chitinophagales > Saprospiraceae > CAJQQY01. Next base: position 53,509 of record CALJOK010000015.1, read on the forward strand.
AACAATACATTTACATGAGCATTTTTTACTAGACTTTCCATCTCTTCATTGGAGACATTTGCTTTTAAGGTAGCGTTTTTAGTTTTTTCGATTATTGACTTTAACTTATTCGACGGATTCAATCCAGCTATAATCAATTGATAATCAACACCTTGCATTATTTTTTCTAATAAAAAAATTGCCGCTTGCTCGTTATCTTTTACACTCAAATCTCCATGAAACAAAATATACTTCCCACTCCCCTCCTCTATTTCTACTTTTTCATTCGGATGAAATGCTGGAATATAGTGAGTAAAAACTTCAGCGTATTTTTCTTTAAAATAAACTTCATCCATTTTTGAAATTGCTAAAACCCCGTCAACATTTTTTATTTTATTTTCAAATAAGCGAAGTTTCTCGCTTTCTAATTTAAAGTAAGTCTTCTTTAAAATATTACTTTCCACTTTTGCCAAATGTCCATAATATTGCCACTCCACATTATGCATGCGGATATATTTTTTTCGCTTCGCTAAATCTGGATGATTCAAAAAATAACAGGTGTGTAAACCTTCAAAAAGAATTGGGTAATTGTCTTTTTTAAGATTCTGTAACAAAGTTTTTACATTTCTAGTTTTAACAATAAATGGAAACTGGGAAAATTGTTTTGACAGATTAGTCGAACGATGATAGTAGTAAACTTGAGTGCAATATTTTTCTAGTTCAGGAGCTTTGTCTCGACCATATTCGAAGGCGTGAAGGATAATATCGACACCTTGTTTTTGGAGTGCTTTGATTTTATAAAAAACGTCGATGACTCCTCCGTAATTGGCAGGGAATGGAATGTTGAAGGAGATGATATGGAGGGTTGGAGTTTTCAATTTTAGATGGTTGGTAAAATTGAATATTGTTAGGTATCGGATCCCTTGAAGAGATTCGATACCTTTTTTTATCGTTTTAATGAAAACTTATTTCGTTGCTTCCTTTTTCTTCTTAGCAGCCGCTTTCTTTTTCGGAGCTGCTTTTTTCCTTACCTTCTTTTTGAAGGCATCTGGAATTTGAGCAACAATAATTTCTTTCACATACTCTAACGTAAATTCAGCTGCTTCCTCTGGAGTCACTCGAGTACCATCTTCTTTTTTCGCAATCTTAACTTGCTTCTTTTTGAATTTGATGATTGGCCCCCAACGTGCATTTTGGACAGAGATTTTTTCATCATCCCATCGTTGGATGTATCGGTTGGCTTCTTTGACTAATTTTGCTTCAATCAATTCTGCCGCTTCTTCCGCAGATAAATTATCTGGATCAAATCGTCTTGGAATATTTACGAAGTATTCATCATATTTCAAGAACGGTCCGAATCTTCCTTTGCCTTGTGTATAAGGAATACCTTTGTAAGTTCCAACTGGAGCGTCTGCTTTTTTCTTTTCTTCAATCAATTCATGCGCACGTTCAACTGGCAATGTCAAAGCATCTTCCTCTCTTGGAATTGAAATAAATGCTTCTCCCCATTTTACATATGGCCCAAATCTTCCTGCTCCAATGATAACATCCTTATCTTCATACTGCCCTAATTCTCTAGGTAATTTGAATAGCTCTACTGCTTCTTCAAAAGTAACTGACTCTAAAGAAAGTCCACCTCGAAGGTTAGCGTACTTTGGTTTTTCATCTTCTTCCAATTCATCGGGTGCTCCAATTTGAGCAACTGGCCCAAAACGAGACATACGCACTAAAAGTGTTTTTCCAGAAACAGGATCTTTTCCTAAAATTCGTTCTCCTGTAGCTCGCTCTGCATTCTCTAAAGTGTCTTCAACAATTGCATGGAATGGGTGATAGAACTCTCCCAACATTTCTGTCCAGTTTCTATCCCCTGCTGCAATGACATCAAATCGTCCTTCGATCTCTGCCGTAAAACTATAATTCATCACATCTTTAAAATGCTTATCCAAAAAGTCAATTACTAAAAGTCCCAAATCTGTTGCCACTAATCGCCCTTTGTTTGAACCTGTGTTTTCAGTTTGAACTTGCTTTTTGACTTCCCCATTTTTCAATGTCAAAACATTATAATTACGAGGATTACCTTCGCTGTCACCTTTTATTACATAACCTCTTGTAGGTTCCATAATTCTACTAATCGTCGGTGCATAAGTTGACGGACGACCGATCCCAAGCTCTTCTAATTTTTTCACTAAACCTGCTTCCGTAAATCTTGCAGGGGGTCGAGTGAACCTTTCCGTTGCACCCATTTCGTTCAAAGCCAATTCTTGACCTAAAGTCAATGGAGGCAAAATTCCTTTTGCATCTTCATCATCTTCTTCGTCATCATCTTTTGCAGCAAGATAAACTTTAAGAAATCCATCAAAAATCAAGACTTCTCCTTTCGCTTTAAATGTAGCGTCGCCGATAGTGGAGATACCAATATCAACTGTTGTTTTTTCTAATTCAGCTTCCGTCATTTGCGAAGCAACGGTTCTTTTCCAAATTAAGTCATACAATTTTTGTTGATCGTGATCATTAGTTACCACTCTTTTATCTGCATAAGAAGGACGAATGGCTTCGTGAGCTTCTTGTGCATTTGACTTTTTATTTTTGTATTGTCGGGTACTGAGATAATTAGCTCCGTAATCTTTAGTGATGACATCTGCAATGTTTTTCAATGCAGTCTCACTCAAGGTTACACTATCTGTTCTCATATATGTAATAAAACCTTGCTCATACAATCGTTGTGCATTCGTCATGGTTCTTTTTACAGAAAAGCCTAATTTCCGACTAGCTTCCTGTTGTAAAGTTGAGGTAGTAAACGGAGCAGTTGGTTTCCGTTTTGTAGGACGGACAGCAATATTTGTAATGGAAAATGTTGCTGCTTTACATTTTTCTAAAAATGCTTGAGCATCACCTTCAGTATCATATCGGGCTGGCAACTCAGCTTTGAGTTCCACCATTCTGCCCTTTTCATTTTGCACATCAAAAATGGCAGCTACTTTATAAAAAGGAGTTGATTCAAATCCTTTGATTTCTCTTTCTCGTTCGGTGATTAATTTTAAAGCAACCGATTGAACTCGACCTGCAGACAATTTTCCTTTCACTTTTTTCCAAAGCAAACTAGATAATTCAAATCCGACTAATCGATCTAAAATCCGGCGAGCTTGCTGTGCATCTACCAAATGTAAATCTACTGTACGAGGTGCTTGAATGGCTTTTTGAATAGCAGATTTTGTAATTTCTCTAAAGGCAATTCGTTTGGTCGTTTTTGGATCCAAACCTAAAACTTCGCACAAGTGCCAAGAAATAGCTTCTCCTTCTCGATCCTCATCCGTCGCGAGCCATACCTCGTCTACCTTCTTCACAGACGCTTTAAGATCGTTAACAACTTTAGTTTTGTCAGGGGAAACTTCATAACTAGGATTAAAGTTATTTTCAATATCCACGCCTTTATCACCTTTTGCCAAATCTCGTATGTGTCCCATACTTGACTTAACGGTAAAGTCTTCCCCTAGAATTTTTTCTATAGTTTTTGCCTTAGCCGGGGACTCCACGATTACCAAATTCTTAGCCATTGTTGAATTGATTTTTGATCAGTATTCTTTAAAAAATTAGTTTTCTGAAAAATTGAACTCATTGTGATACTTGAAAAACAAGAGTTAAGTTTCATTAAAAAAATTAAAGCATCACATTTGGAAGCCTTAATTCTATTGATTTTTTTCGTTTTAAATACCCCATGTACACCTATTATATTGTACTCGCTTTTCATCTTTCAGAGTGCAAATGTATAAATTTTAAAATAAAGTGATAAGAAGATTGTTTCTTTCTAAATTATTTTTTTGAAAAACTAAGTTGAATAAGACATAAAAAAGGCGTTAGTATTTATTGTACTAACGCCTTTTTTTGAATGACTAACTTTTTCTTTTCCTCTTAAAAGTCTCTAGCACTTTGCCTTTCTTCAACTTCTCTTTCTTAGCTTCTTCTTTTTTCTTTTTAAAATCTTCCATGTATCCTTTCACATCCAATTTCTTTTTATTCAAATATCGATGATACATTAATATAGTGAACGAAGCCATTTCCTCTGGATGATAAATTCCAACACTTTTGACATAATGAGAATATCGTGAACCTGAATACAAACTCCAATTATGTGTGATCCATCTGCCGAAACTAAAATGTAATTTTTTTACCGCTTCGGTTTCATTCATGCTTTTGAATTTTGTTTGACTACTTTTATCAATCAAAATATTGAGTTGGATAAATGCATCAGCCAAATCTTTTGGAATATAAACGCCATGCAATCGTTCCTTTTTGATATTTTGCTGATATTTTTTTTCAAACTCATCTTCAGTCGAAGGCGGTTTCGGATCTTTGTCTTGCGCTTGAATCAACAAAGGAGAAATGAGAAATAAGGTAAGGAGAGAAAAAAAAGATAATGATTTCATGTATTTATTTTAATGTGTATTGATGATGTTTTTAGGCGTGATAAGTGTTTATTATGTGAGGATATGATTTATATTTTGTGTTTTTCATAAAACAATAACGACTCTATTCTCTTAGCACTTATTACAATTTTGTAAACATAACTCAAAACGAATATAAAGGTACAGAAATTTCTAAGTGACTTAAAAAAATTAATATTTCAAACATTATGCAAAAGATTAGACCGATCGAAATATTCTTAATTGAGTTTATCCTATTTTCATTGTTATGGTTATGGGATGATTATATCGCTTCGATGTTGACAATCGTTTTTTCATTTATCTTCTTTTTTATTTTAGTTATTTCATTAATGGTAGAGTTAGTTGAGCGATCAAAGGTACCTAGGTGGTATTTTATATTTATGGCAGTATCCATTTTTGCTCCAATTATGGCAGCTTTTGTTTTTATCTATTTTATGGGAGCTGACTTTGAATGGTTGAGCTTACCGTAAATTTATCACAGACCAATTATAACTTTCCTTAAAATATAGGATTTTAAAAAATAATTTCCATTTAAAACCCTGTCACTAATTATAAAAAAATCATTTAAACCATAGCTTTCTTTATCCTTTTTGGACGATTTATTGATCTGTGATATAGAATATTAGATCAATAAATAAAATTTTACATTTTTTTATTTTCAATAAATCAATACTTAATATATGTTAGACATTGACAATCATAACACTTACAAAGGAAATGGAATCACATGATCATAAATCTTAATTTTTGACAAAGAAAAAAAAAGCCAAAATAATTGACACAGATGCGGAAGGGTCGTATTTTTACATCATAATTACTAACACACACCAACACACACCAACACACGCCCTCAATTCAAAGCAAAAAACAAACACTTACCTAATTTTATTCTCTTCCAATAGAGACAAATAAGCAAACTCTTCAAAAAACAAACATCTACTATTTTTATAAAACACTTTAATCCTCCTGTTTTCTCAAAAAACACACGAAGGTTAAAACACTACCTCTTTTAGAATTCAAAAAAACAAACCTAGAACAACACTAAAATATTCCTCCCTTATTTTCCTCCCACAAAAAAATATTCCTCCCGAGCAATAACATTTTTTACCTAAAATTTTTATGTACCAAAACTAGTAATCATGAACAGAATTTTACAAACCCAAACAACTACTACTGCTATTTTGCAGAAAAAAACATTAATCAATTTCGGAATATTAGCTTCTTTAATGTTAGTATTTATGCTTTCAGCTACTACTTCATTTGCAACTTGCTATGGAAATGTAACTAACGGTGGAGAAATTGGCTCAGACCAAACTATCTGCGCTGGAGAAAGTGCAACATTAACCAATGAAGCATCTCCTACTGGAGGAGTTGGAACCTTAGAATACATGTGGTTAAGTAATACGGTAGAACCGAGTTTTACTGGATCAACTGGCTATCCTACAAGTTATGCTACCTTTAATACAGGTGATTTAACAGAAACTACTTGGTTCCGAAGATGCTCAAGAAGAGATGGATGTAGTAGCTGGGATTATGGCGAATCTAACTGGATAAAAATTACAGTTGGAAATGCTGTGCTTGAACATGTAGATGGTGTAAACGAAACTGCATGTGATGCAAATGATGGAAAAATCATTACAGATCCATTTATCAATCAAGGAACTGCATTGCCATATTCAGTAGAGTATACCTATGATGGACAAGTTTATTCTGATGGACCTTATGCAACTAATGAAGATCATTACATTACTGGATTAGCTCCAGGTGTTTACTCAAACATTACTGTTACAGATGCAAATGGTTGTTCAAGTGTTTGGGGAAATGATATTACTATTGCAGAATTTACGACAGGATGTACACCTCCTACAGTTGTAAATACATGTGAACTTTTAAATCATGGTCCATCTAATACTAACTCAAATCAGACAAGATTACTTTGGTTAAATATTGACGGTCAAGGAGTAAAAGAATACTCTTTAATTGAAGCTTCATCAGTAATAGATTACTCTGATGGTTCTTCTGTCATTACAGGTTACGCAGAGCAAGTAGACAATACTTGTAACAAATGGTCATATAGTATTAGGTTAATTAATAAAAGAACGTGGGCTCAATGGTCTGCTCTTGGTCGTTCATATAAATCAGGAGGAACAGGAGATCACACGACTTGGGATTACTACGAATTAGATAATTACAACAGTACTTTTACAGGAATCAATTGTTTAGAAGGAAAGACATTAAATCTTACTCATAACCCAAGTAGTTATGAATTTGGTTTCCAAGTTGGAAATGGGGCAAATGACATGGATGGAGATTATGGATTTTCTGGATGGTATGCTTTCACAGGAAGCTTTACAGGACATGGTGACTTTAACGGAGATTTGGCTAATTGTGCCGCACCTACTTCACCTTCTATTGTAAAAACATGTAATCTTTTGGATCATGGATTGGGTACTTTTAATACTACCGAAGAAAGATTAATTTACTTTAATGTAGATGGTGATATCAAAGAATATTCAGTAGCTGGAACTTCAACTATTGTAGAATATTCTGATGGTTCTGCTGTAATTACAGGAACAGCTGAGCAAGTTGACAATACTTGTAACAAATGGGAATATAGTGTTAGATTAATCAATAAAAGAACTTGGGCTCAATGGTCTGCTCTTGATCGTTCTTACAAAGCAGGAGGAACTGGAGACCACACTACTTGGGATTATTATGAACTAGATAATTACAACAGTACATTTACAGGTGTTGATTGCTTATCTGGAGAATTAGTAAACCTCACACATAATCCAGGCGATTATGAGTTTGGATTTCAAGTTGGAAATGGTGCTAATGATAAAGATGCGGATTTTGGTCTTTCTGGATGGTTCAGCTTCACAGGAAGTTATACTGGAAATGGTGATTTTAATGGAGATGTAGATTGTGGGTCTTCTAATACATGTACTGGAATCATTGATGGAATCATTTTAACAAATGGTTCTGAATCAGTAACACTTCAAGATGGTGGTACTTACCAACTTTGTGACTTACCTTCTAATAATTATTTAGAAGCTGTTGTTTCTGGTAATCATGAATCTTTCTTCTTTAATGTAAATGGTGATACTAGAAATGAAAATGTGGTAGCTTATAATTACCCTTCGGTTTCTAATGGTAATACTTGGGATCCTCAAGTTGGTGCTTATACAATCAACGGTACACTTTACCCAGAAAATAATTCTGATGGGCTAGCATGTGATCAAGTTACTTTAAACATTAACATTGTAGATTGTTTGCCTGTATGCACTAAATATAGAGTTACAGATTCTGATCCTGAATGTAGCTCTGCATTTAATGGAGCTGGAACTGGAGTCTTTTTTAGAAGAGACTGTGGAGAAACATTTGAAACGTGGAAAGCTGGGAGTGACTTGATTTTAGAAGAATTAGGAAATGGTAATGCAACCCTTTCTGGTTCTATTTACAATGGAAATACTATTGGTCAGGTTAATCTTAATTTAGAAGGCTATAGTTCAACTGGACAAAACTGGACAAACCAATGCTATAATGATAACATGACTACAGAATACTTTTACACAGGATTTAATGGAACAGTTACAATCGGTTCTGATATTTATACTTTGATTCAAAAAAATGGAGTAGATGTCGTTTTAGGATTAGGGGCTAATAATCAAAGTGATAATCAATTTGGATTTGGAGCTTGGTTTGATGGTACGTGGGGTAATTGTATAGAAGCTTTTGGAAAACTTACACCAATCCTACCGGGAGAAACTTGTGATGATAGTAATCCAATTACTGACAATGATGTTATTCTCACTGATGGCTGTACTTGCGAAGGTACTACTACTAGTATTGGAGACTTTGTTTTCAATGATCTTAATGGAAATGGTATTCAAGAAACGGGAGAATTCGGTTTACCTGGTGTAACTGTTATGTTACTAGATGAAGATGGAAACATGGTTGACCAAGTTCAAACTGATGCTGATGGAAAATACATATTTACAAATATTGCTACTGGACAATATAAAGTCAAATTCCCAGCTACTGGTTCTGCTGCTGATTTGACTTACATCTTAACTCAACCTAACCAAGGTAGTAATGATAATGTAGATAGTGATCCTGCAGTAATGCAAGGCACTAATGACGCTATGACTGATGTTTTCACCGTAAACGAAGGAGATGAAATTACTGATATTGATGCAGGATATTTTATCGGTTCTAAATTGACTGGTGTTACTTGGGAAGATACAAATGCTAACGGTATTCAAGATGCTAATGAGCCAAATATTGATGGCGTAGTTATAATGTTATTAGATCAAGATGGAAACATGGTTGCTCAAACTACAACTTCTGGAAATGGAGTTTACACATTTGACAATTTAGCTCCTGGAGATTACAAAGTTAAATTCCCAATAGATACTAATATAGCAAGTACTGATTTCACTTTAACTACACCTAATCAAGGTGGTAATGATGATATTGATTCTGATGCAGTTCCTATGACTGATGGTTCTGGTAATTCAATGACTCAAATTGTTACTGTTTCTAATGGTCAAACTGTTAACAACTTAGATGCTGGATATTATGCTCCTGCTAAGCTTGGTAATAAAGTTTTTGAAGATACAAATGGTAACGGTATTCAAGATACTGATGAGCCAGGTATTGCTGGAGTAACGGTAATGTTATTAGATGAAGATGGCGTGATGATCGATTCAAAAATTACAAATGCAAATGGAATTTATAAGTTTATCGATTTGGTTCCTGGTACTTACAAAATTAAGTTCCCTATCGATGCTACTATTGCTGGAAATGATTTTACATTGACTACACCAGATCAAGGTACTAATGATAACTTAGACTCTGATGCAGTTCCTATGTCTGATGGTTCTGGAAATGCTATGAGTGAGTTTGTTACTTTAGAATCAGGAGATAATAATAACTCTGTTGATGCTGGATACTACATCCCAGCTTCTCTTGGAAACTATGTTTTCAACGATAAGAACCAAGACGGAATTCAAAATGGAGATGATACAGGAATTGATGGAATAATTGTAATGTTATTAGATGCTGATGGAAATATGGTAGCTCAAACTACTACAGTAGATGGAGGTTATTATGAATTCTCAGATTTAGTACCAAGTACTTACAAAGTCAAATTCCCAAGTTCAATCTCAAATGAGATTACACTTTATGAAGATTGTGATTATGCAGGAACTGAATTACAGTTAGGTGTTGGTGAATATCCAAATATTTCAAATTTAGGATTTTCAAATGATGCACTTTCTTCAATTAAAATTCCTACTGGGTTAAAAGTAACATTATATCAACATTATGACTTTGGAGGAACATCTATTGAACTTACCGCTGATGATAATTGCTTGACTAACTTTAATGAAATTGTATCTTCTTTGAAAATCGAAGAAATTTCAGATCCAGTAAATCCATACATACTTACACTTGAAAATAACGGAGGAGATGACAATTTAGATAGTGATGCCGTTCCTATGAACGATGGTTCTGGTAATGCAATGAGTCAACTAGTAGACTTAAAATCAGGAGATACAAATGAAACGGTAGATGCTGGTTACATTGAACTTGCAAAAATTGGAGATAGAGTTTTCCAAGATGTTAATGAAAATGGAATTCAAGATAATGACGATATAGCATACACAGATGTAAATATTATGTTATTCGGAACTGATATTTTTGGAAATACTATTAACGAAACTACCACTACAGATGAAGATGGTTTCTATGAATTTGCAAATGTAGTTCCTGGAGATTACGAATTGAAATTTACTTCTAATCAAATCGCTTTCATTCCAACTGTTAAAGATTTCTCTAGCAATGGATTTGACGAAGTAGATAGTGATATTTACCAGACTAGCGGTCGAACTGATGTGATTACAGTAAATACAGGAGATGTTAATATTACTATTGATGCAGGATTTATTTTTGATGCAAGTCTTCCTGTTCAATTAATCAGCTTCGAAGCTCAATTAGTTAACGGAAGCCAAGTATTACTTAAATGGGCAACTGCTTCTGAAATTAACAACAGACACTTTGTAGTAGAAAGATCAGTAGATGGAAATGACTTCAGACCAATTGGATTAGTGGAAGGAAATGGAACAACTAACTTGGTTAATCATTATTCTTTGGACGATACAGATCCTTTCTACGGAGCTAATTACTACAGATTGAAACAAGTAGATTACAATGGAGATTCTGAATATTCTCAAATCGAAACGGTAATCGTTTCTGGAGATGATATTCCTGATGTGATTGTTTATCCTAATCCAGTTATACATACTACAACTTTGAGAGTAGTGACTCCTTTCGAAACTGATGCTCAAATAGAGATCATCAGCCAGTCTGGAAAGATCATCAAAGTAATAACAATGGAAGCTGGATCAAACAGCAAACAATTAGATTTATCTGATTACACAGCTGGAATCTACTACGCTTATATCAACTACAACGGACATAGAACACTAGTTCATAATATCGTAAAAGTGGATGAATAAGAGATTATCAAGCATAAAATGTTCTCAGAACAGTAAGTTTCAACGAACATTTTATACTAGTTCAATTACTTAAAAATTCATTTTAGGATTGCTCTTTTGGAAAACGGTTATCCCTAAATTCAGGGATGACCGTTTTTTTCTTCTTTTTTCTAAAGAAAAATAATACATAACAACAAAATTACATATCACAAAAACAACTAAAAACCTCCTAAAACGCTACATTCTAGCCCATCTAAATTCTATTTTGTTTTTATAAAAAATTGGAAGAACAACCAGATATTATAAAATAAAAAATCTACAACTCACTTACAGTTAAGTAATTACATTTCCCATCTTAACAATTCAAGTTTTCACAAAAAAATTAAATTAAAACAAATAATTAATTTAATTCGTGACTTTTCAACAATTGTCTTGTCACAATTGTGAATTAATAATTGCAAAAAATGGATTTTGTTTCACATTTTTTGTATTTTATAATTGAACATATTTTCAAACACCCTGCTTCAAAAAGATAGAACATATCAATCAATCTTTTAACAGGCAAACACTAAAAATTATCATCCCATGAAGTATCTAAGCTTATTAGTACTCTTCACCTGCCTTTCACTTCAATTTGGATTTTCCCAAGTTAAAAAACAATTTCTCGATAACAAGAGTTCCAAAACCACAGTCGTCATCAAAGAAGATGCTGCTAGCGATATGGACATTCTTAACTCCCAGTTTGATCTTAACTCAATTGGAATGGGGCAAGAAATTAGAATTACAACGCAACAAGATCCTCCAAAACAACCTAAGGCAGAAGTAGCATTAGCAGAGGTTCCTTTAGCTGAAGTACCAAAAAAAATAGTAACTCCTAAAGGTAAAAAAATAGTAAAAAAAGCTGCTGCAAAAAAAGTAGTCAAAGAAAGAAGAATGCCTGCTAGAGCGGTTGCAACTATGCCACGGACTAAGGAAAAACCAACAGAAATTTATTACAAAGGAATTGGAAAATCTTCTACGAAAAAAGTGAAGATGAAAAAACGAAAATTGGTTAAAAGAAAAAAAATAAGAAAACGAAAACGACGAAAAGTTCGTTGCTACAGCTTCTAAAAAAAAAGCCCTTGTTCAATATTGAGCAAGGGCTTTTTTTAGATCGCTGCGCTGTCAGGGGTGAGGTTGGTCGCTGTGCTCTTGTTCAGGAGTCAGGGGCTTCTTGTTTTCCCCAATGTGTCAACTTTTGAATTTTCAAAAAGCGGGTTTGACACAAAGCCCCTGACTCCTGACCAAAAGCACAACGGCCAACCTCACTCCTGACAGTTATTTTTTTATTAATTTTGCCACATGTCAAAAAATAAATTTCTCATCGTAGTCGGAGGAGCAACTGCCACAGGCAAAACTGCAACAGGAATTCAGTTAGCTCAACATTTTGAGACTGAAATTCTATCTTGTGACTCTCGTCAATTTTATCGAGAAATGACCATCGGTACCGCTAAACCTACAGCTGAAGAATTGGCTGCCGCACCTCATCATTTTATCAATTTACTTTCTATTGAAGAGGATTATAATGTCGGCGATTTTGAAAGGGATGCTATAAAATTATTGGACAAAATATTTTTGGAAAAAGATGTAGCGCTACTCGTTGGTGGTTCTGGATTATTTATTCGAGCGCTTTGTGATGGGTTGGATGAGTTTCCCAAAATACCGATTGAAGTGAGAAATGAAGTGCAAAGCATTTTTGAAAAGGAAGGACTCGAAGCACTTCAAGCAGCTGTAAAAATAGCTGATCCAATTTATTTTGAAAAAGTAGATCAACAAAATCCAGTTAGATTAATGCGAGCGTTAGATGTCATCAAAGCAACTGGAAAACCTTTTTCTTCTTTTCAAAATCAAAAAAAGAAACCACGCAATTTTATTCCAATTTATTTAAATGTGGTCATGGATAGGGAGCAACTTTACGATCGAATTAATCGCAGAGTTGACTTGATGCTAGAAGCAGGACTGCTCAAAGAAGCTAAAAGCCTTTTTCCACATAAAGAAAAAAATAGTTTACAAACTGTTGGTTATCAAGAATTTATGTCTTATTTCGAAGAAAAAACAACATTGGAAGAAGCTATCGAATTAGTCAAACGAAACTCCAGACGTTATGCAAAAAGACAAATGACTTGGTTTAGAAAAGAAGATCATTGGGGAAGTTTTCAAGCGAATGAGATTGAAAAAATGATTGAATATGTCAAAAACAAAATGAACTAATCTCAATTAAAAAGCCCTTCCAAAATAAATATTGGAAGGGCTTTTTGCTTTTTATAAAAAAAGAGAAATCAATTATTTAATAAATTCCGCTTTCACTTCATCGAAGTTCGGCAGTTGTTTATAATGCCATTTTTGCACTACCTTCCCATCTTTTAACAATACAATTCCGGGATTGGAACGAACGATAGTTTTCAATAAAATATCATCTGCCATGTAAATTGGATAAGTCGATTTGATCTCTTCTCTAAAATCACTAATCACAGACTCCCCTGCTCCACCGGCAATAGCGTAAACTTTTACTCCTGCTTTTTGAGCAGCCTCTGCAAATGGATTCACCAAACCTTCGAAGCGGTTTTTATAGTCAGATTTGAAGACATAATCAGTAACCGTTTCTTCGTGACTAGTTATTTGGTCTACCTTTTTTTCCATTTGAAAATCAGCTCCTGCTGCTGCCATTCCTGTTGTATCTACCAACCAAGTTGTATCAGCAACTGCAATGGTCTTTTCCCCTTGCGTGTAGCCTAATTTATAACAAACATACATCAAGCTATATCCTTTTTCATTTAACAATTCTTCCGTCACATCATTTCCATTAGTATCTTCCACAGAGAATTCGCTGATTTTTGAATGTGGAATTTCAGGTTCGTCCGTCACTTGTTTCATCTCAAATTTATCCTTCGGGAAATTCTTGTATTGTTTGATATATTCTGCTTCACTCAAGCTTGTTATTTCTCCAGTTTCATTATTCGTATAAACATAATTAGTCGGCGCATTCATCATGGATTCTTCTTCCAGAACTTTTTGATCTCGAATATTTACATCAACTGCAAATGGTCTAAAATCATTGCCAGGAATATCCCAAACGAAATTACTCACTCCATATAACGTAAATAAAGCTATACTCGCCACAGTAATAATATCTCTCGTTTTTTGGTTAAAAATCGAATGCATTTCTTTTGTCTTAAAAAGAAATATAAACGCAGGAACTAGCAAGGCTAAATCTTTTTTGAAAGAAGTAAATGGCTCTAATTTTATAAAATCACCAAAGCACCCACAATCTTGTACTTTCATATTATTTTTATCAAAAACGCCCCAATCGCCAAAAGTAAAAAAGTTAACTCCTTCTGGAACATATCCTGTCAACGCAGTAAATCCAGTTAAGAAAGTAAAAAATACTACGATCCCGAAAAACAACCAAGCTGCCAATCGATTCTTCGCTCCCATAATCAACATGATCCCCAATACGATTTCTAACACAATTACAAATAAAGAAACAGCAACTGAATATTCAGAAAAGAATGGAAAAATTGGCGCAATAAAAGACATCCATGTTTCCGAAAAAGTAGATTCGAATTCTGTAAAATAATCTACTAACTTATAAGATGTCCCAAGTGGATCAGCTGCTTTTACCCATCCTGAAAAGATAAAAAACGCTCCACAAAAGTTTTGTAAATAACTGACCCAAAGGCTTTTATTTTGTTTGAAAACTTGAGAAGTGATTCCCGTTAAAAGAACTGAAACAGCTGCTACCCAAATTACTATCGTCGTTAAAGTCATTTTTGTATTTTTTTTAAATCAAATTACAAACAGTCTAATTTTCGCAAATATAAAAATAAATTGTATTGCAGGGGTAACTCCTAATCTTCGTTTTTCTACTAAAAAAATTAGTTGTTCTATTTTTGTTGAGTAATTTCGCCCCTTCGTACAAATATCTAACATTTAATTGTTCTCTTTGTTAATGAGAATTCAACTTTTGTTAATCACTTGTTAAATCTAAGGCTTCGTTTTTTTTCTACCAAATATGCACATAGGTGACCTAAGTTAAAAAAAAAAAAAAATTAAAACCTGTGTGACCTAGGTAGTAAAAAATTATTAACCTTATTTCAAATTAAAGCTTTATAACAATCAACTTACATTTCCATGCAAACCTTAATCATCTGCATTTTAACCAATACGGTAATCGGTTTTATTTTCAAAATGTTTCCAAAATATGGAGTTAACACTTTGCAAGCCATTGTTGTCAATTATTTCGTCTGTGTTGCTATGGCAGGTTTTGTGCTCGGAGAATTTCCTATCATTTCTAACGTACATCAAACCGAGTGGTTTCCTTTCGCACTCTTTTTAGGATTTATTTTTATCACAGGTTTTAATATCACCGCACTTAGCTTTCAGAAATTAGGCGTAACGCTGACAACGATTATGCAAAAGATGTCTTTACTTTTGACTGTTCCTGTTTCTATTTGGATGTACAACGAAGATATTAATGCTTGGAAAGTATTTGGTTTATTGGCAGGTTTGATTGCTATTTATTTGACTAACCAACCCAATAAAGAAGAATTAGATAAAGCGAAGAACTTACCAAAATGGATGATCATCTTACCTATAATTGTTTGGTTGATTTCAGTTTGCATCGAGACAGTTTTACAATATGTGGAAATTAAAATTTTAGGAGGAATGGGTGGTTTGAATTTCGTAGCTACTCTTTTTGGAATCGCAGGGACGCTTGGTTTAATCTCAGTAATTGTTGGATTGGCTTCTGGCCGCTTAGTTTTTTCCTATAAAAATATAATTGCAGGAATCGTGTTGGGTGTTCCTAATTTCTTTTCTATTTATTTGATTATTGTAGCGATTTCAGAAGGCTGGGAAGGATCTAAATTTTTTCCTTACAATAATATTTCAATCATTGCTTTATCGGCTGTAATCGCGTATTTATTTTTTAGTGAAAAATTATCAAAGGTGAATATGGCTGGAGTTGCATTGGCGATTTCGGCGATTTGGATGATTTCGATGGGATAGTTTTTTGCCGCAGATTGGGCTGATTTTTATGATTAATATGATTTCTCTTTTTGCATAATCTTTATTTCACATCTTGGGTACTCATACATAATCATAAAAACCAGCCCAATCTGCGGCAAAAAATCAAAACCCTCCAAAGGCATCTGCATTATTCTTTTTATAAGGTAATTCTATAAAGTCTAACGACGAAGGTTTCACTCTCAAAAAGAAACTATAAGTCGTCCGTTCAGGTTGCCAGCTCATGCCCATTTCCCAACAATGTAAATCTCGATAAAAGGAAAAATCAGGAAACGTTACTTTCTTATCTTTAAAATTATAACCAATTCGGCCCACCGTAACTTTCCAATTATCAGTCAAATTAATATTTCCACGAGTCTCAATTGAATGATTGGTGATGACTAAAGTATCTTTTCCTGTCGCAATCGAAGGTTCAAATTCTAAATTAAAATTATAGCTGATTCTAAAGTTTTCAAATAAATCTAAAAAGCCTTCTCCTGATTTCACACTTCCTCTGGATGCATTCACCGTTCCTCGATTAGAACCAAATGAAGTATTATCTTGATTCGTATTTCCTCCTGGAAATGAAGGTGCTCCTTGTCCTGTTTTGGGTTTAGATTTACCCTTACCAAACAACTCTCGAATTTGCTTGACAGAAATACTCGTACTCGTTCTCATCACCGCATTGACAAATCGAAGTGGTCGTTTTTCAGCGTCCCAATAGAAGGTATTGATTTTAGTAGTTCGATTAGAAGCCAAAGCATAAGGACTCCAACTGGCAGTCAAATTCACATTGGTCATTCCATTAAAAAACCGTGTACTTCCCGTAGCTCTCACATCACTCCATTGTAAAGAATCTTTTGCTAAGTTATAATCTCCATTAACATTGATGTCGTTGAATAATTTAAATTTCTTGGCTGTGGTATCTTTCTTCGACCAATATTTAGCTTCAAAGTTATTTCTAATTCCATAGGTCAATCTCATTTGTTTTCCTCCTGAACCGGGGCTTCCATAAATTCCATTCGCAAAAACATTGTAGTTAAGCGTATCCATTTCTGTCAGCGGAGTTTCAGGTGAGATCACATCTTTATAGTATCCAAATTCTGGATTGGTGTAATCTGGGGTATAAGTAAAACCAATCGTCGGTTTTGCTACATGTCGAATTCCTCGGATTAATCCCTTTTTAAAATTCTTAGTAAAATATCGAGTCGTGTTTAAATTCACTCCTGCATTTAATTGAAAATATCTGGAAAAACCATTGATTTTATTATCCTCAACACCTCCATAAGAAGTCGTATCTGAGATAATTTCATACACACTACCATCAGGATTAAATGAAGTATCCTGCACTATGACCAAGTCTTCTACATACTCTTTTCCCAATTCATTCCCATACCAGACATCGGTATAACTAATATTTGGCGAAACATTGATGAATTTAAAAATCTTAAAATTCAAATCCGACGCCACTTTATGCCTCATTCCATATTGCGCACTTTCTAAAGTTTGTTTGGTAAATAAAGTTGTATCAGTTGTCGTAAACCGATTTTGTGCATTCATGTCATACTTGAATGTAATTCTTTCAAACCATTTTTCTTTCCCGACTCTATCCTCTTTTTTAAATGGATAAATTCGATCCATCACCAATCCAACTGTCGGCAAATTAAAAGTGACCGAATTGGATCGAGTATTTTGAGAGTGATTCATACTTGCGGTCAAGTTGAATGGACTCCCTGGAAATGCTTGTCGATAATTAATATTTGAACTTAAGGAATTATCCAACACACTATTTGCATCATTAAAATTTCGACTCTGAAAACCGTTCGTTTGAATATTTACACTCGCACTAAAAGTCCGATTGGGATGCGCTGAACGGTCTTGGCTATGTGACCACCGAAGACTTAAAGATTTGTCTCTTATCTTGCTGGCATCCGTTTGTTCTTGTACTCGATCTGAAAAAGCTAGATTAAAACTCCCTGAACTTTTATAGCGGTATTTATATCGAGTATCAGCATTCAATCCCCAAGTTCCTCTAAAATAGATATCTCCTGTCACCTTCGTATCCCAATTATCATTGATGGGAAAATACCAACCTACATTCCTCAATCCAAAACCCCATGCTTCCGAAAATTCATAATCTCTTGGAAAAATAAGTCCTGTTCTTGCTCCTTGTTTTAATGGAAAAAAACCAAAAGGCAATGCCAAAGGAGTTGGGATTCCTCCTAACTCAATATTCGATGGTCCAACTACTGCTACTTTCCCTGAAACCATTTTTAACTTCTTTGCCCTAATTCCAAAATGTGGTTCAGGATGATTACAAGTCGTAAAAATAGAATTCCGATTATAAGCAATATCACTATTGATGGTATCAGAAGGATCAGCCTTGACTCCTTGAAAAATCTTTGACTCACTTCCATGAATATATAAATCGCCTTCTTGCGTCACCGCATCGTAGATTTTTCCTTTCTTCGTTTTAAAATTAAACTGAATCTTTTTTGCAGAAAAATTTTGCTCGCCTTCGTCAAAAATTGGATTGCCAATTCGATTGCCTAAAGTATCTGACAATCCTTCAGCTGTCACTATATTATTGCCAAAGTCAATCGTAATTCGCTCTGCTGTTAACTTCAACGTATTCTGCACCACAACAGCTTCTCCATAGAGATATACTTTTTTATTTTTAATATCATAGTCCATGGAGTCTTTACAATCGTATTCCACCGGCTCGTCAGGAGAGTCAGGAGAAATTTGAACTGTTAACTTTTTTTGGCTAGAAATTGGTGAATTTACAGGAGTTGGAACTGGTTGACTAAGTGAATCTGAGGAAACAGGAATCGTATCTGTTACAGATTTTATAGGTTTTACAGGACGGTCTTGGCCATTGGCGTTTGTAGCCAAGCCCAACAAAAGAAGCAATATGATCGTATAAATATTTTTCAAAGTCTAATATTTAAAAATCAAAGTCAAAATCAAAATTTCGCCGGTAAACCCGCAATTGTAATTTTTGATTTTGATTGACGTTTTGATTTATTTCTTATCTTTAAAAAGAATTTTAGAGAATTAGAGAAAACAAATTTTCCAAAAAAACTAAGGAAACTCTTTTTATTAAAAACATGTGCAACATTATGCGACACAACATACTATATCCAACGTTGGTTTTGCTTCTAATGTCTGGTTCTTTTCTCAACTTTAACTATAGTTATTACCCACCTTTAGCTATTGTTAACGAAATTAACACAGCTGATGCCCCTAATTTCGGCAAAGATAACCAACTCGACCATTTCACAAAACTAGATTACCAACTTCGAACCGTCGTTATTGATGCTGGTCATGGTGGTCACGATCATGGTTGCTCAGGAATTCACTCCAAGGAAAAACATATCGCACTTAATATTGCTAAAAAATTAGGTAAATATATTAATGGTCAATTTCCAAAAGTTAAAGTCATTTATACTCGAGAGAAAGATGTTTTTATTCCACTTCATACTCGTGCAGAAATTGCAAATAAAAACAAAGCTGATCTTTTTATCTCAATTCATTGCAATGCTATGAGTACGCAAAAACATCTAGTACGAGGAACGGAAACTTACGTGATGGGGTTGCATAATGCCGATGAAAATCTCGCAGTTGCAAAAAGAGAAAATGAAGCAATTCTATTGGAAAAAGATTATGAAAAAAATTACCATGGTTTTGATCCTGAATCTCCCGAAGGACATATTATTTTAGCAATGGTGCAAAATGCGTTTTTGGAACAAAGTATTTCTTTTGCCGAAAAGGTAGAATATAACTTTCAAAATCTTGCTGGACGAAAAAGTAGAGGGGTAAAGCAAGCTGGATTTTTAGTTTTAAGAGAAACTACAATGCCAAGTGTTTTGATCGAAACAGGTTATTTAACACAAAAGTCAGAGGAGAAATATATGAGAACTAAGCGTGGTCAAGACGAATTGGCATTTGCAATTTTCAAAGCATTTCAATCCTACAAAAGAGAAATTGAAGTAGACAATGCTACCACTCCAGCAGCACTTCCGACCAAAAGATTAAATCCTGTTAATTCACAAAAAAAATTACCAAAAGAAAAAAATACAACTTCTTCCAATTCATCTGAAGATGATTCCTATCGGTCTTCTACCAAAAAATCAAAAAAAGTCTTTAAGGTTCAATTAGCCGCTTCCAGCAAATCCATAAAAACCAATACTTCTAAATGGAAAAAGGTCAAATTTCCTATCGAAATGAAACGAGAAAATGGAAATTTCAAGTACCTTGCGGGCAATTTTGAAACCCTTGCGGAAGCCAATGCTGCTCGTAAAAAAATGAGGAAGTTAGGTTTTAAAGGCGCATTTGTTGTTGCCTATCAAGCAGGGGAACGTGTGAAGACTAAATAGTTTTTTGAATATCGATATTTAAAAAATTCTTGAGAACCATTTCACACTTCATCCGTTAAAGAAAATGTTAATCATCAAAAAAATACCGATAGGTTATGTCTAGAGAAACAAGAATTGGAATTTTATCTGTTTTAGTAATTGCTGCTTCTATTTGGGGATACAAGTTTATCAAAGGTCAAAATCTCTTATCCTCTCAACAGTTTTTTTATATCGAATATGACAATACTGGGCAAATGCAACAGTCTAGTCCTGTTTATAACCGAGGTTTACAGATTGGAACGGTAACTGACATTTATAAAAAACCAGACGATTATAAAATTGTCGTGGTTGAAATTGAAGTGGACAAAAGTTTTAAAGTTCCCAAAGATGCTCTTGCTGTAATTATGCAAACTGCGATGGGTGATAAATCTGTCAACATCGAATTTAATAAAGCATGCAATGGTCCAGAGTGTGCCAAAAGCGGAGACTATTTAAAAGGTGTAAGTAAATCAGTATTAGCCTCTATGATGGATCCAGGTGAATTAAAAGTTTACATGACTGAGGTAACTAAAGGATTAAAAGATGTGACTGCTGGGCTAAACGAAATGGTCAATGATCCAAATAACGTGATTGGAAAAAGTATGAGTGATCTTCAATCTACGATGGCTAATCTCAAAACAATGACAAATTTAGTCAACAAAGAATTGAGACAAAATGGTAAAGTCGATGATATTCTTCTCAACGTTAATAAATTAACTGCAAGCATTGAGGATCAAAAAATTAAATCTATACTCAATAATGCTGATTCTATTTCTGGAAAAATCAATGCATTAGATATGAAAGCAATCGTTGACAACACCAACAAAACGATGGCTGAAACTCAAGTTGCAATTGCCAAAATGACCAAAACGATGGAAAATGCAGATGTGGCAATCAAGGAATTTAACTCCCTTTTGGCTGGTATAAATAAAGGAGAAGGATCGCTTGGAAAAATTGTCAAGGACGATAAATTATATGATGAGCTAAAAGATGCTGCCGAAAAAGCTAATGTGTTGATGCTTGATATTCAACAAAGACCAGCTCGATATATTCCTTTTAAATCAAGAAGAAAGGTGAGAAAAATTGATGAGAAAACTCCTCTTGTTTTACCAGTAGAAGGAACTACTGAAGGAAAAAAGAACGATTAATTTTTTCTATCTAAATCGAAAAAAATAAATCCCCATCTTTTGAATTATCAAAAAATGGGGATTTATTTTTTACTTTCTATAGGATTAATAATCTCAAATGACTGTCCATTCCAGGTATATAAAACTCCATTAGAATTCATCCCTGAGCAAAACCATAATTTTCCTCTTTTATCTTTATAGATTGTTTCTACAAAATTACTCGGCAACCCATCTGCGGTAGTGAAATTAATTATCTCTACTCCATCATATTTCCATAAACCAGAATCAGCTGTCCCGAACCACATATTCCCTTCATCGTCTTGTTCGATTGACCATACTCGAGATAGTGTCCCAAATTCATCATAGCCCTGATTACTACTTACCAAGCCATTCTCTTGAGTAAAGTTTTTGTATTTCTTTCCATCATATTTATATACTCCTCCTCCATTACTCCCCAACCAATAATTTCCATCCTTGTCTTGAAAAATACTTCTGATTGTTCCTACTCCAAAATTATTAGGATTATGATATTCGAAAGTCTTTCCGTCATACGCAACCACTCCTCTATTGAATGTTCCTATCCATAATCCCCCTTGATCTTCTTGGTAAATTTTAATAGCAGAATATGGATAATGGTAAGATCTTTTCTTTCTTTCATTAGCGTACGCTGTATCTTCTTTTGGAATTGGAATAGTCAAATTTTCTAACCTTCCATCACTATATCTTAACACTCCATTTTTATTTGCCGAAAACCAAAGACTCTGTTTATCTAAGCTCCATTTTCCCGATAATTCTAAAGATGGATTATTAGGAACTTGTGCTAAATTCTTAGTTTCGTTTAAAGATACAGTTGTAAAACCCTTTCCATTAAAAAAGCAAATCCCTTTCCCTGTAGAGAGCCAAATCTTTCCATTTTTATCTTCTTGTATTTCTCTAACAAAGTTACTTGGCAAGCCATCTACGGTCGAATAATAATTATAATTTTTTCCATCAAATCTACATACTCCTTCTTCTTTTGACCCAATCCAAAAATCACCTTTGCTGTCTTCAGATATTGAAACAATACCTTTTTCAAAATTTATTTTAAGGTCGGTATTTTTTTGAGATTCGATTATTGGAATTGTTGAATCTTTAATATTTGATTGACTATTACAAGAAACAATGCAAACTATTATGATCAATTGTATCAAGAAAATTAATAGCTGATTTTTTCTAATTGATTCCATTTTTAAGTATTGCTTTATGACCAGAACTTTTGCGTAATAGTTATCTTGGCTCTAGCTCAAAATCTCCAGATTTTTTATTACAAAACATTGACTTCCGCACTCAATTTTATTCCAAATTTTTTGTCCACCGAATCAATTATTTTCATCGCCAATCGATAGACTTCTTTCCCCGTCGCATTTCCATAATTCACAAGTACGAGTGCTTGCCTCGCATGACTTCCTGTATTCCCAACTCGCTTCCCCTTCCAACCACATTGCTCAATTAACCAACCTGCTGGGACTTTGATTTTCCCATTTTCTAGAGGATAAAAAACGATGTGGGGAAATGACTTTTGCAACTGCTTAAATTGCCGTTTTGAGATTTCTGGATTTTTAAAAAAACTGCCTGAGTTGCCCAATTCAGCAGGGTCAGGTAATTTGGAAGAACGGATTTCAATTACCGCTTTTGACACATCCTTAATTGTTGGAGATTTTATTTTTTTAGCTTCGAGGGTTTGTTGGATCGCACCATATTTTAAATGAAGTTTGGGATTTTTTGACAACTTAAAAAACACTTTGGTGATACAGAATTTACCTTTCAATTTTTTCTTGAAAATACTTTCTCGATAACCAAAGTGGCAATCTTTTTTTCGAAAAACATGAATGTTACCCGTTGCCAATTCAACCGCTTCGAGTTGATGAAAAACATCCTTTAGTTCTACTCCATAGGCACCAATATTTTGAATCGGCGAAGCTCCTACTCTACCTGGAATTAAGGATAAATTTTCAATTCCCCCCAATCCTTTTTTGATCGTCCACAAAACAAACTGATGCCAATTTTCTCCTCCTCCTGCTGAAACATAAACGCTCTTGGGAAAATCTCTTTCTATCTTTTTTCCCAAAATAGAATTGTGAATCACGAGTCCTTTTACTTTTTTTGTCAACAACAAGTTGCTGCCACCCCCAAGGATAAAAATCGGTTTTTTATTTCCACCTAAAACATTTTGCAATTCCTCCACCGACTGCACATCAACAAAAGATTCAGCCTTGACATCAATGCCAAAAGTGTTAAAAGGTTGAAGTGATTTGTCTTTTTCAAAGTTCATAGTGGCGAAGTTACAAAAAAGATAAGAAGAGAGAACGTTTCATTAACTGAGGTTTCTACTAAGCGAAGCGATCTTAAATTCTAAATATTTCCAAAAAATTGATACTTTTAATTTTTAAAATAAAACAAGCTCAATCAATGAAAAAATTCCTCGTTTTGACTTTCCTCTTTTCTATTTTTTTTATGTCTTGCCAAAAGTCTGTTTTGGATAAACCATTTAATCCTATTCTTTACAAAACAGAATTTACTCAGTTTTTCAAAGATGAAAATATCTCGAATAAAGATGCATTTCTAATCAATTATTCCATCATTCGGCAACGTGATTATTTAGGCTATGAAGTGGAAGGTAAAACTTATGGAGAAATTTTGGAGATGGCTAAGGCTTATCACCAAAATGGAATGCCTGTCAACGAAACCTACGATGAGGTGGAATATCAAGATAATGTGGAGGTCACCATTAGTAATATCAAATCAACCTTCTTAAATAAATCTGAAACTTCAACTGCAAAGGTGAAAAATTTAAAATTCAAGGCGACCTATAAAAATGTATCAGATAAAGATGTGGCTTTGAACTTAGCGACTTTTATTATCAATGGTCCATTCAAGCAACATTTGATGACCGCAGGATATGAAACAAATTGTAAAATCTTAGCAGGCGAAACAATGGTGGTTAACTATGTCGTCAACTCCAAAAAAATCAGAGATAATTTATTTTATGGAAAAACAAGTAAAATAAAAAGATTGATGATTGATGATATTATTGATAACATGGACATCCAACTTGGAGGATTGACTCTTGATAAAAATACGAAGTATTATGAGGAGTGTTTTATCGAAGATTTGGTGGTGGAACCATTTCAATTAAGTAGTTACAAAGAAATGTACCCTAATAAAAACTTCAATGCAAAAATGGTCAACGGAGTTCAAACCGTACATCGTGGTCCACGATTTTTCACAAAAGAAGATACTGACAAAGCATTAAACTATAAGTAAAATCAACATATGAAAAATTCAATTTACGGAATTATCGCTATCATCCTAATCGGATTATTAGTTCATCAATTTACACCATGGTGGAGCATTGTAATTGTAGCTGCTATTGTTGGAGGTATTTTTAATGAGCATGCAGGTAAAAGTTTTATTTTTGGTTTCATTGGTGTATTTCTATTGTGGGGCATTGCTGCTTTTCAAATGGACGCAGGAAATGAAAGCATTCTGTCCACTCGAATGGCAAAAATATTTGGTGCAAATATGATTATGGTTACCGCTTTGCTTGGTGGACTATTAGGCGGAATGGGTGCTTTGACAGGGACGCTTGGTCAACGACTTTTTAAGTAATTTTTCTTATTTTTGAATAAGCTAAAATCAAAAAGATGACAGAACAAGAAGTTTATGAAAAAGCTAAAAAGCGCGTCAAAGCCAAAAAAGTATTCTTTCTTCATTTCGGAATTTATGCTGCAACGGTAGCCTTTTTATTTTCAATTAATTATTTAACGTTTGCCGATTCTCACATTTGGTGGGCATTTTTTCCAGCATTAGCATGGGGAATTGGAATCGTTGCACATTATATTTCAGCATTTGGAGTTGGGATTGTTTCCCGGTTTATTGCTTCCTTTGGATATGAAGCACCTATGACTGAGGATTGGGAAGAGAAGGAATTAGAAAAAGAAATGAGAAAAATCAAACGACAAAATGCGGTAAAACATAAAGACAATATTATCGCTGAACAAGAAGAAGAATTAGAACTAAAAGAAATTGAAAAATTACGTAATAATTTAGAAGACCAAGACTTTGTGTAATTCCATTTAATCAAAAAATAATGACTGAAGAAGAAGCATACCGTAAGGCAAAAAAAAGGGTCATAGCCAAAAAAGCATTCTACATTCACCTTGGAGTTTTTTGTGCAACTACGCTCTTTTTGTTTACCATTAATTATTTAACTAGTCCTAGATTTTGGTGGTTTCTATTTCCTACGCTAGGCTGGGGAATTGGAATTGTTTCACATTACATTTCAGTCTTTGGAATCTCTAGTCCTTCAGGAGAAGATTGGGAAGATAAAGAGATGGAAAAAGAAATGAGGAAAATTAAACGCCAACATTTTATAGAACCTGTTGACGAAAATATTACTCTTCCAGATGATGAATTAGAATTAAAAGAATTTAAAAAATTAAGAGACGAATGGGATGATCGGGATTTTGTTTAAGAAACTAACCATTATTTTTATTTTTGTAACAATACACTTACATTTTTTAGTTGCACAAAACATTCCTTTCACTTGCAACCAAGATGCATATTTTTCCTACCATGAATCAGGAGGTGATTTTTTTTACAAATTCAACCCTTCTTTTAATTTCACTTTAATCAAACAGTTGGATTTTACCATCAATGGACTCGCCTATAATCCAAATGATAATTTTATTTATGCCATCAATGAAGGCAATTCCCAAATAGTTCGATTGGACAAAAATGGCGATCATCTCAATCTTGGATTTCCAATTGGTTTGCCTGGAGGAAGTTATTGGGCAGGTGCATTTAATAAAGATGGAAATATGGTTATTTCAGGTGGAGGAGATGCTTGGGTGGTTGTTTTAGATGTTAGTGTTTCCCCTCCCGTTATTCTTTCAGCAGTTGAAAAATCTTATGCAGATGGTTCCTCAGGAAATCCTGTATTTGGAGACATCGCAGTTGATCCAATTTCAGGAATTTGTTATTCATTTGAGAACTCTTCTAGCAGACTGGTCACAATAGATTTAAACACAGGAGCAGTTGAAAAACTAGGTACCAATTCTAGCCCTTCTTCCAATATTTTTGGAGGACTTTATTTTGATGCAAGTGGGGAACTCACCGGAATTAGTTTAAAAGATATTTATAAAATAAATAAAGTTACAGGCGCCTCAACTTTCGTTGGAGAAGGTTTAGATATCAATGCTGGAATTGATGCTTGTAGTTGTTTAAATGATATTCAATTTAATAAATCTGTCGATTTACCTGAAGCTTGTCAGGGAGATACGGTCACTTTCACCTTTAGCATTATCAATAATTCGGACAATACTTTTACCGATATTCAATTTGCTGATCCACTTCATCCTGACCTAATGTGGTTAGGAAATCCGAGTAATACTTTTGGAGGAACTATGGAAACAACCCCGCTAGCAAACAACTACAACTTACTGACAATCAATGAGATGCAAATCCCTACAGGTATTTCGGAGTTTACTATTTCAGCATTAGTAGTTGGTAATTCTTCTAATTTTTCCAGCATTTTTAATCAAGCAAAAGTAGACGGATTCACTCAAATATGGGAAAGTATCATCGACTCTAACGATCCAATGACCTCAGACGAAGGTGATGCCACCCGAGTCAACATCTCTCCTACCCCAGCATTAGAAATGAATTTACAATCATTGGAAAAGGAATGTGAAGGTGATCCAATTTCTCTCTTTGCCAATGCTCCCATCGCTGGTGAATATGTTTGGGAAATACCAAATGGAGAATTTTCCGAAGGGCAAAATTACAATCTACTCAATTCAACTTTCGATGACAGCGGCATTTATAACATTACATTTACGGATGGTTTTGGCTGCCAGATTGATAGTTTTTTAAACATAGAAATTTCGCCAAGTCCAATGGTTAACTTAGGTAATGATTCTATGTTTTGTTTAGAAAACCCGTTCTATATTTCAGCTGGAAATCATAGCAATTATATCTGGCAAGATGGATCAACAACCAATGATTTCTTAGTAGAAAATTATGGAACATTTGCGGTAGAAGTGATGAATGAATTTGGATGTTTTGGAAGAGACAGTATTTCGTTTTCTACAAATTGTTCAACCGAACTTTTTGTCCCCAATGCCTTCTCTCCCAATCAAGATGGAGAGAATGATTTCTTTCAAGCTTACGGAATTGAGGTGATCAATTTCAACTTGAAAATTTTCGATCGCTGGGGCGCATTCCTTTTTGAAAGTAATAATATGGAGCAAGGTTGGAATGGAAAATTTAAAGGGCAACTCAAAGAAAATGGTGTATACGTTTATTTGATCAATGCAACTTTTTTGGATGGAACTTCGATTCAAAAAAAGGGTGACGTCACTTTGATGAGGTAAACCTCTCTACCGAAAAAACGAAACTTTCCCCGTCCAAGAATCTCCATTTTCCATTTCTATTTTCAGAAAATAAATTCCTGCACTCCAGTTCTTTTCCAAAAAAGAAAAAGCGTAAAACTCACCATCCAAATTCTTTTCCTCAGAAACAACTCTTCCTTGTTGATCTAAAACTTCAACATTCCAAGAATAGTTATTTTCGTTTTTCAAAACAATATTCACTAAATCATGAACTGGGTTTGGAAAAACATTCACCTCTAGTTTTTCAGTAAAATAATCGACTCCCAACGCCATGTTCGAAGCAGCAGGAGTCGGCTCAGCAACTTGGAAAGCACCTGTTCCATTTGGTAATCTCGCCAAAGATTGATCCGCTTCAACTGCTCCAGATTCATAACCATCAATCATTGCAAAATTATTACTCGCTACATCAAAAATTCCGATAAATTCACCACCAGCACTTAATTTAAAGTTGGTATGATTAGTTCCTTGAACTTCATCATTATCTGCCCAGAAAATTAAAAATTCTCCTGGCTGAATACTCACATCTGGCAATTGCCATTTGTCAGGTGATGTTTGATTGTCTGACAAATATTTATCCCCCAAATAAATTGGATCAGCACCTCCATTATAAATTTCAATCCAATCATCATACTCCCCTGCATCATCCGTAAATGTATTGTTATTACTTGCCATTATTTCGTTGACATAAAGTGGTAAATCAGAGTTTCCGATAAAAATAGTTTTGTCCACACACTTAGGTGCACGATTTTCTAACCCAACTGCATCAACTACTTTTATAAAATAATTCAATACACCGCCACTTCCTACAGCAGGAATTATTACACCAAAAGCTCCATCATCCGCTTCCTCATCATTATGCATTCCATCATCAAACATTTCGACAATCTCAATATTCGATTGTCCATCTAATTGATAATGTACCTCTACACTTGCAAGGTCATCATCATCATCTTCAATCCTTGCATTTATAACGACATCTTGATTTAGATTAGGAAAATTATTTTCAATCTGAGTTATAATTGGTTGGATATTTTGTTGATCCCATTGAGAAATGGCTGCATAATATCGCTCCAAAATATATTCTTTAATCCCATATTTCACATGCCCTGAAAGCGACTGAGTAAATGAATTTTCGTAATCATCAAAATCATATCCATAATCCAAACCCGCCAAAGGATCATTCATTCTCCAAGGATCCATTTTTGATTTTAAACTATCAATATGTGGATTGAGATTATTTTCATTAAAAATATCCATCACGGTTTTTCGTAAATAATAAGTGTACCGATTTTTATATTCTGGCACCTCCATCAGTTTTTCATAAATCGGCCGATACTCACTCGATGGCGACCAAGAATAAATATTTCGATTCGCCCAATCCACATTAAACCAATCAATACCAAATGTATTATCTATGTCGTAAGGAATATATTCAACTAGTCCATTTTCAGGGTTTTCATACAAATAAAAATTGTTTTTATTAAAAATTGGTCCATCCCAATTACTTGTCAGGATATCAAAAACTATATATTTTAAATATTGATTGACATTAAAAACTTGCTCCAACTCACAAGCTAAATCCCCCGGAGGAGTATTGTTCAACACATCTATAAAGTAAGCTAATTTTGAATAATCATTCTCGGTCGTGTTCGTTTTTAATTGATAAACTTGACGTCCGAAAACTTCTAATTTATACTCATCAGGATTACTGCCCAAATAATGTAAATCTGCAGGGTACAAACATTTATAAAGATTTCCATCTTTGTTTCCAAATCTTAAATCCACAAACTCTTCATCTACATGTTCCACATTGATAAATAACCCAAAGTATTCATCATTTACGTATAACCTTACATGGTTACATCGCGAAGCAGGAACTCCAATCTGGGCTGCAATATCCCAACCTAATTTGGAGCGAATAATTGAAGGGTCGTTGTGTTCTCCATTAATATTCATTTTTTCCAAACCATAATAATCTCGTCCAGGAACATAAGTATTGAAAGAAATTTTAAATGAATTTTTATCGGCAGTCCGTGAAGTATTACCTCGCAAACGAAATCCAACATCATTCAACGTATCTCGAATGGTCCCATTATCAAAAATAAACATAGCATGAAAATGATAGTTACTTTCTGCATTTGCATCGTCTAAAATATAATCTAAGGAGTCGTCAGGAAGGAGAATATCAATCCGAGGGATAATATCGTCACGAAATATTTCCCCAGGTTCTGGAGTTGGGTTTTGAGCAAAAGTTGTAAAACTTATCAACATCAAAACTAATAAAAGTGTATTTTTTTGAATATCATTCATATTACCAGTAATTTTATGTCAACTCTATACAAGCCCTTTCACACGCTATTTAGAATTCAAAAGTTGATAAGCAAAACTAACTATTTTTTGTTATCTTTTAATTCGAAACCAACACAACTCCACTTACAAAAATTCATTTTTTCACCCTATTACTTTTAAAAGAATACCATTTTCTAAAGTAATCTAAACTTAAAACTCTATAAAACTTTTAATCGTATTTAAGCACTCTATTTATAATTAAACCCAAAAGTTTAAATACACAAAACAAAAACATCATGAAAGAGACTCTCTTAATCTTTCATTTGATAATCGCCTTTGGCTTTAATCTTAAGGCGCAGCTGTCAAATGAAGTTATTACCTCCCCTATTCACACAAACCAAAAAAAACAAGTACAAAAAAATTCTAGTAATCTCTATTTCCTAATAATGGAGAGTTTTCCCTTAGAGGAAAAAGGGAGGATTTTCTTGACCAACAATTTTATTGAATCAACCATTTTCAGTTTTGAAGATGAACAATTTGAGGTGGAACTAAGATACCGATTTGCAGACGATGAAATGCAAATTATGCATCAAGAAAAGATCAAAGCAATTGTTCCTCAGAAAGTCAAAAAACTCATTTTCAAGAATGATGGGAAGGAACAAATTTTCGTACCAATGGAATATTCAAATAAAAAAAATGTCAACCTAGGCTACTTTGAATTATTGTCAGATGGAAAAATGAAACTTCTCAAGCAATTTCAAAAAAGTGGAAAAGAAAAAATCAAAACAGTTCTCTTTTCTCAAAATGAAACTGAGCCTGCGAAATGTTTTAAAGTGAAAAAATCATCCATTTTAAAATTGATGTCAGATCACAAAAGTTCGGTTGCTAAATTTATTGTCGAAAATAAAATTAATGTCAAAAACGAAAATGACTTGAAAAAAGTTTTCGATTATTACAATTCACTACCTTAATATTTGGTGAATTTCATTTTTTAGACAACTCCATTTTCCCAATAAAAAAAGCTGTTAACAAATCATTGTTAGCAGCTTTTTTTTATTGGAAAATTCACTTCTCATTTATTAACTTCGCCCTTCGTAACAATTATTTTTGTTGCTCCCAAAATAGAAGTAAAACGATTTTTCCCAAAAAAGTAAAAGTTCTAATTAAAAAAATACTATGAATACCATTCACCTAAACATCATTTCAAAAAGTCTAAATCTTCCTCAATCTAAAGTTCAAAGCACGATCAAACTACTCGAAGAAGGTGCCACCATTCCATTCATTGCTCGATACCGAAAAGAAGCAACTGGCTCATTGGACGAGGTAAATATCGGTGATATTAAAACACAATTAGACAAACTCAACGAGATTGAAAAAAGAAAAGCAACTATTCTTAAATCTATCGAAGAACAAGGAAAATTAACGGATGATTTAAAGCGAAGAATTGCAGATACTTTTGACTCTACCGTTTTAGAAGATATTTATCTGCCGTACAAACAGAAGCGAAAAACACGAGCAAGTGTAGCTAAAGAAAAAGGTTTGGAACCATTGGCAGATGCCATTTTTTCTCAAAATAATCATAGCATTGAGAGTTTGGCTGAACGATATTTGACTGATGAAGTGGAGTCAATTGAAGATGCGTTACAAGGTGCTCGAGACATCATGGCAGAGTGGATTAACGAAGATGAGGCAGCTCGTCAAAAAGTAAGATATGCCTTTGAAAGAGATGCTCAAATTTCTGCAAAGTTAGTTCGTGGAAAAGAGGAAGAAGCTAGTAAATACAAGGATTATTTTAAATTTGAGCAACCTTTGCATAATTGCCCTTCTCATAGATTATTGGCGATTCGGCGAGCAGAAGATGAAGGGTTTTTAAGGGTAAATATTGCACCTGAAGCAGAGGAAGTTTTGTACCGATTGGAG
This sequence comes from uncultured Saprospiraceae bacterium, assembly GCA_937981555.1. Taxonomy (GTDB): domain Bacteria; phylum Bacteroidota; class Bacteroidia; order Chitinophagales; family Saprospiraceae; genus CAJQQY01. The sequence goes on from CALJOK010000015.1 coordinate 85,637, forward strand.
CGAGAATTTTTGGAAAATGGAAATGGTGCTGCGACCAATCAAGTGAAATTAGCGATGGAAGATGCGTACAAAAGATTGTTGCAACCTTCGATTGAAACGGAGTTTAGAAATAAATCAAAAGAGTTGGCAGATGCAGAGGCAATCAATGTTTTTACTGGAAATTTAAAACAGCTTTTGTTGTCTCCTCCTTTGGGACAAAAAAGAGTATTGGCGATCGATCCTGGATTTAGAACAGGCTGTAAAGTGGTTTGTTTGGATGAAAGTGGCGCTCTTTTAAAGTACTCAACAATCTTTCCTCATCCACCTCAATCAAAAGAATATGAGGCTGTTGCTGATGTAAAACATTTGGTTGATAGATTTCAAATTGATGCCATTGCCATTGGAAATGGAACAGCTGGAAGAGAGAGTTTGTCGGTTTTCCAATCAGTAGATTATGGGCGTCCTGTGGAAGTTTTTATGGTCAACGAAAATGGTGCGTCGATTTATTCTGCGAGTGAAATTGCCAGGGAGGAATTTCCAGATGAAGATATCACGGTGAGAGGTTCAGTTTCGATTGGAAGACGATTGATGGATCCTTTGGCGGAGTTGGTAAAAATTGATCCGAAGTCTATTGGAGTAGGTCAATATCAACATGATGTGAATCAAACTAAACTAAAAGAAAGTCTTGATCGAACAGTTGAAAGTTGTGTAAATAATGTGGGTATTAATTTGAATACCGCAAGTAAACCATTGCTGACTTATGTCTCTGGTCTTGGTCCGACTTTGGCAAAAAACATTATCGAATATCGAACGGAGAATGGGTTGTTTAAAAGTCGGGCTGAACTGAAAAAAGTGAAACGAATGGGTGATAAAGCGTTCGAACAAGCAGCAGGTTTTTTAAGAATTCGAGAGGCAAAAAATCCATTGGACAATACTGCTGTTCATCCTGAAAGTTATTCTGTCGTGAAGACGATGGCAAAAGATTTGAATTGTTCGGTCGAAGAATTAATTAAAAGTGAATCGCATCGAAAGCAGATTGATTTAAAAAAATATGTTACAGAAAGTATTGGTTTACCGACTTTGACTGATATTGTAAAAGAGTTGGAAAAGCCAGGATTGGATCCACGTGGAAGTGCAAAAGCAGTTGAATTTTCCAAAACAATTAAAACCATTGATGATGTTCATCCTGGGATGATTTTGACTGGCGTGATTAATAATATTACCAACTTTGGAGCGTTCGTTGACATTGGAATTAAGCAAGGAGGTTTGATTCATATTTCAGAAATTGCGAATCGTTTTATTAAAAATCCAGCGGAGGTGGTGTCGTTGAATCAGGAGGTGAAGGTGAAAGTTTTAGAAGTGGATTTGCAGCGAGGAAGAATACAGTTATCGATGAAACAGGTTTAAAAAATACTTACAACCGTGGCATGACTTAAAGTTGCGTCACGTTTTTTTTCTTAAAAAATATAGCATGAAAAACATAACTACCCTTCTCTTAATTTTTCTCTTCTCAAATATCCTTTCATCACAAACTAGAGTTTTTCCATTTAAGGAAAATAACAAATGGGGAGTGATTGATGAAAATCAAAAGATAATCAAAGAGCCATTTTTTGATTATATTCATTTTTTTGATTTTCATGATTCGGAAAATGCAGTTAGTTACGTTATGCAAAGTCTAAGAAAAGGGCTTATTGATCGAAATGGGAAAATTATTATCCCTACAGAATATGATCAAATTTATGTTTCAAAAAGTCTTAAGACTGCACGATTGAGCAATAAAAGAATGGTTGGTATTTTTAATCTTAAAAAGAAGAAAATAGGTATACCTCTCATATATGATTTAATAATTACACATGAAGATGAGAAATATTTTTCAATAAAAAATTTAAATGAATATGGTATTTCAGATATCAATCATAAAATTATCGTCCCTATAAAATATGAATCAGTTGAAGTACTAAGACTAAAGAATGGAATTGTGAATTTTAAAGCTTTATTAAATAATTCATTTACCTTTTTTGATCATAATGGAAAAGTTATTAGAAAAATAGTAAAAGAAAAAAATCCACCTGATGAATATATTGGGACAGCTTTTTTGGATGCGGATTTTTCTGATAATGAAAATTTTAATACTATTCCTCCAATAAAATTGAATTCGAACAAATTAGGAAATGATGTTAAATTATCCCGTACCATAAAAAATACAAAGAATGGGGAACGATTAGGAATAATTCAAAAGGGGTGGCATTATGGAATAATTGACGAAGAATGTAATTTATTGGCTCCAATTCAATATCAAGAAATCAAGTTAGATTACCTGCTTCCAGGACTATTGCTAAAAGGAAAAAATGGATTTTATGGATGGTTTTCTATAGAAAAAAAGAAAGTAATGTTATCAACTGACTATCAAAAAATTGAAAAGGCAGATAGGTTTTCTGCATTCCATATACATGATAAAAAACTTGATAATTATTTTATTATATATTCCTCTGACCATAATCTCACCGGTTTTTTCGATAAAAATACAGGACAAATATTTTTACCTAAAAAATAAAAATCATTCAAAACCGTGGCACAGTTCAAAGCTGTGCCACGGTTTAATAATTTCATTTTGCAAAAATTCTTCTTTTCCTTATCTTTCTGAAAAAACCTTCCCTATGGATTTTTCAATTTTAAATCAACCACTTCCGCTCACCTCTGAGCAAATCAATTTTTACAAGAAAAATAAATTTATCAAAATCAAACAAGTACTCGATTCTCCAACGATCGAATATTATAACAATATAATTACAAAAAAAGTAAATGAATTAAATCAAATTTCCATTCCTTTGGAAAAACGAGGTACTTACGGAAAAGCTTTTTTGCAATTAATGAATTTATGGCGAGAAGATGAGGAAATCAAACAATTCATTTCCAGTAAAAGAATCGCTCAAATCGCAAGTGATTTGATGCAAGTGGAAGGAGTTAGATTATATCATGATCAAGCTCTTTTCAAAGAAGCTGGCGGAGGAATTACGCCTTGGCATGCAGATCAATTTTACTGGCCACTTTCCAATGATCATACTGTAACCGCTTGGATTCCTTTGCAAGCTATACCAATTGAAATGGGTCCTTTAGAATTTAGTGCAGGTAGCCATGTTATTCAAGATGGTCGTGATCTTGCAATTGGAGATGAGAGTGAAAATTTTATTGAAAACAAACTGCGGGTTACTGACTTTCAACATGTTATCGAACCATTTGATCTTGGTGAAATCAGTTTTCATTCCGGTTGGGTCTTTCATCGAGCAGGAGCCAATATTACGAATGAGATGCGTAAGGTTTTTACAATAATTTATATGGATAAAAATATGGTTTTGAAAAAGCCTGAAAATGAAAACCAAATAAATGATTGGAATACTTGGTGTCCTGGGGCTAAGATTGGAAAAATAATTGACTCCCCAATTAATCCTGTTTTGTTTCCGTAATTTTGTTTTTCTAGATCTCCAAATCTTTTACTTAATATACATGTCCCGTTCTCACACTTTTCTGCCATGAATTAACACGAATTTCTTAAAATCAGAAGTGTTAGTTTTTTTTACTAATGAATCTGACAAAATCATATTTACGAAATTTTACAAATTCATTATAGTGATATTAGTTTATGAAATCCGTATTAATTCGTGGCAAAAAAATCTCATCGCAAGAACCTACTTTTACAATAAAAAAACACCAACGAGTTCACGAAAACATAGATAAATCGTATCTTTCTTTCAATTTTATTTTCAACAATAAAAAAACACAACCAACTGACTTCCAATAACTTACAAAGCTTCCATTTCAATAAAATTCAAAACAAACATGAAACAAATCTCAATCCTCTTTTTACTAGTTTTATTTTCTACAACGCTCTTTTCTCAAAACAAAATCGACCGACTCGAACCTGCCAATTGGTGGATCGGAATGGAACATCAAGACATCCAACTATTAGTCTACGGGAAAAACATTGCAGACCTAAATCCTAAAATAGAATCACCCCATTTGACTCTCCGACAAGTCATTAAAGTGCAAAATCCCAACTATCTTTTCCTCAACATAACAATAAACACACGTGCGAAAGCAGGAACGATTAATATTGATTTTTATCAAAATAAAACCAAGGTAATCTCCCACCCTTTTCAACTGTTAAATCGAAAAAGAGGTGCTGACGAAATAGTTGGTTTCGATGCAAGCGATGCTATTTATTTAATTACTCCTGATCGATTTGTCAATGGAGATCCTTCCAATGATGATGTTGCTGGCATGAAACAAAAAGCCAATCGTAGCGATAAAGGCGGAAGACATGGCGGAGATATTCAAGGAATGAAAAACAGTTTAGATTATATCAAAGATTTAGGTTTTACTTCGATTTGGTTAAATCCAGTTTTAGAAAATGACATGGAAGTTTATTCTTATCATGGATACTCGACTACTGATTTTTACAAAGTTGATCCTCGATTTGGATCAAATGAATCTTACCAAGATTTTGCAGAAACTGCTCGGGCAAAAGGGTTAAAATTAATCATGGATATGATCGTCAATCATTGTGGTTCTTTTCATTGGTGGATGAATGATTTGCCATCGGATGACTGGATTAATCAATGGAAAAATTATACGCAGACTAATCACCGAAAAACAGTTTTGCAAGATCCTTATGTTTCTAATTTTGATAAAAAACAATTTACGGATGGTTGGTTTGTTCCAACTATGCCAGACTTAAATGTTCGAAATCCGCTGTTTGCAAAGTACCTAATTCAAAACAGTATTTGGTGGGTAGAATATTTGGGATTATCTGGAATCCGAATGGATACTTATCCATATCCTGACATGGATTTTATGACAGATTGGACGGAAGCAATGATGAAAGAATATCCACATTTAAATATTGTTGGAGAGGAATGGTACGAGCATCCGACAATAGTTTCTTATTGGCAAAAGGGAAAAGATAATCCAAACGGTTATACTTCGGAATTAAAAAGTGTGATGGATTTCCCTATTCAAATGTCGATGTCAAAAGCATTGACAGAAGAAGAAAATTGGAAGACAGGTTGGATTGGCGTTTATGAAATGTTAGCATTGGATTTCCTATATCCTGATCCGATGAACTTGGTGATCTTTCCTGACAATCATGATATGAAACGGATTTTTGCGCAAATGAATGACGACTATGATTTGTTTAAACAAGCGATGATTTTTGTAGCGACGATGCGAGGGATTCCACAATATTATTATGGTACAGAAATTTTGATGAGTGGAAGTGATGACCATGGAATTATTCGAAGTGATTTTCCTGGTGGATGGAAAGGCGATGCGGTGAATGCTTTTACAAACAAAGGTTTAACTGCTCAACAAAAGCAAGCAAAGGATTTTGTAACAATGCTTTTACAATGGAGAAAAACTGCAACTGCTATTCATAATGGGAAGATGATGCACTTCATTCCACAAGATGGAGTTTATGTTTATTTTAGATATAATGCTGACCAAAAAGTGATGGTTATTTTTAATAAAAACAAAACGGAAACGAGTTTGGATTTAAGTCGATATGCTGAGATGTTGAAAGGAAAAACGAAGGGGACAGATGTTTTGAACGGAAAGGTTTTTTCTTTGGGAAATAAAATTCAGGTAGCTGGGAATAGTGCGACGATTTTAGATTTGAAATAAAACATACAACTCCATTCTTTACAAAAAGAAAAGCCCTTCCAAAATTAATTGGAAGGGCTTTTGTTTTTCAACTATCCATGAAACGATTTTGATATCGCACCACAAAGAGAAGTTTTATTTCGCTACTGCAAATCTTTTTGAAATCAAGAAACCTTCTCCTTTCATTTGAATCACATAAAAACCTGTTGGGTAATTATTAACATTGAAAGAAATATTGTTAGCTGATTCATAAGTTCCACTCTGCATTAATTTTCCAGTCATATCGTAAATCAATACTTGAGCTGCACCTTGTAACTCAGCACCTTCGATCGTTACATTAACTAAATCAGTTGCTGGGTTAGGAAAGATTTTCACATCATTTACAGAAAATGGATTACTTGTTCCATCCATAATTGAAAATGAATAATCACCATTATATTCATGCTCTCCAGCAAATGGATTAGTTGTTTGCAATGACATAAAATAAACTCCATCATTAGGAATCATAAGATTTGGTCCATCTTGAGAAGCTAATCCTATTGGAAATGTAACTACTGAATCTGGATGTTCTCCACCCCAGTTAGTAGCCCAATCATCATCTTTTCTAAATTTAAATTCACCGGCAGTCAATGCTTGAGTTCCTGTCCAAAGTCCAACAACTGTTGCATCTTGAGTCAAATCAGTATCATCATCCCATCCAGCAGTTGGAGATCCAGTTCCGATTGATCCAATTGAAGCAGCTGTAAAGCTATAGTCTCCAGTTGTAGAATTAAATGCAATCGTCCATGTTCCTGCAAAGACAGTAATATTCTCACCAGGTATCACAGCTGAACCTGTTGGAAAACCACCTGGAGCAGTTGCTGCTCCCCAGCTTACATCCCAAGCATCATTAGCTCTAAATTTCAATGGGCCATCTGCAACTGTAATCGTCAACAACCACTCATCTGAAGCAGTAGCACTTGGGTTTTTATACATATCAATATCATCATCCCATCCACCTACTGCATCACCAATTACTCCAATAGTTGGGTAATCTACGATAGGATCTTTAAATTCATATAAGCCAGACGTATCATTAAATTCTAATAAATAAGTTCCCATTGGAGCAAAGATATTATTGGCAGAATTAAATACAGCTGTATCAATAGGAAAATTTGGAACACCCTCTACACCCCAGTTATAATCCCAAGAACTGTCTCCTCGAAATTTAAACTCACCATTGAAGTCACCCGTGATCGCCCATTGGTGAACATTGCCATTGATGTTAGACATTGCCATTTCAGAATCCCAAGTTCCAGATGGAGAGCCAGCTCCGATTACACCCATCGTTGCATAAATAGGAATAAACGATTGAATGTTATACTCACCAGTAGCTGTATTTAGTTCTACCAAGTATTCTCCAGCTGAAGGAATCATGAAGTTACCACCACCAGAAGTAGCAGCTATTCCACTTAAACCATCTCCACCATCAGCCCATTCGTCCATCCAAACACCATCAGCACGAAACTTACATTCCCCTGCATTCAAGTCTAAAGTATCTCGGTAAGTCCACGGTGCATTTGCAACTTGAGTCAAGACAATATCAGTACTCCAGTCAATTCCCGCTTCTCCAATTAAACCAACAGAACCGTAAATACTATCTTGAAATTCAAAATTGTATTCACCTGTTGCAGAGTTAAACGTTACGTCATAATTTCCTCCAGGTGTAGGAATATCTGCTCCACCTTGCGTTCCTGTTCCCATTGGAAAATCAGCTGATCCCCAGTTGGTTACCCATGTATTATCTGTACGAAACTTAGAAGATCCATTTTTCAAATCAATATTGATAGTCCACATATCTGTGTTACCAGCATCGTTCGTCATATTGGTTTGTGCATCCCAACCTAAGTCAGTTGCTGAACCAATAATTCCAAGTGAATCAAATTGCCCAAATGAAATTGTGGCAAAAAATAAAACTGTAATTGTTAGTAAATTTTTCATCATACTTATAGTTTGATTTGTGATTAAAAGTTCTAGTTCGGTACTAGAATATTTTGTAATACTGTTGTTATAAAAATTGCGTTTTGTGTTTATTTTTTTATTTTTTTTTGGGAAAATGGATTTGGTTATCCTTGTAATTTTTTTTTTAATCAAATCATTTTTTCCAAAAAGAATATTAGTTCTTAGTCAATTCAAAATAGTAATCCGATACATTCAAGTATATATCAATCGTATAATTTCCTGCCTCTGCAATCGCAATATCATCTCCGTCATTTTCCAAAGTACCGTTGGCAAAATTATCTCCGAAGTTCAAGTCATCTGAATCATTCGCTCTAAACCGAATATTTCCTGCAGTCAAGTCTAAGGTGACAGATAATGCTCCTTTTGCTTCATCCCAAACAAAATCAACATCTGTCGAAGTCCCTCCAGCAGTTGCTGATCCTAAAACGCCCCAGTTGGTTTTCAATTGAGTATACGTAAAAGTATTCAAGTCACAAACCAAAAAATACAACCCCAAACCATCAGGAATCGGAATATCATTTCCTACTCCACCTGCATCTAAGATACCATCTATTGGATCAAGATCTCCCCAATTAAAATCCCAACTTAACCCTTGCACGAATTTGTAAACCGCTGCATCTATTCCAAAATAAATATAGCCTTCATAAATTTCATCACTTCGTCGAGAATACACCGCATAATTTTCATCAGCAGGATCCCAAGCATTTGGTAATTGATAATCGCCTGGTACCGTTAATTTTGGATAAATAACTTCCGCCTGATATGGATTCACTTTGATCGCAACTGCTTCTGAACATAGCTCATCAACTAAATCACTTACTTTAGCACAAACTCGAACTTCCAATTCATTATCAAAACCAAAAGGAAGTCCTTTGGCCAAAAGAATATTATTTAATTTCCCTTGAGTCAAATTTCCTAAAGACAAATCACTTGTCGTACCAAGTGTGATGGCATCTGCAAAATCATTTCCAGCTGCATCTATTTCAAGGCTGTAAGAGATACCTGCATCATATCCGAAATCCGCAGCTGTCCACGCTGCTCCTGCCAATAATTCATCAGCGGTAGTTTCGTCCAAAGTAAATAAAGTTCCTGCCGATGGAGCAGTCAAAACTGGAACGGCTCCTAATCTGATTACAGGATCATTTTCTTTTTCTTTACAAGCTGTAAAAAGAACAACTATTGTTAAAATCGAAAGAATATATTTTTTCATTTTCAAAAAATTTTAAACTACACTCACTTTTTATTTTTTAAAGAAAATCAGCAAGTGGAATATTTTTAAATTATCTTTTTATTGATTTTTGAATATCAAATTAGTATCCAGCGTTTTGTTCCAAATTCGGATTCGCTCCAATATCCGCAGAAGGAATTGGGAAGTAATTAAACTTAGCGTCAACCGCAGAACCAGTTGCCGTTCCACCCTTGAAATCCCACATATAATCATTCGTTGTCAACTGATCAAATCGAACCAAATCAGTTCTTCGATGACATTCCCAATGCAATTCTCTCGCTCTCTCATCTAAGATAAATGGCAAGTCCAAATCAACCATCGAAATATTTCCAGCATCTTCTCCGTAAGCTCTCATGCGAAGTAAATTTACATAATCAACGGCCGTCGCCATGTCGCCACCAGAACCACCTCGAAGCACCGCCTCCGCATACATCAAATAGGCATCAGCCAATCTAAACATCGGAAAGTCAATATCTACCCATCGAACATCTGATCCATTTGAACCATCTCGATTAACATTTTTAAATTTAGTTGGAGGATAACCTTCGGTAAATTCTGAGATTTTTTCAATCACTCTATTCTGTCCATCGACATGAAACATCGCTCGACTATCAACGGTACTTGTTTCTATAGAATAAGTATAATCTGGATTATTGATGTACAATACAATCTTATAAGTTCCTGCTGTTGCGATAGAAATGTCAGCTCCATCTGCTTCTAAAATTGCATCAGCTGCATCATCTCCAAAATTTAAATCCCAAGCATCATTCGCTCTAAACTTAATATTCCCAGGTTGTAAAAGTGTTGTTATGGACCAAGCACCTTCCACATCATCATAAACCATATCTGTATCTGTAGTCAACCCTCCTGATGTTGCCGTACCGATTAATCCCCATTCTGCTTTTTCAAATGAATAAGTCAAATTGACTAAATCAACTGTTACTTTATAACCACCTGCATCAGGAATCACAATGTTTGGACTACTGTTTCCTTCATCCAAAGTTCCATCTGCTCCGGTGTCACCATAGTTAACAGTCAGGTTAGCATTAGGTGTAAACTTAACTTGCGTATTAGCATTTTCAAAATAAACATAGCCTTCGTAAACATCATTTTCCAAAGGAGATGATAATTTACTTGCATTGGCAAATTGCCATCCAACATAAGAACCTGCTACAAAAATTTCTGGGTAAGTTCCACCAGTCTGAGGAGCTACGATTTGACCGCCAGCGCCTCCTGCGATAACTGGGAATTTATTAACCAACGCACTTGTTGCACGTGTACCACCCCAACCACTTTCTACGCCAAATTCTGATGAAACCATATTACCTCCAATTCCTGCTCGAAGAACAAAAGTCATACCTCCCCAAGTCCGTGTAAATTGACCATCAAAAACTACTGGGAAAATAATTTCATCTGACAAATAATTATCTGCTAAAAATAAGTGTTGATAATTTTCGTCTAAATCATACCCTGAATCAATTACTTTTTGAGTATATGTAACTGCGTCGCTGTAAGCATTTTTACCTGCATAAACTTCTGCATTCAAATACAACTTTGACAACAACATCCAAGCTGCTGCTTGATCTGCTCGGGCATATTCATTTGTTCGTGGTGCCATTAGATCTCCTTCAATTGCTTTTAATTCTGACTCAATCCAAGTGTACAAATCTGCAGCTTGAATTTGTTCTGGAAAAAATGAACCCACTATGTCATCTTCAGTTACAAATGGAACATTTCGGAAATGATCCAAGGCATGCCAGTAACTTAATGCTCTTAAAAATCTTGCTTCTGCTCGGAACGTTTTGATTTGTCCACGAAGATCTGAATCTACATTTCGGTCATCCAATTTCTCATCAGTCGTCTCTCGCATAAATTCATTACAAACAGAAACTTGATAATAAATGCGGCTATAAAATGCGAAAATAAAATTGTCATTCGCATCCCAATCTTGTTCGTGAAAATTATTAATTGTTTGGTCATTCCAACCTACTACCGCTTCATCTGTTGGAAATTCTTGGTGGTACCAAAGTGCTCTTAAGTATTGTCCAAACCCTTCGTCAATTCCTTCAATATCTGCTTGACCTGCTGGTCCTTCTTGTCCTGTGAGGGAAAGTCCTGCATATAATTTTGCTAAAACTTGTTTATAAGCTTCTGGATTTTCGTATGCAGTTGCTGCGGTGATTTGGTTTTCATCTAGAGGGACGGTATCCAAATCATTGAAACAAGAAGTGAATGCTATCGCCAACACAGCAAGTAAAAATATTGATTTAGTAGTTATTTTATTTTTCATCTTATTTGATATTTTTAATTCTAACGTGGTGGTCTGCTTTAGCTGACCTAAAAGAATTCTATTGTGGGTTTTAATAAAAAAACCAATGTGGATGTTTTTTTAAGGTCTGCTAAAGCAGACAACCACGTGCTAGAAATTCGCACTTACCCCAAAAAGAATCGTTCGCGTTCTTGGATAAACATTGTTATCAATTCCATTCGAAAGTTCTGGATCAACTCCTGTGTACGGAGTGATAATCAATGGATTTTGCAAAGTCGCAGAAACCGTAATTGATCCTTTGTCTTTGTACACATTGTCAAATTGGTAACTTGCCGTAATATGATCCAATCTGAAAAAAGAAGCATTTTGCACAAAGTGATCGCTAAAATATTCTGGATTTTCAAATTGAACATCATTGAGATCTGTCAAGGAATTTGATAATACATTTGGTCCTAAAAACAATCGACTATAATATGCATTATTCGATAGTACATTATTGTAAACATAATTTCCAGCATTGCCTCTTGCTGCTGCTGATAAACTAAATTTCTTATAACTTACATTTGTAGTAAATCCAAAAAAGTAATCTGGCGCTGCTTGCTTGAATCGATATTGGTCATCTGGAGAAACTACTCCGTCACCATTTCTATCAACATAAAGTCCTTCGATAGGCGCTCCATTTTCTGCATAAACTTGCTCGTAAACAAAAAATGAAAATGCAGGATAACCAACTGAATGAACTTGAATATTCGAACCAACTCCTCCTGAAATTCCTCCAACCAAAACACCCTGATAATCAGGATCGTCCGTTGCAGTTAATTTGGTTATTTCATTTTTATTTCGAGTAGCGTTCATGCCGAACTCCCAAAGTACATCTTTCGTTTGTATAGGTACAAAATTTAAGGACAACTCAATTCCTCTATTTTCTAAATTTCCTACATTTGTTGTAACGAAGTTTGATAAGTTTGTTCCAGCAGGAACAGGAATTCGATTCAACAAGTCTTCTGTTTTTCGAATATAAAATTCTGCTGATCCATAAATTCGATCTTTTATGAATCCAAAATCTACTCCTACATTATAAGTCGTCGTCGTTTCCCATTTAATATTTGCATCATATTCTTCAGGCCGAAAAGTTGGAACAAAAGTATTTCCAAATTGATATTGAGCACTTTCCAATCCTTGCGTATAAACTGGCAGGTAAGCATAATAATCTAATTCTTGATGACTGTCTCCAATATCTTGTTGACCAGTAACTCCGTAACCTAATCGGAATTTCAACGTGTTGATTTTTCCATCTTTATCATCAATTGCTTTGTAAGCAAAAGCTGCGGCTGGAAATAATCCCCAACGATTATCTTTTCCAAAACGAGAAGAACCATCTTGTCGCAAAGTAAAAGTGAATAAATATTTGTTTTGCAAAGAATAATTCAATCGACCAAAAAGAGATAATAAATAATATTCTCGAGGTTCAATTTTAATCACCGTTTCTGCAGGAGTTCCAGCTACATCTGAGTTCTTAGAAAAATTTTCTACGAAGAAATGTTGCCAAGAATATCCGCCCATCAAATCAAATTTACTTTTCCCTACTTCCTTCACGTAGTTCAAATAAAACTCTAACAGTTCATTCTTTTTCGTTTGATTGTATTCATTATTTGTTCCTCCTCCTGTAATTGGATTGTATGAAAAAGAAGCAATGGTTGGAATTTTAACCGTTCCTTCTCCTTTGGAATAATCATATCCTAAATTCAAATTAGCTCTCAAATCTGGAAAAAACCAAAGTCGATAATCCACACTTACATTCGTTACATATCGAGCTACTTTTCCAATATCTTCTTTCAAATCCAACAATGCCATTGGGTTAGTTGGAGATAGACGATTTGGGTTTTTCAATGAATCCGCGAAGTAGGTAAAGTAACCTCCGTAGGGACTTGCATCATCAAGTATAGGTTGAGTTGGATCGAAACCAATTGAATTGCCTATCGCACCACGATCTGCAAATCGGTTCTCTGACCACATTCCTTTGAAGTTAAAATTGACTTGTAAAGTATTATCTAAAAATCCTGGAGATAGATTTAGCGAAGCGGTCGTTCTTTGAAATTTATCATTTTTCAAAACACCTGACTTATCCGTGTAACCAAAAGATGCTCGATAAGGGAGCACATCTGCAATTCCTCCTGACACACTCAAACTATGATCTTGCCCAAATGCTGGTCCGTAAATTTCGTTTTGCCAATCCGTATTTGCATTTCCTAACGAAGCAACTTCTGTGCTTCCCTCTCCAAAATTTTCGGTAATTAAATTACGATAAGCATCTGCATCAAAAACATCAACAGTATTAATAATTTGACTAGAAGAAATATTTCCAGAATAATTCACCATAGCTTTTTTTCCTAACTTTCCTTTTTTAGTCGTTATCAAGATCACTCCATTCGACGCTCGACTTCCGTAAATTGCAGTTGCAGAAGCATCTTTTAAAACGGTAAAAGTTTCGATGTCATTTGGATTAATCAAATTCAAGGTATTTCGAGAACCTGAAATTCCTCCATTATCAATTGGCACTCCATCAATCACAATCAAAGGATCATTCGAAGCATTCAAAGATGATCCACCTCGGATCCGAATGACTGCCCCATCTCCAGGTGCACCACTATTTGTAGTAATATTAACACCCGCAATTTTTCCAGCCAATAATTCTTGAGGAGAGGTAATGGAACCTTTATTAAATACCTTTTGATCAACCGTTTGGATTGAACCTGTCGCATCTTCTTTTTTAGTTGTTCCATATCCGATGACTATCACTTCATCTAAAAATGAACCTGAACTCATCTCAATATTTATAATATTAGATACTCCGATAGTAATAGTTTGAGTGGCAAACCCTGTGTAGCTAAACACTAAATTAGTTGCTCCTACTGGAACTTCAATAGCATAGGTTCCATCAATATCTGTAGTTGTTCCAACATCAGTTCCTTCCACTAAAACATTTGCTCCAATTAAAGTTTCTCCATTTTCAGAATCGGTCAATACACCTGTGATGGTTCGTTGCGCATAGGTAGAAAACCCTAGCATCAGAAAAGTCAAAAAAAGAAGTACTCCTTTTTTGGGAAGATAGATTTTAAGTTTCATATAGTTTCGCATTTTGTTTTTTTATAAAAAACAAGTTCAAATAATTAAAGAATCGAAATAGCCTTTCAGTAGTTATTGATTTTATAAATAAGTTGATAATGTAATATTAAGGAAGAATGATTAGAATCAAGCAAGATAATTGGAAGTTTTGTAAGAGGTGTAATATGTCAAAATGATGACGTAACACCGACTTAAGTATTTGACAATCAGATATTTAACTACAAAAAAAAGATACTTACATACAAAAACGTAATAGATTTGTAATAGGGTAAAATAAGAGTTAGTCAAATAAAAAAACGAAATTCGTTAAATGAAAAAACGAAATTCCTCATTCTCAGCAATGAATTTTTTCCTAAAAAATAGAAGTATCACAATACAGATTATCACTCATCTCAAAAATCTATTTTTTGTAAAAACCGAAAACTCTTTTCAAAAAAAAGACCTATTTTTAAAAAATTATATAAAATCAAATTAATGAAAAATTCCTATTTACTGATTCTATTCTCTTTTCTTTCTTTTTTTTCTACGGCACAAATGGTCACCCTCTCTCCTTCAAACGCAGGAGCAGATGATAACGCTGTTTTGATTTTTGATGCGACCGAAGGAAATGGTGAATTGATTGGAGCGAGCAAAGTTTACCTTCATCATGGTGTAATTACTGATGGGCCAACAAGTACCAATTGGCAATATGTAATTGGTAATTGGGGAAATGATGATGGCATTGGAGAAATGACTCTTGTAGCTGGTGAGACTGATAAATGGCAAATTGATTTTACCCCTTCCATTCGAGACTATTATGGAGTCCCTGCAAATGAAGATATTTTTAGATTGTCTCTCGTTTTTAGAAGTGCGGATGGAAATGCCAAAGCCACTTTGGCTCCTGGAAGTTATGGTTGGGGAACAGTTGCTCCTAATTTGGATATTTATTTTAATCTAAATTCAGGTGATTATGTTACGATTAATTCTCCTGCTGGCAATAGTGAATTTTTATCATCAGGTCAACCTATTTCGATTTCAGGATCGGCTTCCAATGAAGTTTCTTCGATGAAAATTTGGGTGGATGAAGGAAGTGGTTTTGAAGAAAAAGCAAGTGTGACATCTGGAACATCTATCAATCATACTTATGTTCCTTCAGCAAGTGGATTGATCCAAATAAAAATTACAGCGACCATTAATGGTTTTGATTTTGAAACGGAAAAAGATTATGCCGTTACTATTTTGCAACCAGTTGTCGTCGAAGATTTACCTGCTAATGTAAAAGCTGGAATTAATTACGATCCAACTGATGCGAGCAAAGTAACTTTAGTTTTAGAAGCGCCTAATAAAGATTTTGTTTTTGTAGTTGGAGATTTCAATAATTGGGTGGCGCTTGATGATTATCAAATGAAAAAAACACCCAATGGCCAATACTTTTGGTTGGAGCTATCTGGGTTGACACCTAATCAACCTTATGTTTTTCAATACTGGGTGGAAGAAGATGTGAAGGTAGGTGATCCTTATGCTGAGCAAACTGCTGACCCTTGGAATGACCAATGGATTAGTGCTGCCACTTTTCCCAATATTCCTTTTTATGACAAAACAGATTATGGTTTTGCCTCCGTTTTGGAAACTGGACAAGCAGCTTACACTTGGGCACCTTCGGAAGATACTTGGGAACGTCCTGATGTGAATCATATGGTAATTTATGAATTGTTGGTGCGTGATTTTATTGGAACTCACTCTTGGGAAGACTTGCAAGATTCCTTGGCATACATTGCTAATTTGGGAGTGGACGCGATTGAAATTTTGCCTTGGGGTGAATTTGAAGGAAATGAATCTTGGGGATATAATCCAGCTTATTATTTTGCCACAGATAAATATTATGGCACCAAAGAAGACCTTAAACAATTTATCGAAGTAGCTCATCAAAATGGTTTGGCGGTCATTATGGACGTAGTGATGAATCATGCATTTGGTCAAAATCCAATGGTCAAAATGTACTTCGATCAAGGAGCAGGAACTCCTGCAAGTGACAATCCTTGGTTCAATAAAGATTATGTTGGACAATACCAATGGGGTTATGATTGGAATCATGAGTCACCTTACACCATTGAATTTTTAGATCGATTAAATAAATTTTGGATTGAAGAATTTCATGTAGATGGTTACCGATTTGATTTTACCAAAGGGTTTACTAATTCTGCTCCAGGCGGTACTGTCGATGGATTTGATCAATCGAGAATTGATATTTTGAAAAGAATGGTTGACGAAATTTGGGATGTAGATCCTGAATGTTATATAATTTTAGAACATTGGGCACCGAGCAATGAGGAGGCGATTTTAGGAGATTATGGAATGAAGATGTGGAAAAATAAAAGTTATGATTTTGTTCCTGCAACAGTTGGAAATATTACGGGGAGCTTTGGTGGAATGAATTCTCAGGATCATGTTACCTTTTATAACAGTCATGATGAAAGACGAATCGCAGAACATTGTTTGACCGAAGGTTTCTCAAATGGATCTTATGATATCAAAAATCCATTGGTCATGTTTGAAAGAGTAAAAATGGCAGCAGCTTTTGCTTTCTTAAATCCTGGACCAAAAATGTTATGGCAATTTGATGAATTAGGATATGACATTGACATTGATTTTAATGGTCGAACTGGCAACAAACCTTTGCCTTGGGGGCCTGATGGATTAGGTTATTATGAGGATCCTTTGCGTCAATATATTTATGATAGTTACCAAGGAATCCTAGATGTAAGAAATACGATTGGAGCAGATACTTTAGCTTTTGCACAAACGAATCATAAAACAAGTGGAACAACTCGACGGTTAGTTTACAATAGTTTTGGTCAAATAGATTTAGTCATTCTTGGAAACTTTGGTTTAGGCGAAGAATCTATTATTCCAAATTTCCCATCAAGTGGAAAGTGGTACGATTACTTCTCAGGCGATAGTATCGATGTGGCGCTCACTTCTGACATGATTAACTTGAAAGCTGGTGAGTGGCATATTTATACGGATAAAAAATTATCCAATGGTTTACCAGGAGTAGTAGCTGTTTATGAAAATCCAGTAACGATCTCACCTGATCCATTTACCAAAAATGATCAAATCACAATTACCTTCGATGCTAAAAAAGCATTTCCAAATGGAACAGTTGGATTGGTTAACTCGGAAAAAGTGTATATGCATTCCGGTGTAATCCTATCTGACCCTGCAAGTACGACACTTGAAAATGTAGTCGGAACTTTTGCTGATGATGGCGTTGGTGAAATGACGGAAGTCAGTCCTGACATTTGGGAAATTACTTTAACTGTCGCAGATTATTATTCACTTGATTCAAATGATGAGCCTTTTAAAATCGGAATGTATTTCAGAGATGCGGACAATGTTAATCTTGGGATGGGTTTTCGAGATGGCGTTATTTTTTATAATGTAGAATCAGATCAACCGTTCATCACCGTTGAACCTGCCTCCTACACTATCGATGATGAGATCACAGTTACCTTCAATGCAAAAAAAGGAAATGGGGAATTAGTTAATGCAGACAAAATTTACATGCACAGTAGTGTTGGTCTAATTGAAACAACAGCACCTCAAAATAATGCGTGGGGAAATGTAATTGGAAACTGGGGACAAGATGATGGAGTTGGAGAAATGACTGAAATTACCAACAGTCCTGATCTTTGGGAAATTACTTTGACGCCAAAAGATTACTATGGATTGACAAATGGAGATTTGGTTTATTGGTTAGCAGCAGTTTTCAGAAGTACAGATGGAAACACCAAAGGTACGGGGCAACCTGGTTCTATTTTAAATGGGTTCATTCATACGAATCAAGACTTTTTTATCCAAAATCAAATTACTGTTTCTGATAAAAATGTTGATTTTAAAAATCAAGAAGTTGCCATTTTCCCAAATCCAGCACAATCGCAAGTGAATATTCTAATGAAAAATATTTCTGGAAATGTTCGATTGGAATTGTATGATTTGATGGGAAAAATGGTTTTGGTAGAAAATGTAAACGTCAATGGATTAGATGAATATATTCATTCTTTGGAAATAGGCAATGTACCAAATGGAATGTATTTTATAAAAATCGTTGGTGATAATTTATTGATTACTAAGGAGTTGGCCAAAACAAAATAAAAAATTAACCGCAGACAACCACAGACTTAACTAACTTTTCAAGGGCTTTCTCATAAAAATATTTGCTTACCACATAGTCACATAGAAAACATAGTTTTTAATTTTTTCTTCGAAAAAATATTTATGTGTTCTATGTGCCTATGTGGTAATTAATGCAAAATAAAGGTGTTTTCATTCCCTTAAAGTTTTTATGAGAAAGCCCTTCTAACTTTTCCAAAATGTATTTCTAATGTGGGAAAAGTCAGTTAAGTCTGTGGTAATCTGTGGCCAAATTAAATTACTTAACCACCAAACTTACGCTCAAATCAAACTCATCATAAATAGTTTTATCTCCAAGACCGTCGAAAAAACTTCCTGATCCATATCTTACATCATAATCAGTTCGGTCTAAAGTAATATCAGCTGTTGCTGTTTTTACACCCTTAGATTCAGTTACAACTGCGTTGAATTTAATCTCTTTAGTCGTTTCCTTGATGGTAATATTTCCAATAATTTTGTACTCCCCTACTTTTCCTCTTGAAACTACTTTGGTGATCTCAAATTTTGCCGTTGGGTATTTTTCAGTTCCGAAAAAATCAGGTGATGTTAGGTGTCCAGCTAATTTTGCCGCTCCTCCACCTTTCAAATCTGTCACCGCTAGACTAGCCATATCAATGACAAAATTTCCTCCAGTCAATTTTCCATCCGTAAAATCTAAGTTGCCACTTTTTACTTTTAACGTTCCTGCGTGTTCACCTGTTACTTTATATCCTTTCCAAGTGATGACACTTTTTTCAGTATCTATTATTGTTCCTTCTCCAACATTATTTGGAGTAAATGCGGATGCAAAAAATACTACGATTGCGAGTGCGAATAAATTTTTCATAATTTCTAATTTGATTTTAAAACTCCGATTATTAATATTCTAAATCGGAAATGTTATTGAATAATATTTTTATAAAAAAAGTAAATTAAATCGTTTCGACATTAAATGTCTATACATCTATTTAGTCAAAAAAAATGAAAAGAATTTTAACCTCTCATTTTATCTAATAAATCATTCAGTTGCTTTGCTTCTTTTTTTGTCAAAACTGAAAGTGTATTTTCAATTTCTCCTTCTAATATTTTTGAAGCTTGTTCAATTATTTTTGTTCCCTTTTCTGTGATAGCAATATCAACTCTCCTTCTATCTTCAGGACAGGAAGTCCTTTCCACTAATCCTTTTTGTTTTAATTTTTCTACCAGCCGAGAAGCGTTAGACATTTTATCAATCATCCTTTCAGTCAATAATTTTACAGTTGCAGGCTCCGGATGCCGTCCTCTTAAAATACGTAAAATATTAAATTGCTGAACCGAAAGATTAAATTTTTTCAAAACATGCATGTGCATAGAACTCATCCATGATGCAGAGTAAATTACATTTACACCAAGCTTATGGTGTTCATCTTTGAATTTACTTTGCTTGATTTCTTCTTCTAATCTCATGTTTTAATGATTGAGGTGCAAATATATACAAATACATTTGATGTAGCAACATCTATTATCATTTATTGTTCATTTTTCCAAAAAAAAACTGCCTAGCCTCTTTCAAGACTAGACAGTTTTTTTGTATTATTTGATGAACGACTAGGAAAGTCGTTTCACTTTAGAATGGGCAACTTGCACATTCGTCTACTTTCGTATCAAGGTTTTCTTTTGAAAGTGCTTCACCAGTTGCACAACTAACACATCCGATTACTCGGAATTCAGTTCGTCGATTCATTTGATGTTCTCTTTCTGAACATGGAATTTGATTAGCACAGTTGTTTACATTTTTCTTCTCACCATATCCTCTTGCTACTAATCTTTCTTCCGCAATTCCACAATCCATCAATGCTCGAACTACAGATTCTGCTCTTCTTTGAGAAAGACTTCTGTTATATCTAAATGAACCTCTTGAATCAGTATGTGATGCAATCTCAATAATCAAATCAGGATTTTCAGTCATCATTTTACACAACTTATTAACCTCTGGTTGAGCCTCATCCCTTAAATATGATTGATCAAAATCATAGTAGATGTGAAGTAAGTATGCATAGTATCCTTCCTCTCCTGGTTCAGTTGGAGATTGTTCCCATGTTGGACTTGATCCTCCATCTTTAATTTGTCCATCCTCATATGCGATCCCACGTACAGTTCCTGTTATTGGTTCACCACTATTAGGATCAACATATAATCCAGTTTCAGCATCGTACTTTGGTGTATTTGAATCATCTCCTGCTACAGGGTCTCCAGTAAAAGGATCTTCTCCATAATTTGGATCTTCTCCATAAGTTGGATCACCTCCATTAGGGTCAACATCTACAACTGGAGCAGAAATCGGACTTAAATTAACCACAGCCTGCAAAGTAGTCGGCTCAGTCAAATCACGAGTACATTGATTTTCTACAGGACTTCCAAAGTAACCTTCTTTCTTCGCTGTGACGGTGTAACAACAATCTTCTATCAATTCAAATGAAAGTGTTCCTGTTGAATCGGTGTAAACAGCTTCAGGTTCGGTACCTTCACAATCGTTTGTTAAAGTAACCATTGCTCCTTCAATTGGATTACCCGTTGTTGGATCAACTACAAGTACATCTAAATTAAATAGTACTTCTTTTTTCAACGGAATTTCAACAAAAACTTTTTGTCCCATGTCTACACTTTTAGTACAACCTTCTTTTGCGTTGTCTAAATATTCATCCATGCTTGCCGTGAAATTACAGCATTGATCCATTTTCATATCGAACATGATTTTTCCATCTGCATTCGTCAACATTTCTGTTCCGGTGCAATCATTCATAACTGTTGCTCCTGGAATTGGATCACCTGTTGCTTCATCAATCACAAGGATTTCCATAGTAGCAGCAGATTTTCTAAAAGCGTAAATATCATCACGCCCTACTCCACCTTCTCGATCAGAAGTAAAATATCCTTCTTTACCTTCTTCACCGAAAATAATTCCGAAGTCATCAGAAATAGTATTTAATGGATATCCCATATTGGTAACATCACCAAATTGATCTTCACCTTTGTCATCCATGTAGTAGATATCTAATCCACCTAAACCAACATGTCCATTAGATCCGAAATATAATCTTTCGCTATTACTATCGTAATAAGGAAAAATCTCACTTCCTTCTGTATTAATTTTTGCACCAAGATTAATTGGTGGTCCCCAGCTGCTTCCATCCATTGTTGTCATGTACAAATCCATTCCTCCAAAACCACCAGGCATGTCAGATGAAAAATACATTTTACTTCCATCAGCAGTCAAAGTTGGGTGAGCAACTGAATACTCATCAGAATTAAAAGGTAAGCCTTCTAAATCTTTCCACTCATCACCGTCAATCGTAGCAGAGAAAACTTTCAAACGGATAATTCCATCATCATCTTTTCCTACTTTTCCATTCATAATATTATTTCTAGTGAAATAAATTTTTGATTGGTCTTTATTATAAGTTACTGCAGCATCGTGAAATTTAGAATTCAATTTCTTAGAATACTTTTCAGGTTTTTCATACGTATACTCTGCAGGTTCTTTTCCTTCCTTTTGTCTTTTCACTTGAAATAATTCATTGAAAGGATTACCTGTCCATTCAGTTGTACGAACTACAGCTATTCCTTTATCACGCTCTGATGCGAATACTAATCCATCATCATAATAAGCTGGACTGAAATCATCCAAGTTAGAATTGAAATCAACATGTACTATTTCATAGATACCTGCATTTTTTGTTCGCAATTCATCTTCGTAATCGCAAGCTTGTACTAAGTACTGCCCACGTTGATCTTCAGGAACTGCATCAACATAAGCTTGATACCATTCTTTTGCCAAGTCGCATTTTCCATTCCGTTGGAGCATTTGACCATAATATAATTTGTGAATTGGTTCAGCATCTTCTAGCTGAACAACTTGGCCATACCAATATTCTGCATTCTCTGAGTCATTGACTTTTCGATAAGCCTCTGCAATATTAATTTTGGCTTCAGGATTGTCGTTCTTATCGAGGATTTGATTGTACAATTCAATGGCTCCCATATAGTTGAGATCCTCCATGTACTTTCTCGCTCTTTTCTCTTTGGAAAGTTGAGCAAATGCGCTGCTTGAAGCTATCATACAAATTAGCAAAGCTAAAATCACCTTCTGTTTTATCATTTTTCTAGTGTTTTAATCATCCCCGGTATTTGGGAAAAAATTATTTTTTTTTTTGGAAAATTTCGCTTCGAATGATTTCTAATCATCCAAATTATATTGATTAAAGTCTAGTGGTTTTCTCATTTTGTAGTTTACGTATACTTCCCTCAAAAGGTTTTTATAAACATAAACTTATACTATCACATGTTAATCGATCATAAGATTTAAGAATCAAATGATCAATCAACTAAAAGTAACGCGGAGTTACAATCTGTTTCGTTTTATAGTTAAACTCATATCCTAACATAATTTCAAATGATCCTTTGGCAGGACTTTGCAATTTTGTTAAAGAATAATCATATGCTGCTCCAATTCTTAATCCATTTGTCAAATAATAAGCTGCCCAAAGGTCAACTGAGTCAAATGAACTAGTATCATTAAATGCTTCAATCGCTGTTCTGAAAGATGCTCCTATCCAAAGTGCTTCATAAAATAAAAATGATAAATCAATATCAATTTCAGTAGGTGCCCCAATTTCTTGGAAAGCTTCATCTTTGCTAAATTTACTCAACAACCCAACATTTTTAATCAACATAGATGGTTTGAAAATAATCATATCTCCTTTGATTGGAATCGCTGCTCCAATCGAACCAAAATAGTGTCTATATTGTCTTGCCCAAATATCAGTAGTTGCTTCTTCTCTCAAATCATACTCAATTAAGTGTGGACTAGAAAATCCGATATAAAAATTTCGAGTATAATAATATATCCCAGCTCCAAAGTTCGGTAACCAGTAACTTGGCTGTTGCTCCAAAAATGCCTCATCAACAGTTGCATTTTGATTAGCCAAAGTTATTTTTGAAAAATCTGCTCTCCAATTTGTTACTCCACCTTGCAATCCAACTGCTAACTTTCCACGTCCACCGTTACCCATAGGTATTCGATAAGCATAGCTAAAGTTTGCACCCATTTGTTGTGAAGGTCCAATAACATCATTGTAAGCACTAAATCCAACACCTACTCTCTTATTTTTTAGAGGAGTATGTATCGTAAAAGTTTGAGTAACCGGTGCGCCATCTATGCCCCACCATTGGTTTCTGTAAAGTAACCCAATTGCTAAGTGATCTTTCGCACCTGCATATGCTGGATTATAATGTAAACTGTTAAACATATACTTTGTAAACATTGGATCTTGCTGTGAAAAAGCAGAATGTCCAAAAAAACAAACAAAGCACAAGAGAGTAAATATTTTTCTCATTTCTAATGGGTATTTATTGTGTGAGCGGCATTTTTATTAGTCTAATTTACGTCACACATTTTAAAAACAAAAACTATGCTAGTTTAAAGTTATAATAAACCTATAAACCAATTCATTTGATAATCTATTGATTATCAGACATTTAGGTTTCTTTTTTTAACAAATAAAAAGATTAAATATATAGTATAAATTTTATACTTATATCATTTTAGTATTGTCACAAAAATTAATTTTGTATATACACGTAACCCGTGTACGTATTTCCCGCACCATCATTAAACAAGTAGAAATACGTTCCATTCATCAACCTTGCTCCATTGAAAGTTCCTTCCCAATCATTTTGATAGTTATCAGTTTGAAATACTTCATTTCCCCATCGATTAAAAACACTAAGCGAATTATTAGGATAAGTATCTGCTCCCTGGATCTCAAAAAATTGATTTACATCATCTCCATTTGGTGAAAATCCATTGGAGAAAACAAGATCACCTCCTTCAATTAGTTCGCATTCAAGCGAGACAGTTATCAAGGCTGTATCACATCCATCAATAGTGCAGATGACATACATAAAACTATCAACAACATCACATTCTATTCCATCAGGTGTATAAATAATATTACATTCACTTGCAAATGTTGCTGCCCCATATTGTGAATCCATTCCTCCTGCCCCTGCTGGCAAGATGAAATAATTTGTCAAAACTTCATTGCTTGGAATGACATCGTTAGCACAAACATCTATTGCCAAATTTTCGGTAAACAATACAGATTCATTGTCATCAATTGCAGTCAAAAGTATTGGTGCAGTTTCCGTAATATTTACAACTAAAATAGTCGTATCACATACTCCAAAATTATCACATAAAATAATACAAGCAGTATCTTGGCCTATTTCATCAGCAATTATTTCCGTACAATAAGTCAAAGTATCTACTGAAAAATTAGCTACACCTCCTGTATTTTCACAAATATTATTGATCAAAATTAAATTCCCTCCTAACTGAGTTGAATCCATACAAATTGACATCGTATCTCCCAATATCATATTTTGAGAAATAGTATCTGTTATTGGATTGGAAACACATGCAATTATATAAGTTGTATCTACATTTCCTAAATCATCTACAATAAAAATACATGCAGTATCTTTTCCAATATCAATCGCAGAATAATCAATACAATATGTCAATGGATCAATTAAAAACATCACATACTCACCTGACTGATCTGGACAATCATTAAAAATACTAGTTACCGTTCCAGGCAATTCTGTAGTGTCTATACAAATTTGCTCAGTCGTGTTAGAATAAATAGTTTCAAAAATCCATTCTGGTCCTATTTCTGTTGGAGCTGTTTCTACCGTAACATAAATGTAAGTTGTATCACAGAATCCAAAATCATCACAGAATACATAGCAAGCAGTATCTTGTCCTACACTCAATGCCGTAATTTCTAAACATGTATTTCCTCCTGTCAAATTAAATTCTGCAGGAGATGATCCAGTACTCGGACAAAGAATTTGAGTCGAAGTTGCTTGACCTAACAACTCACTATTATCAAAACAATAAGTATGTATTGAATCTTCCGCTAGTGTGAAGTTTTCAATATTAGGTTGAATACATCGCACATCAACATAAAATGAATCAACACATAATCCACCTCCATTGTCAATCACTTGGATCCAATGAGTCCCAACTGACAAACTCAATAAAGCACCTTCAAAAGTATTTGTAGTACCTAAAGGAATGCTTGACGGCAGATTAATCGAAACCACCGTAACATTCATTTGAAAATACTCCAAACTGGAGTTGCCTCCAGTAATCGATTGATTACCAGTATTCAGTACCCAATTCCCAGTTGGATCCCACAGATTCATAGAATCAACTAAATCAGGTATGTTAGCAAACATCCCTGAAAATTCAGTTCCATCTACATCCCATGAATCTAGCATGTAAGGTCCTATATTTCCTTGACCAAACAATTGACCATAATCATAGCTAGAATTAAATGACTCCATACATCCTTCAAAACCATTCATATAAATATTTCCTCCTTCGGAAAAATTATAATTACCTATCTCTGCTAGAGGAATGTCAATACAAATATTTCCATTTGCTAGGCAATCAGAAATCTGAACATAAAATGTGTCTTCCGTTACTAAATCGTTAAACATTGTTGCAACCTCCATAGAAGTTGCTTTTAATTCTTTTTCCAAACTATTTGAAAAAAGAGAAACCGAGGACATTAACAACAAAATAGTGTGTAGAAAAATTCTTTTCATATTCCGGTATTTGGAAAAATTTCCTTTTTAAATCGACCTTTGGTTATTGAAAACTTGTATATCGGTTGGAAAAATTTCAGGCTTAAACATTTATTTTTTCGTTACTCAATTGGAGGAGTATTTGTTCATTTTGCTCTGAAATACTTTTGTGTCAACTAACCTAACTTAAAACTAATAAAATTTAATTTAATTCTAAGCTAAAGCTTTGTTTAATATTTTCGTTTTTTATATTTGATATTTTTATAATACCTAAAATCATGCCAATGGATTTTACTTATTAGGATATTAAGAAAGATTAAAGTAAAGACCCATCGAATGAAAGTGGTAATAAATCCTTTCCGCCTTCAATTACATAAACCTTGCCTGTTTCGCCTTGCAATAAAATCCGCATTGGTGTGTCATGTTTCATTTCTGTTTCGAAAATTACTTGACGACAAGCTCCGCAAGGTGCAACTGGTTTTGTAATAGTTTGACTTGGACTTTTGGCTGTTATTGCCATGGCTAAAATCGGAACCTTTGGATGGACAGAATCTGCTGCAGATATGGTCACTCGCTCTGCACACAAGCATAATGGATAGGATGCATTTTCTTGATTACTTCCCGACATCATTTTTCCATTTTTTAATAGGATAGCAGCTCCTACTTTAAAATTAGAGTATGGTGAGTAAGATTTTTTCAATGCTTGTTTTGCCTTCTTCATCAATTTTTGATCTTTCAAAGACAATTCCTTTTCTGAAGTGTAAACTTCAATAGCTGTTTTTAAAATGTGTTTTTTCATATAAGTATCTGAATATCAGTAAGTTGTAAATATATCTTTTTTTTAATCAAATTTCAAACCATCTTTCACAAATAGCACGTAGCGGTATGCTTTAGCTGATCTAAAAAAATCAAAACAGTATAAAATCATTATACTTTTCATAGGTCAGCTAAAGCAGACCGCTAAGTATTATTCAACCCAACATAATTATTATAAATATTAATTCTCAAAACTAAATTATTGAATACCGTTTATTTAATTTCACGTCATGAATTTGGAGATCACTAATGTACGAGCACTTCAAGGCTTTCAGATAATGCGACAAGGAGCAGCCATTCTGATTAGTATTTTGCTGGCCAAAAGTGTCTTAACAAGTGAAGAAATTGGGACTTTCGAAATGCTTACTTTTATCGGAACTACGCTCAGTTTTTTTTGGATCGCAGGATTGAATCAAGGGATTCTTCCTTTCTTTCCAAAACTAGAATCAACGGATCGACGACCTTTTATCTTCAATATTTTCTTGCTTTTTTGTGGAATTTCCATTTTTGTAATTCTATTGTTATTTTCGTTTGAAAACAGCATTACTCAACTGCTCGTTGGACAAGAATCACTTCCTTATATTAAATGGTATTCGATTTATTTACTATTTTTTATGCCCAGTTTTTTAGTTGATTATATTTATTTAGTGAATAATCGAGCTAAGGAAATCTTGGCTTTTGGAGTCATCGTTTTTTCTCTTCAAATACTAGTTGTTATCATTCCTTTATTTTTTGGAAAAGGACTTTTAGGAAGTATTCAAGGTTTAGTTGGATTAGGAATTTTTCGATTTCTATGGTTATTAAAAGTTGTTTTTGATCATGGAAAAATCGAATGGAAAAGTGAACTCATGAATAATTATTTAAAGCTTTCCATTCCCTTGATTTTATACGCATTGCTTTCAGGCTTTCCAACTGTTTTTGATAGTTGGGTGGTCGGTTGGTTTTATGAAGACAAATCAACTTTTGCAATTTTCAGATATGGCGCAAGGGAATTGCCGCTTGCCATTGCCCTCGCAAATGCATTAAGTATGGCCATGATTCCAGAAATTGCAAAAAACCATAACAATGCTTTTACAGTTTTAAAAAATAAAACTTTAAACTTGTTTCATTGGCTTTTCCCTTTGTCTATTATTTTAATGTTGACGAGTTCCTGGTGGTTTCCAAAAGTGTTTAATCCTGACTTTATAGAGAGTGCTTCTATTTTTAATGTCTTTTTACTAGTCATTATCAGTCGTTTAATTTTTCCCCAAACTATATTAATTGCTTTGGAAAAAACTAAGATGGTGCTCTATATTTCTATTTTGGAAACCATCCTCAATATAATTTTAAGTGTAATTTTTGTTCAATATTTTGGACTAATTGGAATTGCGTTCGGAACTGTTTTGGCCTATTTATTTGAAAAAATTGCGATTGCAATCTATCTGTCTTACCAACATGGTATCGCGTTTTCAAAGTATACACCTGTTGGTTGGTTTTTATTTTATTCAATTTTGTTAACTGGATCTTACTTCTTCACCTAGTCTGAATTTATTTTTCGACTTACAAAAAAATCCTTGACATTAATTAAAACGCCAAGGATTTTTTAAACTTGTAATTGTATTGTTATAATTATTTTAGTGCTTTCAAAGCTAATCCGAAAACCGTATCAATAATTAAATTAAACAATGAAGTTCGATAAGCTTGTAATCGAATCAATGCTAAACCTGAACTTTCTAATGCACTCATCTTTGCAGAGTCTACATTACTTTTTACTAAAAATTCAAAGTCTTGAGTCGTCAAATCTCCTTTCTCCAGCATACGCGTCCATCTCCTCAAATCACGTTTCATTCCTTTGATTAATTTTTCTGCATCACGTTTCGCATCCTTTTGATATTTACGAACAGTCAATTTTGTCAAATCCTCTACATTGCTTGACATCTCTTTCATGATTTTTCTAAACCTTGGCAAATCTAATTCACCCACTTTAATTTTGGAAGCAGCCTCAGAAGTTTTAGGCTTTGTTTTTGCTTTTGGCTTAGGCGATGTTTTTGCTTTGGTCTTAGGCTTGGTGGAAGCTTTTGGTTTTGCAGGAGACTTCGCTAATTCTTTAGCTTGCGCCATCCAAGTACTCGGATCATGTGCATTAAATCTCGGCCCAGCATCTTCCAATATTTTTTCAACTACTGATTTTTTTGCTTTTGCTAAATCATTATAAGTCATGATTCCGCCTGCATTAAGCAATTGCTGAATCTTTGGTCCTACACCTGTTATTTTAGTTAAGTTATCTTTGTTAGAAGTTCTTTTTGCCATAATGGATTTTTTGGTTTTTATAAAAAGTTAAAAGAATATATAGTTATTGATTTTACTCAATTCTACATTTTTGGTTTCTTTTTCTTTTTCTCAAGGTTAATAACTTTGTCAAAATTCTTAGTAACTACACCTGCAATTTCTTTAATAAATGGTGCTTGAAGTTTTCCTTCGTTTTCCCAACGACTAAGAAAGCCACCCAATAAATTTCCTTCAGGATTATTCAAGATTTCCAACATTTGAACTGTTTTCAAATTCTTGTCTCCTTTTGCTTTTTCATAATCAATTTGATCGGTCATTTTAGCTTTGAACTCATTGATTTGAGGAGCCATAGAACTAAAGCTTTTAGCTCCTTTTTTCATAATTGAAACAGCATCAAGTTTTAAAGTCTCTAATCCCGTTAAGGTTTCCATATCCTGTGCTACCATTCCTTTGGCAGGGTTACAACTTTGGAATGAAATACTAGTGGAGACTAAAGCAATGATTAAAAAGTAAAAAAAGCTTTGAGAAAATCCCATGTTTCTAAATAAGGGAATGTTATTCATAATATAGATTTTTTGATTAAAAATAAGAAAATTTATTATATGTAAATGTAATTAAAACTAATCAGTTTCCAAAGATTATTATTTGAGTTCCCTCGTTGTATATTAACTACCCAATAGCGCTGCATCTCGCATCTCTTTCGACTTTTCTTCTCCCAAATAATTATCAATAATATTATGTATTAAATACAAAGAAGGTGTCAATAAAATGGCTACTACAAATTTAAAAATATAATTCACCGTCCCAATCGCAAGTACTAAAACTAGACTCCAATTGGCTCCAATATAAAATGCGATTACCAATACCACGAAGCTATCAACGAACTGTGAAATCAAAGTAGAACCTGTTGCTCGTAGCCATAAATAGTTATCTCCAGTCTTTTCTTTAATCTTATGAAAAGCAAAAACATCTACTAATTGACCAACTAAAAATGCGATGATCGATCCTGCGATAATCCATAAACCTTGACCAAAAACTAGTTTAAAAGCATAATTATAATCGCTCACTTTACCTTGAATTTCTTGCTGCTGAATCTCACTCAAATCAGGAGATATATGTGACGTTGGCCAAAACCCTGCAGGCTCCAAACCAATAGCAAAATAAACCATCACAAAACCATAGGCTATCAATCCAACTGCCAAATAAGACAACATTTTAACTCCTCGCATTCCAAAATATTCATTGATAATATCGGTCATGATAAAAACGATAGGCCAAAGTAACGTCCCAGCTGTCAAGGAAAAAGCCAAGTTTTTTTCTCCAAAAAACTCCATGCTGAAAGGTTCAAATCCTAGTGTTTTCTCTAATGAAAAAATCTTCACTCCTATAAATTCTGCAATGATCGCATTGGCTATAAAAAAGCCTCCGAGAATAATAAATAGTCGTGTACCTTTATCTGATAAAATATTTTTCATTTTTTTTATAAATTCAACTTTCTTTTTGATCTAATATCACGTCTTACAATACGAAACCAAATTGTGATTAATAATTATTCGATTCCAAATATAAAAAATTTAACTTCGTTCTAGCATTAATTTTTATAAACTAAAACTGTATGATTAAATCAATTCTCCTAAAATTCTTTTGTCTATTTATCGGTACTTGCTTTTTTTCTATAACAATACATTCCCAAAACTTTGACACACAACTCAACCTACAAGATTCTACTCAAACTCATATTGTTATTTTAAAAAGTGGAAAAAAAATCAAAGGAAAAATTATCCAAATTCAAAACGAAAAAGTATTCTTTGAAAAGAAAAAAAAGAAAGAGAATATCACCCTAACCATATCTGAAATTCGAGAGATTAGAGTGCAAGGTGACCTTCCTTGGAATAAAAAAAAATACGACAGACCATTTCGATATAATCAATATCTTTTCTACAAAAATACTGGATTCAGTCTACAAGAAGGAGAAAAAAATTATCGCACTTTTATGGGCGCTTCGATGCTTTGGGATAGAGGTCTGACCAATGGTCTTTCAATTGGGTTAGGTTACAGTTTTCCATTATTATTAAATGTAAACATTAAATTTTCAACGCCTAATCCTGTAAATGGAGCCACTTCTTTTAAGTCTAATTTTAGTATCATACCTATTTCATTTTTTGATAATGGAATATTCGTTTTGGAAAATTCTCTGGCACATTCTTTCGGTACACCTGATCGATTTTTCAATATTAATGCAGCTAGTTATTTTGTAAAAACTGAACAAGAATTTATTTTTAGGCGTGATTTTATCCCGAAAGTATATTTTTCCATTTCTTTAGGAGGGGGAATAAGAATGAATGAAAATTGGCAATTTATGATTGAGAATAATATCAATTTTAATTCTCAATTTATTGAAGGAAATTTACTCCCTTCCTTCGGTTTTAATTATGCGACTACTAAATACAATATTGGTTTTGGATTTCATTCTATTAATAATTTAGGATTTAACCTATATCCAATTATAGAATTTTCTGATGATGACTTAGTGGTTTTTTCACCTCAAAACTTGAGTCGGTTTCCCTTCTTCACCTTTTCCAAAATCTTTTAGAACCTAGCTATGAAAAAATATAACAATATATTTACAATATTCATCTTCTGCCTGTTTACTCATTTTTTGAATGGTCAAGTTTTCATTGGCGACTTTGATTTTAATGATGAAGATCAAACTCATCTACTTATTTTAAAAGATGGTGAAGTGAAATATGGGAAGATTCTTTTTATCGAAAATACTCAACTCCATTTTAAAGAAGATGAAAAAACAGAAACTGTTATTTTTGAACTTTCTGAATTAAACAAAATTATAGTTGATCAGGAAGAGTTTGATATGAGTTTTCCGGATCACCAGGAATTTGTCCAAGATGATGAACAGAGAAAACATGATTCCGAACCACAAATTGTCAAAGGAAATAACCAATTATTTTATGCAGAAACAGGTTTTACTTTATATAAAAGAGAAAAAGAATTCACCTCAACTTTGGGGCTCATCCACACTTTTGATTATGGATTAAATGATGCGGTGACGCTTGGTTTTGGGTTCTCTAATTTTGGGCATATTATTTTTCATACTAAGTTCAATTATATCCATGGACATGATAGTTCCAAATTCAGAGCTGGTTTTGACATCAAAGCTGTTGGAAAACCTGAACGTACTTTTATCCAATTTGAAAATCGAGAAATTCTAGGTTGGACAGGATTTATAAATGTTGCAGGTTATTTTTCATACGGAACGTCAGATCGAAATGCACATATAGCTTTAAATCTTGCAACAGTTTTTGAGCCATTAGATTTTCTTGACAATGTGCTCGTTAAGTTTAGTTTTGGAGGAACGGTAAGAATTGGGCGACATTGGAAAATCATTTATGAAAATTCTTTTGGTGCTTTTGAAACGAGAAATAGTTCCCTCTTTGGTATTTTTTCAGGTTTTGGGGCAAGTTGGTTCAATGATAAAAATGTAGTGAAGTTTGGAATTCAATCTTCTTCCAATTTCGGATTCTTTAATTTCCCAATTCAAGAATTTAATCAAAATAATCCATTGCCATTTATTTCCTATTCTCGATATTTTTGATTTAGTATCATTTAAATCATCATAAATAAAAGGTTTATTTTTTCTAAAAAATAAACCGAAAGACATTGAACGATTACATATCTTTGCGGTTATATTTTTATAAAAAATTCTTCTTTGGCAATTTTTGTAATTCAGTAAAAGATCAAAATTAGCCGAAGAATCAAAATAATATAATGGCAAAAATTTCAATTAATATAAAAGAGGGGAAAGTCGATAAAGTTAGCGATATCATTGTCGGGATTGATTTGGGTACGACCAATAGTTTGGTGGCATACATCAAAGATGGAAAAGCAGTTGCGGTCAAAGGCAAAGATGGAAAAAGTACACTTGTTCCATCTATCGTTCATTTTGGAAAAGACGGCGGAATTATCGTAGGGGAAGAAGCTAGAGAAAAACTCATCAGCGATCCTACCAATACGATTTATTCTGTCAAAAGATTAATGGGAAAATCTTACGATGATGTTGAGAATTTCGAGCAATATTTTGGTTATAAAATTATTGATGAAGACACCGAAAGTTTAGTTAAAGTTAGAGTTGACGACAAATTCTATACACCAATCGGACTCAGCGCTGAAATTCTTAAATCACTTAAGCATCGTATCGAAAAAGATCTTGGAGAGAAAATAAACAAAGCGGTGATCACCGTCCCAGCTTACTTCAACGATTCTCAAAGACAAGCCACTAGAGATGCTGGAAAATTAGCAGGTCTAGATGTTTTGAGAATTGTAAATGAACCAACTGCTGCAAGTTTAGCTTACGGAATTGGACTTGATCCAGAAGAAACTAGAACGATTGCAGTTTACGATTTAGGTGGAGGAACATTCGACATTTCTATTTTACAAATCCAAAATGGCATTTTCGAAGTACTGTCAACCAATGGAGATACTTTCCTTGGTGGCGATGATTTTGATCGAGCGATTATTGATTTTTGGGTAAAAGAAAATAATCTTGATCCAACCCTTTTAAATCAAAATAAAGAACTCGCTCAAGCTATTCGATTGGAAGCAGAACATGCCAAAAAATCATTGACTGATGCAGGTGATTTTTCCAGCTCAATTGAAAATTTACAATTAAATATAACGAAGGCTCAATTTGAAGAATTGACACAATCACTCGTTCAGCGAACTTTAGATTGTTGTAAAAATGCATTGACTGATGCAGAAATTTCTGTTGAAAAAATAGATCATATTGTCATGGTCGGAGGTTCAACAAGAATTCCGCAAGTACAAAATTCTGTGGCTAGTTTTTTTGGAAAAACACTTTTCAACGAATTAAATCCTGATGAAGTAGTTGCCCTTGGTGCAGCCATTCAAGCAGATGTTTTAGCTGGGAATCAAAAAGATATTTTATTGCTCGATGTCACTCCGTTATCACTAGGAATTGAAACGGTGGGAGGATTGATGGATACAATTATCCCTCGAAATTCTAAAGTGCCTAACAAAGCAGGCAGACAATATACCACTTCTGTTGATGGTCAAAAAAATCTAAAAGTGGCCGTTTATCAAGGAGAAAGAGATTTAGTAAATGACAATCGGAAGTTGGGAGAATTTATTTTAAAAGGTATTCCTCCTATGCCTGCAGGCTTGCCAAAAATCGAAATTCAATTTATTCTTAACGCTGATGGAATTTTAAAAGTCAAAGCAAAAGAACTGCGTTCAAATGTCGAAACTGAAATTGAAATCAAATCTCAATATGGTTTATCTGAAGAAGAGATGGCTCAAATGCTGATCGATTCAATACAAAATGCAGAAGCTGATATGAAGATTAGAGGATTGTTGGAAGCTCGAAATGAAGCCAATAATATTTTACTTTCGTCCGATAAATTTTTGCATCAAAATGAGGAAATTTTATCCGAAGAAGAAAAAACAGAGACAAAGACATTGATTGAAAATTTAAAACAATCAGTCAATGGAGGTGATAAAGATGCGATCAATAAAGCGATGGATGATTTAAATACTTTCACTTCTCCCCTCGCCCATCGAGCAATGGATGTGAATATTCAAAAAGCAATGAAAGGGAAAAAGGTTTAGAAATCTAAAAAAAAATATTATCCTTTTTTTAAGTCTTTAATTATTTCTAGAGAATATTTTTCTGGGAATTCACCATACCATTTTACCAAAGTTTCTTCTCCCAGATGATCATAAATGAATGAGTACTGAAGTTTAAGTTTTTCTTCTTTTTCATTTTTCATTCCCTCTGGGTCGCTCTTCATTTTCTTATAATAATCCTCCTTATCAGCTTTGCTAGTTGGAGAGTGATCAATAAAAAACCCAAAATTCTCTTGGCAAAATTTCCTGTAATCAACCGTAAAAAGAATAAAAGTGTGCCACATCTCATCAACGATCAAGAGAGACTCATCAACAAATAAAGTGATCTTTTTTTCTCCTGAATTTAAGTTCTGTTGCTTACTTGAAGCAAGTAGCCATAACCATTTCTTAGTTTCTTCAAATATGTCACTAGACGCTTCCCAATCCAAATCAAAATGATCCATAAATCGGTAAACTATATCTTCATTTTGATAAGCCAACACTTCTGACAATGGTTTAATTTCAATAGTATTCTCCGTATTTACAAAATCCATTTTATTTAATTAAAGATTAATCAATTGAGTATCGATGATACAATTTTCAATATTTAAAATGCTATTAAACAAAAAAGTAAGAGGTGGAATTTATAATTCCACCTCTTGTTTTTTAACTACATCCGCCAAGGCAGAATGGTGGCGGATCACTTTTCCCTCCACCTTTCGTGTTTTTCTTGATTAACGAATCAATTAATTGAGCTTTGCTCATTTTCTTTTTGAAATCTTGAATTTTTAATGAATTCTTTTTCATCTTTTAAAAAGTTTTAAGTGTTTGTAAAATAAAATACCAACTAAGGGGATATTAAATAGAGATTCTTAAAGCAAAAAAGCTTCATGAAAATCATAATTAATCAATGGGTGATTGAATGATTCATTTTAGTCATAAAATGAAAATTCAAATCTAATTACTTGAGTAGATTAAGGTTATTATAGGGTGTATGTTATCCTCAAGTAATTGAGAACTTAGTTATTTTAGGTAATTTAAAATCTATAAAAAACGAAGATTGTCAGGGAATCCTCTAAGAAGTGAAATTGAATTTAGGTAAGAATTAATGGTTATGTTTTAGTATTCATTTCTAGCTTCTGTAATATCAAAGCTAATTCGTTTTATTAGAAAAAACAAATATTTATAATTTTTTTTAATATAAAATTTTGGCATTAAAAAATAAGTGCATGCGAACCGTGTTTTATTTAATACATAAATAAACGTTAAATATCTAAATTCAAGTTATCTAGCTTAAATTTTGCTTTATTAATGAAGTAAAGAAGTCTAAACCACTTTCTTTTAGCAAAATCAATGTTTTATTTTTGCTAGTCCAAATAAAACTCATTACATATTTTTAATTATATTTAGATATGAGAAAAACTATTTTTCTATTTTTATTTTCCCTTCTTTTTGTTTCCAATCTTTGGTCTCAGGATAGAGCTAATTTGCAAAAGCAAATTGAAAAAATTATTCATTATGATACTGAAATTAAATTCTCAGAAACACCTGGCTTTATCATTGGAGTAAAATATCAAGATTCTGTTTTCTATTTTGGTTATGGCTCTATCTCTAAAGAGTTTAAGCAAGTTCCTGATGAAAAAACGATTTTTGAGATAGGAGGTTTGACCAAAACTTTTACCAGTTCATTGGTAAGCCTTTTGGTGGAAGAAGGGAAAATGGAATTTGAAAAACCATTGAATGATTACTTCTCTGCTTCAGAAAAAAATGAAGAAACTCAACTGATCACAATTGATCAATTATTGACGCATACTTCTCGATTACCTCGAATGCCAATAGAATTTGGCGTAAAAGAAATTGAAGAAAATAATCCATATGCTCATTATACGAAGCAAGATTTAATGGATTTCTACAAAGAGTATATTCCACTTGAACCTAAAAAGAAGAGAAAAGAAAAAAAGAAAAATAAGGACAACTATTCTTATTCTCATCTAAATTATGCCTTAGTGGAAATGGCAATTGAGTCTAGCCAAAATAGTAATTTTGAAAATCTTTTGACAGACAAAATCTTAGCACCAATCGAAATGAATGATACTCGGGTTAAGTTATCGGAAGATCAGAAAAAACGTTTGGCAACTGGGTATACTACAAGTGGTCAATCGACGCCGCCTTGGACATTTCAATCTTTCAAAGCATCCGAAGGTCTGAAGTCTACCGCTCAAGATTTAATTAAGTTTGCAGAAGTTCATATGGGAGAAAGTAACTCAAGATTGACCAAAGCATTTTATGCAACACATGAAGGAAGGAAAACAACTAGTCGAAATAAAAAAGTTACCTCTGCACGCGGATGGCATGTAATTTCTCCAAAAAATTATTACGATATTGTTCTTCATACAGGTAATACTAATGGTCATCGATCCTATTTAGCTTTTGTCAAAGAGAGCGAAACAGCTGTGGTGATTTTGACGAATTCAGAGCACAATCTTTATAACTTAGGATATTATATTTTAAGAATGTTGAATAATAATTGGATGAAGTAAAAAATCAAAATAGGAATCAAAATTAAAACTCCACAACTTTATTTTATTCAAATA
Organism: uncultured Saprospiraceae bacterium; assembly: GCA_937981555.1. GTDB lineage: Bacteria > Bacteroidota > Bacteroidia > Chitinophagales > Saprospiraceae > CAJQQY01. The sequence goes on from CALJOK010000015.1 coordinate 122,997, forward strand.
AAATCATCACTTTTGATTTTGATTGCCTTCCAATAAAGGCATGTTTTGATTAAACAAACATAACCACTTACAATGTCTAGCGAAATAAACCCCTCGCCTACTGCTCAAAAAAAACGAATACTTTTTATTGTAAATCCGTTTTCTGGAATTAGTAAAAAAGGAAAATTAGCTCAACAAATTGAGCAACACTTGGATACCCATCTTTTCGATTTCGAAATAAAAAATACTCAAGCTGCTGGCCACGCAACGGAACTTGCGAGAGAAGCCATGTCGCAAAATTTTGATCTGGTGGTTGCCGTTGGTGGCGATGGATCCGTCAATGAAGTAGCAGCTGCACTTATCGATTCAAAAACTATTTTAGGAATAATTCCAGCAGGTTCAGGTAATGGATTTGCTCGGCATTTAGGATTAAGCACTAATATTGTCAAAGCAATTCAACAGCTTAATCATGGAAAAATACTGCGCATTGATACAGTCAAAATGAATGGACGACCGTTTGTCAATTTAGCAGGATTAGGATTTGATGGATGGGTTTCTTATAAATTAAAGCAAAGTAAATTTCGAGGTTTTTTGGGTTATGGAAAAATCGTAACTCAGGAATCATTTAAGTTTAAGCCTCAAACTTATCAAATAAATATTGATGGGAAAATTCTGGAGGAGGAATGTCTTTGTTTGGAAATTGTAAATGCACCAATGTTTGGATATAATTTTGAGATTGCTCCTCACGCAAAATTCAATGATGGAATCTTAGAAATGGTAGTAGTCAAAAAAATGACTCCTTGGAAGTTTCCACAATTAGCTTGGCATTCTTATCAAAAAACAATCAATGAAAGTGGTTTGACAAAATGCTATTCTGGAAAAAATATTAAAGTAAAAATTGTGGAAGAAACGCCAGTCCATATGGATGGAGAAGGAATGTTAGTAAATGAAGATTTAGAATTTTCTATTAATCCTTTATCTTTGTCGGTGTGGGTTCCGAAATAGTTTTTTCCAAAAAAAATTAGATAAAAATCATAGATAAGTTCTAAGACATAATTATGAATAAAGAAGACGATAACGATATCACCTCATGGATTCATCAAAATAGAAATCTGGGTGTGGCCGAAAATGTGGTTAAAAATGTCATTCCTGAGAAATTTGAGACTTACTTCAAATTGTATTTTCCAATCATTTTCGAAAACGAAGAATATGGACAAATTAAAAAGATCACCTATTTAGAAATTGCTGAACTAAGCAATCTTTCTTTTGAAGGAAAGTTTAGTGCGAAAAGTTTTCCAAGTTACATTTCTCCTTTTATTACTGCTTCAGATGAAGATGAATATAAAATGTTGGCCAATTTACAAGCAATATTAGAGGAGGATCAACCGATTATTTTTTATGGATTGGGTGGAGAAAATTTACCAGAAAAATTTACAGATCCTTGGGCTTCGGTTGGTCAGATAAATAGTTTGACTAATATTGTAAAAGCCATGAATGAATTTGCGAAAATGGAAATCGTCAATTTTCCGAGCTATATTTCCCCAAAGGATCAAAGTTGGCTGATCGGAAATATCATTTTACAATCAGGAGTTTTAGTGCTGGGATGTGAAGAAGATTTAGCAAAAAAAATAAGAGCACAATCAGAAATTGAATTTATTGAATTGGAAGCGAGTGATGAGTATTTTGATTTTGGTGAAAAATGATGAATCATAAAATAGTATGAGTGACGATAAAACAGTACTTGAAATCAAATCATATTTTTTTAAATATTTTAAAGTCATAACGCTGAACTTTATTGCTCCTCTTTGGGTAATAATGATAATTAATGAAGGAATTGCAGTTTGGAAAATATTTTCTTGGTACCAACTAGATATTATTTTTTGGGAAAATAAATCATATTTAAGTGAAACGTTATTAGTATTTTTCGTCCCAATAATTTATATCTATTGGTTCTTCCATTTAACTATCAAAAAAATATTACTTGCTATTCAGCATGACCTTTTTAGAGGGTGGAATAAAGAATTATCAAAAGTGATTGGTATGTATCTAATAAAAAGATATACCAATAAGGAAGGCATAAAAAATGCCGCAGATTTGGATGGAATTGTAATGTGGATGAACCAAAAAATTGCAAGTTTACCAAAGTGGTTACAATGGGTTGCCAAGAGATTATTTGATCAAATTCCCATTTTAGATTTTATCAATAGTTACCAGTTTTCTGATTTAGAAAATTTAAACGAAGAAAAAATCTCAACCAGTATCGAAAATAAAATCAATGAAATGCAATTGTCTTTAATTGATGAAGTTGTTCCTTGGTGGATGATTTTTATTATACCAATCAACATACTTCTAATTTTGCATTACATTAATTTGTAAAAATTTAAAATTTACTACTCATGTCAAAAAGTAAAAAACCTCAATCAGATTTCAATTTTGTTTTTTCTACAAATTCTGATTTTCAACCTAGCAATGATGACGAAATGCAGGAAGAGACATTTGCTCCTAATCAGCAAAAACTTCGGGTGATGATTGATCGAAAAAAACGTAAAGGTAAAGAAGTAACCTTAGTCGTTGGTTTTGAAGGAAATGAAGAGGACTTAAAAGAATTGGGAAAATACCTAAAGTCTAAATGTGGCGTAGGTGGAAGTGTGAAAGATTATGAAATTATGGTTCAAGGAAACCAAAAAGATAAAGTTGTAAAACTATTGTTAGAAAAAGGATATTCACAGACAAAAGGTGCAGGTGGAAATTAAAAAAAGGCGGTTTTCACTAAGCAACTGCTTACTGAAAACCGCCTACTGAAGACTATCGATTAATCTCTAAATAGCCTTGAAAGACTCGATTATCATCGGGGTCATTTAATTCTAAAACATAGAAATACGTTCCGTCAGGCACTTCTCGTTTTCCATTATAAGTTCCATTCCAATCATTTTTGTAGCCTACTGTTTCGTAAACTTTATTTCCCCAACGATTGTAAATTTTCAAATCACTATTCGGATAATCAGTAATTCCGGCAATATAGAATACATCATTAACTTGATCTCCATTTGGTGAAACTGCATTAAAAATTACAAGGTCAGTACAATTTAGAAAGATACAAACATTGGCTGTATCACATCCATTTGGATTACAAACAACATAGGAAAAACTGTCTATTCTTTCACAATAAATATCCCCAGCATTGTAGGTTACAGAACCATCTAAGTTCAGCGTTGCTGTTCCATATAATGGTTGTTCCAAAATATACATCGTATCAATTCCTCCGTAGATAATGTCATTTTGTTTTACATTTACGACGACTGGCAATCCAATATCAACTGAATCTTTATCATCTACTAACATTGGAAGACCATTATATTCCACTACACTTATACACATATAAGTAGTATCACAAAACCCTAAATCATCACAAAATTCAATGCAAGCAGAATCTTGACCAAGTGCTAAACCTGTATATTCAATTCCTAACATTCCAAAGTCTTCAAAAAATTCTACTTCAGTTCCGCTTTCGTCAGGACAGAAATTTTGAAGGGAAACAATATTTCCAGGAAGTTGAGAAGTCTCTAAAAACATGGTATCTGTCTGTCCAATAAATATTGTATCACAAAATGTATTTGGTGCAATTTCATCACATGGCATTACCAAAATAGAGTAACTCGCTTCACATCCAAGACTATCTGTAACGATGACATCATATAACCCAACCTCTAAATCTACTCTATCTTGAGTATCTAAAGAATCAGGTAAATCTGCCCAGTCAAAATTATATGGAGATGTTCCTCCTTGAACTTCTGAAGTAATTGATCCACCTAAATCGCAATCTGAATTGACTGTAAAATTAATTTCCAAAGTTTCTGTGGATTCTATAGTAAAGCAATCTTGACCTGCCACACATCCACTTGAATCAGAAATAATTAAACAATAATCACCTGCTGAGAGATTTCCATTTTCAAAATTCTGAAAACCATTTGTTATCATGGTATCAGCTGGAGCATTAAAGCTTGGGTCGAAATTAACCGTAAAGACAACAGAGCCATCTTCTGAACCAACACAAGAAGAACCAATCACTTCCGTAATTAAAATATCTGCTGCTGGAACATTATCTGTTAAAACAAAATCATACACCAACTCACACATCGTAGAATCCAAATCTGTAATTGTTACAGAATAAAACCCTGATGCTATGTTTATTTCAGTATCTATTCCACTTGTCCAGCTGTAAGAATAATTTCCACTTCCACCAGTTACATTGATAGTCGCTGAACCATTTGCCACTCCACAATCTGGAGCTTGATTGACTGTCAACGATGCTGCCAAAGGATTTTGTTCTTCGATAACTACTTCGATGACATTAGGACAATTTGGATTAGCAGGATCAGAAATTGTTACAAAATGTACACCTGCTGTTAAATCATTTCGTACAGAACCTGTAGAGTTATCTTCCCATAAAAAGTTCAAAGTATCAGGCATTAAAGTCGCTGAACCATTTGGTAAAACACAAGTTGCTGGTGTCGTGGTCGCCGTCGCCGAAGGTCCATCTGAATTTTGAATAATCAAATAAACTGTATCGTTACAAGCGGTTGAATTATTATTTTGAATAGCAATTTCATATCCTCCAAATGGTAAATCCATTCGTACATTTCCAACACCAATTGGTGATCCCACATCAGGAGTCCAAGTGAAAGTATAATTATTTGGATCATCTACTAAATTGATCGTTGCCTCTCCAATTGCATTTCCACAAGTTGATTCGACCGTAATAATACTGCTGATCTCTATATCATCACAAGGACAAACAATCACATCCATAACTACATCTGCGGTATCTCGACAGCCTACTAGATTTTCGACTACTAAACTATACGTCGCTCCTGCAATTGGAGTAACCATGATACTATCACCTGTTCCAAGTGAAGCACCATTCTCTAACCATTCATATGAAATCCCAGTTCCACCGACTAACAGAATCGATTCTCCTTCGCAAGCAATTGCAGGATTGACTAACACTTCTGCAGTAGCTCCTTCATTAACACTTAGCGTAATTTGCTCAGTTGAAAAACAGCCACTTGTCGTATCAGTACCCGTAACTTGATAGATCGTTTCAACAGAAGGCATCACTATTATTGGAGAACCATTTCCAATAGGCGTATTTGTTGTTAGATTTTCCCATGCATAAATGTCTGCTCCAGTTGCAGTTAAAGCAACTTCATCACCACCACAAATAAATGTGGTAGAACTAGAAGTAATTTCAACATCTGGTGATGGAAAAACTTGAATTACCACATCAGCAGTATCAAAGAATCCAGGAAAAGCATTGTCTTCAACAATCACTTGATAGTTATAGGTATTCCCTGGAAGTCCATTTGAAAACATTGGATTTGGAATATTATAAGCACTCAAATTTCCTGTCGAAGCATTCCCCGCATCTTCTACCCATACATAATCAGTTCCTCCTGAAGCAGTAAATTGAATTATTTCTTCTGCGCAAATCATCGTATCATAAGGTTCAACTGAAATCGTAACTGCTCCACCAATTTGAACTTCTACTATTGCTTCACCTGTACATCCTGATGCACTAGTAACCGTAACTGAATAATCAGTATCAACTGCTGGAGAGGCAACTGGATTAGAACTTGTCGAATCATCTAAAGTGATACCTGGTGACCAAACATAGGTGTAAGGTGCAAATCCTCCAACTACCGTTGGTGATAAAGTTGTGCTTCCTCCTGACTGAACAAAAACTATTGGACCACCATCAACGGTGATTCCTAATGCTCGAACGACACTAATGGTATCTCGATTTATTCCTCCACAACTTGGTCGAGTTGTTTCCAAAATATATTGTAACGTATCTTGGACGGTTGCATTATGATTGACTGTCAAAACTGGATTTGGAATATCTGTCGCACTCAAATTAGTTGTTGATGCTGGAGATATAGCTAACCAATTATAAGAATAATTGGAGAGTGATCCGCAAGTTGGATCTCCAAGATTTGCAGTAATTGTCGTCGCTGTTATTTCACAAAATATTTGATCATCTCCAGCATTTAAAAGTTGAGGTTCCCCAAGTGCTTCTTCTGCTATTTCACAAATCCCCAAACCTGTTGAATCAATTCTAACAATGATATTACAAACTTGATCATCACTCACGGGAACGGAATGTGAAATAAGTAAAACTGAATTTGCTGCTATTGGACCATTCTCCGTAATCGTTGCTATAAGTTGATCTCCGACATTTACATTTCCAGAACCATCTTGGTCAAAATAATATTCTACATCAATTGGGATAGCTGGAAAAGCAGTTCCATTATTAGATATTGCTCCTTCAAATTGAATCGTTTCTTCATCAACTCCTGAGCATGAACTTGTCACACTAGAGAAAATAAAACTCAATGTATTTTGAGTAACCGGCAAATCTGTCAATGCTCCATTATTGATTGAAGTAATCGCATCTACATCACAATTTGCCCCTGAAACCGCACAAGTCAATTCTTTTCTTTGAATCGTATTGAGTCCTGCTTGTAAAGTATCAACTGCACAATCTATATCTGGCGTAATTACATTAAAAGTAAAAACAGCCGAATCTCCTTGCAATAATCCTATTGGTAAATGCCAATATAACAATTGGAAATTACCATCAATTTCAACCTCTGGTTCTGACAAAATCCATCCTCCAGGTTCAATCGTCGCAGTCGTATTTGGATCGTAAGTCACACCTTCTGGTAAAAGAAGTGCAACTAAATCTGAAGAATCGGTTGCAGTTGTAGTTAAATTAACTGCAGTAATTTCAAGCGGCGCACTTGCATTGGGAATCAATGAACTTGAATTAGAAAAATAGATTTCGAAAATTTTATCTAATCCAGCAGCACCACCATCTATATTGATTGGCAAAGTTTCCCCTGTTTCATAATTCGTAGAATCTCCACAATTTTTCAATCCTTGAAAAGCATAATAAGAAATTGAACCACTCATAAAATCACAATCCGTAACAAATTGATATCGGATTCTATACTCATTGGAATCTGTCGGATTCAATGGATCAAAACCTGACAATCCGCTTTGATCTAAGAAAGTATGTAAATTGGAAAAATCAGTATATTCGTAAATATCACCTCTACTTGTCGTTGTTGTATAAACTGGATCAATCGCAACAGGTTGATATGCAGCTCCTGATGGATATGCAATTTCTACACTTCCTGGAACCAAGGTTGCACCTTGCATCGGTAAAATAATTTGAGAACGAATATCATAAGCACTTCCCAAATTCGTATTCCTTACTAAAATCGCAATCGTATTAGTATCACATATATCTGGATCGACCATTGGCTGCTCCACAATGTTAGCATCCAATGATGGATCAAGTGTAGTTACCGTTAAATTTATAATTACATCCTCGCATGGTGGGTATAATTCTGGATTCCAATTCGGTTCAGAGTACGCGATACAATTCCATCCTATACGCGCATTAAAATTAGTTGTCCCACATTCATTAACCAATGCTTTTACTCTCACCACATTACATATATCATCAAAGGTGGAAGTCGCATTTCCAATTTCCAAAGCATTTGTATATACAAAATAATTACTACCTGATGAACCATATTGAGTCACCGGTAAGTTGCTAGTTGCCATCGGGTTTGTAATATCTTCAATCGAAACTACTTCAATTGCTCCCGAAGCATCTTCTAATGAAAACCACGTCAAACCTGCCCGACCAACAAATGATGCATTACATAATTGCAAATCCCAATAAGCCGTATCACCTGCTAAATTAAAATTCGGATTCGATGCCGTTACCAAAGTCAACTCTGGCGGATCAGTATAAAAAATATCATTATCCTGTGCCTCTGCTTTTTGTTCGGAACAACTTCCATCGCCGATGTCAGTTGCATAATATCTATCTACATAAAAAATTTCTGGATCAAAATTATATTGATTATTTCCATTACTACTTCCTATTTCAGACTGGCAATTTGGATTAACTCTAATTCTAAAACTAAAAGAATAACTCAACACATTATTCAAGGCAGGAACAAATTGTAACGTATCAAATATCCCAACATATCGTCCATTATCTGATGCATCAAATCCTTGAACTAAGTAATAACTGTTTCCATAAATTGGATGTCCAGGAATAGAAATCTGAGCTTCAAATGTTCCAAATGATTCCAAAATCGCAGGATCATAATCAATTATTATCGAATCAATTCCAATCGCTTGTCGATATTCTGAACCAAACCATTCTGTAAATCCATTATTGACCGTAATCAAATTATAGCTTAAATATTTTTCCTCACATCCTTCTGGAAAGGCACTACTAGATGGAAAATTTACCACCGTCTGATTTTTTGCAATCGTAAATACATCACCAAAATGATCGCAAGCTTCATCTACACCATCTACTGCTCCATATCCATATCCTCTCAATTCTGGAACTGTAGTAAATTTGGTAGGATAAGGACCATCTGGATTCAAACTAAAATTTCCTACAAATTCAAATGTATCATTAGGTTGTAAAGTCAATCCAAGACCTGTTAAACAACTATTCAAATCAAAAGTCATTACTTGCGTACTATCAACAATTGTTACGTCTAAAACAGCAGTATCGATATTGCAAAAATATTCATTTCCTAAATTCGTAAATCGAACGACTCCTGTATCAAACAAAAATGTTGCGGTACTATCTGATGTTTCATTTGCATTACCATAAGAAATAACTATTCCTACACTATCATTAATTACTTGATCTCCAATCACATTTAGAACACGCATTTCGATACTATCACATGAAATAGCTACTTTCTTATTCGTTACATTTGGATCGATTGGAGTCGCATAAGTCGCATCTGTATAACCAAACGTTGTTCGATTCACATCGAAAGATTTCGTTGCAACTCCTACTGGACAAACAAAAGTCAATGGAGGACAAGGAGGCATTTCAGCATGCAACTTTGGTCCTTGTAATGTATCACAATGCCAAACATGTCGACAATCACATGGTGGACAATAATAAGCAAATTCATAAGGGAAATTTACAAAACCTAATTCCGCACTACAGTCAGCTTCAAACCCTAAAATCACTTCATACTCTCCTGTTATAAAAGGAGTAAATGATGCATCAAAAACTAAAAGCAAAGTATCATTACTCATCATATTACTCAATAACGGAATCGGAATAGTTCCCCCATTTCTAATTAATTGAATCGTAGGAATAACAGGCGTAACTCCTGCTGGCAATTTCAAATTAACTTGATACTGCTCACCGCCTGAACAATTTTTTTCAAAACGACTGGTCGAACGATCCACAAATTGACGAATATAAAAAGTATCCTGCTCTACAAATGCATCTACGTCAGAATTAGTAAAAGCATCAGAAAGTCTATTATTTGGTCGGAAATAATTTCCTCGCAACCTCACCACTCTCTCCTCACAAGCATTATCATAATCTACTCTTGCACTAAAACTAGTTCCAAAATCATTGGCGCAATCTCCATCTGTTCCTGGATCTTGAGCATTCGAACAATCAACATCATAAACCGCTATAATTTCGAATGCTTCTCCTATTCCTAAATCATCAAAAAATCCATCTCCATCCAAATCTTCCAAACCTACTCCTAAACCATCAGGGTCAGTCGAAAACAAGGGATTATCATCAATCATATTCATTGCTGAGGACAAAGGAACTAGTACTCCTGCAATCGTAATTTGAGTAATCGAAAAACCGCCATCAGTAATATCAAATCCATTTCCCATTCCAATTCCAACTTCCAAGTTTAACATTGCTCCAAAACCAGGGTCTACTTCTGCTCCATTGTTGGTAAATGTTACGGTCGAATTTCCAGTTTGACAATAACCTGAAAATACATTTGGAACAGTCCCCGAATCTTCCACTTGAACATTTGCATTTCCTTGTCCTATATTGATAAAGTCTGAAGTAGTTATCGTATTACAAAATCGACCATCACAACCCCAAGACATTTCATACTGGGAAGATCTCGAATCATTACAATTTAGTACACATATATTTTCGGTAATCGTAACCGTTTCATTTGGATCAAAAAATCCATCATTATCTCCTGGTCCACCTCCAACCGTGTTGGCCAAAAAGAATGTCCCATCAATCGTTGCTTCAATCAAAGTATCACCCGTTACCAACATTGTTTTAGTCACGGGGATAACAGTTCCATTCACTTCTATACTCTCTACATAAATTCCAGCTCCTTGCGTATTCGAGTAAACTAACTGATCAACAAATCCATCCAATCCTGAATTAGTCACTACTATATCTCGAGAAAAACATTCTCCCGATCTTGCTGGGCCATGCGTATTATTCACCACACCTGTGAATTGAGGAACTGCGAAGGCATCTCGATATTCTGTATTGATATCACTTTCTGTTAAAGGATTTCCGTTCATCGTATAACCAAAATTCCAAGTATTCTGAACTTGAATGGCATTGTTCAAGGTAAGGGTATCAATGTATTCGCATTTAGCAGCAATCGAAAAAGTAATATTGACAAAGGTAGCCCCAGAAGGATCTAAATCAGGTAAACCAAAAATTGGAGAATTGGGATTCGCATTATTATTTAAAGTTACACCTGCAGAAGATTCGGCAGCAATAAATTCTGATAATTCAACTCCTTTGAACAAATCCAAAGTAGCTAATATATTTTGTCGAGCATCAGGAGAAAGGCCATTCAAACTAACTGTTACCGTCGCCGTATCTGCATCCCCACAAATATTTAGAAAGCTAGGAACGGAAGTAGGACTTTCGAACTCAACTTTTAAATTGTCTTGTGCCAATAAATATTGACTTGGTAGAACTGCGAAAAGTAAGATTGCAAAAATGAGATTAAACTTCTGATTCATCTAGGTGATATTTTATCTTGAGAATATTCAAATTCTTTTCTGATTAAGAAATTTGATTGGAATATCTCATAAGAGATTATAACTTTTTTAAATAAAAAAATCTAAACCAAATGCGAGCAAAGCCAATGAACATTAGGGTATTCAATGACTGACTGTTAAAATTGGTTTAGATTCTCTTTCCGTTACCGTCTTTTTGTCCAAAATCGTACCAAAACGAAAGGTTTTATCTACATCCTACACTTTATAATTTTTTAATATGTTTTAAATTTTATACTTATTTACTATTTGATAATCAATGCTTTATAAATTAAATTAATACCCATCTTTAAAAACTACTTATTTAGCTGTTTTTTAAACAAATATTTAAATTCATGATGTTTGGAAAATAGAAGTGTCACATTTTTTGAAAAAAATAGAAAGGATAGAAAATTGAGGATTTATTTTAAGGAACGATGCTATCATTTCAGGTCTAAAAAAGAAACTTATCTCTCACCTTATTCAAAAAAATAAGGACCTAACATTTCTGTTAAATCCTTACTTTTTTTACTAAAAAAATTTACTGTTCTTGATTCTGGTGGAGGCCTTAATTTTCGTTTTAAACTTTATTCCACAATCATCTTCAACACCCGAACCCCCAATTCACTTTTCACTTTTACAAAAAATACCCCCGCACTCCATTCGCTTTTTTCGATTGGGAAAAAAGAAATACCACTCGTACTTTTGGTTTGCCACTCTCCCACTCTTCTTCCTTGCACATCAAAAATTTGAATCGCTAAATCACGTCCTACCTCATCTTCAATTTTCAAATTAAAAATTCCATCATTAGGATTTGGAACAATCTGCAATTGTAATTGAGCAGAAATATTGTCAACGTCAGTCACCATGACATTCAATGTTTCGTTTTTAAAATCAGTATCACATATATTTCCTACCGTCAATTTCACCGTATAGGTTCCTTGTTGGGCATAAGTTTTAAAAGGATTCTCTTCGGTACTATTTGTATTGTCTCCGAAATCCCAAAAGTAAGAATCCTCCTCCTCTGATTCATTGGTGAATTGATATCCCAAACCACTTTGACTTACACTAAAATCAACAGTCGGCACATCTAACACATTGATCGTTTGATAAAAAGTATCCGATCCTAAATCATTACTTACCACCAACCTAACTTCTTTTTCTCCTGCAAGAAAATAGAAAATAGAATCAGGGTTTGGCCCAATAAAAACTGCTGAAGATGCTCCTTGTCCAAACAACCAAGTGTAACTCGAAAGTGCTGCCGTTGAGGTATTTTCAAAAAACATACTTTCACCAATACATATTTCTGTTACATCAGGTGTGAACGCTGCAATAGGTGCTTCAAAATTCAAAATATTAATATTATCAATCAAAAGATTATTGCAATTACCTGTCGCATTGATAAATTTTATTTGAATAGTTTCCCCAATATAGTCAAGAAGTGAAATAGCTTCTTGTCTCCAATCTGATTGCTCATTTGGAAACCAATTAAAACCAGCTGTTCCACCAGTTATCAACTCTGATCCAAATTTCTTATAAATTTCTTCTTGAAAAACTTGACCACATTCTGTATAAATTTCAACAATTAAAGTATCGGAACAAAGGTTATCGAATCTCGCATACGCCAAATCAAAACTCAATGTTGGATTATCTGAATTCGTTAGATCATATGGAATGGTAAATAATTCATCTCTCTGTCCGTCATCTTCATAAATCCGATTGGGAACCATTGCTGCAAAATCTAATTCATTAGTTGATCCTACAATTCCACTTGCTTTTACCCATCCAATTGCTCCATCAGGATTAGAACTAAACCAATTAGCAGGAGGAAATGCCAACTCTTCAAATCCTTGTACAATCGTCACATCTGGAACATCTGTATTTCCAATGCTCACAATAATCGTTTGATTAAGCGTATCATTAAATCCAATTTCATCATTCGGAATACTGCTCCATGTCTTTAATTCATAAGTACCTGAAGTAGTAAAAATCGCAGGCATCGCAAAAGTATAATCAGCAACTTCTCCAACCGTAAGTGTATTAGCGTTAGCGTTATAATTTTCTGTTACTATAGATTGATTATCAATTTGATAATTCAAAGTAAGCTCCGATTGATCTGTTGAACTAGTATTTTCTACCTCAATAGAAACGATCAAATCAAATGCATCGCACAATGCATATGCAGTTGAAACTGGTGATAATATTTGAGTCGTCGCTACATCATTTACTAAATTACAATTCAATAATGCACCTTCGTATTTTACTGCTATCGCTCTTTTTCCTCTCAAGCCATTATCACCTTTTGCTCGAACTGAAAACCAATGATCTGACAAAGGATCAGTTATCGGAAGATCAAACGTTGTCAAGTTGGTCGTCCCTACTGAGTCCATAAATTTTTCTCCCAAATAAAAAAGATCATAGCCCGTTGCTCCATCTACCGCATTCCAAGTCACCTCCATAAAGTCATCTGAACAAAATGCCACCACTTCTAAACCATCTGGAATTCTACACATCGAAAATGACTCATCACTCTCATCTGAAAACCCATCACGACTAACTCTTACCTTTACTGATCCATGAATTTCATTAGGCAAATCCCATAAATACATTCTTATATCACCACCTACAGAAGTAATATTTTGCCAAGTACTTCCTCCATCAGTTGTATAGTCTACCGAAAAATCTCCCACTTCACCATAAGCATCCCAACGGATTCTTTCTTGAGTAGAGGGTTCAAATCCTTCTCCTCCGATTGGGTAAGTAACAGTAATCTCATCAGTAATTACTTCATAAACTAAATAGTATTCTTGAGGTCCCAAAGGTATCTCAAAACCACTTACATCAATTGTATATTCTCCTTCAACTGGATTGTCAAAAACAACTTGCTCTACATTATTCAAATGATCTTCGCCATTGGTTGCTGGCAAATCCAAAAGACTAGGATCAGGAGTTTCATCTAATACCCAAGGCATTTTTGTCGAACCGTCAGGAGCAGTTACCACCATGTCCAAATCATTTACCAAAGCTTTTCCTGTCCCAAGCATCGCTGATTGTTCATTCCAATAAACCATTACTCGAACTTCCACCGCACCAGTAGGAACAGTCAACGTGTGCATATTATTACCTCCTTGTGAAATTTGGGAGGACTCATATCTTTCATCTTTCAATAATTGATAAGCTCTATTTGCATTCAAATGTCCCCAACCAAATTTAAAGTCTGGCCCTATATTACCCAAGTCATTAGCAGTATTCATAATCGTTGCCTTTATCAAAGCTGCTGTCGCAGTTTCACCACCATTCAAATCTCGGTATCCTTGATGTAATTGTGCAGAAACTCCAGCCACACCTGGTGCTGCGCCTGATGTTCCACCAAAAGCATCGTATTGATTAAATGGATCAGTTGAATTTTGATTTTGACCATTGGCAGTAATATCTGGTTTGATTCGTCCATCATGAGCAGGTCCGCGACTACTAGAAGCTACCAATTCTGCATTTTCAAATACGTTGGCAGTTGCCAATACATTTTTCCCTTGCTTATGACCTCCTGTAATATTTCCCCATTGATTGCCTGCTCCATAGCCACAATCTTGGTTATTTGAATTCCCTGCAGAAAAGACATGAAGAAAAGTTGGATTCTCAAATATATGTCGATCTACTATTTCTGTGATTGCAGTATACCCTGCATTGCAACCATTACTGTATGATGAATTAACCACCAATACTCCTTCATTTTGATGCTTATCAAGTGAAATTAAATTCTCTTCATAATCATCAAAATATGCAATCACATGCATATCAGAACCAGAAGCCATCCCTTTCATATCAGGATCTAAATTACCTGCTCCAGCAAAAATTCCAGCTACTCCATCTGCATGATTAGCTGGTCCATCAACTGTTAGACTATGAAGATTTCTCCCTTCAAAATCAATATGCGGTCCAACTATTCCATCATCTCGAACCATCACTCCGACTCCTGTGCCATCAATATTTAATCCTCCAGTATATTCGGTACTCAACATATTTGCTCGATGCAAACTTCGTCCTCTTCGATCTTCTGGCTCACCCAACTCAGGTGCAATAATTATAAATGAAACAAAAGGCAGGTTCGCAAAATCATCAATTTCATCAATCCCAATTTGAAGTTTAATCAAATGAGAAGTTGACATTTGCTTAACAATCTTTGCATTGGTCTGCCGTATTTTTTCTTCAGCAAACTGTATTGGAATATTCTTAAAAAAACGTAACAATACATTCACATTTCCTCCTTGAACAGAAAAATGAGATCCATCCAACTCAATTAATGATTTATCTACTTTCATTGAACCATCCATTCGTATGATCGAACGAATATTTTTATCTTTTAGATCCGTCTTATTTAGAGCTAAAGGAATAGAAACGATATAAGCCTTATTTGGAAAATAATCTAAAAACTCAATGCCTAATTTTTCCAAATCTGCCTTTTGTCGATTGGTAGGAATTTGAAAAAATTGTAAAATTCGATGGTATTTCCCTGCAAAGATTTCGCCCGTTTGGACATCATCATTTTTCAGGAAATCATCAAAATTTTCAGGAACCCAACGTTGTTCATTTTGTAAAATCAAACGATAATCAGTAGTTGCATTTTGAGCTAAAACGTTGCCTGTGAAGAATTGTAAAAATACTGTTATAAAAAATGTGGAGAGTAATAGATTGTTTTTCATATTCGACAGATTGGTTTTAATTTTTTCAGTTTCAGTCCAATAAATTAATTTAGTCTGAAAGCCAAAATTTAAATGAAATATATTTTTTCACAAAATAAACAAACCTGCCTTTTATTTATATAAATATTACATAATTGTCGCAGATGTATAATTATTCCGCTTTTGCTAATCC
The DNA here is from genome assembly GCA_937981555.1 of uncultured Saprospiraceae bacterium. Lineage (GTDB taxonomy): Bacteria > Bacteroidota > Bacteroidia > Chitinophagales > Saprospiraceae > CAJQQY01. The sequence goes on from CALJOK010000015.1 coordinate 138,732, forward strand.
TTCCTTAAAAACCCTCAAACATCTTTCCCTCGCTTCTTTATGGTCAACAATCCGTTCTGGGTATTCGGCTGTTCCATATTCTGGTACCCATTTTTTGATATACTTCATCTCTTTATCAAACTTAATTTGTTGACTATCAGGGTTAAATATTCGAAAATAAGGCGCAGCATCAGTTCCACAACCTGCTGCCCATTGCCAACCTCCATTATTACTTGCGAGGTCATAATCCAATAATTTTTGGGCAAAATAAGCTTCGCCCCACCGCCAATCAGTTAGTAAGTGTTTGGTCAAAAAACTAGCGACAATCATCCGAACTCGATTATGCATGTGACCCGTTTCATTTAATTCTCTCATTCCAGCATCTACAATATGATACCCTGTTTTCCCTTCGCACCATTTTTGAAAATGATCTTCATTATTGACCCATTCGATCAAGTCATATTTCGCTCGAAAAGGATTACTCACCACATGTGGAAAATTTGACATAATCATCGCATAGAAATCTCTCCAAATCAATTCATTCAAAAATGTCCCATTGAGTTTTTGTGCAGCTCTCGCTTTTTCTCGAATACTAATCGTTCCAAATCTAAAATGAATCCCCAATCTTGAAGTACCATCAATGGCTGGAAAATTTCTAGTCTCATCATACTTTTTAATCAATCCGCGTTTGACAGAATCGCTAGGGATTTCAATGTCAGATTTTTCAAAACCCATAGATTCTAGAGATGGAATTTCCAAAGGTGATTTAGTCTGAAAATTTTTAAAATATTTTTCGGTAGGGTATGATTTAAAGAAATAGGAAAGAGGTTGCCCCTCTTTAGTTTTTGACATTTTGGTTTCCAACTTCGCTTTCCACACTCTACTGTAAGGAGTAAAAACGGTGTAAGGCAATCCATCTTTTTTTACTACTTCTTTTTTCTCAAAAATGACTTGGTCTTTAAAAGTACGAAAAGAAACATTTTCTTTTTCCAACAATGCTTTTACATTTTCATCTCGATCTAAAGCGTAAGGTTCATAATCATGATTGGTAAAAACTTTCTCCACTTTATTTTCCTTCAAAATGGTTTTCCAAATTTTCTCAGGCGTTCCATATTTCACCAAAAGAGTACTTCCCATTTCTTCCAACTGCTGCTTAATTCCTTCCAAACTATCATGGATAAACTGGACGCGAGCATCCTTTTTATCTTCTAAATCATCCAAAATATTTTTGTCAAAAATAAAAACAGGTAGGACAGGCTGATCACCTTTTAATGCGTGATATAATCCTGCATTGTCTTGTAAACGGAGGTCTCGGCGAAACCAAAAAATATTGATCATTTCGTTTTGAAAATTATAAGTTGTTTGAAAAAATTTAACCTTTCTTTTGAACCATATAAAGACTAAAACATAAAACTTAAATGCCTTATATCGTTCAAAACGATTAGTCTTAAAATTCAAACAATTTACTCATCACTATGTTTAAAATTTACTCCAACGAAATTTCAATTGGATTCTCCGCCTCCGTAATTTTTGCATCGTTAATCATTACTACTTCCCCTCGTTTTTTATTAGCTCCCCACACTTCAATACCTTTCCATGTTTTACCGCAATCATTTTCAAGAGTCGCACCGATGAGTGTTAATTTTGCTTGAGACTTAACCACAATTTTTCCACCAGGTGGAATCGAGATACGACATCGAATCGTCAAAGATCCACCATCTTCCACAATTATATCTCCCTCCAAATCTTTTGCACTATTCCAATCTATATCTTCTCCTTTTTTTATTCTAATCGTTTTAGAAGAGTCATATTGACACCAAGTTCTTTTTAAAAGCGAACGAACTCGATATCTTTTATTGGATAAATTATAATGTACCGTAGCGATTTGGCAAGGCGTCCAAGCACCTGCATGAGCATTATAATCCATGATATTATTGGAGACTAAAGAGTCACAATCAGAACCATTTTTTGTGTAATTCCAACAATTAGAATGTGCAGGTGTATCATCACAGCCATCATTTTTCCCCCAACTATGTCGCAAACCAAGGCAATGACCTAATTCATGATTCAACAATCGTTGCGAATTCCAATGATCTATAAATGGAATCTCTTCCCCCGTTTTCCATTTCGTTGCATCCATAAAATAATACCAAGAAGCGACCTTTGTCCACTTACCGAATGCAACTCCGTTGGAAGACATTTTATAGGTTTTGGAAGCTACACTATCAGCATGATATCCCATCATAAAAATATTCATCACCGAGTCTTTTTGTATTCCATATTCTTTATAAACATCCTGTGTATAAATATTAGAATTTGCTCCATAATTAGTCATATGGTATAATTCATCATCATCGTGAAAATAAATCCCATCGTCATTTGGAATACTTGCATCAGGTGTCAATTCAAATTGGTAACACATCGGAAGGTTTGGAATTTCATTTTTTAGCGGCAAAAACATTTTAGCATTTTGCTGTAATTTCTGATTTGTAGATTGTAGTATTTTTTTGACATAGACACGTCCTTGATTTTTATCTGGAAAATTTCCACCACCTTGTGCATTCCTCATGATGTGAAAATTTACTCGAACAGTTTTGACTGGTGTGTGATCCAAATGTTCTGGGTCAGGAACGTAATTCATTTTGCTTTTGCAAGCCGATCTCTTATTCCCTTGATTAGGAAGTCGAGCTACTGTTGCATCATCATACTCCGCAGGAATCGGAGTTATTTTTTCCAAAAAAACCTTCTCCACTTTTCGATCACAAGAAAAAAATAACAATACACTTACAAATGTAAAAATGAATAAAAATAAATATTTGGTCATGTTTTTTTTATTTGATAATTGACTTAAAACTTGGAATAGAAGATTGGACGTTAGGTGTTTGAAGTTGAACGATCTCGTTTGTTTTTTCCTTTTAAAATAAAACCTTTTAGATGGAATATTTTTACTAAGAAACTTGATTAAAATCTTATTTTTGTAAAAAAATAAAACGTAACTAATGAAAAAAATTATTCCTTTTTTAATTATGACTTTCTTTTTGAGTTGTAGTAACGGTGATATGTCAAGCAAAATTGCAGAATTGGAAAAAGCACACGCTGAGACACCTACCACAGAAATCAAAAAAGAATTACTGGCAAGTTATACAACTTATCTGAACGAATTAAAAGATGATGCAAATTCTTATTCACAATTCGCTCATAAAAAAGCGTTGCTCGAAATGGATTTGAATCAATATGATAATGCAGGTCTTACCTTAACAGCTGCCATCCAAAATCATTCAACGGGAACAAGTTCAAATGAAAACATCGGATTACTCAGTAGTGTTTTGGTGAATCATGTACACGCTTCGAAATTAGAAGGAGCAATTGATGCTATTAAAAAATTGTACCCTGATCCAGCAAATGCAAAAAGTACTTTTTCTCCCATCATTACAAATTTGGGAGAAAAAATGTTGGATGAGAAAACGGGGAGTTGGGATCGATTAAAAGTGAGAGATTTTATCAGCTTATCTCGAATTCAAGCTGGGATTGTGAAGAATGATGATGAAGTACAAAAATCACTTTTCAATGCAGCAAACATGTCAGTCGCTACTAAGAATTATGATCAAGCTTTAGCAATTTATGATTATGTTTTAACACATCCTGGTGATTTTTCAAAAGTACCAACTGCTTTATTCTTAAAAGGTTTTACTTACGATGAGCATTTGAAAAACTTTGATGAGGCAAGAAAATACTATACTGAATTTTTAGAAAAACATCCAGAAGATGGATATGCAGAGAGTGTAAAAGCATCTTTAAAAAATTTAGGTAAAACTGCAGAAGAAATTATTGAGTCATTTGGGAAGAAATAAAACCCAATCTCTAAAGGATGCGAGGAGAGTTCCCCTCGCATCCTTTAAGAGCTAAAGATTTAAACTAACTTTAAGTCAGCCTCAACAAACGGGTCCAAAGCCACTCCTTCCACTTTTGCCTTTGCCTCTACTCGATAAGTAGAATTCACTCCACTCGCCCACTTTGCTGCTTTGACTAATCCTGCTGCAAAAATATTTTTGTCTTCCATTTCATCCATCTCCGATTTCACAATATTAAAAGGAATCGAAAAATCAATCTCTACAAATTCATTGGCAGGAATCACAAATGAATCGGTTAATACAATTTCACCTATAGTATATTCATCTACCAATTTACTCTTGCGACGACCGCGACTATATTTTTCAACCAATTTCAAACTAACACTCACAACCTTCTGTTCATTCATACTTCGAAATCGAACTTTTCCTGTAATACTTCCTGCAGATTCAAAAATCTCCTCCGGTAAAATTAATTCCATTTTTGCTCCTTCGATACCGAGCCATTTTTTTACTTTTCCAAACATAATATTTCTAAAATTTAATGTTCTGAGAAAATAGTGCTTTTGAAGTTGGCATTTTTCTTTTTTCTATAAAAATTCATTTTTCAAAGACGAAATTTATTAATGGTGAATTTAAAATGGTGAATGGTTAAGACCACTTGGTATTAACCATTTTACATTTATACATTAACCATTATCCTCAAACCATCCTCGCATGCCAACTATCTTTCAATGGCACAACCCATTCTTTTTCGAACTCCTCTTTCGTTTTGACCAAATTATTAAAAACTAAAGTAGAGTCATTAATATCTCCATTTTGAAATAATTGAGCAAAAGCATCTCGATGTGCTGTTTTTAATTCACCATCAACTTTAAATGCAAAATTCATTCGATCAAAAAATTCTACCCCATGATGATGTCCCATCGCTTTGATAAAGTGCACAGATTTATCAATCGAGCAACCACTTGCCCCTGCTTGACTTTCATCCACCATCAAAATAATGAATCGATTATTCAACAAATCACCATGAGATCGCAAAGCATTATTATGGCTGACCCAATTGGTTGCAAAATTTTTCACCTGTTCTTTAATTTCAGGAACTTCCTCTTCTGTGAATGGAAGATTACTTTGGTAAATCCAAACTCTTGATGTTCCCGGCATTAATTCGTATGAAGTCATAATATTTTTTTTCTTTTTTAATAAAAAAAATTAAATATAAACAAGCTAAATAATAAACTCGTTTTTCATTTTCAAATGTACCTATTAATATAAATATTTTTTCAAAAAAAAAGGTCATCCCCTGTCTAGGGTTTTTTATCACTAATAAAATAGAATGTTCTCTCTAAATATGTGACCTTCCTTAATTCACCTCGTCAACATTACGTACCATTCATTGAATCCCATCAACCAATATTAAACTGTAAGAATCAAATTAGTCTTTACTTTATGTGTTTTAGAAACACCTTTACAATTATTATATTTGCTTAAGTCTCAATAGACTTTCCTAATATATTTTTATATCTAATTTTCAAAGCATACTTAAACCTTAAACATTCACTTATGAACTTTAAAGCCCTCATAATAGGTCTTGTTTCCCTTCTTTATTTTCTTGGAGCTAATTGGTATTACTCTAACGAACATCCAGAAGAATGTTGCCCCAAAGAAAAAGTAGCAACAGTCGCTCCTACAGTCATTAAGAAAGAACGAGAACCTCTCATGTTTAATTGGTCTAATAACAAGACCCTCATTTCAGATACTAAATTTCCTGGTTTCAAATCTAATATCCTCTCTGATAACAAAGAAGGAAGAATATTAGAAATTACTGGTCGATACTTTGAAGGAGAAACTGCTCCTGATAATTATGCAGACATGGGAAGAGCGCGAGCTGAAGCAATCTGGAAAGAACGATTTCCTGAGATACCAGCTACTCGTATCAAATTCAAATCTGAAAAAATACCGATGCGAGATGGAGTCAAAACAGAAGAATTTTCTGCCGCTGCATTCAATTGGATTGATGCTCCTACTGAAGCTCCAAAAGTTATCGAAACAGCTAACACCGCACTTATCTATTTTAACTTTAATGGAACAAGAGGTAAACTTAACCAAGAGGTAACTGACTACTTACAAAAAGTAGCAACTCGACTTAAGAATGGAACAGAGAAGATTAACATTACAGGTCATACTGATAATATTGGTGAAGAAAATGCTAACAATGACTTAGGAATGAGAAGATCAAAAACAGTTCGAGATATTCTCATTAGATATGGAGTCGATGCTAGTAGAATTTCAACCTTTACCAAAGGTGAAATAGAACCAGTAGAATCAAATGAGACTGATCCTGGTCGAGCTTTGAATCGAAGAGCTTTTGTCGAAATAATAAAATAATTTATCAAAATCAAACACCTGGAAGTGAAATCGCTTATCCTATTTCACTTCCATTTTAACTAAACTAAAAAAAAACAGATAACTATGTTACTTACCTTATTATCCTTTTTGGGCTTTTGTTGGAGTTGGCCTTTCTTCCTTATGCTCTTGGGGTCATTTCTCTTAGGCTATCTCTTTTGGAGATTGTGGAATCAATCAAAATATGTGAATCAAATTAATACTTTAAGATCTGATAACTCAGGTTTACAAAATAGAGTTACTGACTTAGACGGTAGCTTAAGTTCAAAAATTTCTGCTTTGGCAAGTCTTGAAGGTGACTACTCTGGATTAAATTCTAGATATGGAAGTTTAGATTTAAAATACAAATCAGAAAATGAAACTAGAATTGGAGTTGAAAACGAATTAGCAGAATGGAAAAAGAAATACGCTACTTTGGAAGGCAATTGGAATGCTGAAAAAGAAGCTAAAGTAAAAGTTGAAAAAACTTACTCTAATCTTAAAACTCAATTTGCTGGTTTGGAAAAAGACTTATCTACAGAAAGAGAAGTCAAAATAAAAATCGAAAAAGATTATAAAGCAGTTAGTCAAAAAGCAACTAAATGGGAAACCGATTGGAATGGCTTGAATCTTAATTTCGGAAATCTGCAAACTGAAAAATCTGCAGCTGACAAAACAATTGCAGAGTGGGAAGGAAAATGGAATACCTTGAATGGAGATTATGGAAAATTACAAGAAGAGAAAAATGCAGCTAACGAATTAGCAACTAAATGGGAAGGCGATTGGAATCTTTTAAATGGTAATTACGGAAAATCTCAAGAGGACTTGAAGTTAGCTAGCGACAATGCAGCTAAGTGGGAAGCAGACTGGAACACTTTGAATGGTAACTACGGGAAATCTCAAGACGACTTGAAAGCAGCTAACGACAGAGCAGCTAAGTGGGAAGCAGACTGGAACACGTTGAATGGTAATTACGGAAAATCTCAAGACGACTTGAAAGCAGCTAGCAACAAAGCAGTTAAGTGGGAAGGCGATTGGAATCTTTTAAATGGTAATTACGGGAAATCCCAAGACGATTTAAAATTAGCTAGCAACAATGCAACTAAATGGGAAGGCGACTGGAACACGTTGAATGGTAATTACGGGAAAGTACAAGACGAATTAAAAGCAGCTAATAATTCAGCAGCTAAATGGGAATTAGATTACAATAATCTAAAAGGAAATTACGGGAAATCTCAAGACGAA
>CALJOK010000016.1 GCA_937981555.1 uncultured Saprospiraceae bacterium
TCAAGATTTAAACATTGTAGAACCGATTTTAAAATCTCTTAAAATCGAAGGATACACTCACCCTACACCAATTCAACAACAATCTATTCCAATTCTTTTGCAAGGCAAAGACTTATTAGGTTGTGCGCAAACTGGAACAGGGAAAACCGCTGCTTTTGCGATTCCGATTATTCAACATTTGTATAACGATAAGACTAGACAAGTTAATCGAAGAAAAATAAAAGCACTTATTGTCACGCCAACTCGAGAGTTAGCTATACAAATTGGCGAAAGTTTTTCTACTTATGCGAAATTTACTAATATCAAAAATACAGTCATTTTTGGAGGAGTTAAGCAAGCTCGACAAACTAATGCTTTGCGAGACGGAGTAGATATTTTAGTAGCTACCCCAGGAAGATTGCTGGATTTAATGGATCAAGGTTTTATCAACTTAAAAAATATCGAATATTTTGTTTTGGATGAAGCGGATCACATGTTAGACATGGGATTTATCGTTCCAATTCGAAAAATCGTTGCAAAAATTCCGGAGCGAAGACACTCTTTATTTTTCTCTGCGACGATGCCTCCGAGCATTGTTGAGTTATCAGGAAAAATTTTAGGTAAACCTGAAAGAGTAACTATCAAACCTGAACAAGCAACTGCCGAAAGAGTGGAGCAAGCTGTTTACATGGTAGCAAAATCCAATAAAACTAAACTCCTCATTCACATTCTTAAAGAAAAGCAAAGTGATGCCACCCTAGTTTTTTCACGAACCAAACATGGTGCTGATAAAATTGTAAAATTACTCCACCGTGCAGAAATTAAAGCTGCTGCTATTCATGGCAACAAATCTCAAAATGCCAGACAACGTGCATTAAAAGATTTTAAAGATGGTCGATTGGAAGTGCTCGTAGCTACCGATATTGCAGCACGAGGAATTGATGTAAGTGACTTGTCATTGGTCATCAATTATGACTTGCCCAATATTCCAGAAACTTATGTTCACCGAATCGGTCGTACTGGTCGAGCACGAGCAAGTGGTGTCGCACTTTCATTTTGTAACGAAGAAGAAAGAGCTTATTTAAAAGATATTCAAAAGTTAATTCGACAACAAATTGACGTAATTAACGATCAACCATACGTAGATGATTTAACGGAGATCATTGAAAAGAAAAAACAAGGGGGACGAAATTTCAAACGTAAACCTAGACCTCAAGGACAAGGTGGAAATCGTAGACCAGGAGGTGGCGGCGGAGGTGGACGTGGTTCTAGAAGAAGAGGAAATCCTGATCCAAAACCACCTAGTCGACGAAATTAATTTTTTTGGTTTATAACCAAACATAAAGCATCCCGAATTTTTGATACATCGAAAATTCGGGATTTCTTTTTACTATTCTATTTGAAAACTGATGTTACGCATCATGATACAATTCTTAGTTCCCTTCGTTTCCTTTCAATTTAAAAACGAATCTTCCCATTTACTTCCGGCCTTATTCTTTTTAGGAAAATTGGATTAAAAAAGGCGTTAAAAACAGTTTGCTGTTTGAGCAAAGCGAGTTTCAAACTGTTTAGCCTTTTTGAATTCAATTTTCCGTTAAAAAAAGAATACAGCCTTGAATTTTTTTTTGCTACTTTATTTTTCTTCAAAAAAAAAGTAGAACAATGGGAGATAAAATCTTGGTGTTTCAAATCAATAAAAACACCATCCCCTGTTTTCTTATCCTTTGTAAAGAAAAATCAATCCATAGTTTTCTAACTTGTCAACTAGATAGCTTAAAAACAAAACGATGAAAAAATCAATCCTAACCATGATGAGTTGCGTCCTAGCCGTAACCCTCTTTGCACAAGAAGCAACCCAAAAAGATTCCACCAATCAACCACCCAATATCGTTCTCATTTTGGCGGACGATACCGCCTTGATGGATTTTGGCGCCTACGGAGGGGAAGCTTCCACTCCAAATATTGATCGACTCGCCAACCAAGGAATGATGTTTACCAATTACCATGCTTCGCCAATGTGCGCTCCGTCGCGAGCCATGTTGATCACAGGAAGCGATAGTCATTTGACCGGTGTTCCAAACCTACCCATCTTTTTACCTCCTGAATATATTTCAAAACCAGGTTATGAAGGTGTACTCAACGACAAAGTTCAAACCATCGCCACTCGCCTAAAAACAAATGGCTACCGAACCTATATGACCGGTAAGTGGCACTTAGGACATACCGAAACTTCGCTGCCCAGCAAACGCGGATTTGATCGAACCTATATTCTAGATGCCTCTGGCGCAGACAATTGGGAACAGAAACCTTACCTCGCCACTCAAGATTCAAAACCACCTTGGTACCAAGATGGAAAGCTCATTACCTTGCCTGATGATTTTTATTCTTCGAAAACTTACGTGGATAAAATGATTTCGTTTATGGAGGAAGAGGACGAGAAGGAAGATCCATTTTTTGCCTTCCTTGCTTTTCAAGCGATTCATATTCCGGTACAGGCACCGAAAGAATTTGTCGAAAAATACAAAGGCATCTATGATGGTGGTTGGGATAAAATGAAAGAACGCCGATTTCAAAAAGCAAAAGAATTAGACATCATTCCTACCAATGCGAAGCTAGGAGACATCCTGCCAAAGTTTGAGAAATGGGATGACATTTCCAAGGAAGAGAAAAAGATTGCATCAAATGACATGGCGGTAAATGCAGCGATGTTGGAGGCAATGGATTTTCACATCGGTCGGTACATCAAATATTTGGAAGAAAATGGGATGATGGAAAATACCGTTTTTATCATCACTTCTGACAATGGCCCAGAAGCAAGTGATCCTTCGATGGTGGTCGGTTCTGATCAATGGATGTGGTATAATGAAAATCATCGAGATCAAAATAGGCTAGGGGAGAAAGGATACTTTGGTTTTATTGGTCCACAGTTTGCAAGTGCCGCAGCTGGACCAAGTGCTTTCTTTAAATTTTATGCAGGCGAAGGAGGCATGCGAGTGCCTTTGGTTTTTTCTGGAAAAAATATTCCTCAAGGGAAATCAAAAGCGTTTTCTTTTATCACCGATATCGCTCCAACGATTTTGGATATTGCAGGAAGTGATTATGACGTCAAGAGTTCGATCAATCCGATGACAGGCCATAGTTTATTTCCCATCATCCAAAAAGATACGAATCAAGTTTATGCGCAAGACGAACCAATCGGAATGGAAGCGGCAGGACAAGTCGCTCTCTTTAAAGGTGATTTTAAATTGGTCAGAAATGGAAAACCCTACGGCGATGGAATTTGGAGAATGCACAATTTAAAAAATGATCCAGGGGAAACAAAAGATTTAGCGACCTCTAATGCTACATTATTTGAAGAGTTAAAAATTGATTATAAAAACTACGTGACTAAATTTGGCGTGTTGGAAATGCCAGAAGATTACGAAACAGTTGAAGAAATTACGAATAAAATCAAACGAGGACTCATTCCTTGGGTAGTTGGATTCGGGGTTTTAATGGTTGGCCTTTTTGTTTTATTGCGACGAATGCGTCGGAAGAAATAAATTTTAAAAATTATCAAGCGCTACCACCGCTCTGAGTATAAAACGTTATTGATGAAAAAAATCCTCCGTTATATTTTAGCAGTAATATTCATCGGTCTTGCCATCGGTTGGATCGCCATTACTTTTTTCCCTGAGAAATTAGTCCCATTTATGTTGGGCCAACAAGTAGAACGGTTGACTCAATCTAGCGATTTAATGGAAGACAAAAATGCGATCACCGTTTTTACCGTAGGTACTTCTTCTCCTTTGCCAGGAAATAGAGCCCAAACGGGAACCGCCGTTTTTGTCAATGGCCATTTCTTTATGTTTGATGTCGGGCCAGGTGTCGTGCAAAAATCAGAAAATATTCAACTGCCCTTGGACCAACTCGATGCCGTCTTTATCACACATTATCATTCCGATCATTTTATGGATTTGCCTTATTTGATTAATCGGTCTTGGGTGCTCGGTCGAACGAAAGAATTACAGGTTTATGGGCCAGATGGATTGGATACTTTAATGCACGCGGTCGATCAATTATTACATATCGAAAACCAATATCGCGTCGATCATCATGGTGCAGACTTGATGGATATTTCTAAAGCAAAAGGGATTCCTCATGAATTTAAAAATGTACCAGGTGCCAAAGAAATCGTTTTTCAAAAGGATGGCATCACCATAACGGCTTTCGATGTCAACCATGAACCTATCGAACCCGCCGTAGGTTACGCCATAGAATATGATGGAAAAAAAGTAATCATCAGCGGCGATACCAAAAAGAATGAGTTGGTATTGGAAATGGCAAAAGACGCAGATTTATTAATACACGAAGTGCTCCTAGTTTCTTTGCTAAAACAACTTTCAACGAAATTAGCAGAAACGGGCAACAACAGAAATTCCAAAATTATCCACGACATTCAAGACTATCACACGAGTCCTAAAGACGTCGCAGAATTAGCCAAAACTGCTCAGGTGAAAAAATTAGTATTGCATCATTTCGCCCCAGCACCTGATTTGCGAGTGGTTAAAAATTTATATAAAAAAGAATTGTCGGGCTACGATGGACCCATTCATTTTGCGAATGATGGCGATATGTTTATTGTAAAATAAAATGCTGTTCTGAAGGGAAAAGGTATCGGATCCCTCTAAGGGCGATACCTAATTGCTCTTTTATTAAAACAAAAATAATCATGAGAAAAAATATCCTCACCCACCTCTTCACCCAAATCATCACCTTTGGAATCGTCACGCTGTTCGTCGGATACATTATCATGCTAAATGCACCTCTAAAACATATGCTGCCTCTGTATATTTTATTTCTAGGTATCCTCGGAGGCATCATTCATTTCTCTGAAAAGGCAGCCCAATCAAAAAATTGGCATCCAATCATTTCCATTTTATTGGTAGCCGTTTTGGGAGCAATCGTTGGTTGGCTTTTTCAATTTATCGAATTACGGATTCACACTTGGCGAACAGAAAGTATATTTACCGCAGGTTTATTTGCGGATGAATTGACCAAAGCTTACACCTACCTTTTCCCTACACTTCTTATCGGAGAGTTGCTTCGACGATTGCCCAATAAATTAATTGTGGCAAGTGGGGTAGTGTCTTTTGCTGGTTTGCTATTTTGGTTTTACGCCGGAATTGATCGGTCAGAAATCGCTGCCACAAAAGTTCAAAAATCAGACAAAGATCATCCCAACGTAATTGTCATCTTAGCAGACGATTTAGGGTTTTATGATTTATCTATGAATGGTAATCAATTAATTCAAACACCACATATTGATCAGATTGCTCGTTCGGGCGTTAATTTCACCAGAGCTTATGTAACTGCCCCCGTATGCGCAACTAGTCGGGCAGGAATGTTAACCGGGCGATATCAAAATCGTTATGGCTTTGAAGCCTTACCCGATCCCTTCCCTTGGGTCTATCGAATGCGACTAGAAGACCTTGAAAAACATGGCAATCAACAAGAAAAATATTCTTGGTACAATACCACAAGAATTGGCAAACGAGGGCTTCCTTCTACTGAAACCACCCTAGGAGAAATCTTAAAAAATCAAGGCTACGCTACTGGCTTGATTGGAAAATGGCACCTCGGAATGCATCCCAATTATCGACCTGCTCGACATGGGTTTGATTATCATTATGGTTTTTATAATGGGGCTTCCTTGTATGCCGACATTGGTGATCCAACCATGGAAGAGGCACACCTCAATCAATATCTAGATGATATGCAATGGCAACAATTAGCTTATGATGTGAGAGAAAATGGCGTGCCGCAAAAAGTAGCAGGGCATCCTTATCAGACTACGTTGTTTGGCAATAAATCAGCCGAATTTATCGAAAAAAATAAAGACAACCGTTTCTTTTTATATGCTGCCTTCAATGCACCTCATGCGCCCATCCAAGCTCCCAAAAAATATTATAAGGAATTAGCGCACATTGAAGATCATAGCCAACGGGTGTATTATGCGATGATAAAATCGCTCGATGATGCTGTCGGAACCATCATCAAAAAATTGCAAGATTTAGGTTTGGAAGAAAATACCATTATCTATTTTACTAGCGATAATGGTGGAGCAACTTATACGGGACTCATGAATAATGCGCCATTCAAAGGTGGAAAAATCACCCATTTCGAGGGTGGTCAAGTCGTCCCATTTTGTATGCAATGGAAAGGACAGATTCCGTCAGAACAAGTTTTTGAAAAACCGATCAGCCTGATGGATATTTTTACTACTTCGGCAGTTGCGGCACAAGCGGAGTTGCCTAAGGACAAAATTGATGGCGTCGATTTACTTCCTTTTATCACCGACACTTTACAAAATAATGCACCACATGAAACGTTATATTCCAGAAGTGTTTATGCCAAATTTATCCGCAAGGGAGATTATAAATTGGTCCTAAATGCGCGATCAAATCACCAACATTTATATGATGTCAAAAATGATTTTCGAGAACAAAATGATCTATGGAATCAACTGCCTGAGAAAGTGAAAGAGTTGCAATCTGATTTAACAAATTGGGAAAAGGAACTCGCCCCACCTCTTTGGGAAACACTTAATCATGTGGCAGTAGAGGTAGATGGGGAGATTTATTATTTTCCGAATTAGGCCGTTTGATTAAGGGTTTTAGTATACCTTGTAACTACCTTTTAAAATTTATACATATTTGTGATTCGGTACTTAAAGCAACAACATGAAGAATATAATACTTTGGACTATCCTACTAATCTCAATCAATGCAAATGCTCAAAATAATAAAAACCAATTATTAGAGAAGGCTTTAGAGCAATTTAATTTCATGGAACAAAAAGTGATACAAGACTCTGACACCATCACTTATTATCTTAAAAATTATGTACATCAACCAACCAAATTAGTAGTGTTTATTCAAGGCACAGATGCTAACCCTATTTTTAGTTATACCATCAAAGATGGCAAACCTGTCTATTACAGATGGTTTGTTGATGATTATAAAAATATTGATTCCACTTACACTTTTGCCATTATTCCAAAACCAGGAATGGAAGGAATTTTTCCAAATGAAAATATAACAATTCCTCAGAAGTATTATGAAAATAATTATCAAGCATATAGAGTGAATCAAGTTCATCAATCTATCGAACACATCATCAAGAATCATTTGAAGCAACCAGAAAAAATAATTGTTTATGGTCATTCCGAGGGAGCAGTTATCGGAGCGGCACTTGCCTCAAAAAATAAACATATTACAAATCTTGGTTTTTGGTCAGGGAATGTGCTGAATAATTTTTATGAATTTTCATTGTTCAATAGAATTGAAGCAATCAAAGGTCAGCTATCCGATTCTTTGGCACATGAAAATATAATGGGCATCATAAATTGGTATCAAAGTGTAATTGAAAATCCAAATTCTATTGAGCTGGATCATTTTGGATTCACCAATAAAAGATGGTCAACTTATGAAAAACCTCCCATAGAAGATTTACTAGCTATTGATATTCCCATTTTTGCCGTCTTCGGAACAAAGGATGAAAGCACGCCAATCGAAACAGCATACCTACTTCCCGTTCAGTTTATGCAGAAAAGGAAAAGTAACTTGACATTTGAAGTCTGCCTGAATTGTAATCATAGTTATATTCAAAATGATGGAACAAACGAAATTAATCGGTGGGATGAAATTTTTGAAAAGTTTATAAAATGGACGGATAAAAATTAAGGAATACAACTTAAATATGATCCTGACGAAAATGGCATCGTAAAAAAAATAAAGGATATTTTAAAAACAACTAAGCGAATAATTCACCGCTCCAGTCGATAAATATTGAATTCTTAAATTCATTTAATTAAAATAAAAGTATTCAATAATGCTAAAATTTTTATCAAATGAACTTTATAGAATCCACCAATTTCTTCGTTCGCACCATAATGTTTGATTTTATAAATAGAGATAAAAACATCAACTTAAAGTTTAGATTAACTCCAATGATTCATATCGGTTCAAAAGAATATTATGAATCGGTTTTAGATCATATTAAAAGTTGTGATGAAATATTTTACGAAGGAATTGCTCTGATCAAAAAGGAAGAAAAACTATACAACAAAATAAGTCTTAAAAACTTAGGCCTGACTTTCTATCAATACAAAGTCATTGCAGATAAATTAGGCTTAGTAACTCAAAGTGAATATTTTGATTTAAATGAATTAAAAGAAAAACTTACTCACTCTGATTTCAATCCAGAATCAGGAGAAGAAGCTTGGAAAAATTTAACCCTAAAAGAAAAAATCAAATTGAGTTTTATCGACCCTCTAAAACTATTTGTTTTCCACCAAGGCATTACCAGAGAAATTCTAGCTAAAAATTTTATGACCTCACGACAAGAAGCATATCTGGCATACGGTCCAATTGAAGATGAACTAGGAACTTCCAGGAATTTTATCATGAATGAAAGAGAACAACTAATTTTTAAAAATATACGAAGGAGATTAAATGCCGAAGCAAGTTTAGATAAAACTATAGGAATAGTTTACGGTGCTGGGCATATGAAATCAATCGCAAGATATCTAATTGATAATTTCAATTATGTTCCAAGAAATGGTAAATTCATGAAAGTATTTGATATAAATTAAATAGCGAATAGCCAGCATCCAACAAAGTGCAAAACAGCTATAGTCGCTAAATGCAAATTATATCGTTTACACATATAGTTACCATATAATAAAAAGAATGTGACACATTTAAATGTACAAAACTAGTCCAATTTTATGTCTAATAAAAAACTCACTTCTACTGACCAAACCGATCAAAAAAGATTACGAGAACAGATTCAAATTTTCCAAAATGAGCTAGCAGAAATCCAAAAGGAAACCAGAAATTTTGAAGCCTTACTTCATACTCATCTGAGTGATCTGATTGTGGAAGAACAAGAGTTATATACTTTATATAAACAGCTCAAAAAAGCAAAAAAAACAAAGCGATTAGAACAAAAAAAACGAGGTAAGAACTATAAGGAACCCAAAGGACTACAAATTATTGCGGAGCAAAAAAAAACCGGTATTTCCTCCGAACAACAAAAAGAAAAAAAGAGGCTTTACAGGGAAGCGATATTACATATCCATCCAGATAAATTTTCCATGAATAAAAAAGAAACGGAGATCGCTACGGAGATGACAAGCCGACTAATCGAAATTTATAAAACGGAAAGTCTGGAAACATTACAAGCCTATCATACGCATATTTTTAAAGGGAATACGGAAATCAATCTCGATGCTGTAGCTGCTAAAATAAAGGTTTTACCTAATGATAATTACTTGCAACAAGAAAAAGAACGAATTCAAAAGGCAATCAATTTAGCTAGGAATAAGGAGTTATATAAAGTTATCACCGAGTATAAAAATCCATTGACTTTTATTGACGAATTAAAAGATTATTA
The DNA here is from genome assembly GCA_937981555.1 of uncultured Saprospiraceae bacterium. Classification (GTDB taxonomy): domain Bacteria; phylum Bacteroidota; class Bacteroidia; order Chitinophagales; family Saprospiraceae; genus CAJQQY01. The sequence continues at coordinate 9,418 of CALJOK010000016.1, forward strand.
CGAAGACCGAATTCTTAAGTTAAAAAAAAGAACACGGAAAGGCCTTTAAAATAATTCTGATTTTAAAATACTCGACAGCTTAGGAATTAGAGCCTGTTTAAAAATTGGAACAAATAAATGCTTACGTGAATAAGAATAATGATTATCTTTCAGACGAAAGAAAAACATGAAATTTTTATTTAAAAAGAATTTAACAGGAGGACTAGATTGAACCGAAAATGGGTAAACAGCTTCAAGATAAAAAACAATCTATAAATTTTATTTTATGAAAAATTACTTACTCCCTTTTTTAATTTACTTAATTGTAAATCCAATATCAATTAATGCTCAGTTGGATAAATTTAGTGCGGTGTTCGTTCAAGAAAAAATGGAAGAAACCTATTCTGCTAACATCTTTCCTAAACTGGAATTACAGAATTCTTATGCTGAAATTACAACTCAAGATTATACCGATATTGATTCATTACAAGGTACTTGGAAAGGCAAAATGTACATGATAGAAAAATCATATGTAAAAGAATACGAATTAGATTCTCTTGGGAATGAGACGCAAATCCTCAAAAAAATAAATACCATTAATTCAAGGTCTCCCTTAGTTTCTAATACATCAATGGAAATCAAAGAATGGGTCGCAAAATGTAACCTTTATGGCGAAGACCTTTTTTATAATATTCAAATAAACGGTAGGGGAGAACTAACCATGGCTCCCTTTGATGACAAAAATTTAGGGGTTCGTTTTTATCGTTCTATAGATATTAGATCGAATGCTATTACGTTAATCTATTTTGAATTCCCTAGTGATTTATTTTGGATTGAATTTATAAAAAATTAACCTGAAAGAAATAGAGCGGTGACCAACAAAACAAACATGGTCGCTAAATGTATTTATATCGCATACCCAAAGAAAAAAAACCTTGCAACTTTTACACCCGATGCACGCACCAGGGAATTCTTTTGATTTTTTTGGCAGAAAAGTCTTTCAAAATAGTTGTCTAAAAGACGCTGTTTAATCTGATGGTAGAGCTCCTCATTTTTTCCCTCTCGCAATAATGTAACATCACGACAGCATCACCTTCTGATCGACCCACCGCTAAAAAACAGAAATAACTAAAAGTCTTATACCAAAACTAAAGGAAACACACCTATTATTAGGCCTGATATTTTCAATATCATTTGATCAGTATATGCTAAATTTTTTAAAAAAGCTTTATATTGCTCGGTAAGTTAAAAGATAAGGTATAGTACATTAATAGATTTACATTCTTGAACTATGCCTAAGCATACTTATCAGTTTCAATTGAAACCATATACCCAAAAAATAAAGACATAAAATGAAATTTTCATTTCAAAAATATATCAATTTTTCCATCTTCTTACTCTTAACCTTTAATGGAATAGCGCAAACCTTATCTCCTCAAGAAATAGCATATAAGCATCAGTTTGACGAGGTACTAGAGAGTGACAGGAGCGATTCTTCGAAGCTTCAATATATTGTACAAAATGCTTACAAAGTAGGATTAGTTTATACCGATACCCCTGTTCCTTATTTGAAAAAAGGAATAACCCTTGCTACTCAACTGAATGACATTTATCAACGAGCACATCTATATCTTGACTTAGGAGAGTTTTATAGAGTTGGTGGACAAAGAGATAAAGCTGCCTCATTTTACGAATTGGGAATCAAGGATTATTTAGAATTTCCCAAAGGAAAAAAATTGGCGGAGGCTTATGTCGCATATGCTACTTTTTCTATGAATGATAAGGATGCAGAAAAAACATTTGAATATATTCATGAAGCCATTAAAATCTATGAATCATTTGATGGCCAAAGAGAGATAGGTACGACCTATGTAGCTTTTTCATTTATGATGCTAGGTTTCAACAGATTGGAAGAGGGCTTGGCTTATGCAGAAAAGGGATGGGAAATTTTGGAAATTAAAGGTACTCCACATGACAAAGCAGCAGCGCTGGACCAAATAGCGATGTGTCATCGAAAATTGGAAAATTATCCGCAAGCAGTAAAATATATTAATACGTGTATTGAAATAGTTCGACAAAATAAACCCGTTAGTGCGAATGACTTAATTATTTTTTTAGATACACGAGCAAAAACATATATCGCAACAGGGGAATACAAAATGGCGCTTCAAGACTTAAGTGAAATGGAATATTTAATCAACGATAATACCTATTATGATTATGAACACACTACGTTGATTTATGACCGAGGTCGAATATTAAGCAAACAAAAAAAACATGCGGCATCCAATCAAATTTATTTTTCTTTATTAAAATTTCCGACGCTGCAAGCGAATGGATTGGAGTCAAGTGTCTTAGGTGCTTTGTCTTTAAATCATGTTGCACTCAATCAATATGACTCTGCGTACTATTATCATTTGGCAGCAGAAGAATCTGAAATAGAAGCAAAAGAACATGAGACTTTATTAAAAATGGATGAGTTGAATACTCAATATCAAACAAAAGAAAAAGAAAAAATGATTCTAACCCAAGAATCAGAACTCTCGCAACAACGAGTTATTCAATGGTTGGCAATCGGATTTGCAGGAGTGCTTGGTTTGTTGTTTTTCCAATCTTATCGAAATGCGCAAACCAGAAAACGAAGCAATGAAGCTTTAGAAAAAACAAATTCATTGATGAGACAAACGAATGATTTATTAGAAATAAAAAACAAAGAAAACGAAGTCCTCCTCAAAGAGATTCATCATCGAGTCAAAAATAATCTACAGACCATCTCGAGTTTACTCAATTTACAATCCAATAGTATCACCGACCCAACTGCCTTGAATGCCGTGCAAGAAAGTAGAAACCGAGTGGCGAGTATGGCACTCATTCATCAAAAATTATATCAAGGAGAAAACTTGGCGGCTATCGAAATGCGAGACTATTTTGAAACCATCGGGAATGCCATTATTGATAGTTTTGGAGAAAAAGCAAAACAGGTGGAACTGGATATTGAAATGCCCGAAATAGAATTAGATGTGGATACGGCGATTCCTATTGGTTTGATTACCAACGAGTTAATTACGAATTCTTTGAAATATGCTTTTCTGAAAAATGAAGGTGGGAAAATTTCTATTGCCATGAAGAGGGAAAAAAATAATATTATCCAATTGAAAATAGCGGACAATGGAACGCCTGATGCTTTTTTCAGTATAAGTAATCAGGGAACTGGCTTTGGTACGATGTTGGTCCAATTGTTAACGACACAATTGGGTGGCGAAATTAAAAAATCGACCGAAGGCGGTACTTCAACGGTGATCCAATTTTCTTTGAAAAAAGAATTGGCTGCTTAGGAATACGAACTAAATAGATTTATCCAAACAAATAGAAAAAAGTCTAGAATGACATTGACTACCAAACAAAAAATCCTCATCGTAGAAGATGAAATGATTATTGCAGCAGATATTTCGATGCAGTTGACCCAACTCGGATATGACATCATCGGCATTCAAACTTCGGCGGAAGATGCCCTCCAAATGATTGCTGTCAACCCGCCCGATTTGATTTTGATGGACATTGTTTTAAAAGGAAAAATGGATGGCATCGAAGCGGCTCAACATATTGTCGAGACTTCCAAAACGCCCCTTATCTTTTTGACTTCCAATACCGACGATGCTACTTTCCAACGCGCGATTGTCACCAAACCTTTTGCTTTTATTGCTAAACCTTTTCAAAAAACGGAACTCGACCGAGCGTTAAAAATTGCCTTTGCTCATATTGCCATCGAAAAAAATAAATCGAATACGGAACTTGACCAAGTGACGACTTTACACGATAGATTATTTATTCGCCAAAAAGACCAGATGGTCAAAGTCTCGATTAAAGATATTTTATACTTGGAGGCGGATAGAAATTATTGTAAAATTCATACTGCCGAAAAAGTATTTTTAGTGACCACTCCGCTAGGGACGGTGGAAGAAGAAATGCCTTCCAAAAATTTTATCAAAGTGCATCGTTCTTTTGTGGTGAATATTGAGAAGGTCGATGCGATTAGTGATTTACGGGAATATCTTGTTATCAATGGTGCGAATATTTCGATTAGTCGGAGAAATCGGGAAGAGGTTTTGAAGTATTTGAAATTGATTTAATCTTTTATCTCCACTCGGAAATTAAAATTTACCATTCGGACATCCATACTCCCCATTCGGACATTTTCCTAATATCACAGCATTAAGGGTTTTACATTTAGATAGAAAATATTACCAATGAAAGTCTAACAAAATTAACCCGCTGAATTTAATGTCCAACTCAAAATTGTTCTCCACTCCTTTTAAAATATTATTGCTCGTCCTGATAGGTTTGCTGGTATTTTTTGGAATTCAATCGTACATGTTGTGGATGGAATTGCAACAAACCAAAGAAATGCTCAATTCAAACTAACCATGCAAAAACCACTAAGATTACTCATCGTAGAAGACGAGATGATTATCGCTGCCGACATCTCCATCCAATTGGCAAAACTCGGATATGAAGTGACGGGTATCAATACCAAAGCGGAAGATGCAATCTCTACGGTTGAAAATAATCCACCTGATATTATTTTGATGGACATCAGTTTGGGTGGTCGTATGAATGGTATCGAAGCGGCGGAATACATCTTGGAATATTTTAAAATACCTGTCATTTTTTTGACTTCCAATACCGATGATGCGACTTTTCAAAAAGCAGTTGCCGCCAAACCTTATGCGTTTATCTCCAAACCATTTCAGGAAAAAGATTTGCAAAGGGCCATCGAGATTACTCAAAAAAGAATAGGGGAGGAACAAAAAAACAATCCCAAAAAAGACAAGGATTTTTCGATGATGGACGACCGATTGTTTATCAAAGACAAAGACCAGATGGTAAAATTGATTTTTGATTCCATTTTGTTTTTACAAGCGGATAGGAATTATTGCAAAATTATTACGGAAGAAAAAAATTATTTCGTTTCTACACCCTTGCGAAGTTTTGAGGAGGAATTGCCAAAAAAAAAATTTATCCGAGTCCATCGCTCGTATATCGTCAACCTCGACCAGATTGATGCAATTAGTGAGCAACGGGAATATTTGACGATAAGAAATCATATCATTCCTGTCAGTCGGAGGAATAAAACGGAGTTGGTGAAATGGTTGAAATTGCTGTGAATAGCTCTTCTCTTTCCCCTTCCCACCGAGTTGGCAAACTGCTGAAACATGGAAAAGTATCCACATGTTTTCTATTTTTCTAATTTCATAACTACCTAAAAACCAAAGACTTATCGTTGTGTTTTTTAATACAAAACGTAAAACAGCAGGATAAACCTTTAATAGGAACACCTAATTTACCGTTCGGACACTCAGAGCTACCATTCGGACATTTTTTTTAATCGACCAAAAAATAATTTGTAATTTTAAAAACTAAGAACAAACTCATAATTCTTAACAAACCAATACTTGAAAACAACATTAGTTTAATTTTTTTCCTAAAAATCTCAACCAAATTCCCTTAAAAAAAATATCAGCTGTACCTATATGCAGTCCCACGATAAAAAAGGTATGCCGCTTTTTGTGGCCTATTTGATATTTTTAAAAAATAAAGAATCATTTTTTAAACCAACAAATAAACGCAAATCATACTATACAAATGAAGACATCTCATAACCAAACCATCCACCCTGTTGTTCGGTCAAATAGGTTGGGAAGAAGTGTTTCTCACCTGTTGGGTTTTTTTATTATTGCCTCTGTCTGGATTAATTTAGGATATAATTTCGAATGGTTATTCTTGTTCACTTATAGCTTTATATGGCCTCAACTTGCTTTTTATATGGCTAAAAACAGCAAGAATCAGAAGGGGGGAGAATTGCGAAATCTATTGATGGATAGTTTTTTTGTTGGGATTCTTATTGTATCCGCAAATTTTCAACCATGGCCAACAACCTATACATTTTTAGCGGTAGCAACCGCTCTAATGGTTGCTGGAGGATTTCATATGTTTATGAGAGGAATAATCTCTTTGATTATTGGGATCGCATTGGGTTACCTCGTATTCGGATTTAAGTTGGTTATACACTCGGAGATAGAGACCATTATTGCATCTTCATTGGGAATTATGTTGTTTTCAAACCTATCATCTTTTCTTAGTTTTCGGTTGAGTAGAAAGGTCGTCCAAATAAGAAAAGAGATGAAGGACAAAAAAGACCAATTGGAAGGGTTAGCTGGCAAGCTGGCCAAATACCTTTCCCCACAAGTGTATGGATCTATATTTCACGGGAGAAACGATGTAAAAATTGAAACGTCTCGAAAGAATCTAACCATATTCTTCTCAGATATAAAGGACTTTACAAGTATTACTGATTCGATGGAGTCAGAAGCACTTACCACGCTACTAAATATCTATTTTAATAAGATGTCAAAAATCGCTCTTAAACATGGTGGAACTATTGACAAATTTATAGGGGACGCAATTATGATCTTTTTTGGGGACCCCGAGTCAAGAGGAATAAAAAATGATGCGTTGGCATGTGTACAAATGGCTATCGAAATGCGAGAGGCGATGATAGATCTTAAAAACGAATGGAGAAAACTGGGAATAGTACAACCTCTTAAGATCAGAATCGGAATTAATACCGGCTTCTGCACCGTTGGCAATTTTGGATCTGATGACCGGATGGATTATACGATTATCGGAAATCAAGTTAATTTAACCAGCAGGTTGGAATCTAATGCTGAACCTGATCAAATTCTTATTTCTCAAAGTACCTTTGCTTTAATTGAGGACGAGATTAATTGTGAAAAGAAAGAAGAGATTATTGTAAAGGGTTTGCCTTATCCCGTTCAAACACATCAAGTCATTAATTTTCACGATAAAGCCAAACATACAGATGGCCTCTTTACCAAAGAACAAAAAGGAATTTCTTTAAAGGTAGATTTCAATTTAATGGAAAAAAAGGAGGTTCTTCTCTGGTTATCAGATGTGAAGAATTCATTGGACTAGAAGTGATGGAGACCTTTTTTAATATATACAGTAAAAAAGAACTACCCATGGCTCCCTTTGATGACAAAAATTTAAGGGTTCGTTTTTATCGTTCTATACGATATTAGATCGAATGCTATTCCGCTAATCTATTTTGAATTCCCTATTGATTTATTTTTGGATTGAATTCAGAAAGAATTAACCTGAAAGAAATAGGAGAGTGACCAACAAAAACAAACATGGTCGCTAAATGTATTTAAATCGTATACTTAAGTAGTTAGACAAAACTAAACATGGAATTATGCTAACAGCTATCAATCCGAAATTACCTATGCGGGACAAAAATATTACAAGAGAATTTTATATCCACAAGTTGGGATTTAGTGAATTTGGAAGTGCTGACTATGATGGTTATTTGATGATGGAAAAAGACCAAATTCAAATTCATTTCTTCGAGTTTAAAAAACTTGATCCTAAAGAAAACTATGGGCAGGTTTATATTAGAACGGACAACGTTGACCAGTTACACCAATATTTATTAGATCATAAAACGAGTATTCACCCGAACGGCCCATTGGAAACTAAACCTTGGGGACAAAAGGAATTTTCTGTTCTCGACCCCGATAATAATCTATTGACATTTGGAGAAACTATTTTGGAATAAAATGGGAATGGAGCATAAAATTAACCAACTACCGTAGAGATTTTGACGGGAGATTTAATCCATTCTTATATAACGTAGAGATTTTCATAAATGAAAAAATAATCAACGGAAATAATTTTTTACCTCATAGAAAACATAGCAGGAAATACTATGTTTCCTATGTGGCTATGTGGTAAAATTATACTTTTGGAAGTATTGGTGAAACAGTTTTTTCGATTCTCCGTCAGTTTGCTGCAGAATAGTACAATACATACTTTTTAAACGTTCACAATTAGGGAAAAAAGCAGTAAAACTTTTTAAAACAACTCCGTCATATGAAATATATCAAGGGGAAAAAGTACCAATAGAATTACCTCCTTACGATAGGTCAAGGGAAAAAATAAATCCAAGAGGCTGGAAGAGAATACCGCTGAAACTACCTCTAAAGAAGCAAGGATGCAAGGCACTACCGCAGAAGCGGATAGCGCCAGCGTTTGTGCTTTTTGTTACTTCTGTTTTTTAGAGGAGGTGCCAGCGAAAGCACTACCGTTGGATTTTAGAATACATTAAACAAAACAATAATTTTACCAAAAAAAATATTTCTTAGGAAATAAACTCGATAGGTGTACTTTTTATCTGTTTTTTGAGGTGCAACAAAAGAAAAAGAGGGACAAACGAATATTGTAAAAATATAATATATATAAGGGTTTGTACGCCCTAGTTATACTATTATTGATGGTGTAGGAAACTAATTTTAAATTATTTAAAAAAAAATATTTTTTTTTTGACGCAACCCCTCCTTCTTTTATTTTTAGGTGCTCCTAAAGATTAATTAGGAGGTCTCCATAAAAAGAGGAGGGGGACTTGTTTAAAATTGGTAGGGCTCCTTAAATTATTAGGCG